>DAOPXM010000014.1:0-80827 GCA_035352355.1 Deltaproteobacteria bacterium | reverse complement strand
CTACGAATTTCACCTCTACACCGGGAATTCCACCCCCCTCTACCTCACTCAAGACTAGCAGTATCAAATGCAGTTCCGGAGTTGAGCTCCGGGATTTCACATCTGACTTACCTATCCGCCTACGTGCTCTTTACGCCCAGTGATTCCGAATAACACTCGCACCCTCCGTATTACCGCGGCTGCTGGCACGGAGTTAGCCGGTGCTTCCTCAAAGGGTACCGTCAATGGACATGGGTATTAACCATATCCCCTTTCTTCCCCTCTGACAGAGCTTTACGACCCGAAGGCCTTCATCGCTCACACGGCGTCGCTGCGTCAGGGTTTCCCCCATTGCGCAATATTCCTCACTGCTGCCTCCCGTAGGAGTCTGGACCGTGTCTCAGTTCCAGTGTGGCTGGTCGTCCTCTCAAACCAGCTATAGATCGGAGCCTTGGTGAGCCGTTACCTCACCAACAAGCTAATCTAACGCGGGCCCATCCAAGAGCGATAGCTTGCAAGCAGAGGCCATCTTTCTCCTGCAGACATGGGTCTGCGGGACGTATGCGGGATTAGCCCGCCTTTCGACGAGTTATCCCCCACTCGAGGGTAGGTTACCCACGCGTTACTCACCCGTGCGCCGCTGTACTCGCTCCCCGAAGGGAACTTTCTCGCTCGACTTGCATGTGTTAGGCACGCCGCCAGCGTTCATTCTGAGCCGGGATCAAACTCTTGTGTTTAATCTTAGCTTTACGCTGTTATGCGTAAATTACCTTACGTATGTGTGTCTTCGCCTTCCACTATTCAGTTTTCAAAGATCAATCGATTGCCGTGCCGAGTTTTACCTTTAAGCACGCCTGTTCGTTGCTTGTCAACGTTATATTGTTTCAAAGAACGTTTTGCTTTTGATGTCCAACGCGGTTTGCTTTCTATTAAAGATAAGCTGCGTTGTCAAGAGGGTTTTTCAATTTCTTTTCGTCCCTCTCTGCTCTCGTTTTTCTTCCATCAAGAGCGATGCTTTCTCTATGAAGCGTGTTGCTTTCTATTAAAGATCGGTTTCTTTGTCAAGAGGGTTTTTTATTTTCCCTCGTGCTCTTTCGGGTTTCCCTCAAGGCCTGCCCTTTCTATGTCAAACACGCCTCTGTGTCAAGGGGCAAAATCACAAAAAATCAATTTTTCTCAGATCCTTGCCCCAGCCTATATTTAGAGGCTCTCCACATGAAAAGGATTCATGTATTATCGGCGGCCTGACCTAGCTTCATAATAAGCTTTTCAAAGAACATCTCAACCGTGTGACGTAAAAAGTTTGATGCATATAGATCATAAAAGATTCTTGATCAAGCACAAAATAGATTTATTTACGGGAGAGATAATCAGTGCATCGGGAAAGGATGGGCAGAGGATAACGAAGGCCTGCCCCTGACAAATCCGGGGAGCAGGCCTTCTGTTCCCAACAGGGACGCCGGCCCCCTACTTCACGGTCACCTTTGCGAAGCGCCTCTTGCCCACCTTTATTATATAGGTGCCCGCTGACATCACCAGCTCGCCATCCGAGGCCTTCTGGTCACCAATGGTCACCGCGCCCTGGGCAATGAGTCGCTTGGCCTCAGAGGTGCTGCTCACGAGGCCGGCTTCCTTGAGCACGGAGCCTATCCACGGCCTCTCGAGCCCGACGGTCACCTCGGGCATGTCTTCCGGCAGCGCCTTTTCCTTGAAGACCCGGGTGAAGCCCTCCCGGGCGAGATCGGCCTCCTCCTTCCCGTGGTACCGCTGGACGATCTCGTGGCCAAGGGTCATCTTGGCTTCCATGGGATGAAGCGTCCCTTCTCCGACCTTTGCCCTGAGCTCCCGGATCTCCGGCAGCGACCTGGAGCTCAGGAGCTCGTAGTACTTCCACATGAGCTCGTCGGAGATCGACATGATCTTGCCGAACATGTCCCCCGGGAGATCGTCCACCCCGATGTAGTTGCCGTAGGACTTGCTCATCTTCTGGATGCCGTCCGTGCCCTCCAGCAGGGGCAGGGTCATCACCACCTGCGGCTCCTGGCCGAAGGATTTCTGCACCTCGCGCCCCATGAAGAGGTTGAAGATCTGGTCTGTGCCGCCCAGTTCGATGTCGGCCTCCAGGGCCACGGAGTCGTACCCCTGGATGAAGGGATAGAGGAACTCGTGGATACTGATGGGGTGCTGCTGCTGGAAACGCTTCTTGAAGTCGTCGCGCTCGAGCATGCGGGCAACGGTCTGGATGGAGGTGAGCTTGATGAAATCCGCAACCACCATGTTGTCCATCCACTCAGAGTTGAACCTCATGATTGTACGCTCGGGATCGAGGATCTTCTTCACCTGCTCCTGGTATGTTTTGGCGTTTTCCAGCACCTCCGGCCTCGTGAGCGGAGGCCTGGTGGAGCTCCTGCCGCTGGGGTCGCCGATCATGCCGGTAAAATCGCCGATGAGGCAGATGACGTCATGCCCTGCATCCTGGAACTGGCGCATCTTCTGGAGCACTACGGTGTGGCCCAGATGGATGTCAGGAGCCGTGGGGTCGAACCCGACCTTGACCTTGAGCGGCCTGCCCTTCCTGAGCTTGGCGATGAGCTCCTCCTCGGAGATGATGTCAACGATTCCGCGTTTGAGTTCTGTGAGCTGGTCTTCGGTCATTGCATCCTTCCCTATTTTGCAAACCGCACGGCACGGGTTTCCCTGATCACGACCACGCGTATCTGGCCAGGATAGGTTAGCTTCGTTTCGATCTCCTTGGTGATGCTCTTCGCCAGGAGGTCTGCTTCCTCGTCGTTGATCTTATCCACATCCACCATCACCCGGATCTCCCTGCCCGCCTGCACGGCAAAAGACTTTGCCACGCCGTTGAAGGAGTTGGCGATGGCCTCGAGGTCCTCGAGCCTCTTGATGTAGTTCTCGAGCATCTCCCTCCTGGCCCCCGGCCTGGCTGCGGACAGCGAGTCGGCCGCCTGTACCAGGAAGGCATAGATGGAGTTCACGGGGGCCTCGTTGTGGTGCGCGGCGATGGCCTCCACCACCTTGGGCGATTCCCCGTAGCGCTTCGCCACCTCGGCGCCGATGATGGCGTGGGAGCCCTCCACCTCGTGGTCCATGGCCTTGCCGATGTCGTGCAGCAGACCCACCCTCTTTGCAATCTTCTGGTTCACGCCCAGCTCAGCCGCAATGATGCCGCAGAGGTGCGCCACCTCGAGGGAATGCTGGTACACGTTCTGGGAAAAGCTCGTGCGGTACTTGAGCTTGCCCACCAGCTTGATGAGCTCGGGGCTGATGCCGTGGACGCCGACGTCGAAGGTCGCCTGCTGGCCCGACTCCCATACGCCCTCGTTCACCTCCTTGGTGACCTTCTCAACCACCTCTTCGATCCGGGACGGGTGGATCCTCCCGTCGATCACCAGGGTCTCCAGGGAAAGCCGGGCGATCTCGCGCTTGATGGGGTCGAAGCTCGACAGGATGACCGCATCCGGCGTGTCATCGATGATGAGGTCAACACCGGTCACCGCTTCGATGGCCCGGATGTTCCTGCCCTCCCTGCCGATGATCCTGCCCTTCATTTCCTCGCTGGGAAGGTTCACCACGGAAACGGTCCGGGAACTCACCACGTCCGCCGCGTAGCGCTGGATGGCGGTCGAGAGGATGCTCTTGGCCTTCTTGTCCGCCTCTGCTTCCGCCTCGTCCGTGATCTGCTTGATCAGCTTGGCAGCTTCATGTCTGGCCTCGCTCTCGAGGGACTGCATGAGCTCCTTCTTGGCCGTCTTCGAGTCCATGCCGCTGATCTCTTCGAGTTTGGCCACCTCGGCCTTGCGGAGGGCCTCAATCTCGTTCTTCATGGCTTCCACGTGCCGCGTCTTGTCGACCAGGGACTGCTCGCTCTTTTTGACTTCCTGCTCACGCTTGTCCAGCAGGGCAAGCTTGTTGTCGAACATCTCTTCCCTCTGGTGGATCCGTTTCTCGATTGCGGATACCTCCTTCAGGCGCTCCTTGGCCTCGGCATCGCTCTGGCTCTTTGCGTTGAAGGTGATCTCCTTCGCTTCGAGCTTGGCATCTGCGATGATGTTCGAGTAGATCTGCCTGGCCTCTTCTTCTTTTTTCTTTACGTATTCATCTGCTTCTCTGCCTTTTTTCCTGCTTACGTAGGTATTTAAAACGTACCCGCTTACGACCGCGACAACAGCCACGACCGGCAGTACGATTAACTGGGTGATAACGTCCATCATTGCACCTCTCGCCTTGCGCTGTTTGATCTGAAAACACCTGTTTGTGTCACTACACAGTCCACATGTGCATCCCAAGGTTCCACAGGCAGCCTGGGCACAGAGCACTCATCGAAGCTGACGCCAATGGCAAGGACGTCCGGATGAGCCATGAGCAGCCTGTCATAATATCCTTTTCCGTACCCCAGGCGATGGCCCCGATCGTCATAACAGAGAGCAGGTACGAAAATCAGATCTATATCTTGAACTCTTACTGCGACGTCACTCGTCGGCTCCGGTATGCCGAAACGGCCGATGACAAAATTATCAGGGGTCTCTGCAGGATAAAAAGAAAGGTCGTTACCGTGGACCTTCGGGAAAAGGAACCTCTTGCCGTCGTCGCCCATGAGGGAAAGGAGATTCACCTCCCCCTGCACAGGGTAATACATGGCAATGTTATGGGCATCTCTGTACTCGGGAAGGCGGCGTATGTGGCCGAGGATCTCGATCTCGGAGCGCTTCTTGATCTCAGAGGCGATCCCCTGCCGCCTTTCCAGTACAATCTTCCTGATATCCGATTTGCTCTGCATCTCCACAGAGGTCATGCGGATCGGGAGAGGGAGGAACAGGCAGGTCTGGCCGAGCTCTGCGATACTGCCTCAAGTCCCTTGAGCTTCCGAGGGTAAAATCAAGCCAGCCCCTGGATGACTGTCCTTCGAATCCTTCTTACAAGGGAGAATGCACGTTCGCTCGCCTCCAAGGCGACTGTTTCGCCCCTGCTGCAGGCTCAATGAATATGTAAGGGTGTTTCCCATGAAAAGGCTTCATCTGGTCCCCTGATCGATACGTACCAGGATCTGATCCACCTTTTCGGAAACCGATTCCTTATATTCCTTCAATTCAGACTTCGCCTTAGCCACTTCATCAGCCAGATCAAGCATCACCATCGCTATCAGTTCCATGGTAGAAATGGCGCTACCCTGTTGCTGCACGTCAAAGACCTTTTTATTGACGTAGTGCGACAGCGACTGAATATGCTCTTCGTTACCCCCAGTCTTAACCTTGTATTCCTGCCCTAATATTCGTATCGTTATTGTATCGTGCAAGTTGTCAGAATGCTTCCACGCACTTTATGAGGTGTGCAACCTTTTCTTTGACCAGTTCCTTTTCTCCCAAGAGATACTCCATCTCCTGCTTTAACCCGTGAACCTCTTCCTCCTTTTCTTTATATTTGATGGTCAACTCCTCAAGCTGGTTCCTGAGTGTGTTCACCAGTTCCAATAAACCCATGATTTTTGTCTCAAGTATGTCTAATTTTTCCAAAAACATCACCTCGTTCATTAGCTTTTTGATTATACATCCATTCTACCCTGCCAAGTCAAGCACCTAATGGCCAGGCACAGGACGGCCGGGCCCAATGAGCCTGAGCCCCCGGCGCGTACTGCCCTATCTCCCAGATTATCAGATGCATTTTCCGTGGATTATGGATCGACCTTTCTCGTATTTACTTGCCAGTTGTTATCCTATATCATCCAGACCATACTCCTCCGGAAGGATTGTGGGAGAAAAGCTCAGAATTGAACGGGAAAAAACCGATAGGAATGAAAACTACCAGAAACGGAGGTTGATGTCATGAATGCTTCCTACCTCGATATGCTCTACACCCTGGCGCAGGAGCTCAACGCGGCCAAGGACGTGACTACCATGCTCAGTGCCGTGATCAACCACCTGCCCAAGGTTATCGGGGCCAAGTACTGCTCCCTCTTCGTGAAAAATCCAGCCTCCGGGGATCTCGAGATGAAAGCCCACAATCACTCCGATATCGGTGCCGACCCCTTCATCCACGTTGGCTCCGAGCAGAAGGGCATCATGAACCTGGTCCTCTCACGTGACGCCTCCCTGATCATCCGCGACATCGAGGAGGAGATCGGCTACCAGAACAAGGACAAGTACACCACAAAGTCGTTCATGTGCATTCTCATCAAGCATGCGGGCGAGGTCAAGGGTGTCCTCAACCTCGCAGACAAGACAGACGGCGGGTTCACCAAGGACGACATGCTCCTCACCTCCATCGCCACCGAACTCCTTGGGGCTCTGCTTGCAAGAATAGACCTGAATACGTTATAATACATTTCATGGGATTCACCTGTGGGATCGTCGGGCTGCCCAATGCGGGCAAGTCCACCTTGTTCAACCTCATCACCAGGGCACAAGTGCCTGCGGAGAACTATCCCTTCTGCACCATCGACCCCAATATCGGGGTCGTGAACGTGCCGGACGAGAACCTCGGCAAGATCGCCCTGATCACCAACCCCGACAAGATCACGCCCACCACTCTGCGGGTCTATGACATCGCCGGCCTGGTGAAAGGGGCCTACAAGGGGGAGGGGCTCGGAAACCAGTTCCTCGGGCAGATCCGGGGCGTGGATGCCATCGTCCACGTGGTGAGGTGCTTCGAAGACACCAACGTCGCTCACGTCTACAACCAGATAGACCCGGTGGCGGACCTGGAGATCATCCTCACCGAGCTTGCCATGGCAGACCTCGAGATCGTCCAGAAGAGGAAGGAGGCCATCGCAAAGGGCCTGCGGGTAGGCAAAAAGGACTTCACCAAGGGCGAGCAGGAGCTCCTCGACATCGCGGAAAAGGCCCTTCAGCAGGGCCAGTGCCTCATAGACACCGGGCTCGATCTGGACCAGTCCCTCATGAAGTCCTGGGGCATACTCACCGCAAAGCCCTACCTCGTGGTAGCGAACATCGGGGAAGACGATGTCACGAACCCTCCGCCCAGGCTCAAGGATCTCACGGACTGGGGGGGCAAGCGGGGCAGGACGGTCGTCGCCGTTTCCACGAAGTTCGAGCTGGAGGCCTCAGAGCTCAGCGAGGAGGAGCGCAGCGAATTCCTTTCCTCCATCGGGATCGAGCGTTCGGGCATCGACCTCCTCATCAGGTCCTGCTACGACATCCTCGACCTGATCACGTTCTATACCCCGGTGGGACACGAGCTCAGGGCGTGGACCCTGAAAAAGGGCGGCACCCTGCACGAGGCTGCCGGGCTAATCCATACCGACATCCAGGAGGGATTCATCAAGGCCGAGGTGATCGGCCTGCAGGACTTCCTGAAGCACGGGGGGCTCCACGGTGCAAAGGAAGCGGGCGCCGTGCTCACCGAAGGAAGGGAATTCGTCCTGCGGGACGAGGACGTGGTGATCATCCATTTCCGGTGAGCCACGTCTTCGTGACCGGTGACGAGCGGCCTGCACGGCATTATGGTGCGCTCCTGCATCAAGTCTCGAACAGAACGCCCATCATCGGTTACTCATCCGCCTGCCTGGTGAAGAACTGAGCACGCTGCTTCTGGACTTCATCGGGAGAGTAGTGACGGATGGCCCGGTTGTTCCTGTCCAGGATCGTCACTCCCCCCTGCGAGTCCTCCACTGAAGTAAAGAGAACCTCCCCTTCACTGTTTTTCGCAACGACGCCATTGTCTGTCCTGGAGAGTATGAATGAGTCCCCGGTGCTGGTTGATGCCACCCGTATGTCACGGGACTCGGCATCGTACTTCATGGAAAGCCCCTCGTTCCCGTTCTGCACAATCACGTTTTCCGTACCGTTCAGGCTGGCCTGCATAGGGTTCTCACCGGTCCAGAACTCGATGGAATTGAAGACCACTGCATCAACCAGGGTAGCGGCCCCGTACACCGGGATGATCACGAAGGCAAGGAAAAGGATCTCTTCGACCCACTTGTCCTCAGGCTGCGTCTGGAACTTGTGGACCTGCTGTGTGAGCTGGAATGTCCCGGTACAGCTTATGGCGATCATGGATGCCAGCAAGACTGTTATAGCTATTTTTTTCATAGGGTATCTCCTTCCCGCGAGAAAAGTGATCAATACTATGAGTAATGAATAAGCAGGCAGTTGTTGGAAGCAAGGCAGAATGAAAAAGGGCAGCCCGTCAAACCAGGCTGCCCAACGCGATCAGGATCCTGAAAAAATCTTTTTTAATATTCTTTGGTGAGCTTGTCGAGCTCGGCGAGCGAGAACACGGGGCCGTCCTTGCAGACGTACTTGTGGCCCACATTGCATCTGCCGCACTTGCCGATGCCGCACTTCATCCTCATCTCCAGCGAGGTCAGGATGTTCTCCTTGGAGAAGTTCAGGTCGAAAAAGACCGGCAGGGTGAACCGGATCATGATGGGCGGCCCGCAGATCACGGCCACGGCGTTATCAGAGCTCGGGGCCACTTCCTTGCACACCGCGGGAACGAACCCTTCCCTGCCCTTCCAGGTCTCGTCGCCTTTGTCCACGGTGACGTTGAGGTTCAGGTCGGTGCGCTTTTCCCACTCCTTGAGCTCGTCCTTGTAGATGAGGAGACCCGGGTTGCGGGCGCCGTAGACGACCGTGATGTTGCCGAAGCGCTTACGGTTGTCTTCGTGGATCATGTAGTTGATGAGCGAGCGCAGGGTCGTGAAAGCAAAGCCGCCGCCCACCACCACGATGTTCTTGCCCTCGAGGAATTCGATGGGCCAGGAGTTGCCGAGCGGACCGCGGACACCCATGTGCGTCCCCTCCTCCATCTCGTGGAGGAAAGAGGTGACGAGGCCGGCCTTCTGGACCGTGAACTCGATGTAGCCCTTCTGGGTTGGGGAGGAAGCGATGCCGATGGGGGACTCGCCCTTGCCGAACACCGAGAGCTCGGCGAACTGGCCGGGGATGTACTTGAACTTCTCCTCGTCCTCCTTGTTCAGGAAGGCGAGCCTGAAGGTCTTGATGTCCTTGGTATCGACTTCCGTGATGATCTTGTCGACCACGACAGGGATGGGTACATATGGGTTCTGCATTACTGTCTCCCTCACAGTTTCGAGATATCTTCAGCGATCTTTCGTATATCAATGTTCACTGGGCAGGACATGACGCAGCGTCCGCAGCCCACGCATGCAATCGGGCCGAACATGTCGACGTAGTAGCGGAACTTGTGCATGAAGCGCTGGCGCCACCGTTCCTTCTGGCTCGTCCTGGGGTTGTGTCCGCTCGTTTCCTTGGTGAAGAGGGGGAACATGCAGGAATCCCAGTTCCTCATGCGCCTGCCGTCGGCTGCCTTGACCTCGTCCTGGATGTCGAAGCAGTGGCAGGTGGGACACATGAAGGTGCAGGTGCCGCAGGCAAGGCATTTCTTGTGGATCGTGTCCCAGAAGGGATGCTCGAAGTTCGCATCCAGCCAGGGCTTGATCTCACCGGCCGGGATGGTCTTCGTAATGGCCTTGGCCGCTGCCTCGGCGATCTCGTCCTTTTTCTTCTCCGCAGCGACGTCGGCCGTGGTGTCGCCGAAATATTTCAGGAGGTCGGCTCCCTTGTCGGTGAAGAACTCTGCGAGGTAGGCGTCACCGAGATCCGTGAGCATGACGTCGACGCCTTCCGTGGAGGTGGGGCTGCCGCCCACCGAGGTGCAGAAGCAGGTGGAATACTGCGGCTTGACGCATGCAAAGGCGACCACGATGGTGTTGGCCCGCTTCTCGATGTAGTAGGGGTCCTTGTACTTGTCCTGGTCGAATAGCAGGTCGAGGATGGCGAAGCTCCGGGCATCGCAGGGCCTGACGCCGAAGAGCACGGTCCTGCCCGATACCCCTTCTCCCAGTCCGCTGAACTCCATGCCCTTTTCCTTCCTGGTGTAGCGCATCAGTGTCTCTGACCGGGGGAAGAAGAAGGCCTTCGGCGCGTTCTTCGTGTTCTTGTAAGAGCCGAGCGCGGTCGTGCCGTCCTTGACCAGCTCGAAGAGGACGTTGTCCTCGTCCTTGACCGGTGCAAAGAGGTTCACGTCACCCGCAAGCTTCCCAACGATCCCAGCAAGCACGTCTTTCTTTATCAACCTTTTTTCCATGGCTATCTCTCTGTTTTCCTTCGTTTATACGAGGCCGAGGCCGGACACCAGGGACACCGAATCGATGTTGTGCAGCTTCAGCCAGTCCCTGCCTCCCTGAAGCCCCAGCGCGATGCCAACGAGCTCGGTGAAGTAGTACACCGGGATCCGCACATTTTCGCTCGCCCTGAAATCGAGGTTCGCCATGCACAGGGGGCAGGCCACCACGATGCAGTTGGCACCCGCCTCGCGCGCCATGGTCATGAGCTTGTCGACCATCTTCACCACGATCTCAGCCCGGGAGATGGAGAGGCTGCCGCCGCAGCAGTCGGTCTTGTACGACCACTGCTTCGGTTCAGCGCCCAGCGCCGCCATCATCTTGTCCAGGAGGACCGGGTTCTCGTAATTGTCGAAATTGCATACATCCGGCGGACGGAGGAGCAGGCACCCATAGTAGGCGACCGGCTTGAGGCCCTTCAGAGGCTTCTTCACCTTGCCCTTCAGGGTGTCGAGGCCGATGTCGTTTGCAAAGATGTCGATGGGGTTGCGGATCACGGCCGTGCCCTGGTACTGCTTGCCAACGACCTTCTCCACCTCTTTCCTCAGCTCGGTGTCGTGGGAGAGGTGGTGCTGGGCACTCTTGAAACGGTTGAAGCACGCTGCACAGGGCACCATCACATCGAGGCCGTCCTTCTCTGCGGAGATAAGGTCCCGCGCGGGCAGAGCCACCGAGAGTTTGAAGTTGGTGCTGTGGGCTGCCGTGGCGCCGCAGCATGCCCAGTCATCAAGTTCCTTGAGCTCGATCCCCAGGGCTGCGCTCACCGCCTTGACCGACTGGTCGTACTCCTTGGCCGTGGCATGGAGTGAACATCCGGGGTAATATGCGACTTTCAACTCGTGCCTCCTTTATCCGTCAGGAATGCTTGGTCTCTCTGAAAATCTTCCGAACCGCGGCCTTGTCTTTGGTCTGGGGACCGAAGGGCGTGATCTTGCCCTTGAGGAACATGCCTAAGCCCATGGCCAGATCGGAGAAGTAGTCTTTCGAAAGGAGCTTGTAGTGCGCCAGCATGAGGGGCTCGTTGATCCTGCCGAACATCTTGATGCTGGTGAGGAATGCGTTGTGCAGGGCCAGGATCTTTTTCTGGGGCACCGAGAGGCCCTTCTCGATGGACATCTGCCTGAGCACGTCCATCATGCGGGCGATATCCACGTCGTTGGGGCACCGGGTCACGCAGGTCTCGCACGAGGCGCACAGCCAGATGGTGGAGCTGTTCAGCACCTCGTCCTTCATGCCCATCTGGATCATCTTGATGACCTTGTTGGGGTTGTACTCCATCTCCGAGGCCAGCGGGCAGCCCGCAGTGCACTTGCGGCAGTGGAAGCACCTCTGTAAGGGCACGCCGTTGATCTTATCGTTCACTTCCTGCAGAAACTGTGTCATACCTGCTCCGTTTCCTTAATCAGGGATTATAGATAAACTCTTCCCAGTCATGTTCCTTGTACGTGCTCAGCGGCGGCACGTCTTCCATCTTCGCCCCGGCGCGGTTCTCGAAAAGCTCGAGCGCGTCCTTGTCGAGTTTCTTGAGGAAATTCCTCAGATCGACGCCCATGGGGCACACCGAGATGCACGACCCGCAGTCCACGCAGCGGCCCACCATGTGGAAGGTCCGCAGGAGCTGGAATATCTGCGTATCGGTCTGGTCCGCGCTCAGGCCTACGAACTGCGGCATGGTCTGCTCCACGAAGCATATCTTGCAGTAGCAGGACGGGCATGCGTTTCGGCAGGCATAGCAGCGGATGCACTTGCTCATCTCCTTGGTGAAGTAGGCCCAGCGTTCGTCCGTGGAGAGCTTCTCGAAGGCCTCGACCTTCTCGTACTCCTTGTCGGCTGCCTTGGCGGGCGCGTTCTCACCGGCCATGATGTCGGAGATGACCGGATTGTTGAACCGGCAGGTGAGGCAGTTGTCGGCGAGCACGTCGTTCAGGGAGAACTTCTTGTCTCCTGCCGAGGTCTTCACCGTGATGCTGTCGCCTGCGATAGAGCCGTCGAGGGCTTCTTCCCCTGCCAGGGCGATGCCCATCTTCTTCGGGTCGATGTAGCCGTTGCAGGGCACGCCCAGGATGACGACGTCCTCCCTGCCGTACTGCCGCTCCTGGAGATGGATCACAATGGAGCGTGTCGCGCAGCCGCGGGCCACGACGCCGACGACCTTCTTCTTCCTGTCCTCGGGCTTGACCTTCTTCTGGGCTTCCTTGTGGGCCGAGAGGATGTCGTGTACGTATTTCGCCAGATTCTGCACGCAGGTGGCATCGTACACGAGCTTGTCGGCATCGTCAGGCTCGGTAATGAAGACGGGCGTTGCGGTGAGCGGCAGGGTCCCCCGCTCATAGCCCACGACCACATCCACCTTCTTGTCGGCGAGCAGCTTTTTCGCCTCTTCCCGAATTTTCTTCTCAACGTTTTCCACGGCTCATCCTCTATAGTGTTTTGACGAACTTCTTGGCAGGCCCGAGCGCCCTGACCTTTTCGGTCACGCCTTTGATGACCTTGGCGAAACGCTCTCCCTCTGATGCGGAGCACCAGGTGAAGTTGGCCCGGTCTTCTTCCAGACCGACGTAGCTCAGGTATCTCTTCAGCATGGCGAACTTCCTCCGGGCATGGTAGTTCCCGGTCAGGTAATGGCATTCACCCGGGTGACAGCCCGATACGAGCACGCCGTCCGCACCTTCCTGGAGGGCCTTCATGACGTAAAAGGGGTTGATGCGCCCGGTGCAGGGAAGACGCACGATCCGGACGTTCGGCGGATACTGGATCCTGCTTATTCCCGCAAGATCGGCCCCGGCATAAGTGCACCAGTTGCACACGATCGCGATGATCTTCGGTTCCCATCCATCGGTTGCATTTACTTCAGCCATAATGTCTCCATTCACACACTATTCCTTCTCCCGCTGGATTCAAGGGAGGGGTTTCTATCCACCAAACGCCGCGATCTGGGTCAGGACCTCTTCGTTCGTGAAGCCGTTGAGATCCACCGCGTTCATGCGGCAGGACGCCGTACACACGCCGCAGCCCTTGCAGAGCACCGTGTTGACCACGGCCACGCTCTCTTTGACATCCACCGCGATGGCGCCGAACGGGCAGTTCGACTCACACAGTCCGCACGCAGCGCAACGTTCCTTGTTGACGTACGCCGTCTTGCCCTCGGCCTCGATGAAGTCCTTCGTGAGGATCGTGAGCGCTCTCGACACGGCCGCGTTGGCCTGGACCACGGTGTCCTCGCTCAACTTCGGGGCGTGGGCCATACCGCACATGAACACGCCGTCGGTGGCGAAGTCCACCGGGCGGAGCTTCACGTGGGCCTCGAGGAAGAAGCCGTCCTGGTTGGTCGGCACCTTCAGCATCTTGCCGATCTCTTCGTTTTCCGGGTTCGGGACCGTGCCTACGCTCAGGGCCAGGAGGTCGGAGTTTAAGGTGACCGACTGGTTGAGGATGGGATCGAACACCTTGATGGCGAGCTTGCCGCCGTTGTCGATCACCTCGGGCTTCCGGTCTTCGTCGTAGCGCACGAACTTCACGTTCAGCTCGCGGGCCTTCTTGTAGTAGTCTTCCTTCAGCCCGAAGGTGCGGATGTCACGGTAGATGATGGTGACATCCTTGCTCGGATCCATCTCCTTGATCTTGAGCGCGTTTTTCATGGCCTCGGAGCAGCAGTAGCGGCTGCAGTACGGACGCTCAGCGGTGCGGGAGCCTACGCACTGGATCATGGTGATGCTCTCGGCCTTCTTGACCTTTGCATCGTTCTTCACGATGAGGTCTTCGAGGTCGCGCTGGGTGATGACCTTGTCGGACTTCTTGTGGAGGTATTCTTCGGTATCGAGCTCGTAAGCGCCGGTTGCCACGATGACCACGCCGTGCTCGAACTGCTTCTCGCCGTCCTTGCCCTTGACCGTGGTCTTGTAGTTGCCGATGAAGCCCTCGATCTTCTCGATCTCGGTTCCGGTGTAGACAGTGATGAGCTTGTTCGCAGCCACGTCCTTCAGGAGCTTCGAAAGGTGGGCCTTGGTGTCGAGCCCCTCGAGGGTGTAGTGGAGCTTCGCGTAGTTGCCGCCGAGGGTCGGCTGGCGCTCGACGATGTGCGACTCGAACCCCTGGTCAGCCAGTGACAGGGCCGCCGTGATGCCGGCAAGTCCGCCGCCGATGATGAGGGCTGCGTGGTTGACACCCAGCTGGCCGGGCTTCAGCGGCTGGAGGAACTCCGCTTTGGCGATGGCCATGCGTACGAGGTCCTTGGCCTTTTCGGTGGCCGCCTCGGGCTCGTTCATGTGAACCCATGAGGCCTGGTCGCGGATGTTGGCCATTTCGAACAGGTAACGGTTGAGGCCCGCCTTCTCGCAGTTCTCCTGGAACAGGCCTTCGTGGGTCCTGGGTGAGCAGGAAGCCACCACCACCCTCGTAAGGTTCTGTTCCTTGATAACCTCGCCCATCTTAACCGCGGTGTCCTGGGAGCAGGTAAAGAGGTTTTCCGTGGCGAACACCACGTTGGGGAGGGTCTTTGCGTATTCCACAACAGCCGGTACGTCGACGACGCCGCCGATATTGATGCCGCAGTGGCAGATGAAGACGCCGGTCCGGGGACCGATGCCCTTGATGTCCTTCTCGAGCGGCAGCTCGACCTCGGTGACCAAGGTGCCGCGTTTGGCGGCGAGCAGGCCCGATGCGCAGGCTGCTGCACCGCTGGCTTCCATGACCGTCTCGGGGATGTCCTTGGGTCCGCCGAAGGCGCCGCACACGAAAACACCGTCGCGGGTGGTCATGACCGGGTTCTCGACAGAGGTCCTGGCGAATCCGTGCTCTTCGAGCTCGATGCCCAGCGCCTTGGCCAGCTCTGCAGCCTCCTTGGGCGGTGTAAGGCCAACGGAGAGGACGACCATGTCGAACTCTTCCTCGATCAGCTTCCCGTCTTCCTGCACATAGGTCATGAGCAGGTTTTTGGACTGCTGGAGCTCTTTCACGGACGACGGCATGGAGCGGATGTACCGGATGCCGTATTCATTCTTTGCGCGGTTCACGAACCGGTCGAAATCCTTGCCGTGGGCGCGGATGTCCATGAAGAAGATGGTCGGCTCAAGGCCTTTTGCATGCTCCTTGCCGATGATGGCCTCTTTGGTGGCGTACATGCAGCACACCGAAGAGCACCAGGAGTTGCCGCAATTGGTGTCGCGGGACCCCACGCACTGGATGAAGGCGATCTTCCTGGGTTCCTTGCCGTCGGACAGCCTCTGCACGTGACCGTGGAAGGGACCGGATGCGGAGAGGATGCGCTCGAACTGGATGGAGGTGACCACGTTCTCGTATACGCCGAACCCGTACTCGCCGCGCAGGCCTGCGTCGAAGGTTTCGAAGCCGGGGGCGGCGATGACCGCTCCGACCTCGACGGTTTCCATGTCAAAGGTTTCTTCGTGGTTGATGGCCTTGGCGATACAGGCGTCCACGCACTGGTAGCACTCGGAGCAGATGCCGCAGCTCAGGCAGCGGTCGGCTTCCCTCTTGGCATCCTCCTCGCTCATGCCGGCGATGACCTCGTCGTAGTTGGTCCGCCTCACCATGGGGTCGAGGTGCTTCATGTGGACCCGCGGGGCCTTCTCCACGTCTTTGAGGTCTTCCTCGCTCTTCTCTGCGAGTCTGGCATGGAGCTTCGCCTCGGCAATGCCCAGCTCGTCGCTCATCTCGGTGATGTCCTTGTCTGCCAGACCCTTGGTCCAGTACTTGACCCGCCCTTCCTTGATATCGACATTGGAGAGGTAGCGGTCGATGGAAATGGCGGCTTCCTTACCGGCATTGACTGCCTGGACAACGGTAGCGGCGCCGGTCTGGGCGTCGCCGCCGGCGAACACGCCGGGCACGCTCGTGGCAAAGGTGAAGGGGTCGACGTCGATGGTCTTCCACTTGCTCAAGCTCACGTCCTTGGGCAGGAAATCGAGCTCGGCGCCCTGACCGATGGCGGGCACGATGGAGTTGCACTCAACGATGAACTCGGAGCCCTTCACCGGGACCGGGCGGCGCCGGCCGGATGCATCGGGCTCGCCCAGCTCCATGCGCTGGCACTCGATGCCCGTGACCTTGCCGTTCTCGCCCACCACACGGACAGGCGCCACCAGGAAGTTCATCTTGATGCCTTCTTCCTCGGCCTCTTCGATCTCCTCGAGGGCAGCGGGCATTTCAGCGCGGGAGCGGCGGTACAGGATGAACACGTCCTTGGAGCCGTTCCTGATGGCGGTGCGGACCGCGTCCATGGCGACGTTACCTCCGCCGATGACCGCGACCTTCTCGCCCAGGTCGAT
The DNA here is from genome assembly GCA_035352355.1 of Deltaproteobacteria bacterium. Classification (GTDB taxonomy): domain Bacteria; phylum Desulfobacterota; class Desulfomonilia; order UBA1062; family UBA1062; genus Phosphitivorax. The sequence continues at coordinate 64,441 of DAOPXM010000014.1, read as the reverse complement.
CTTCTCGCCCAGGTTCATGCGCTTCAGGTAGTCGATGCCGTGGATAACGCCCTGCATGTCCTCGCCCGGGATGTCGAGCTTGGTGGAGGTATGCGTGCCGCAGCCCAGGAAGATGGCATCGTGCTTCTTCTTCAGGTCGTCGAAGGAGATGTCCTTGCCGACCTTGGTATTGCAGACTATCTTCACGCCCAGATCTTCGATGACCTTGATCTCGGCCTTGATGATGTTCCTGGGAAGACGGTACTCGGGTATGCCTAGGGTGAGCCAGCCGCCGGGGATGGGGGCCGCTTCGTACACCGTGACGTCGTAACCCTCGACGGCGAGGTAGTAGGCGGCGGTGAGGCCGGCAGGGCCTGCGCCAACGATACCCACGGTCTTGCCCTTGGGCTCCTTCTTCTCGGGCACGTAGCGCGTGGCATCGTTCAGGTCGAGGTCGGCCACGAAGCGTTTCAGGTGCATGATGTCGATGGCTTCATCCACCTTGGCCCTCTGGCAGGCGGTTTCGCAGGGATGGTTGCACACGCGTCCGCACACCGCCGGGAAGGGGTTGTCCTTCTTGATGAGCTTCAGGGCCTCTTTGTACTTCCCTGTCTGGATGAGGGCCACGTAGCCCTGCACGGAGATGTGAGTGGGACAGGCGGCCTTACAGGGCGAGGTGCCGATTTTGTCGATGGCGAACCCGCTGGGGATGGCCTGGGGGAACTGGCGGTAGGTCGCCTTGCGGTCCTCCAGGTTCTCGTTGAAGCCGGACTTGACGTTGACAGGGCAGACCTTCGCGCAGTCCCCGCAGCCCGTGCACTTGGAGAGATCAACGAACCGCGGCGCCTTGAGGAGCTTGACCTTGAACTTGCCAGGCTCGCCCTCCACGGATTTCACGGTTCGACGGGTAAGAATCTCCACGTTGGGATGCCGCCCGACTTCCACGAGCTTCGGAGAGAGAATACAGGCTGAGCAGTCATTCGTGGGGAATGTCTTATCGAGCTGGGCCATGACCCCGCCGATGCTGATCTCGTTATCAACGAGATATACCTTCATACCCGAATTTGCCAGATCGAGTGATGCCTGGATTCCTGCGATGCCCGACCCGACAACCATTATTGCGCCGATCTTTTCGCTGTCTTTAATCACTTGGCACACCTTATTTTTGAATGAATACTCATTTTTTTGTTCCCTTTTGTATAACACAGGCCAGCCACCAGGTCAACATCAAGTTGGAGAGAAATAATCAATTTAACTTAGAAAAATTGCAAACAGGGTTGAATGATGACATTTTCCAAACCATATCATTTTGACTTGTAATATCATTGCATTGAAAGCAGGTATTTCCGAGACAGGCTTCCAGAGGGCGATCCAGAATTCATAATATTTCAAAGTGGAATCCGGTGAGCCTTTGCGGACAAGGGACCTGTGTTGACAGGGGCAAATAAATGAACAACTCGCGGGAAACGTCTTATTGACCCGGCAGACACATCACTGAAAACGGGAGCCCGACATGGAGCCGTATACCGTTCACGGCCATGAGGTGCCGGGTCAATACATGATGGATTCGGATAATGAGGATTTATGCCCCTGCACGTGCACGGTTCATCCTGTATACGAAGGCCAAGATCTCGGCGATGACCCGGTAGAGCTCTTCGGGTATCTCATCGTTGATGTCGAGCTTGTAGAGGGCATCGAGGAGGAGCTTGTCCTGTTTGACCGGGATGTTGTTCTCCCGGGCGATGGCAAGGATCTTTTCCGCCACCACCCCCCTGCCCTTTGCCGTCACCCTGGGGGCGGGATCCTTTCCGCGCTCGTACTTGAGGGCAACCGCTTTGTCCTGCTCCTTTTTCATACGAGAACATTGACCTCCCTGGGTTTGCCCATGCGCACGAACCCCTGCACAACCTCCACCGTCCGGACGCCGAAGTCCTTCAGACTCTCCTTCAGCTCGAAGATGTTTTCCCTCAGGAAGTCCGCTATCTCTTCGGAGGGGGTCCGGATCTCCACGTCGATGCCTCTGCTCCTGTCCAGGCGCGCCCTGCATGCAAGGCTCCCCAGGTGATCGGCTTCGATGTCGAAGTTCAGGATATAGGCACCCTCTTCCTTCTCTATGGATACCCGGGCAGCGCTTCGGGAATCGTTATCCGTCAAGGGGATGAGGAGGTGGGCGATGGCATTGGGGTACTGGTACACCTGATCAAGCACAGCCGCAGCGACCTGAGCCGCCGGGGCATCCAGGCCCGAAGGAGCTGATAACTGGCGGGTAATTTCCTGGACGAGGAACCTGCCAAGGTCCTTCTCACCCGGCGTCCCCACGATGGCGTTGAGGACGGTGCCGATATCCTTCAGGGAAGTGGTTATCTGAGCAGCCTCCACAGGCATGGGTTTGAGGATCACCTTCGGGCTCACGGCATGGACCTTCAGGTTGAGGACCTGTCCCTTCTCCAGCGGCATGGTGGTTTCTACGTGCAGGCGCCTGCCGAACATCGAAACGAGTACCATCCCGCCCTTGGGGGCTGACAGCACGGTTGCGATAACGGTCCTTCCGATGGAGATCGAGGGAATGCTTTCGCTCAGGACGATGCTGCCGGCTCGGATGTGGGCAGGGGTAATCTGCATGGAGCGTTACACGCTGCCTTCAGGGTTCACCTTGACCATGAGCTGCACCTCGCCCACGGGAATCCCGGTGATCTGGGATATGTCGACCGGATCGAAGCCGCCTTTGTACAGACGAGCAACATCCGCAGGGGTATACTTCCTCGTTTCCTTTGTCGCCGCTGACGCCTTTTCGAGTCCATCCGCCACAAGCTTTGCCTCGCGGATCTTTGCATCGAGCTCTCCCATGGTCTTGGCAACCACCGCCACCTCGGCCTGGATCTGCTCGCGGAAGCCGTCTGTCAGCTTGGTCGTCTGGCTTATCACCTCTCTGAGCTCGTCGAGGGCGGATGTGGGAATATTTCTCTTTCTGTCGACGATGATCAGGAACACCACGATGCCAAGCAGGACAGCCTGGACGATGAACTGGATGAAAAACAGCGTTCTCAGAGGGTCGAGTGAGTTCAGCAACATGGCCCCGTCTTTCTGGATTTATACGACAACGTCGATGATGTGCTTCTTACCGGTCTCCCGGGACTCTTCCTCGGTGTTCTCTTTCTGCTCGCCGCCCTGCCGGCCTCTTCTCTGCGCCCGCTGGCGGCTTCGCTCCCGCTCTTTGGGGGCTACCTGCTGGACCTTGCCGGATTCGTTCACTTCCTTGTTCTTCCGAATCCTCTGCCTGGCCTCGTCTTCCGTGAGTATCTGCCTGGCTACCTCTGACTGGACGAAGGGGTTCTGGTTTACCTTCTCTATCCTTCCTGCCTGAGACAGGATTGCAGAAATGTCTGATGCACCAGCCATACCTTCACCTCTTACATCCTTTATCGTCTTCTGTATATATCAACTTAAGCTTGAATTTGCAACGACAGGTTCGCTGGTGAGCGGGGATTTCAATAAATTTTCCCCGGTGCCTCTGGGAGCTCACCGGGGAGTCGGGGTCTGTCGGACAGACGGTGATCCGGGTCGGCGAGGGTCTTTTAAGCCCCTTCTCCGCCCACCTTCTGGATTGAACCGCGCATACCCGCGGCAAACAGCCTGCCGCAAGACTCGAAGAGGATGTATTTCGTTCCGAGGAGCGGTATGCTCTTCTCCTGAGCCAGCTTAACGGCATCGGGCGAAGGTCGCTTCCCGCGGACGAAGATAATGGCTGTCAGGTCGAGCGTTTCGGCCGTTCTCACCACCAGGGGATTCGTGAGACCTGTCAGGAGGATTGACCCTTCTTTCGCAAAGGCAAGCACGTCGCTCATCAGATCGGCGGCAAACCCGGTGTTCACAACCATGCCCAGCTTGTCGTCTCCGACAATCACATCTGCATCCAAGATCTCTTTAATTTCAGCAAGGGTCATATCTTCTCCTATCGTGTCATCTATTCCTTGGACATGACGTATGTATGGATGGCCCGGGCAGCCTTCCTTCCGGCTCCCATGGCCAGGATTACCGTTGCGGATCCCGTAACAATGTCTCCGCCTGCGAAAACACCTTCACGTGAGGTCTGGCCCGTCTCTTCGTCAGCGACGATGTAGTTCCACTTGTTTGTTTCCAGGCCGGGGGTCGTGCTCTGGACGAGGGGATTCGACCCTGCGCCGATGGCGACCACCGCTGTGTCGATATCGATGACGAACTCGCTTCCCTTCATGGGCACCGGCTTTCTCCTGCCGGATTCATCCGGCTCACCAAGCTCCATCTTGAGGCATTCTACACCAATGACCCATCCCTTGTCATTACCGATATATCGGATGGGGTTCGTCAGGAGATGAAATTCAATGCCCTCTTCTTCAGCATGGTGAATTTCTTCAATTCTTGCGGGCATTTCCGTTCTCGACCTCCGGTATATGAGATACACGTGCTCAGCACCGAGTCTCATGGCGGTGCGCGCCGCATCCATGGCCACGTTCCCCCCTCCCACGACGGCCACTTTCTTCCCGCGGACAATGGGCGTGTCATACTCGGGGAACCGGTATGCCTTCATGAGGTTCGACCGGGTGAGGTACTCATTGGCAGAGTAGATGCCGTTCAGGTTCTCGCCCGGGATGTTCATGAAGGTGGGCAGCCCTGCCCCTGTTCCCAGAAAAACGGCATCATAGCCTTCGGCGAACAGATCGTCCACCGTGTCGAGCTTGCCGATCACGTAGGACGTCTCGATCTTCACCCCCATCCTCCTGAGGTAGTCCACCTCGGCCCGGACGATGGCCTTGGGGAGCCTGAATTCGGGGATGCCGTACACCAGCACGCCGCCGGGCTCGTGGAGCGCCTCGAAGATGGTGACGTCATGGCCGAGCTTGACGAGGTCACCGGCCACCGTCAGTCCCGCGGGTCCTGATCCCACCACGGCGACCCTCTTGCCGGTCTTCGGGGCCGGCTCGGGAATGGATACCTCCCCTGCTTCACGTTCGTAGTCGGCAACGAAGCGCTCGAGCCGTCCGATGGCAACCGGATCACCCTTCTTGCCACGGACGCATCTCTCCTCGCACTGGGCCTCCTGCGGGCACACCCGGCCGCACACCGCCGGCAGGGCATTGGTCTGCTTAATGAGAATCGCGGCCTCGATGTATCTGCCCTGCGCGACGAGTTCGATGAAGCCCGGGATGTTCACCTCCACGGGACAGCCTTCCACGCACGCTGGCTTCTTGCACTGGATGCAGCGCAGCGCCTCGGTCTCCGCCATCTTCGGCGTATATCCCAGAGGCACCTCTTCGAAGTTCCGTGCCCGCTTCTGCGCCTCCTGCTCGGGCATGGGCTGCCGGGGGATCTGAAGCCTTTCTTTCATGTCCATGGCCTCAGTCTCCCACGTGCCGACCGTGCGAGCAGTAGTGGTCGACGCTCTTCTGCTCATCGGTCAGGTAGATACACAGCCTGTCCATGAGCTCCTTGAAATCCACCTGGTGGCCGTCGAATTCGGGGCCGTCCACACAGACGAACTGCATCTTCTCGGCCACGCTCACCCGGCAGGCGCCGCACATCCCCGTGGCGTCCACCATGACGGTATTCAAGGACACCACGGTGGGGACGTTGTACTTCTTCGTGACGTCGCACACCGCGCTCATCATCCTCACCGGCCCGATGGCCACCACGAGATCGATCTTCCTGCCCGGCTTGAGATATTTCTCCTCGAGCGCCTGGCTCACCAGGCCGTGGAACCCGTAGGTCCCGTCGTCCGTCGTCACGACCATGTCGTCGGAGACGGTCCTCATCTCTTCCTCCATGATGAGGACCTCCTTCGATCGGGCGCCGATGATGGATATCACGTGATTCCCGGCGTTCTTCATGGCCTGGGTTATGGGATACACCGGGGCGATGCCGATGCCGCCGCCGATGCACGCGACCGTTCCGAAGAACTCGACATGGGTGGGCTTCCCCAGGGGACCCACGAGGTCGAGAATGGTGTCACCCACCCGGAGGTCGGCGAGGTGCCTCGTGGACTTTCCGACGATCTGATAGATGATGGTGATGGTGCCTTTCTCCGGGTCGGCATCCGCAATGGTGAGCGGTATCCTCTCGCCTTCCTCGTGGATCCGTACGACGACGAACTGTCCGGCCTTCCGCTTCCTCGCTATCTTCGGCCCCCGAAGGACCATCCTGAACACACCTTTAGACAATTGTTCCTTTTCCAGAATCTCCGCTGACATACAATCTCCAGGTTCATTAAATGAGTTCTTACCAGCATACCATCTACATTTTTTTATTCAACGCATTTGCTGCTGCCGTGAGCATGCCGTAGGTGAGAAAGGCGCCCGGCGGAAGGATCATGACGAGCATGGGGATATAGCTGCCCCCGAGGAGGTGGTATCCGAGGATCGTCCCGTTCCCCAGGAATTCCCGGATCGAGGCGATCATGACCAGCGCCAGGGTGAAGCCGAGCCCCATGCCGATGGCGTCGGCGATGGAGAGAAAGACCGAATTCTTGGAGGCAAAGGCCTCTGCCCTGCCCAGGATGATGCAGTTGACCACGATGAGCGGGATGAAGATCCCCAGGGCATTGTACAGGGTCCTGAAATAGGCGCTCATGACAAGGTCCACTATGGTCACGAAGGACGCGATGATGACGATGTAGACAGCGATCCTCACGCTGTCCGGCACGAACCTCCTCACCGCCGCCACCACGATGTTGGAGCACAGGAGCACGAAGGTCGCGGCGATCCCCATGCCGATGCCGTTCTCCACGGAGGTGGAGACGGCGAGTGCGGGGCAGGTCCCCAGGACGATGACAAAGAGGGGGTTTTCCTTCCAGATGCCCCTGACCAGCTCGCTACTGAACGTCATGGCCGCCTCCCAGTATCTGCTGTTTATTCTTCTCATAGGCCTCAAGGCCGCTCCTGACCGCGCTGGTCACGGCCCTGGGCGAGATGGTGGCGCCCGATATCTGGTCGAAGTCGCCGCCGTCCTTCTTCACCTGCCACCTGGCGTTTGCCAGGGATTTGCCCTTGTACTGGTCCTTGAACCATCCTTCGGCGATCTTTGTACCGAGGCCGGGCGTCTCCTTCTGCTCTACGATCTCGATGGCGATGACTTCACCGCCGGGCTTTATGCCAACCATGACCCGGATGAGGCCGGAGTAGCCCTTGTCGGAGGAGGTCTCGAAGGCGATGCCGTTTACGGCGCCGTCTTCCTTGGATATATAATAGGTTGTACCGCCCGCCTCGACCGCGTCCTTGTCCGGTTCGTTGTCATGGGGGGGCAGGACCGTGTTGAGCGAGCCCAGCAGCTTCATCCTGTCCTGGTATTCCCTCGGCGCCTTGGTCTTCTCGTTCACATAGGCCAGGGAGAACCCGGCAAGGGCGCTGACCGTGGTCAGGACCACCATGAGTCTGAGTATCTCCTTCATGCTTGAGCTCCGAAACGCTTGGGCTGTGTTGCTCTGTTGATGAGCGGGACAAGGGCGTTCATGATGAGGATGGAGAAGGCGACACCTTCAGGGTATCCTCCCCAGATCCGGATGATGACCGTGATCAGACCGCACCCGATGCCGAAGACGACCTTGCCCCTGGTGCTGATGGGCGTGGTCACGTAATCGGTGGCCATGAAGAAGGCGCCGAGCATGAGCCCGCCCGTGACGAGATGAAAGGCGGGCGCGGCGTAGATGTTGGGATCAATTTTCCAGAGAACGCCGGTGAAGACCGCCACGGTCCCGAGGAAGGCCACCGGGGTGTGCCAGGTGATGATCCGCCGGATGATGAGGTAGAGGCCCCCGAGGATGAGCGCCAGGGCTGAGATCTCTCCCAGCGAGCCCCCGATGTTCCCGAGAAAGGGGTCCATGAGGTCTATCGGCGGAGCGGCCGTGACGGTCTGGTGCTCGAAAATCGCGGTCTTCAGCGCGCCCAGGGGGGTTGCGCCGGTCACCGCGTCAGCGGTCTGCGTGAAGAAGGGCCTTGGTTGCGGCCAGGTGGTCATGGCCACCGGGAAGGAGATGAGGAGGAAGATCCGCGCCACCAGGGCCGGGTTGAAGGGATTGCTCCCGAGACCTCCGTACACCTGCTTGCCGAAGACGATGGCCACTGCCGAGCCGATGGCCACCATCCACCAGGGGCAGCCGGCGGGCAGGTTCATGGCCAGGAGCAGGCCGGTCAGCGCCGCGGACCAGTCGTTCACCTGGATCCTCGTCTTCATCGCCTTCTGCCAGAGGGCCTCGACGAGCACACAGGAAACCATGGAGACCGCGATGACCTTTATCGCGGGCAGCCCGAAAAAGTATACACCCACCAGTGCGCCCGGTATAAGGGCATAGACCACCTGCCGCATGATCCACGGTATGTCCTCGGGGGAATGGATGTGCGGTGAGCTGGAAACGAATACGTCTTTCATCTCATGCCCCTTTCTTCTTGGATGCCGCTGCCCGGGAAAGGGCCTTGAGGTGCTTGATGAAGTGGACGATGGGCCTTCTTGCCGGACATACGTAGGTGCAGCACCCGCACTCGATGCAGTCCATGAGGCCGATCTTCGATGCCTCCTCCCACATGCCCCTCTCGCCGAGCTTGCTCAGGGTCGAGGGGATAAGCCCCATGGGGCAGGCCTCGACGCACCGGCCGCAGGAGATGCACGCCGAGTAGTCCGATATGTTCGTGTCTTTTTCCGTAAGCACCAGGATGCCCGAGGTCCCCTTCATGACGGGGATCTCCTGGGTGAACTGGGCAATGCCCATCATGGGTCCGCCGAAGATGATCTTTGCCGCGCCCTCGAGCCCTCCGCAGAACTCGATGACGTCCCTGACAACAGTCCCCACCCGCACCCGGATATTCTTGGGATCCCTGACCCCGCGGCCGGTCACCGAGGTGATGCGCTCGATGAGGGGGATTCCTGAGCTGCAGGCATCCCAGATGGCGGCTGCGGTTCCGGCGTTCTGCACCACGGTCCCCACGTCCATGGGCAGCCCGCCAGAGGGGACCTCGCGGTTCGTCAGCGCCTTGATGAGCTGCTTCTCCGAACCCTGGGGATACTTGACGGCCAGGGAGCTCACCTGGATCTCCCGGGGCGCCTTTTCCTTCATGACCCTGACAGCATCGGGCTTGTTCCCTTCGATGGCGATGACCGCACGATCGAGCCCCAGCACCCTCATGGCCACCTTCGTGCCCTTGATGACCTTCTCGGGCTCTTCCAGCATGAGCCGGTGGTCGGAAGACAGGTAGGGCTCGCACTCGACGCCGTTGATGATCAGGGTGTCGATGCTCTTCCCTTCCGGCGGCGAGAGCTTCACGTGCGTCGGGAAGGTCGCACCGCCCATGCCCACGATCCCGGCATTCCTGATGGCCTCGAGGAACTCGTCTTTCGCCATGGAGAAGGGGTCCCGCTCCAGCGGCAGGCCGTCGGCCCACTCGTCGTTCCCGTCCGCCTCGATGACGATGCAGGGGCTCAGCAGGCCGGTGACGGGGTGCACCATCTTCCCCACGTCCCTGACCCTGCCGGAGGTGGGCGCGTGGACCGGTACGGACACGAAGCCCATGGGCTCGGTCAGGACCTGCCCCTTCTTCACCTGGTCCCCGGCCTTGACAATGGGCCGTGCCGGTGCCCCCAGGTGCTGCTGGACGAGCACGTGGTACAGGGGGCTCAAGGGGAAGGTTTCGATGGCCTTGTCACGGACAAGGGCCTTTTCCTCCGGTGGATGGACACCGCCCTTGAACGCGCTCATGTGTTGTCCCTCTCTATGGCCTCGGTGGGGCATTTCTCAATGCACAGGCCGCAGCCCATGCACTTTCCCGGGTCGACTCGATACGGCTCCTTTGCCTTCCCGGAGATGGCCTCAACGGGGCAGACCTGCTCGCAGATGCCGCAGCCCTTGCACTTCTGGGGGATGATCCTGGCCTTCTCCGGCGCGGTCCGGCTGGTGATGACGCTCACGGGGCAGACGCCCACGCACAGCCCGCACTTCCTGCACTTGTCCTGGTCGATCCGGGCGGCCTTGCCCTTTTCAGACACGATGGCCTCGAACGGGCAGACATCGGCGCAGATACCGCACTTGATGCACCCCACGGAGCAGATCTTCTTCATGTCCTTCGGCGCGTCCTGGGATATGCAGCCCACGCAGTAGTTACCCGTCTTCGGCACGAGGGCGATGATGTCCCTGGGGCAGGCGTCCACGCACTTGCCGCACCCGGTGCACTTGTCCGTGATCACCCGGGGCAGGCCGTCCTCCCCCATGACCATGGCATCGAAGGGGCACACGGTCGCGCAGGTGCCCAGGCCCAGGCACCCGTACCCGCACCCCTTGGGCCCGCCCGCGATGAGCTGGGCGCTCCGGCAGTCCCTGGGACCGACATACTCGTACCGGACGGGCGCCTCCTGGCGGCCGCCCCTGCAGCGCACAGCAGCGATGACGGGCGATACGCCCCCCATGTCCCTTCCCAGGATCTCACCGATGGCCTGGAGCATCTTCTCGTTGACCGCCGGACAGGTCATGCGCGTGTCCGGGTTGACCGTGAGCTCGTGCGCCAGGGCCGCGCAGCCGGCGAATCCGCACGCGCCGCAGTTGGCGCCCGGCAGGTTGTCCATGACCTCTTTTTCCCGCGCATCCATCTTCACGGCAAAGGTGACCAGGGAGATCCCGAGGATGAGGGCACACACGGCCCCGATGCCGCCTACTACCAAGGTTGCTGTGAGCATGTTATTTCACCAGACCCGAGAATCCCATGAATGCCAGGGAAAGGATGCCTGCGGTGACAAGCGCTATGGGCGTTCCCTGAAACACCTTGGGTATGTTGCTGAGCTCCATTTCTTCACGCATGCCTGCAAAGATGATCAGGGCGAGCCCGAACCCCACTGCAGACCCTGCACCGAAGATGACCGCTTCCAGAAAGTCGTATTTGAGGTTGATGTTGAGCAGGGCCACGCCGAGGACCGCGCAGTTCGTGGTGATGAGGGGCAGGTAGATGCCGAGCGCCTGGTACAGCGGCATGCTCACCTTCTGGATGATCATCTCCACGAGCTGGACGAGGAAGGCGATGACGAGGATGAACACGATGGTCTGCAGGTACTCAAGCCCGAGGGTCATGAGGATGTAATGATTGAGCAGCCACGTCACCAGCGACGCCAGGGTGATGACGAAGACCACTGCCATGCTCATCCCGATGGCTGTGTCGGTTCTCTTCGAAACCCCGATGAAGGGGCAGATGCCGAGAAACCTGGAGAGCACGAAGTTGTTCACCAGGGCTGCGCTAATAATCAGCAGAATGTACTCCATTGACCCTTCTCCTGTGGTTTCGATCAAGAGTTACGTACATAATCAGAATCTCAAGTCCGTGTCAACAATCGCTCAAGGTCTACCTCTTCAGATTATCAGGCGATGCAGAACCATCTGCCACAAGGTCTCCGATGGGGTCTGTATCAGGGTCGAGAGTGCAGTGAAGATACAAAAGGGGTGACGGCCGTGCCGCCACCCCTCTCGGTTTCGTGGTAATTGGTGCGCCGAAGGACTAGTCTTCGTCGTCGTACTTGCGGCCCTTGGAGATCTCCGCGTTCTTCGCGCTCTGGATCGAGCGGTACAGTCCGCGTGCAAGGATCAGCGCAATGGCGAAGAGCAGTATGAGGGATACGAAGACCACCACGATGCTGGACTTCTGCCATCTCTCGACCTTCTGCTGGATCTCCCTGACCTTTTCCTGGCTCAGGTGGTGATACTTGTCGATGTCGACCACCATGCCGACCCAGCCGAACCCCTGGGGCTTGCTGAAGCCGTTGCCATAGTAGGGAATCGGGGCATACGCCATGAAGATCCGTTTGTCGCCGACCGTATAGGTCAGTGACCCGGCCTTGCCCTCGGAGGCGAGTGCGTGAATCTTGGGGAGATTCTCGTCGAGGAAACCCATCTTCAGGACATTCTGGGCACCTTCGCCGCTCTGGGAAAGATCCTTGTAGTTCTGCTCATCCATGACAGGGACAGGGTTGTTGTTCGCATCCAGGCCCTTTATGAGGTACTCGTCGGGATGAGCGATAATGAAACCTTCGCGGTCAACCATGAAGGCATAATCCATGTTTTCCGTGTTCACCTGGGCATAAACCATCCCCGGCTCGGTCGGAATGATGTGGTTCGTGAACTCCATGAGATGCACTGAATTCAATGCAAGCTCAACAACCCCTGCGAACCCGTTGGAGTCGAACACCGGGGCTGCCATCCGGATTATACCGTCGAACTTCTTGCCACCCGCGAACTCAGCCTTGTTCACATGACGGCCGACCACCGGCCCCATGTAGAATTCGCCCGGAGCCATGCCCTTGGCCTTGAGGAAATAGTCTTCAGAACCGAACTCTCCGTTAGCGGGACTGGACATGTTCCTGAGTTTGTCTTTCGGAACGACACCCTCGTTTGTAACCCTGAGAACCTCCATCCCCTCTTTGTTCAAGAAGGCGATCTCACGATATATCGGGACGGGAATCTTGACGATCCCGACCTTGGAAGCCTGTACGACCCCTCTGGTGTTGGACCTGAGAAAGGTGGTGTACGAATTCTCATCCCTGGGGAGTATCGAAGCTATCCTGATATCCTTCTCTGTGTCGGAGAGGAACTGAGCGACCGCATCCGCAGTATTCTGGGCACGCCCCCCTATCGACAGTTTCTGACTATCGTCGAGAATGCGTAAGTTTGCCTGTGTCGCCTCCTCGCCCACCTTGACAACCCCTTTGCTGATGATGACACCGGTGATGGTAAGGGGAAGCACGATGAGGATGAAAAAACTTATGGCAATACTGGCAAAACTGAAATTGGTCTTTGCTTCCTGCTCCATATCAATCTCCTGAACGTCTTATGCAACCGCTTGTGTAACGAGAACCCACCATGTTCATCTTATCACCTGGAAAAAACAACCATCAAAGAGCCCAAAGGTTCACGGCCGACATGGTACCGCTTGCGTCCATCCCCTGGAAGAGATGGATCATGGCGTATGCCGGCCTCTTTGGAATCATCGATACCGCTTTTCCTAACCCATAATGATAGCTTTGAAGGGGTTTGCGTAGAGAATGATAAGCGTAACAACGAGGGCGTAGATTGCAATGGACTCAGTCATGGCAAGACCAACCATCATGGTAAGCATGATTTTGCCCTGGGCTTCGGGATTCCGCCCGACTGCTTCGCTTGCGCCGGCTGTTGCCTGACCCATGCCAAGGCCTGGTCCTACGGTACCAAGACCCATGCAGAGGCCCGCTGCAATGACTGACACGCCGACAAAAATCACCTTGGCCCAGTCCGTATACCCTGCCGCTGCTGCATCTGCAGCAAAAGCAACGCTGGATACTGCGAACACCATTAAGGCAACAGAAACAAAGGTCACTAATCTGCTCATCCCACACTCCTTAGATTTTTAATTATGAATTCAGAGAAGTATTCTGAATCACGATTCATTACATACACAAATGCCTTATGTTGTGCAAGCAAAAATTTCTTGTGAATGAGGCCTCGTTTTTGTTATGATGGAAACGATTTTTTGATTAATTCAATCTTCAGCCTCGGACAGGCTTCTCGGATATTCTAGCGTTTCTGAAGTCATGCGAGGATACTGTTTCCGATTGCCATGGCGCTCCATCAGGCTTCCAAAGGGCCTCCCCGGAAGCACCGTTACAGCAACCGAGCGTCATTTCCCATCCGTCAAGGGTTTCGGGTGCTATGTCTTACTGTAATATATAGCTCAGCGCTCCATGTAGGCCTTGAGGGCATCCTGCTGAATCCAGGGTTCCAGCTGGAGCGTGTCTTCCGTGATCAGGCCGCTCTTCACCTGCCTTGCAAGGCTCTCCTCCATAGGGAAGTATTCGCCTCTGAGCGTCGGCGCCTGACCTTTGATGAAAAAGACCTTGTCGTCCCTGATGTATTTCTGGACCCGCGGAGTGCCCATCAGACTCTCCCAGGCCAGCACCCTCTTCTTTGCCGTCTTTGACCAGACCAGCCTCTGGGCGAAGGTTGCGAGCATGGAGCGGGCAAAGAGCGCCTTCATGTAGTCATCGGCGAGCGTCGAGACGATCTGCTCCACGGCGCTGAACACGTCGACGGCGTTCAGGCCAACGATCACCAGGATGCCCTTCAGCGACGCCAGCACGGCGGTTTCCATCATGTAGCGATCCTTGACGTTCGACATCACGAGAACATCCGGGTCGTGCTTCATGACCCGATCGAACACCTCGGAAAGGTCCTTGCCCGTGTCCCTTCCCAGTTCCCGCTGGTTGACGTTGGAAAGCCTGTGGTGATGCACGTATTCGATGGGGTCTTCGAAGGTGATGATGTTGCAGCTCCTCGTGGAGTTGATGCGGTCCACCAGGGCGGCAATGGTGGTGTCCTTGCCCTGTCCCCGGGCTGAGCTCACCACCAGGAGGCCCCTTTTGTCCAGCAGCGAGATGAGCGAGTCGGGAAGGCCCAGCGATGCGACCGAAGGGATGTCCTCCACCAGCTTTTTCATGGCCACCGCGATCTCTCCGCCTTTCTGGTAATAGACGTTCATGCGGAATCTGCCGACGCCCGGCTTCAGGTAGGTGAACTCGACCTCCTTCTTCTCGTCGAGCTCCTGGTTGAGCTCATCGGGGAGGACTTCCTTCACGAACTCATACATCATGCCCGGGGTTATGATGGGCATGTTGAGGCGCTTGAACGAGCCCCCGACGCGCAGCGCGGGTGCGGTGCCCAGTGAGAGGTGGAGATCCGTGCTCCCCGGTTCGTTCAGGAGCTTGATGATGTTCTGTGGGGTCATCTCGGTCACGGCCGTCGTTGAGACGGAGCGCCTGACGGTGGAGAGCGCCACCTGTTTGACGCCATAGCCCACCCGGTCGAGGTGGTCCAGGATATCGCTCACCTGGTACTGGGTGGCCAGCACCGGCGTAACGTCGCAGTTGAGGATGAACTTGACCTTTTCCACGGCCAGATAGTTGAGCGGATCGGCAAAGGCCACCACCGCTGTCTTGTTCTTCACCTCGATGGGGACGACCTTCATCTCGCGCATCCTGTCCTGGGGCAGCATGGTCTGGGCGTCTTTCCTGATGACTCCCTCCTTCATGTCGAGTGTGGGCACCCCGATCAGGTCTTTCAGGATATCGAGGACCTGCTCTTCGCCAAGGTAGGACAGGCGGATAAGGGTTTCCCCAAGCTTGCAGTTTTCTTTCTTTGCCACCTCGAGTGCGTGCCGGAGACGATATTCATCGATCAGGCCGAGCTCCACCAGAATCTCGCCCATACGCCTGTTGTCAGCCATGCATTCCCCCTGAAGTCAGTGTTCGTTCGTCATGTTATCGGCTTTGTTGGGGTAATTTCTTAAACTAAATTCATATGAGCCGGCATCCATGACCCGGACGATGCAGTTGACTTCAGCGTTATTCATCCATTAGAGAGGTAGTACTATTATACATGGAGCGGGCATGGCAAAGACACTCACTCAAAAGATCATCGATGCGCACGCTGTGGAAAAGAACGAGCGCGAATACGCCCTGAGGATCGACCAGACCCTCACCCAGGACGCAACCGGCACCATGGCGTATCTCGAGTTCGAGGCCATCGGCATCGATCGGGTCAAGACAGAGCTCTCCGTGAGCTACGTGGACCATAACACGCTGCAGTCCGGGTTCGAGAACGCCGACGACCACCGGTTCCTCCAGGATATCGCCAGGAAATACGGCATCTACTTCTCGCGGCCGGGCAACGGCATCTGCCACCAGGTGCATCTCGAGCGGTTCGCGGTGCCGGGCAAGACCCTGCTGGGCTCCGACAGCCACACACCCACGGCCGGCGGCATCGGCATGCTGGCCATCGGCGCCGGCGGTCTCGACGTGGCCTCGGCCATGGCGGGCATGCCGTTCTCCATCCCCAAACCCAAGGTGGTGGGCGTTTTTCTCACCGGCGCCTTAAAGGAATGGGTCAGCGCCAAGGACATCATCCTCGAGCTGCTCCGGCGCCTCACGGTCAAGGGCGGCGTGGGCAGGATATTCGAGTACACCGGCGACGGCGTGAAGACCTTGAGCGTGCCCGAGCGCGCCACCATCACCAACATGGGCGCAGAGCTCGGGGCAACGTCCTCCATCTTCCCCAGCGACGAGGTCACCAGGGCCTTCCTGTCGGCGCAGGGGAGAAAGGGAAGCTGGAAGGCCTTCTCGGCCGACAAGGGCGCAGTCTACGACGAGGTGGTGGAGATCGACCTCTCACAGGTCGAGCCCATGGCAGCCTGCCCCCACAGCCCGGACAACGTGTCCACCATCCGGGAGCTGGCAGGCCGCAGGGTCGACCAGGTGCTCATCGGCTCCTGCACGAACTCGTCGCTCAAGGACCTCATGCTGGTGGCGGCAGCCCTCAAGGGAAGGAAGGTCCACCCGGACGTGAGCCTGGGCATTGCGCCCGGCTCGAGGCAGGTGCTCGCCATGCTCGCGGCCAACGGCTCGCTCACAAGCATCATCGCTTCGGGCGCCCGCATCCTCGAAACGGCCTGCGGCCCCTGCATCGGCATGGGGCAGGCGCCCAAGACCGACGCCGTGTCCGTCAGGACCTTCAACCGGAACTTCCACGGCAGATCGGGAACCGCCAGCGCGCAGGTCTTCCTCGCCTCGCCCGAGGTGGCGGTGGCCTGCGCCCTGACAGGGCGCATCACCGACCCCCGGGACCTGGGCGCCTGCCCTCGGATCAGGCTGCCCCGGAAGTTCTCCATCGACGACTCCATGATCATACCCCCGACAGAGGACGGAAGCGGCGTGGAAATCACCCGGGGCCCGAACATCAGGCCCCTGCCCAAGCGCGGTCCCATGGAAGACAGCCTCGAGCTTACGGTCCTGCTCAAGCTCAAGGACAACATCACCACCGACGACATCATGCCCGCAGGCGCGAAGATCCTGCCCCTGCGTTCGAACATCGACGCCATCTCCCGCTACGTGTTCCACGGCATCGACCCGGATTTCGCGGCGCATGCGAAAGAAGCCGGCCAGGGATGCATCCTCGCCCGGGAAAACTACGGCCAGGGCTCGTCCCGGGAGCACGCGGCGCTGGCGCCCATGTACCTGGGCGTCAAGGCCGTGTTCGCCAGGTCTTTCGCCAGGATCCACCGGTCGAACCTCATCAATTTCGGCATCCTTCCGGTCATCGCGGGTGAAGACGCGTACGCCCTCCTCGAGCAGGGGGCGCGTATCTCCCTGTCCGGCATACTCTCTGCCATCGACGGGACCGGCCCCCTGAAGGCCGTCGATCTCGGGACAGGGAAACCGCTGGAGTGCACCATCGAAGTCTCCCACAGGGAAAAGGACATCCTGAAGCAGGGCGGCCTGCTCAACTACATCAAATCCACGGTTCGAGGTTGACATGACGAAGAAAGTCAGAACGCGGTTCGCACCCTCACCCACGGGCTATCTCCATATCGGCGGGGTCCGCACGGCCCTCTTCTCCTGGCTCTATGCCCGGCACGCCAAGGGCGACTTCATCCTCAGGGTGGAGGACACGGACGCCCAGCGCTCCACGGAAGAGTCGAGCAAACAGATCCTCGACGCCATGCTGTGGCTCGGCCTGGACTGGGACGAAGGCCCCTTCTACCAGTCCCAGCGCCTTGACCTCTACCGGTCCTACATCCACAAGCTCGTGGATCAGGGCAAGGCCTACTGGTGCGAGTGCTCCGCAGAAGCGGTGGAGGCCATGAGAACCCAGGCCCTCGAGAAAGGCGACAAGCCGAAGTACAACAGGACCTGCAGACACAAGGGGCTCGGCCCCGGCCCCGGCAGGGTCATCCGCTTCGCCACGCCCGAGACGGGCGTCACGTCCTTCGACGACCTCATCAAGGGCAGGATCTCGGTGGCCAACGACGAGCTCGACGACTTCATCCTGCTCCGGTCCGACGACATGCCCACGTACAACGTGAGCGTGGTCATCGACGACGCGCTCATGGAGATGACCCACGTCATCCGGGGCGACGACCACGTGAACAACACGCCGCGACAGGTTCTCATCTACGAGGCCTTCGGCTTCGACCTGCCGCATTTCGCCCATGTGCCCATGATCCTGGGATCGGACAAGACCCGTCTCTCGAAGCGGCACGGCGCCACCTCGGTCACGGCCTACAAGGACATGGGGTTCCTCCCCGAGGCGGTGGTGAACTACCTGGTGAGGCTTTCCTGGTCCCACGGCGACCAGGAGATCTTTTCCCGGGACGAGCTCATCGAGTTCTTCGATATAGGCGACGTGGGCAAGAGCGCTGCGGTGTTCAACCCGGAGAAGCTCCTCTGGCTCAATCACCACTACATCAAGACCGGCGACCCGGACTGGCTTGCGGACCTGCTCCCCGAGTTCATCCAGGCCCGGGGGTATGCCGTGCCCGACCACGATTTCCTCAAGCGGGTGGTGGTGGACGTGAGGGAGCGGACCAAAACCCTCGAGGAGATCGTGGAGTTCGGCGATTTCTACTTCACGGAAAAGGAGCCTTCCGAGGACCTGAAGCGCGAGTTCTTCAAGCCTGAGATCGCGGATGCGTTCAAGGCCCTCGTGGAGAAGGTCGGGAAGGTCGATCCCTGGGAGCAGACAGGCATCGAGGGGGCGGTCAAGGGACTCCTCGAAGAGACCGGGCTCAAGTTCAAGGTCCTGGCCCAGCCCATGCGCGTCGCCCTCACCGGCAAGACCGTCTCCCCTGGGATCTTCGAGATCATGGCCACCCTGGGCAAGGCCAGGGTCATGGAGCGCCTGGGTCGTGCGCTTAACTACCTGTAGGTCCGACGTGGAGGGGGCTTGATGAAGATCCGCGACTTCGCGCTCCTTGCCCTCTTCATGGCACTGGTAGCCGTGTCCACCATGGTGGTGCGCATACCCATCCCCCAGACCAACGGCTACTTGAATCTGGGCGACAGCATGGTGCTCCTGGCAGCGCTCTTTTTCGGCCCGGTGGGAGGCTTCATCGCCGGCGGCATCGGGTCGGCGCTTGCCGACATCCTGGGGGGCTATCCCCAGTGGGCGCCGTGGACGCTCGTCATCAAGGGGCTCGAGGCCATGATCGTGGTGGGGCTCGCCTCCGTCCTCAGGGCCAGGAAAGATCGGATCACCTGGAGGCTCGTGGCCGGGTTCGCGCTCGCCACCTCGTGGATGGTCCTCGGGTACTTCGTTGCGGAGACCATCATGTACGATCAGAAGGCCGCCCTGGCGGAAGTCCCCATGAACATACTCCAGGCCGCCGGGAGCGTGGCGCTGGCATCGCTGCTCCTGCCGGTCTTCAACCGGATCATCTCCTCCACCAGGGGACCGGGGGCATAGGCCCGATGCTGAACATCCGCCAGATACCGACCCCTGGTTTCGCACTGCTGAGCTACGTCATCACCGAGACCGAATCCCGGGAGAGCTTCATTGTCGATCCGCCGTCCGATTTCGGGCCGGACGTGGACATCTCGTCCCTGAACCTGAAGGCCGTGATCAACACCCACACCCATCCGGATCACATCATGGGCAACCGCCTCTTCGACCGCACGGTGCCCGCCCTTGCACATGAAGCAGAAGGCAGGCTCTTTCAACGTCTCGTGACCTCGTCCCTGGCGGCCATCTTCACGGCCAGCCTGCCGCCAAAGATATCCTTCACCCTGTCCGAGGGGAAGGACCTCACCCTCGGGGGCGAGCGCATCGAGGTGCTCCACACCCCCGGGCACTCGCCCGGCTCGATCTGCCTCTATTGGCCGGGGCACCTCGTGTGCGGGGACACGATCTTCGTGGAAGGCATCGGCCGCACCGACATCCCCGGCGGCAGCACCGCGGCCATCAAGGCAAGCATCGCCCGGATCCTCGAGCTGCCCGGCGCCACCCGCATCTGGCCGGGACACTATTACGGCGGGAAATACACCGCACTCCTGGACGAGGTCAGCCCCTTCCTGAGGCGCATCCTGAAGTCGATCTGACACCCCGCAGAACATCTTCTGAAAAACTGAATCCGCAGCGCCGGAAGTCCTAATACCGCGTTGAGGACACGCCCGATAGGCTTATTATCAAACCGAAAGGAGATGGGGATATGCACTTCATCCTGGACAATCTCGCCATCGGTGAGTTCGAAGAGGCAATCAATCCTTCCGCAGAGATCTCGGCGCTGCTCTGCGTGGCCGAGGAGAGGAACCTCACCTCGCCCTGCCTTCCCTATCACAAGGTGTCCCTGCGCGACATGCAGACCGTGCCTTCCGAAGACCTCAGGAAAGCCGTCGAATACATTTCCTCCATGCATGCCCAGGGCCACCGGGTCCTGGTGTTCTGCAACCAGGGGACCGGCCGGGCGCCCTCAGTGGCCATCGCATACCTCTGCTGCTGCATGAACTACTCGTTCGGCCAGGCGGTGGAGGCCGTGGCCGCCAGGATGCGCCAGATCTCCGTGCTCCCCAACCTCATCGTCTCCATCGACGAGATCAGGCGGGCCAAGGCATCCTGATGAGCGTCCGCACCCCGGCGCACAGGGGGCTCCCGCCGAGATCGCTCTGGAAATGAGCTGGAAAATCTTGTAATTGGAAGGCAAATAACCCTTTGCCGAACTGAGGAGGTATGCATGCGCAGAGCTGTGCCCATTGCCCTTGCCCTGTTCATTTCCCTGTCCCTGTGCGGGTGTGCGGGCTTCAAGAGATCCCTGTTCGATCAGTACATCTCTTTAGAGCGCTGGAGGTCGTCGATGGTCCCCAGGACGATCCAGGTGAACGACCTGAGCGTATCCTACCTCGAGCGGGACGGCGGCGGCGAGACCATCGTGCTCCTGCACGGCTTCAGTGCGGAAAAGGACAACTGGGTGCGGTTCGTGAAGCACCTGCCCCCGAGGTACCGGGTCATCGCCATCGACCTCCCCGGGCACGGCATGACCACCCGGAACTGGAAGACGACCTACAGCATCGACTACATCACCCAGGGGTTCGCCAACACCGTGGACGCCCTGAAACTCGAACGCTTCCACCTGGCGGGCAACTCCATGGGCGGATTCGTGAGCACGCTCTACGGGGCGTCCCACCCCGACCGGGTCCTTTCGATCCTGCTCATGAACCCCTCGGGCACGAAATCCCCCGAGAAGAGCGACCGTGAGATCGCCATCGAACACGGGATCAACCCCCTGGTCCCCAAGACGATGGACGGATTCGAGTCCATGCTCGAGTACGTGTTCCACAAGCAGCCTGACATGCCCTGGCCTGCCCGTTCGGAGCTTGCCTCGAGGTACCTCAGGAAGAGCGCCTTCAGCGAAAAGGTGTGGAGCGACATCCAGGAGAGCAAGGTGGATACCGCCCTCTACCTGAAGGACCTCCACATGCCCGTGCTCATCATGTGGGGCGACCGCGACCGGATCATCCACGTCTCCACTGTCCACGTATTTCAGAAGGGCATCCCCCAGGCGCAGACCGTGATCTTCAAGGATTGCGGCCACCTGCCCATGCTCGAGCTCCCCATCGAATCAGCCCAGGCCTACTCCTCCTTCCTCATGGGGCTCAGAAAATGAACCATTAAATTTATCGTTCATTCCATCTTGATGCGCAGGAGGGGTTCGTGTAGTATGGATACAGTGCTTTCGCACAGCACCAGCGACTGGTCTCAAGCTGATTCCATACTACCAGGGAGGAGGACGGGATGGCTGACAAGGTCAGGTATCTGAGCCCGGCATGGCGGGATGAGGTGGAGAAACGCTTCAAACAGGAATTGACGCCGGAAAAGATGAAGAACCTCACCACCTCGGTGGCGTTCATATACACCAACTGCCCGGACGGAAAGACGCGGTGTCTCTATTTCAGGAGCGTGGACGGCATCATTACGGAGGTGGCCTCGGATGAAGACCTCTCCCGCGAGGCGGAGTTCGTCATCACCGCAGACTACGACCTC
The DNA here is from genome assembly GCA_035352355.1 of Deltaproteobacteria bacterium. Classification (GTDB taxonomy): domain Bacteria; phylum Desulfobacterota; class Desulfomonilia; order UBA1062; family UBA1062; genus Phosphitivorax. Next base: position 42,627 of record DAOPXM010000014.1, on the reverse strand, counting down.
TTCGCCCGGGTCACCCAGGGAACCCTTTCCTCCCAGCGGGCGCTCATGAGCGGCAAGCTCAAGCTGAAGGGCAACATGGTCAAGGCCCTGAAGCTCGCGTCGCTGTCGGACCGCATGAACAAGATCATGTTCCGGATCCCCACTGAGTACTGAAAAGGAGGCCCGTATGCACGCTGCTGCCGTGAACGATCCGTATTTTGTCGACTGTCCGGGAAGGGTTAAAAAGATCCAGGAGCTGATGGCCCGGGAGAACATCGACGTATACCTCGGCTCGAGGCTGCGCACCCTGTCCTTCGTCACCGATGCGTTCTGCCCGTGGAGGTCCTTCGTGGTGATCCCTCCCGAGGGCCTGCCCACCGCCTTTACCTTCGTCATCGACGCGGCCCGGATCGCGGACGAATCCTGGCTCGACGAGGACCATGTCCTGGGCTATGCTCCCATCGGAGGCATGGACCAGATCACCCAGATAGCGGAGTTCATCACCGACCGCCTGGACATCAGAAAGGGCCGCCTCGGCATCGAGGACGGCATGTCCAACTACCTGCCCGAGGGCAACCTCACCCACTTCGAGTACGAGAGCTTCCGCGCCGCTCTGCCCGGCTTCGAGCTCGTGAACGCCCACCCCATCGTCGATGCGGTGTCCCTCATCAAGGACCAGGGGACCATCAACCGCTTCAGGGAGGCCTCGCGGATCGTCGACCAGGGACACAAGGCCGTTCTGGAGGCCATCTCGAACGGGGGGTGGCAGGGCATGACCGAGACCGAGATCGCCGGCATCGCCGCCCTGGCCATGCGGAAGGCAGGGAGCGTCTGGGAGTGGTCCTTCACGGGCGGCAACGAGATCGCGAGCGGCTACCGCACCGGGTTTGCCGGCGGCGCGTGCACGCCGGCGACCACCCATGGGCTGAAGCGGGGCGAGCCCCTCATGGTGGACATCCACGCCATGTTCAAGCTCACCCTGGGAGACCATGCCCACAACTACCTCATCGCCGAGGCAACGGACCGCCAGATGTGGCACGCCCGGAACTTCACGGACATCGTATCGCGTACGCTCGAGGCCTACCGCGCAGGCGTCTCCCCCGTGAGCATTGCGGAGAGGATGATGGAGTTCGCCGAGGACAGGGGTTTTGCCGAGTACATGGTCCCGGGATTCGAGCACGGCATCGGGATGATGGGCGACGAGTGGAGAATCGGCATGAACGACGGGCCTTTGCCCTACTGGACCAATCCCGATCATGCCTACCAGGAGAACGAGATCGTCATTTGCGCGCTCCAGTACGCCTGTCCGCAGGAAGGTATCGGTTTCCGGTACGAAAACCCGACGCTCATCCTGAAGGACTCCTGCGAGCCCATGTCGAAGTATCCCTTAGGGGTCGAGGTCGTCGAGTAGAAAAACTAGGCGTGGCGTCCCTTTTTCTCGGGAGGGCTTTCCACGGTGAGCGGGATACAGACCACCCTTCTCTCCCCCTCGCCGTCGATGTAGGTGCAGAAGTATCTCAGGAAGGGGAACTTGTTCCCCCTGCGGAGATAGGTTGTGTTCTCGGAGATCTCGCCGTTCTCGATGGTGATGAGATCGTGCCAGATCTTCCCGTTGTAGGAGTACTGGAGCTTGTAGCGGTGATAGGGGGCGATTACCTCCTGGTCCGTGGGCTGCGACTCGTGCCAGGCCCTCGCCCCTCCTTCCTGTGTTGCGATGAAAAACAGGGTCATGGCCGCAATGCCCACGATGGCCAGTACCCCAACGATCGGCGTCTTCATTATTTTCCCTCCTGCTTTGGATTGAGAAGGTCTTGAGATGAATTACTAACCGGCTAGCATGCCTTCTCAATTCAAGACACATGCCACCAACGGCATAAATTCAATATCTTCTATTATTTTATAAAGATATCAGGATTGCTTGCATTTCCGGGAAAAAGCCTGTTCCAGATAAAAAGTGAATCTCTTTTCACTTTTTTTGGAGATTCTTTTGCCTCAACCCCTCGCTGGACACCGCGGGAAATTTTTCCTTGAATCCCCCCTGTAACCATATATAAACAAGACTACCATAACTCATACGAGGAGGGTCGCCATGACCACGCAGGTCCCGAGCCGTGAGGATGCCCTTGCACTCCTTCACGAGTACACGAAGACGGATAATCTAAGAAAGCACGCATACGCCGTGGAGGCCGTGATGCGCCACCTCGCCCGCAAGGCCGGGGAGGACGAGGAGAAGTGGGGGGTCATCGGCCTCGTTCACGACCTCGACTACGAGCAGTTCCCGGACCAGCATTGTTCCAAGACCCGGGAGATCCTCGAAGCCAGGGGCTGGCCAGAAGAGTACATCCGCGCCGTGGTGTCGCACGGGTACGGGATATGCTCCGACGTGGAACCCGTCACCCTCCTCGAGAAAACCCTGTACGCCATCGAAGAGCTCACGGGTCTCGTGGCAGCGAGCGCCCTGGTCCGCCCCTCGAAGAGCGTCCTCGACCTCACCACCAAGTCCGTGATGAAGAAGTGGAAGACACCCGCCTTCGCCGCTGGGGTGGACCGGTCGGTGATCGAAAAGGGGGCCGGCATGCTCGGGTGCGAGGTGACGGACCTGGTGGAAAGCACCATCATGGGCATGAGGGAAGCGGCTGCCGAGATCGGGCTGAAAGGCGAATTATGACCCCCGGGCCCACCGGGGTCCACGCGGGGACGGGCGCCTGTACAAAACGGGGCCATTCCCCGGAAAGGACGACACATGCTGGCAAAGCTGTTTGACGGCCTCTACGCGTTCATCTGGGAAGACTACACGCAGAACAACTGCAACACCTTCCTGATCGACTCTTCGAAGAGGATCCTCGTCGATCCGGGGCACGCCCACCTCTTCGGCCATGTGCAGAAAGGGCTCGACACGCTGGGCATCCCCCTGTCCTCCATCGACGTGGTCCTGGTCACCCACGGCCACCCCGACCACCTCGAGTCGGTGACCCTGTTCAAGGAACCCACGCAGTTCACCATGAGCCTCGTGGACTACCACTACATCCTCGACCTCGCCGGGAGCTACTACAAGATCCCGGAACCCGACTTCTTCCTCAAGTCGGGCGACCTCGAGCTGGGAAACGACCGCTTCGAGGTGATCGAGGCGCCTGGCCACACCCCGGGATCCATATGCCTGTACTGGCCGGCGCACAAGGTCCTGTTCACCGGGGATGTGGTGTTTCCCCAGGGCATCGGCCGGACCGACCTGCCCGGGGGAAGCGGGGCCAGGCTCAAGGAGAGCATCAGGCGCATCATGAAGCTCGACGTGGACTATCTCCTGAGCGGCCACGGGGGCGTGCTTGCCGGGGCGCAGCAGGTCCGTGAAAACTTCAGAATGGTCGAGGAGTACTGGTTCAGGTATCTATAGGATCCCGGACAGCTCGTCCGCCAGCCTCCCCTGGGCCGCACGGAGCGTGTCGCGCCATTCCCGGCTCCTGGTGATGTTGGGGATCACCGCGCTCCCCCTGATATTCAAGCCCTCGAGCTCCGACTTCAGCGCCGCGAGCTGGCGCACCATGTCCTCGTCGAGCCTCGACCGGGAAGCCTCGATGCGGCGGGCGACCTCGTCCCGGTCCACCCCCCAGAGGGACTCCAGCGCATCGATCACCCGCCGGTTGTCCCCGTCGATCTGGATGTGCTCCAGCAGGTCCCTCTTCAGGAGCGCCTCGAGTTCGGCGCGCTCTTCCCCCGACGAGCTCAGCTCCGAGCTCACCTCCTGAAGGGTCGTCTTTGTATCGAGATACTTCTGGACCATTGCCCTGGCCAGGTCGGCGAGCTCCCTGTCCCTGATATGCTTCCGGTCGTCCTGGGTCATGCTCAGGTTCTTCGTCTTTTCCATGACGATGTCGAGCGTAGAGCGTATCTTACCCATATCTTGTCTTTCCCCTTTGCTTTCAATTAGTTTCCTTGTGTACTCCCATCAGGAGGCACTCCGGGGACGTCACGTCCCGATCCGCGCCCCGGCCCGGCCGCTTCTCTCCGAGGCACGGACGTGCCTGTCCACCGAATCGATTATCTCGTCCCAGACGGCAGGGTTCAGCGCGTGCCCCATGCCGGTGATGACCTTCAGCTCGGCGCCCGGAATGCTCCGGGCGACGTCGATGCCGCACTCCACCGGGAGAAGGGGGTCTTCGTCCCCATGGATCACCAGGGTGGGGGCCTTGACGGCACCCAGCCTTTCCTTCCTGCTGCCCGAGGCATAGACCGCGGCGAGCTGGCGGGCGTTCCCCGGTACGGACAGGCCCCTCCCGAACATGCGCCGGGCCATGATCCCGATGCGCTGCTCGTCAACGGGCAGCGTGCTCCCGTTCAGGGTCCCCCACATCTCGACGAAGTACTCGACGAAGGACTGCTCTTCCGTGGGGAAGGGCATGAACAGCACCCGGATCGCTTCGGGTTTCGGAGGGGGAAGGAGCGGGCTGCCCGTGGTGGACATCACGACGGTCAGGGTGCGGACCCTCTCGGGATGGTCCATGCCCAGAATCTGGGAGATCATGCCCCCCATGGAGGCACCCACGAAATGGGCGGAATCGATCCCCAGGGTGTCGAGCAGGCCCACCGTATCCTCTGCCATGTCCTGGAGGGTATAGAGGCCTGCCGGGGGCTTGCCCGAAAGCAGGGTCTTCAGGTCCGGCACGCCCAGGGCGTCGAGCTTCGTGGAACGCCCCGCGTCCCGGTTGTCGAACCTGACCACCCAGTATCCCCTGTGGGCGAGCCGGGCGCAGAAATCATCTTCCCACGAGATCATCTGCATGCTCAGACCCATGATGAGGACCACGGGCGGACAGGACCTGTCACCGAAGGTGTCGTAGGCTATGTCGATACCGTTTACGTGCGCGATCGTCTCGCTCGTGTGCATGATCTCTTCTCCCAGGGGGATTGCCGGCGGCAGGCACGGCCCCTGCACGGGGCTCGTTCGCATCCTCGGGCCTCACCCGGGGAAAAGGGCCTGCCCCGATGAGGGTTCATACCATGAAATCAGATCCTTCGACAGGGCCAACGAAAGGTCTTGAACTTATGCGGGCTGCCTGTCATAAGTGAATCATAGCTCTGCACCCGGTATTGTCAAATACGAAAAATTCGCTGTGCAGGTGGGCCGATGAATCCGCAGGAAGATCTTTCCACGATCTTTCGCCAGGCGCTCGAGAGGGTCGATCCCTTCCTCATGGTCAGGGAGAGGATGAGGGTCCGGGGGAACACCCTGGAGATCACGGGCGAGGCCGAGAGCCTGGCCATCGACCTGAAGGCCTGCCCCAAGATCCTCGTCACGGGCATCGGCAAGGCCTCCGCGAAGATGGCGGTTGCTGTCGAAGCCGTCCTGGGGGACAGGATAACCGGCGGCGCGGTGGTCACGAAGCACGGCCAGGGAGAAACGCTCGAAAGGATCAGGGTGCTGGAGGCAGGCCACCCCGTTCCGGACGAAGGCAGCATCCGCGGGGCCTGTGAGCTCAACTCCCTGGCGGAGCTCGCCGATGAGCGCACCCTCATCATCAACCTCATATCGGGCGGCGGATCGGCCCTGTTCGAGCTGCCCCGGGAAGGGATCACCCTCGCCCACCTGCAGGAGACCACAAAAACCCTGCTCGGGTGCGGTGCGGACATCCGGGAGATCAACTGCATCAGAAAACACCTCTCCCGGGTCAAGGGAGGCGGGTTCGCCCGGGCCGCCTTCCCTGCCCGGATGGTCAACCTCATCCTGTCCGACGTGATGGGCGACCGCCTCGACACCATCGCATCGGGCATCACCGCCCCGGACACCACCACCTTCGGCCAGGCCCTGGCCGTGGTGGAGAAGTACTGCATCGCCGGGAAGCTTCCGGCGACGGTGATGGAGACCCTCCGCTCAGGCGCCAAGGGCCTCGTCCCGGAAACCCCCAAGCCCGAAGACCCGGTCTTCCGAGAGGTGGCGAACGTCATCCTGGGCAACAATACGGCCGCCTGCAGGGGGGCCGTTGATCACGCCCGGAAGCTCGGGTACCAGGCCTGCCTCCTCACCTCCTCGCTCACGGGCGAGGCGCGCGAGGTGGCCCACTTTTTCGCCTCCATGGCAAAGGATCTCAGGCGCGGCGCCTCCGAAATGAAGAAGCCCGCCTTCATCGCGGCCGGTGGGGAGACCACGGTGACGCTCAAGGGGAGCGGCACGGGGGGAAGGAACCAGGAGCTGGCGCTGTCGTTCCTTGCCGACGTCCTCGACACCACGGGAACCCTCGAAGGCATCTTCTTCCTGTCCGCGGGCACGGACGGGGTCGACGGCCCCACCGACGCCGCAGGCGCCTTCGTGCTGCCCGGTATGCAGAAGGCGATCGAGGGAGGGCGCATCAGACCGGAGGAGTACCTGTCGGCCAACGACTCGTACCACTTCTTCCAGAAGATCGGGGGCCTCTTCGTAACGGGCCTCACCGGCACGAACGTGTGCGATCTTCAGCTTCTCATTGTGATATAAATGATTTATCGACCCGACACCTGTTGCCGCACACCATGAAAGCTCCATGCCGGGATCCCGCTTCAGGGATCTGTGCCGGGTCAGGAACAGATGGAATTCATGAACAGGGAGGGGAACTCATGAGCAGACCGATCGAAATAGCCGACCGTATTTCCTGGGTGGGGGTCAACGACCGGGAGACCGATCTCTTCGAGGCCATGTGGCCGCTGACGCAGGGCATCTCGTACAACAGCTTCCTCTTGGTCGACCGGAAGACCGCGCTGGTGGACACGGTGAAGAAGACCCACCTGCTCGAGTTCGTCGAGAAGGTGAAGGCGGCCCTGCCCCCCGGCAGGGGCGTCGACTGTCTCGTCATCAACCACATCGAGCCCGACCATTCGGGCGCCATCCCCGTGCTCAAGGAGCTCTTCCCGGGCATGCAGATCGTGGGCAACCGGAAGACGGTCGAGTTCCTCAGAGACTTCTATCGCATCGACTCGGACACGGTGACCGTGGCCGACGGCGACAGGCTCGACCTCGGGGACCGGTCGATGAGCTTCCACATCACGCCCATGGTCCACTGGCCGGAGACCATGATGACCTATGACGAGAAGGAGAAGATCCTCTTCTCCGGGGACGCATTCGGGGGCTTCAAGGCCCTCGACGGAGGCCTGTTCGACGACGAGGTCCTCCTCGACCGTTTCGACGACGAGCTGCTCAGGTATTTCTCGAACATCATCGGCAAGTTCAGCCCCATGGTGCAGAAGGCCATCGCCAAGGTCAAGGGCCTCGACATCCGCATGATCGCATCCACCCACGGCCCTGTCTGGCGCACGGCGCCGGGCTGCATCATCGACAAGTACGACCTCTGGAGCAGGTTCGTGGCCGAGGAGGGGGTTGTGATCGCCTATGCCTCGATGTACGGGAACACCTTACGGATGGCCGAGGCGGTGGCGCGCGGCCTGGCCCGATCAGGGGTGCGGGAGATCAGGATGCACGACGTGTCCCGGGTGAACCCCTCCTTCATCATCAGGGACCTCTGGCGGTTCAAGGGGGTGGTCCTCGGGAGCTGCACCTACGAAACCGCGCTCTTCCCGCCCATGCGGGGCCTGGTGGAGCTCCTCGAGGAAAAGGCCCTGAAGAACCGGGTCCTGGGCATATTCGGCACGTATGCCTGGAGCGGCGGCGCGGTGAAGAACCTGCGGCTTTTCCAGGAAAAGGCGGGCTGGAAGCTCGTCGAGCCGGTGGTGGAGGCAAAGTGCTCCGCGGATGAGGACCACCTCGGCCTGTGCCTGCAGCTCGGGGAGAACATGGCGCACGCCGTGTCCACGGAGCCGTAGACCGGCTCCCTCTCCCGGAACGGGCAGAGGCTCATGGCCTCGTCGGGCAGAAGCTTGAGAATCCTTTCTGCGAAATTATAATACTGTCAAACTCTGTTTTTCTGCAATTGTATGAGGAGGTCTGAATGAAAAACTGTTCCTTCTTGCCGTTCTGCTGCTCTGCGTCCCCTCCCTGGCCCTGGCGGCCAGAAGCGCCGTGATCTACATCGAGATGGAGCACGAGGACAGCGGTTCCCGCGATCAGGAGGAGATCCTCACGGTGTGCGCCCTGAACGCCCAGCTCAAGTCATCATACGACAGGCTGTACTGGCTCGTCAACGAAGACGCCACCAGAGACGCCTTCTTCTCCACCCTGAACACCGCCATGGGCGCCTGCCCGGTGGTTGACCTGTACATCGTCGCCCACGGCGGCATGCAGTATTTCTGGGGCCACTTCAACGACCGCGTGTACGTGGACGACATCCTCGGCCTGGGCAGCTTCCCCGGCATGAATCGCCTGTGTTTCGTGTACATCGGCTCCTGCCACTCGTGGGACCTCACGGACGAGTTCCTCGAGTCCGGCGCCGACTGCGCCATCGGCAGCGATTCGACCATGGACAACTTCCCCTTCCTCTTCCTCTTTGCCGACGCGTTCGCCCGCCTGGGGTATTCCGTGGAGGATGCATACCGCAGGTCGATCCCCCTGTACGGCCTGTTCAGGATCAACGGGGACAGGGGCCTCACCATGGAACCGGAAAACGTTACCGCATTGCTGGTCCGGGCCAATGTCAACCTGGCCAGGAGCAAGCCCTCGGAGGCCCGGGCGATCACCAGGCCATCAAGAGAGACCTCGACAGGGTGATGAGGCAGGGAGCGCAGATAGGCCTGGGAGAGCTCCCGATCTCGGACACCGAGCTTCAGGCAGGCTTCAATCTGCTGAACGGCAGGAGCATCTCCGCCGCTGATACGAAGACGATCGTAACCAGCAGGCTCAAGGGATATCTCAGCGGCAAGCTGAAAGACCGTTTGACCGAGGGGACTATGTAGTTTTCGGGCACCCGGGCATGGATGTATTGCCGGGAGGGGGCTTGCTGTCCGATCTCATCGCGGTCGATATCCCCCCGGTCAAGGCCGGGCTGCAGTCATTACCGACCCTTGAGGCCGGATACGGGCCAGGTCAACGAACGACGCGGCTGGGAGCCCCTTCTTCCGGCCCCCGGATTCCTGCTTCCCCTTTCCTGACAGGCTCCCTGACGAACTTCCCCTTCATCACTGGCTCCTTGATTCCCTCCCCTGCTTCGTCTATAATTCAGCAAATTATGGGTTCACCGAATAAAGGATACGCTTACCTCTTCGACGGGCAGTACGGTTTCATCCTGGGCCCCTTCCTCAGGAGGCTGTTCAATCAGATAACCATACCCGAGTTGTACCGGGAGTCCCTCTCGAGCCTTTCCCGGAAAGGGCACATCGTGTTCGTGCACAGCACGTCGAGCACGGTGGACGCCATGCTCATGAACTACCGGTTCCAGCGGGAGGACCTGCCGGTCCCGAGGGTGATCTTCAACCGGAAGCTCACCCTCCTGCAGCCCATCAGCCGCTCGCTCAAGCTGCTCACCGGGTTTCTCGCGGGCATGCCCTCGCCCTTCGAAAACGACTTCTACCGCAGGTTCGTCCATGACGAGGGAAGCGCATCCCTGCTGTCCCTGGACACGGTGGGGACCAAGGGAAAGCCCGATCCCATCCTCGAGCTCCTCAAGGTCCAGAGGGACATCGACAAACCCGTCTACCTCATCCCCCAGAGGATCGTGTACAACCGCTCGCCCCTGAAGGTGCGGGACGCGACCAGGGAGGAGAAGGCCTCCAGCAGGAGCTTCCGCAAGGTCATGACCCTCCTGAAGGCCGAGGAGCGCGGGTTCATCGAGCACGGCGAGCCCATCAACCTCAAGGACGTCATCAGGCACAACCTGGGCGGCTCGAAGTTCTTCGAGGAGATCGCCACCGACATAAGAAACGAGCTGCAGCAGCAGCTTGCGGTCCTGGGCAGGAACATCTCCGGCGCCCCCATCCGCGAACGGGGCTTCATCATCCGCAAGACCATCCGTGACCCGCTCCTCCAGTCGTTCCTCAGGGCCCACTCCGCCCAGACCGGCCAGGGCTACGAGGCCCTGGAGGAGACCGTGCGCAAGAACCTCGAGCAGATCGCCTCGGACCTGAGCCCTGCGATGATCAACTTCCTGAACAGGTCGCTCACCTGGATCTTCAACAACATCTACGACGGCCTCGATGTGGGCGAGGAAGGGCTCCAGTCGGTGAGGGAGATGGCCAGGAACGGGTCGCTCGTGTACGTGCCCTGCCACAAGAGCCACTTCGACTACCTCATCCTGTCCTACACCCTGTTCCAGCACTGGATGAGCGTACCTGTGATCGCCGCCGGCATCAACCTCTCGTTCTTTCCCATGGGCACCATCTTCCGCAAGGGAGGGGCCTTCTTCATGAAGCGCTCCTTCAAGGACAACCCCGTGTACGCCCACACCTTCGCCGCCTACGTGCGGACCATCCTCCAGGAGCGGATCCCACTGGAGTTCTTCATCGAGGGAACCCGAAGCCGCTCCGGCAAGCTCATGCTCCCCAAGAAGGGGCTCCTCTCCATGATCATCCAGGGCTGGGAGTCCGGCGTGACCCGCGACGTGATCTTCGTGCCCGTGTACGTGGGGTACGACACCGTGGTGGAGGAAGGCGCCTACATCCGCGAGATGAAGGGCGCGCCCAAGGAGAAGGAAGGGCTCTGGGCGCTCATCAAGGCGGGCAACGTCCTGAAGAACCGCTACGGCAAGGTGTACGTGCGCTTCTCGAAGCCCATCTCCATGAACGAGTTCATGAAGGGCAAGTCCTCGTACTCCCGCATGAACAGCGAGCAGAAGGAGGAGCTCTACGACGCCGTGGCGCAGGAGATCATCTCCTCCATCTACCAGCAGACCGTTGCCACGCCCTTCTCCCTGCTCTCGTGCGTGGTCACGAGCTACGACTCGGCCCTGGAGGAGACGGCGCTCAAGCAGGGGTTCACGGTCTTCCTCGACTACCTGAAGTACTTCGGGTGCAACCGCTCCGCCTCGCTGGACGACGAGGAAAAGGCCTTCGACGAGGCCTACGCGCTCCTGAAATCGAAGCACCTCGTGGCCGTTGACGAGCCCGAGACCGAAGGGGACGCCACCCTGCTCACCACGGAAGGCGAGAAGAGGATCCACCTCGAGTACTACAAGAACACCATCCTGAACTTCTTCGTGCCCGCCTCGCTCATCTGCAATGTGATCCTGCGGGAGCCCTCGGGGCTCGACGAGCGGGAGTTCAGGGACAAGGTTGCGAACCTCGCGGCCCTGCTGGAGAGCGAGTTCATCCTCGACATGGAGAGCTTCAGAAAGGCAACCCAGTACATGCTCGACCGGGGAATCATCGTCCAGAGGAAGACCTCCTTCAGCCTGAACGAGGAGAAGCGGGGAGTGGCCGTCATGTTCGACGGCCTGCTGGAGAACTACCTGGAGTCGTACCTCTGCGTGGCGAAGTTCGTGCTCAAGACCAAGGACCTCGGGAAGAAGGACCCCCTGAAGGCCATCAACAAGTACGCGTCCCGGATCTACAAGAAGGGCGAGATACACCGGTACGAGGCGCTGTGCATGCCCGTGTACAAGGGCGCCCTCGACACCTTCCGCGCCAAGGGCATCATCGACGAAAGGAACAGGCTTGCAGACGAGAAGGCCCTCTCCACCATCATCACGGACCTCGACTCGTTCCTGGAAAAATAGCTCCCGGATCGCCCTCATCATCTGCGCCGCCCTGCTTGCCGGGGGATGCTCCCACCTGCCCTCCGGCACCCACGAAAAGACAGGCCTCGCCTCGTGGTACGGCGCCGACTTCCACGGCAGGACCACCGCATCGGGCAAGCCCTACGACATGTACGGCCTGAGCGCCGCCCACAGGACCCTGCCCCTGGGCACGAAGGTGCGGGTCACGAACCTCGGGAACGGCCGCCAGGTGGTGGTCACCATCACCGACCGGGGGCCCCTGGGAAGGGACCGCATCATCGACCTCTCCTACGGCGCCGCCAGGCAACTGGGCATGGCGAAAGAAGGTCTTGCCAAGGTGCGCATCGAAGTGCTACAAAATTCACGGCGCATGTAATTTATGTAATATCAGTTATGATTCCGCGCCGCGCACGAACTCGCACACTGGCTTCTAGCACCGGGACACTGGCACCATCAGACAAGGGCAATAATCCAAAAATGGTCGGGAAGATAGAAGGAGGAAGGTTCAAATGAGTGAGATTCTTGACATTGTTGCCAGGGAAATTCTTGATTCACGGGGAAATCCGACAGTGGAGGTGGACGTATACCTCTCTACCGGCGATATGGGCAGGGCAGCGGTCCCGTCGGGCGCCTCGACGGGCGAGTACGAGGCCATCGAGCTCAGGGACGGCGACAAATCCAGATACAAGGGCAAGGGCGTCCTGAAGGCGGTGGAAAACGTGAACACCAAGATCGCCCCGGTGCTCGTGGGCATGGACGCCCTCGACCAGGAGGGCATCGACAGCATGATGCTCGAGATCGACGGCACCGAGACCAAGTCCGTGCTGGGCGCCAACGCCACCACCGGCGTCTCCGTCGCCGTGGCCAGGGCGGCCGCGACCTTCCTGGGCCTGCCCCTGTACCGGTACGTGGGCGGCGCCTTTGCCAGGGAGCTGCCGGTCCCCATGATGAACGTCATCAACGGCGGCAAGCACGCCGACAACAACGTCGACCTGCAGGAGTTCATGATCATGCCCCTGGGCGCGCCGAACTTCCGCGAGGCCCTGAGGTACGCCGCCGAGACCTTCCACGCCCTGAGAGAGATCCTCATCAAGAAGGACCTGGCAACGGGCGTGGGCGACGAGGGCGGCTTCGCACCCAACCTCAAGTCGAACGCGCAGCCCTTCGAGTTCATCGTGCAGGCCATCGAGAAGGCCGGCTACAAGCCCGGCGAGGACATCGGCATCGCCATCGACGCGGCGGCGAGCTCCTTCTTCAAGGACGGCAAGTACATTCTGGCCTCCGAGAAGGACCCCGAGCGCACCACCGAGGAGATGATCGACTTCTACGCCGACCTGGTGGGCAAGTTCCCCATCGTGTCCATCGAGGACGGCCTCGACGAGAACGACTGGAAAGGCTGGAAGGCCCTGAACAAGAAGCTCGGGGGCAAGGTCCAGATCGTGGGCGACGACCTCTTCGTCACCAACGTGAAGTTCCTCGAGCGGGGCATCAAGGAGAAGGCCGCCAACTCCATCCTGATCAAGGTCAACCAGATCGGCACGCTCACCGAGACCGCCAACACCATCGCCATGGCGCGCCGCGCAGGGTTCACCGCCGTGTTCTCCCACCGCTCCGGCGAGACCGAGGACGCATGGCTGGCAGACCTGCCCGTGGCCTTCAACACGGGCCAGCTCAAGACCGGGTCCACCTCCCGCTCCGACAGGCTCGGGAAGTACAACCAGCTCATGCGCATCGAGGAAGAGCTGGGGTCGAGCGCCATCTTCAGAGGCTGGAAGGTGCTCTACAGCGTCAACGGCAAATAGCGTAAAACCCGGGGGCGGCCTTCACGGCCGCCCCTCTCCCGTCGTGAAAAAAACCCTCCCTCTCATCGCCGTCGTCCTCATCGCCCTGGCCTTCGTTCTCTGGCGCACCCGGACACCCGAGGTCCACACCAGGGAGGTCTTCGTCACGGACGTGTTCGTGAAGCTCACGGCCCAGTGCGGCCGGGAGTCAGCCGAGGAGGCCTTCAAAAGGGCGGTGGACGAGATCAGGAGGATCGACGCCCGCCTCGGCTACAACAACTCCCTCATCGACGGGCTGAACCGGGACCATATCGTCAGGGACCGGGAGGTGCACATGCTCCTGCGCGTCTCGAAGGAGGTGCGGGACGCCTCTTCCGGCGCCTTCTCCGTCACCCTGAAGCCCATCCTCGACGCATGGGGCTTCACGGGCAGTCACCCTTACCGCATCCCATCAGAAGCCGAGTTCTCCGCCTGGCGAAAGGCGCCCAAAGACGAGGCGATCTCCCTGGAGAACGACGGCGTGACCGTGAGGATCCCTGCCGGGATGGGCATCGACATCGGCGGCATCATCGAAGGCTATGCCGTGGACAGGGCACGGGAGGAATTCCTGAAAAGCGGGTGCTCCACCGGCCTGATCAGCGTGGGCGGCGAGGTGGCGGCCTTCGGGGACCGCACCTGGAAGATCGGGATCAAACATCCCCGGGGAGAAGGGGTCCTGGCGGTGGTCCCCCTGAAGAACAGGGCCGTCGCCACGTCGGGGGACTACGAGAGGTTCTTTCTCGCAGGATCGAAGCGCTACAGCCACACCCTCGATCCCTCGACCGGCTGGCCCGCCCGGGGGGTCATGAGCGCTACGGTCGTCGCCCCCACCTGCACCCTCGCCAACGCCTGGGCCGTGGCCCTCTTCGTGGCAGGACCGGACAGGCTCGGGCCCGTGCTCGACGCCAGGGGCTTCGACTGGATCGTCGTGGACGGCACGGGAAGGGTCAGGACGAGCAGGGCCATGGCGGCCTGCTGCCCCGAGGGAATTTACTGACCAGGTGTCTGCTGCCGGAAACGGTATACGGTTCCCAGTCGGGATCAGCGGAGCCTTATTCCTCCCCGGACTCCCCTGCCTCCCCGATCCATTTCTGCAGGGTCTCGATGATCTTCTGCGCCTGCGAGACGCTGGAGATGGTGAACTTCGACTGCTGCCGGTACTCGTCCTTCACCTTGCGGTACCTGCGGATGGAGTAGCGCTCCGGCCCGTATTCGCCCGTCTTCGGATCCAGCTGCTGATACCGGAAGAGGATGGTCGTCCACGCCCCCTTCGACAGGACCTCCTTGTCGAGCTCCTTGACCAATACCGTGTCGTCTTCCTCGTACTGTATCGTAATGTCTTTTATGTCCGAAGCCATATCCCCCTCCACCTTTGCTGGTTTTCATCATGCAGACTCCCGTGGGAAAAAACAAGCATCTTTCTCCACCCGGGCAATATAATCAATAAATTTATGAGTTCTTGATTTTTTTCCCCATTTGGTCTACGAAAACACTCGCGGAGACAGTGTTCCCGTGCACTTTTCCTGTGATCACGCCGTGCGGGGTCCAATCTCAACGGGGATGAGCGGAGGATGACATGAAGGAAGTGGTAATCACCAGCGCCGTGAGGACTGCCCAGGGCGAATTCGGCGGCAGCCTGTCAGGCATCGACGGAAACAGGCTCGGAGCGATCGTCATCGAAGAGGCGATCAGACGCTCCCGGATCGGCAAGGAAGCGGTGGACGAGATCATCATGGGCATGGTCCTGCCCTGCGGCCGCGGCCAGAACCCTGCCAGGCAGGCGGCGGTCATCGCCGGCATGCCCTGGGAAGTGGGCTGCATCACGGTCAACAAGGTGTGCGGATCGGGCCTGAAGGCGGTCATGCTCGGCGCCCAGGCCATCCAGACAGGCGACGCCGAGATCGTGGTGGCGGGCGGCATGGAGAACATGAGCGCTGCGCCCTATTATCTTGACAAGGCCCGCTTCGGCTTGAGGCTGGGTCCCGGCGTCGTCAACGACCACATGGTGCACGACGGCCTCTGGGACATCGTGAACGATTTCCACATGGGCTCGTCCAACGAGCTCTGCGTGCAGAAGTACAACATCTCCCGGGAAGACCAGGACCGGTACGCGCTCCGGAGCCACGAGCGGGCGATACGAGCCATCAGGGAAGGCCTGTTCAAGGACGAGATCGTGCCCGTGGAGGTCCCCCAGCGCAAGGGCGCCCCGAAGATCTTCGACACCGACGAGCACCCCCGGGAGACGACGCTGGAGGCTCTGGCAAAGCTTCCGCCCGCCTTCCAGAAGGGCGGGGTGACCACGGCCGGCAACTCCTCAGCCATCGCGGACGGCGCCGCCGCCGTGGTGATCATGTCCAGGGAAAAGGCGGCCGAGCTCGGATGCCCGGTCCTGGCGACGATCGGTGCGCAGGCGAGCGCGGGCCTTGACATGAAATACGTCCTGGTGGCCCCCATCCTGGCCATCCCCAAGGTGCTCGAAAAGGAGGGCATCACCAAGGACGAGGTGGACCTCTTCGAGATCAACGAGGCCTTTGCCGGGTCCACGGTCGCGGTCATGCGGGAGCTCGGTCTCGACCAGGACAAGGTCAACATCCACGGCGGCGGCATCGCCATGGGCCACCCCATCGGCGCGAGCGGCGCGCGGGTGCTCACCACCATGGTCCACGAGATGATACGGAGCGGCAGGAAGATCGGCTGCGCATCCCTGTGCCTCGGCGGCGGCGAGGCGGTGGCGCTCATCGTCAGGAGAGACGGGTAATTTTTCATTCAGAAGGAGGGTGGTATGGAGATCAAGACCTTCGGCGTAGTGGGCGCAGGCCAGATGGGCGGCGGGATCGCCCAGGTGGCGGCCGCAAGCGGCCTGAACGTCATCATGCACGACATAAACGAGGCGCTCGTCCAGAAGGGCCTCGGCGTCATACGGAAGAACCTGGAGAAGTCGGTGGAGAAGGGAAAGATGAGCCAGGCCGACAAGGATGCGATCCTCGGCAGGATCACGCCCGTCACCGACCTCGCGGCCATGAAGGACGCGGACTACGTGGCGGAGGCGGCCTCGGAGAAGCCGGACATCAAGTTCAAGATATTCCGTGACCTCGACGCCTTCTGCAAGCCCGAGGCGATCCTGGGGACCAACACCTCCTCGATCCCCATCGGCCGCATCGGCTCCCAGACGGGGCGGCAGGACAAGGTCATCGGCATGCACTTCATGAACCCGGTGCCCGTCATGAAGCTGGTGGAGGTGATCAGAGCGCTGGCCACCTCGGAGGAGACCTTCAGGGTCACCTGGGACCTGGCGCTCAGGTTCGGCAAGACCCCGGCCGAAGCCCACGACTACCCTGGATTCGTTTCGAACCGCGTGCTCATGCCCATGATCAACGAGGCGGTGTACTGCCTGTACACGGGCGTGGGGACGAAGGAGAGCATCGATGCGGTCATGAAGCTCGGCATGAACCACCCCATGGGCCCCCTGGCCCTGGCCGACCTCATCGGCCTCGACACCTGCCTGGCCATCATGGAGACACTGTACGAAGGCTTTGCCGACTCGAAGTACCGGCCCTGCCCGCTCCTGCGGCGCTACGTCGAGGCCGGCTGGCTCGGCCGGAAGACGGGCAAGGGTTTCTACGAGTATTAGGCTGCGAAAACAGAAGGAGGGCGGCCTTTCGGCCGCCCGTCAGTAGACGTAGGGCTTTCCGCTCAGCAGCAGCTTCCGCGCCGGCCTGATGAAGACCGGGGTGTTCCTGTCCTCGTAATCCCCGCACCCGAGCTGGCTGTAGCCGTTGTACCCCCACGCCCACAGCGTTCCGTTCTTCTTCACCCCCAGGCTGTAGTTCTCGCCCGCCTCCAGGGAGACCCAGTCCGAGTCGATGCTGATGCGGACGGGCACCGAGCTGTCGTGGGCGTTTCCAGTGCCGAGCTGGCCGAAGGCGTTCCATCCCCAGGCCCACAGGGTGCCGTTTTTCTTCAGGGCGAGGTTGTGGTACGTGCCGGCCGAGATCATGCTCCAGTCCGTATCCGTCCCCACCCTCACGGGGGTCGTCTTGAAGACCTTGGTGCGGTCTCCCAGCTGCCCGTACATGTTCGCGCCCCACGCCCAGAGACTGCCGTCCTTCTGCAGGCCGATGCTGTGCGATTTCCCGGCGCTGACGGCCGACCACCGGTCGCTCGTCCCGATCTTCCTGGGCACGAGGCTCATCTCCCGGGTGCCGTCCCCGAGCTGCCCCAGGTCGTTGAGCCCCCAGGCCCACAGGGTGCCGTCCTCCCTGATGGCCAGGGAATGGCCCTCCCCTGCGGCGATCTCACGCCACCCCGTATCGGTGCCGACCCGCACCGGCGTGGCACTGAAGTCCCTGGTCCCGTTGCCCAGCTGGCCTTCGTTGTTCCGTCCCCAGGCCCACAGGCTCCCGTCCGACCTTATGGCCAGCGAGTGGGACGTGCCGGCGGCGATCTCCCTGAACCTGCTCCCGGGCTCGATCCGGACCGGGGCGATGGTGTGCTTCTGGCTGTCGTTCCCCAGCTGGCCTTTTCCGTTCGCCCCCCAGGCCCACAGGGCGCCGTCCGTCTTCAGGGCAAGCGTATACCCGCCCCCGACGGAGACCTTTGCCCAGTTCCGTTCGAACCCGACCTGGATCGGGGTCCTGGTGCTGCCCTGCACCCCCTTCCCAAGCTGGCCGTAGGAGTTCAGGCCCCATGCCCAGAGCGACCCGTCGGACTTCATGGCCATGGAATGCGACCACCCCCCGGACGCCCTCACCCAGGTGCACTTGAGCACCGTGATGCTCATCGTGGCGGTGTCCTTGTCGCCGTCTGCGTCAGTGGCGGTGAAGGTGACGGGATAGACCCCGGCCTTCCTGAACACCACGTCGCCCGGCTCAATGCGGGAGGAGCTCTTCGCGCCTTTGCTGAAGTCCCACGAGCAGGTGACAGGAGGGTTTCCGTCCTTGACGGATCCCCTGAACCAGACGACCTCCCCCTCGTATATCTCCATGTCTCCCTCGGGCAGCTCGATAAAGGCCTTGGGAACGGTGTCCTTCACCACGTTCACCGTCACCGTGGCGCTCCCGGTGTCGCCGTCCGCATCCCGGACCGTGAGGCGCACCACGTAGGTCCCCACGGCATCGAACGCAACCTCCCCCGGGTCCTTTCCTTTCCACTCGCGGGCGGTCTCCCCGAACTGCCACGAGTAGGTGAGCGGCTCGTTTCCCTCCGACACAGAGCCCTTGAAGAGCACCTTGCCCTTCTCCGTGAGGGTCACGTTCGAGTCAGGCGAGACGATGGCTACCTTAGGCACCGTGTCCCTCACCACCGTGACCCTGACCGAGCTCTCGGTTGAATCGCCGTCTGCGTCGAGGGCCTTCAGGCTCACCCGGTACGCGCCTGCCTTCGGGAACCGCACCCTGGGTGCGCTCTCGCCCGTTGCCGGGGCAACGCCCTGGAAGTCCCAGGAAAGCCTCACAGGCTCGTCCCCCCCGGTCACCTGAGCGCCGAAATCGACCACAGCGCCTTCATAGACCGTGGCGTCCGAGGCTGGAGAGGTGATCCGGGCCAGGGGGGTCGAATTGTCCACGACCCTCACGCTCACGGAGTCCGACCCCTGGTCGCCCTGGGCGTCGCTCACCGTCAGCACCAGCCGGAAGGTCCCCGGCCTGGCCAGCGTGACGCTGCCCGGCGACAGGGCCTTAGAGGTGCCCGCCGGCCCCAGGTCCCAGTGATAGGTGAAGGGCGGGTTGCCGTCGGAAACGGACCCGGACACCGAAAACGGCTTCCCCGCCTGCACAGTGGCCTCCCTCCCGGGGGACAGGATCGACACCGTGGGGATGTTCGGCTTCACCTCGACCCGGACCGTGTGCTCGCCCATATCCCCGTCCGCGTCCTTTGCCGAGAAGGACACGTGGTAGGTCCCGGCCCTGGGGAAAGACACCATTCCAGGGTCCTTCACCGTCGGGGCCGGCATGCCGGGCCCGAAATACCAGCTCAGCGCCACAGGCCCGTTGCCGTCCCTGACAGAGCCCGAAAACTTCAGGGGTTCGCCTTCCCTGACAAGGACGCCGTCCCGGGGGGTGTCGATGCGGACAACAGGCATGAGGTCTTTCGCGACCCTGACCCTGACGGTCCTGCTCACCTTCGACCCAGCCGCATCAGTGGCCTCCAGGGCCACCTCGAACGTTCCCGGCGTCGTGAAGACGACCTCGCCGGCGTCCTCCCGCCCAGAGGCCGGGATCCCCGGGCCGAAGTCCCAGCGGACCGAATAGGGGATGGTTCCCCCGGTGATGCGCGCCTTGAACGCCACCGCGCCGCCCTCGGATATCTCCACCTCCCCCCGGGGCGAGACGATCTCCGCGTTCAAGGGGACCTTCCTGACCGCTACCACCGGGGCGGGCTGCCGGTCACTCCCCCCGCTCTGGGGAGATTCGGAGCAGGACAAGGCAAGGGCCACGAGAAGCCATGCAGAGACGATGAACGGCATGAAACGACGGTCATGTGCAGAAAAGTTCAGCACGGGTGTTCCCCCCTCACATAATTACATTTCACTTAAATCTATTATAATATATCGTATATTTGATTGCCACGGATAAGGGAAAAATTTCCGGCGGATGAGGACGATCCGTACGGGCCTGCATGGCCTGTCATCGCGCCGGCCCGGCCTTGGCGGGCGCATTATTTCATTGCAATGGATAATACAGCATGGTTGTACATAACCGGATGGCCCGTACTACGTACTACAGAACCCTTGGAGAGAGGTGAAGGATGAAACTGATCGCCGGCGATATCGGGGGAACGAAGACGACCCTTGCCTTCTATGCCGCGGGGGACAGGCTGCACGAGCCTGCCTGTGAAGCGACCTATTCGAGCGGGGCGTTCCCTTCCCTCGAGGGGATGGTCCGCACGTTCATGGAAGAATACCGCATCACGGACATCGAGTACGCCGCGTTCGGCGTGGCAGGGCCGGTCATGGGGGACCTGGTGGAGGTCACCAACCTGCCGTGGGTGATCGACAAGGGCAGGCTCGCCTCAGGCATCGGGTGCAGCGACGTCCACCTCCTGAACGACCTCGAGGCCGTCGGCCACAGCATCCCCTTCCTCGGTCCCGCCGACCTCTCCGTCATCAACCGGGGCGTTCCCTCCCCTCATGGTCCCATGGCGGTCATTGCCCCGGGCACCGGCCTGGGCGAGACCTACCTCACCTGGAACGGCTCGCGCCACATCCCCCACGCGTCCGAAGGAGGGCACGCGGACTTCGGGCCCACGAACGCTCGGGAGGTCGAGCTGCTCCAGTACCTCCTCGAGAAGTACGACCACGTCAGCTACGAGCTCGTCTGCTCGGGCATGGGCATCCCGAACATCTACGCCTTCCTCAGGGACAGGGGGCACTACCCGGAGCCCTCCTGGCTCGCGGAGAAAGTCAAGGTTGCCTCCGACCCCACGATCGCCATCATGGGCGCAGCCCTCGACGGAAACGCCTCCTGCGACCTCTGCAGGGCGGTCCTCGACCTGTTCGTCTCCATCCTGGGCGCAGAGGCGGGCAACCTGGCCCTGAAGACGCTCCCCACGGCGGGCCTCTACGTGGGCGGGGGGATCCCGCCGCGCATCGCGCCCGCCCTCGGGGACGGAAGGTTCATGGAGTCGTTCCTCCGCAAGGGGCGCCTCTCGAGGGTGCTCAGGGACATCCCCGTCTCCGTCATCCTCAACCCCCGGGCAGGCCTCATCGGCGCCGCAGGGGCAGGGTTCGAGAGGGTCCTGGCCTAGCCCCCGTGTGATGACAGGGCTGATTGCCCTGCGCTCGGGGTCGGGGTCGGTATCGGTATCGGGGTCGAACGTCCGAAAAGGAGAGTCCGGCCCCGACCCCGATGAAGGCGGGAGATACCCCCTGCCGTGAAGAAAGGGGCTTGAGATTTCATCCCTGATTCCTGTAAGGTAGGGTTCCATTCATAACCATGCAAAGGGGTGCTCACATGTCAAAGCTCCACACGTTGGCCCAGGCAGGGCAGGCAATCTGGTTCGACTACATCCGCAGGTCGCTGATCACCTCGGGCGAGATGCAGGCCCTCATCGACCAGGGCGTCCGCGGCGTCACGTCCAATCCCACCATCTTCGAGAAGGCCATCGCGGGCAGCTCCGACTACGACGAGGACATCAAGGCCCTCGTGAAGAAGGGCACCCCCATCGAAGGGATTTACGAAAACCTGGCCCTGTGGGACATCGCCCGCACCGCCGACCTCTTCAGGCCCGTGTACGAGGAGACCAGGGCGCTCGACGGGTACGTGAGCATCGAGGTGAGCCCCACGCTGGCGTACGACGCGCAGGGGACCGTCGCTGAGGCGCGCAAGCTCTTTGCCGCCCTCGCCAGGCCCAACATCATGATCAAGGTGCCTGCCACCAGGGAGGGCATCACTGCCATCGAGACCCTCATAGACGAAGGCATCAACGTCAACGTCACCCTGCTCTTCAGCGTGGAGAGCTACAAACAGGCGGCTTACGCCTACCTCTCCGGCCTGGAGAAGCTCCTTGCCGCCGGCAGGGACATCAGCTCCGTGGCCTCGGTGGCGTCCTTCTTCGTGAGCAGAGTCGATACCCTGCTCGACCCGGAGCTCGAGAAGAAGGCGCCCGAGCTCGCGGGAAAGATCGCCGTGGACAACGCCAAGGTCGCCTACGGGTTCTTCCGGGACCTCATGGCAGGTGAGCGGTGGCAGGCACTGGCCGCCAGAGGCGCCATGCCCCAGCGGCTCCTGTGGGCGAGCACCGGCACCAAGAACCCCGCATACCCCGACACCCTCTACATCGACGAGCTGGTCGGGCCCCACACGGTGAACACCGTGCCCCCCGCCACGCTGCAGGCGTTCATGGACCACGGCAGCGTGGAGGACCGGCTGGGGAGCGGCCTCGACGAGGCGAAGGCCCGGATCGGGCGGCTCGAGGGCTTGGGGATCGACCTTGACGCGGTCACGGCGAAGCTGCAGCAGGACGGGGTCGAGTCCTTTGCCGGGTCTTTCCGCTCCCTCATGGACAGCATCAGGGCCAAGCGCAGGGAGCTCATCGCGGGCACGCACCTCCTGAAGGCGAGCCTGGGCAAGCTCGACGGTCCTGTTCAGGCCCGCCTCGAAAGGCTGAAGAACGATCGGGTGGTGGCGCGGGTCTGGGAGCACGACCACACCCTCTGGAACGAGAGCCCAAGAGAGATCACCAACCGCCTGGGCTGGCTCGGGATCATCGGGGCCATGCTGGAAAAAGCCGACGAGATCGAGGATTTCGCCCGGGACGTGCGGGCCCGGGGCTACACGAAGGCCTACCTTCTGGGCATGGGCGGCTCCTCACTGGCCCCCGAGGTGATGCGGGAGATCCTGGGCGTGGCCGACGGCTGGCTCGACCTCGTTATCGTGGACACCACCGACCCCGCCTTCCTCCTGGACCTCGCCTCCGGGCTCGACCCCTCGCGCAGCCTGTTCATCGTCTCCTCCAAGTCGGGCTCGACCGTGGAGACCTCGTCGGCCTTCGCGTACTTCCACGCCCTCATGGAGGAAAAGCTGGGCGCAGGAAAGGCGGGCGAGCACTTCATCGCCGTCACCGACCCGGGCTCGTCCCTGGTGGCCCTTGCCCGCCAGCGCGGCTTCCTGCGGGTGTTCGTGAACGACCCGAACATCGGGGGGCGGTATTCGGCCCTGTCCTGTTTCGGCCTCGTGCCTGCGGCGCTCATGGGGGCGGACATCCGGTCCCTCCTCGACCGGGCCCTGGTCATGACCGAGAACTGCGAGGCGAGCAACTGCGTCGTGAACGGGAACAACCACGGCGGCAGGCTGGGCGCCATCCTGGGCGAAGCGGCCCGGGGCGGGCGCGACAAGGCCACCTTCGTCATATCCCCCGGCTTCACCGCCTTCGGCGACTGGGTGGAACAGCTCGTGGCCGAGAGCACGGGCAAGGAGGGCACTGGCATCGTTCCTGTCGTGGGCGAGCACCCGGGCTTCCCCGGGCAGTACCGTGACGACCGGATCTTCATCCACCTCCGCCTGAACGGCGACGAAACCCATGACGACAGGCTTGAGGAGCTCGAGCAGGCGGGCCACCCGGTGGTGAGGATCGCGCTGGCGGACACCCTCGACCTGGGCGGCCAGTTCTTCCTCTGGGAGATGGCCACCGCCGTGGCAGGGCACGTCCTGGGCATCAACCCCTTCGACCAGCCCGACGTGGAGGCAGCCAAGGCAAGCGCCCGGGAGGCGGTGGAGGAGTTCAGGAAGACGGGCTCCCTGCCCGCCCCTGCCCCTGCCCTGAGCGCAGGCGGGATCAGCCTCGTGGGGGACGTGAAGGGGGAGAGCATCGAGGACGCCCTGAAGGCCTTCCTGGGGAACGCACGGCCGGGCTCCTATGTGGCCATCCAGGCGTTCCTGCCGCCTTCGTCCGGGACGGGCGCAGCCCTGGACACCCTCCGCATGACCATCAGGGACACCTGTCGGGTCGCCACCATGTGCGGGTACGGGCCGCGCTACCTCCACTCCACCGGGCAGCTCCACAAGGGAGATTCCGGCAGGGGGCTCTTCATCCAGCTGACCTGCGCCAATGCCCAGGACGCGGTCATCCCCGGCGACGCCGGGCCGTCCCTGACCTTCGGCACCCTCAAGGACGCCCAGGCCCTGGGAGACTTCAACGCGCTCAAGAGCAGGGGCAGGCCGGTGATCCGCCTGCACATCGAGGGGGGCGACATCCCGGGGGCCCTCAAGGTCATCACGGAAGCGCTCTCCTGAGCAGGGCTGCTTGGGGTCCTTCTGCGCCCGGGACACCGGGGGGCCCGATGGGGCGTACTGCATTCGGGGTCGGGGTCGGTATCGGGGTCGATCCCGATTGTTCCTTTCGACCCCGACCCCGATTAAGGCGGGAGAGAACCGTCAGCCGACCAGGTGTTTTCCGTGCGCTAGGGGCCCTGCGGGAAGCTCAGCCTCACGAGGTTCTGGGACTCGAAGATGCTCCGCACCTTTTCCACGTACTCCTTCTCCCTGACAGGCTTCCGGATGAAGCCGTCCACGAGCCCGCTGTCGAACATCCGCCTGAGGTCCCCGGTCCTGGCGCTCCCGGAGCAGATGAGGATCTTTATCTGGGGGTGCTTGAGCTTGACATGGCGGGTGAAGACGTAGCCGTCCATGCCCGGGCGGTGGACGTTGGTGGAGATGAGATCAATGTCGCCGTGCAGCCCCTCGATCATCTCCAGGGCCGTGTCGCTGGACGGCGCGGTGTGGATCTCGAGCTCGTACTCGTCGAAGCTCTGCTCCACCACCGCCCGTATGTACGACCTCACCGCCCGCTTGTCGTCCACGATGAGCACGATCTTTTTCCTCTTCTTCACCCTCGCGGGACCATTCCCCATGAGATCATCTATATACGACCGAGCCCGTGTTTGCAAAGCGTCCCCGGGTTTTTTCTTCCGCAGGTCCGCGACCTTGTTCCGGAGATCTTTTGGGTATACATAGGGTGGTATGACCGGGATGCACAGGATACTCCTCCACACCTGCTGCGCGCCATGCGCCACCACCTGCACGGAGAGGCTCTCCGCGGCGGGCCGCGAGACCGTCCTGTTCTTCAGCAACAGCAACATCTTCCCGGAGGAGGAGTACATGAAGCGGCTCGAGCACGCCCGGAAGCTCGCCCTCATCCTGGGCCTCGAGCTCATCGAGGACACGTACGACCATGCCTCCTGGCTCAGTCACACAGCAGGCCTCGAGGACGAGCCAGAGCAGGGGGCGCGGTGCATGAGGTGCTTTCAGTTCAGCCTGTCGAAGACGGCGGACAGGGCAGGCATCCTGAAGATCCCCTCGTTCGCCACGACCCTGACTGTGAGCCGCTACAAGCCTTCAGAAAAGATCTTCGAGGCGGGATCGGCCTTCCCGGGCTTCCTCCCCATGGATTTCAAGAAGAGGGGCGGCTATGCCCGGAGCATCGAGCTCAGCCGGCTCTACGGCCTCTACCGCCAGAGCTACTGCGGGTGCGAGTTCAGCCTGAGAGACAGGAAAAGGCAGGGGAAGCCCTAGGGCTCTCCCTGCCTGTCCCGAGGTGCCGCGCTTCTCTAACGTTTTCCTTCCCCGGCCCGGCTCCCCTTGTGTGCCGACGGGCGCGGGGACTGGGCGCGGTCGCGCGCTCCACACCCCCGGCCGCGTCGCACCAGGCTAGTACCGTTCGAAGTTCTCGTCCTCCGCGTCACCGATGCTGGGATGGTATTCATCCAGGTCGTAGACGACCCCGGAATTTCCGGGTTCGCCCTTCACCCCGCCTCTGATCTGTTTGAGGACCTCGGAAGGCGTCTTTCCCCTGACGGCCCTTCCCGCCGACCGGCTGGACTTCTCGATGCGCGGTTGCGGCCTCTGCACCTCTGAGCCCTTGATCTTGAAGAAGCCGACGAGGTCCTGGAGCTGGACCGCCTGCGACGAAAGCTCCTCCGACGTCGAGGAGAGCTCCTCCGAGGCCGATGCGTTCTGCTGCACCACGCAATTGAGCTGCTGGATGGCCGAGTTGATCTGATCCGCACCGGTGTTCTGCTCGCTGCTTGCCGCGGTGATCTCCTGGACGAGCTGGGCGGTCTTCTGGATGTCCGGCACGATCTGGGAGAGGAGCCTGCCTGCCTTTTCCGCAACCTCGACGCTGTGCGTGGAGAGCTTGCTGATCTCGCCGGCAGCGCTCGCCGAGCGCTCGGCCAGCCTGCGCACCGCGGCCGCCACCACCGCGAAGCCCTTGCCGTGCTCGCCTGCGCGGGCCGCCTCGATGGCCGCGTTCAAGGCCAGCAGGTCGGTCTGCCGGGCGATCTCCTCAATGATGGCGATCTTCTCGGCAATGGTCTTCATGGCGATGACGGTCTCCTCCACCGCCTGCCCGCCTTCCCGGGCATCCTCCGCGGA
This sequence comes from Deltaproteobacteria bacterium, assembly GCA_035352355.1. Classification (GTDB taxonomy): domain Bacteria; phylum Desulfobacterota; class Desulfomonilia; order UBA1062; family UBA1062; genus Phosphitivorax. Next base: position 16,395 of record DAOPXM010000014.1, on the reverse strand, counting down.
CTTGCCGGCTATCTTTTCGGTCTGCCGGGAATTGTCCGCGTTCTGCCTGATGTTGGCGGTCATCTCCTCCATGGCCGAGGAGGCCTCTTCGGCCGCCGCCGCCTGCTCGCTCGCGCCCTGCGACATCTGGGAGGCTGTCGAGCTCATCTGCTCGGACCCCGCCGCCACGTTGTCGGCCCCATCCTTCACCTCCTGAACCACGGTGGAGAGCTTATCAACCATGTCCTGAAGGGCCATCATGAGCTTGTCCCCCTCCGAGCGCTTCTGGATGGTCACCGTCAGGTCGCCTTCGGAGATCCTCTCAGCCGTGACCGTGATGTCGTTCATGGCCCCGATGAGCACGTTGAGGTTGTCTTTGATGGTGTTGAAGTCGCCCTGATAGGTGTCGGTGATCTGGTCGGGGATGTCGCCCCTGCTGATCCTGGCCACGTATTCGGCAGCAATGTTCAGGGGGGTGATGACGGCGTCCAGGGTGTCGTTCACCCCTGTGATGATGCCCCGGAACTCGTGGTTGATCCGTTCAGGGTTCCCCCGGGCCTCGAGCCTGCCTGCAATGGCCGAGTTCACGAGCTCCCGCATCTCCGTGAGCAGGGAGCTGATGATGCCGGAGATGTTCCTGCTGATGATGATCGAGATGGCCAGGGCGCACACAAACCCCGCGAGGATGGTGCCAAGCAGGATCGCGAGGCTGTTCTTCACGGTGCCGGTGGCCTTCTCGTTCTCCTTGTTCGCGATGTCGAGGTTGAGCTCCTGGAGCTTGTTGATGTGCTCCCTCATGGTCTCGAAACGGTCGCTCACCTCCCCGGTGCTCAGCCTGGCTGCCTCCTCCGCGACCAGGCCGGATGACTTGGCCCTGAGGTCCACGACCGCCCTCGATGCCTTCTCCCATTCCTTCCGAGCCTGCTCGTACTGATCGATGATGGCGAGCTCCTCGGGGGATGAGGCCAGGGCTTTGTATTTGTTGAACCTGGTTTGGGACTGCTCCAGGTTTTCTTCGTAATCCTTGAGCAGGGCCCCGAACTTCGCATCGGACGGACTGGTGAAGAGCATGGAGCGTTCCGAGACGAGGAGCTGCTGCAGGTCACGGTCTGCCTCCACGAGGTAGTCGATACTCGGGAGACGGATACCGAAGATGTCGTCGATGTTTTTCTTGATGCCGGTTATGGCCACATACCCGAGGCTTCCGATGACCACCATGAAGGCGATCATGAGGATGAAGCCCGCTGCCAGCTTTGTTCCGATCTTCACGTCCTTGAGCCCTTTCATACCTGTTCTCCTTGCAGTGGTGTAGTATTCATGGAAACGGTCATCCGACGGCCCTGGTTCCCCAGAGCTCGAGCATCCTCCCCAGCACGGCCCCGACGACGTTGAAATCGGAATCGACGGTGCTGGTGAATTTCGGACAGAGCCGTGACGCCTGCGCTATGGTCCCCTTTTCCTGGTCCGGGAGGATGAGGATGAGGGGGGTGTCGGACAGGAACTCCCTCAGGCTGACCAACCCGGCAAGCCCGTCGTGCGTGGCCGCAAGCAGCACCGCGGCGTTTATCCTGCGCGGCAGCCGACGCAGCCGTTCCTTGAGCCCGTCGAAGCTGTCGATCATCTCGATGTGCTCGCGGGACGCCTTTGATCTGACCACCCGCAGGAGATCACCCACTGCCGACGGATGGCCGCCTTCCGCATATACGATGATGCTCATGTCAGTCACCCTGCCCGATCTCTTTCCCTGTCTTGGAGAAATATCCGCGCATACATGACCGACCCTGGAGCAGGTATCGTGCCAGAGGGGTATCAGATAAATATCCTGTGACATTTCAATCAGATACATTCCTGGGTTGGGACCCTTCCCTTCATCGGGAGGGGGCTTTTCCGGGGGAACCGGAATAAGAATTCCGGCCGGGCCGGAATTGCCCCCTTGCGGCAGGGCTGTGCAATCCTTTGATCCGGCCAGGGGACCGGGAGATCCTTTTCTTTATTGATTTCGATTGAGAGAAAGGGAGACGGGCGGCCCTTCCGGGCAGCAGGGTGACCGGCGCGCCGGGACCCGCAGCCCTTCGATCAGGCCCTGAAGCGGGGAAGGCCGTGCTTCTTCAGCAGGGCGTAGAGCTGCGACTGGGAGAGACCGGACACCCTGCACGCCTCGTCCCGGTCCCCTCCGGCCTGCTCCAGAAGGGCATTCAGGTACTTCTTCTCGATTGTCTCCCAGTGGCTCGCCCGGTATTGGGACAGGGTGCCCAGAGGGGCCTCGTCACACAGGCCGCTGCCCGGCCCTTCCCTGTCGGTGTGGGCCTGGTCGCTCTTCAGTGAAGCGGTGCGGTACTGGTAGGGGATGTGCTTGGGGATGAGCGTGGGGTCGAGCCCTGCAGCGGCAAGGGAATACTCGAGGACGTTGATGAGCTCCCGGATGTTCCCGGGCCAGTCCTGGGCGTTCAGGACGTCGAGGAATTCCTGGGAGATCCCCTTGATCTCCATGCCGTACTGCTGGCAGAGGCGCTGGGTCTTCCGGATGGCGATCTCCTGGATGTCCTCCCTGCGCTCCCTCAAGGGGGGGAGCTTGATCTCCATGGCGCGGACGCGGTACAGGAGGTCTTCCCGGAACGCGCCCTCGGAGACGAGCTTCTCGAGGTCGCGGTTCGTGGCGGCCACGACCCGGAAATCCACCGGCGTCTCCACCGCGGCCCCCAGGGGACGGACGCGCTTTTCCTGGATGGCTCGAAGCAGGGACTTCTGCATGGTGTACGGAAGGTCCCCGAGCTCGTCGAGGAAGAGGGTGCCGCCCTGGGCCTGCTCCAGAAGGCCTTCGCGGCGCCTGTCAGCCCCGGTGAAGGCCCCCTTCTCGTGGCCGAAGAGGATGCTCTCCATGAGCGTCTCCGGGAGGGACCCGCAGTCGACGATGATGAAGTTTCCCTGAGACCTCCTGCTGTTCTCGTGGATGGCCCGGGCAAAGAGCTCTTTTCCGGTCCCCGTCTCGCCCGTGATGAGCACGCTGGCATCCGACACGGCTGCCCGGGCGACGCCCTCGAGGCATTGGCACAACGCCGGGGAGTTCCCGATGATGTCCGTTCTCTTGAGGGACACGGGCGAGCAGGAAGACTGCTTTTCCTGGCGGTACTGGAGGGCCCTCGATATGGGCAGCTTTATCTCATCCAGGTGGAACGGCTTCTGGACGTAGTCCCATGCCCCGCACTTGAAGGCGAGCTCCGCTGCCTGGACCCCGGAGCCGGTGATGATGATCACCTCCGGCCTTGACGGCGACTGGAGCACGGAGGGAAGGATGTCGAGCCCGTTCCCCTGCGGGAACTGCAGGTCGAGGAGAACGAGGTCGATCCCCCCTTCCATCGACAGCTCCAGTCCCTGCTCCAGCGTCGCGGCCTCGACCGCTTCGTGCTCCATGTCCTCTATCAGCCTGGTCACGATCCTGCAGATCCCCTGGTCGTCATCGATGATGAGTATCCTTGCCATGATCAGCCCCTTGCGCCGCCGGGTCCCGCTGCGACGGGGGATCCGGGCCGGTGTCGATCCGCCGGGCCTGATGAGGAGGGGAGCTGTCCGAGACCCTCGGCAATGGACAGGGTTGCAGCCCGTATCCCCTGGTGCATGAACCTGCTGTACCGTCGAGCGTGCCCTTTCATAGATGTGTGTCTCCATCACTATCTTCGGTTTTTCTTGAGAATAAATTGAATGTGCTTTTCCCCGGGAACGTGCGTTTGTGGAATGGCTACACTACACTCTCGTTACACTGACAAACCAGTTAATATGACAGTACTTTATGAGGAAGAGGCAGGACGGACAGGGACCTTGTGCCAGGCGCTGCCTCGTACTGATCCGGCAGACACAACACTGGAAGCGGGATCACGGCGTGGAGCTGCCTACCGTTTGCGGCAGGAGGTGCCGGGTCGAAAAGCGCACGATCCGTTCTCCCGTGCATGGGCTGTCAGGTCGCCACGGGGAAGCGGTTCGCGTCGGACGGGAAACGGGGTGTTCAGGGCTGTCCCGCTCACGGGACAACCCTTCGGTTCCGGAAGGCCCCGGCCATGGGAGGCCAGGGGCCCTGAGGACCTGCGCCTTGCCCGGGGCCCTCGTCAGGCCCCGCACATCCCGGGCGCAGGCTTATTCGATCAGGACGCGGCTTCGGCCTTCTTCTTGGACTCTTTCGGTGCCGCCTCTTCTCCGCCTTCCTTCTTCGCCTTCTTCTTCTTGGCGGTCTTCGACTCTTCGACCGGGGCGGCCTCTGCCTTCTTGCCCTTCACCTTGGGCGGCGCGGCCTTCTTCTCTTCCCTCAGGCGGACCATGTCCTCGAGCTTCTTTTCCCGTGCGGCAATGGCATTGAGCCTGAACGTGGTCTCGCGGACCTTGGCCTTCAGTTTCCTGACGATGGAATCCTTCTCGATCCTGTCGCCGTCAAGCCCCAAACCGCTCAACGCTTCCACGCGCCTGCTGAGCTTCTCACCCCATAATGCCTTCTGGGATTCCCTCGAACTGCGAAGCTTCGATGCCATATCTTCTCCTTTCACTCTGGGTGATTCATCACGTTCCTGTTTATTTTCATGGCCGCCTCAAGGGCGGTCTTAAAAATAAAGGTGTTTCCCTCTAGCATAGTTTTTTCAGGATTTCCAGTGGTTGCTTCACACAGGGTCGAGGGTCAGCGCATGCCTCCGGAAAACGGGCTCCCCATGCGCTCCGGGCGGGTGGCGAAGTCGTGCAGGTCCAGCCGGACCGACCCGAACTGCACGTTATTGACCCGTGTTCCGTCGAAGGGGGGCGCATGGACCGTGAGCACCCCTTCATCATACGCCAGGATCACACCCAGGGCGACGAGGAGGTTTTCGGCGTCGCACAACCCGACGAGCAGGCCTTCCAGCCCCTCGGGCACCGGATTCCCGGGGACGTCCCCGTGAAGGCCTTTCCCGGACAGATCCACCTCCTGCGCGCGGGCCTGAGTAAAATACTCGCGGAACCGTGCGGCGCGGTACTCCTGCCTTTGGGAACAGCCCCGGGGGCTCACGGCAGGGGGCACGGGGGGCCTGCGCACCGCCGTGCCGGGCCTGCGGGCAAAATTTCCAAGCAGGCCTTCGAGCTCGCCTTCCTGCTCGAAGGCCACCAGGAAGTCCGGCTCGAGGAGGTCGATGACCGCGAACTGGAACTCCCGGGCCGCAGATCCGAGGATGAACCCCGAGGAGTCGATGACGATGCGCTCCGAACCCAGGGCCCGGGCCTTGCCCGCAAGCTTGACCACACCGCTCAGGTTCTGGAGCAGGTGGCCCGTGGGCGACACGGAACCGGTGAAGAACAGCATCCGGGCGGGACTGCCGTCGGGCACGGCAGGTCCCGTAAGCTCGAGGCCGATGGTGGAGGGCGGGCCCGCCACGGACTGGCCGGGGTCGCAGTCGATATAGGCGACCAGGCGCGCCTGGTTCACGGCCCGGACCAGGTGCCTGCAGAAGGTGGTCTTGCCCCGGTCGCTCGCGCCGATGACGTAGACGGTCCGTGCGCCTGTACAGGCATTGATCTCGGAAACAAGGTCCTCCCAGCTCTCCATGGCATGTCCTTCCGAGCCGTCCTTGAAACCCGGTGGTTTCCCTGTACTATAAAGATGCGAAGGTACACGCTTGGGACAAGGAGCGAATCTTTCAAGGAGGTGAACGATGAAGGTACTCGTGCTGTTCTACTCGACCTGGGGGCACACCTACCGGATGGCGCAGGCAGTCGCCGATGGCGTCCTCGAGTGCAGGGGCGCGGAGGTCGATGTCCTGCGCGTCCCGGAGACCCTCCCGCCGGAGACCCTCGCCAGGATGGGGGCGGTTCAGGCGCAGAAGGCCTTCGAGCATGTCCCGGTGGCGGCGGTGGAGGACCTGGCCAATTACGAGGCCATCATCTTCGGCACCCCTACCCGCTACGGGAACATGTGCGGGCAGATGCGTCAGTTCCTCGACGCCACAGGCTCCCTGTGGGCCAAAGACGCCCTGGTGGGCAAGGTCGGGAGCGTGTTCACGGGGTCGGGCACCCAGCACGGAGGCCAGGAGACCACCATCATCACCTTCCTCATCAACCTGCTCCACTTCGGCATGGTCATCGTGGGCCTGCCCTACTCCTTCAAGGGGCAGCAGGTGATCGACCAGGTGGCGGGGTGCTCGCCCTACGGGGCCTCCACCATCGCGGGATCGAGCGGCGAGCGGATGCCCAGCGAGATAGAGCTCTCAGGGGCCCGGTTCCAGGGCAGGCTGGTGGCTCAGACGGCCATGAAGCTCTTTTCGTAAGCCACCTTAAGAGCGGATTCGCTTCTTGAGCTCCTTGATGAGCGCGGTGCAGACCTGGCTCGCGTCGGCCACGATGGCCACGTCGGCCATCTTCATCATGACCGCGTTCGGGTTCTTGTTCACCGCGATGATGAAGCCCGCGTCCTTGATGCCCGCGGTGTGCTGGATGGCCCCGCTGATGCCGAAGGAGATGAGGACCTTGGGCTTGATGTGCTTGTCCGCCTGGCCCACGAGCGCCTCCTCGTCGGCCCACTTCGAATAGACCACGGGCCTGGTCGCCCCCACCTCGCCGCCCAGGATCCGGGCGAGCTCGTAGAGGTTCCTGAACTTCTTCCTGCTCCCCATGCCCCGGCCGCCGCACACCACCACGGCCGCGTCCTCGAGCTTCTGCCCGCGCGCGGGCTGGCGCACCGAGGAGATCAGGGTGATGCGGTCTTTGGGCAGATCGTCCGGCAGAGGCACGTGTACGACCTCGGCCTTCGCGTCGTTGTCGTGGGGGATCTCCTGGAAGGTGCCCGGCCTGACCGTGGCCATCTGCGGCCGCTTCACCGGGGTGACGATCTTCGTGAGCATGTTGCCCCCGAAGGCGGGCGCGGTCTGGACCAGGAGGCCGTCTTCGCCTATGTCGAGCCCGATGCAGTCCGCGGTGAGCCCGGTGCCCAGGCGCTTGGCCAGCCGGGGAGCGAACTCCCGGCCGAAGGCGGTGGCGCCGATGAGGAGGATCTCGGGCTCGTGCTCCCGCACGAGCTTCTCCATGAGCGCGATGTAGACGTCGTTGCTGTAGAACTTCAGGCTCTCGTGGTCGCACACGTAGATCTTGTGGGCGCCGTGGCAGGAATACTCCCATACCCACTCGTCCACCCCGTGCCCGAACACGGTGACGCACACCTCCGCGCCGATGGCCCGTGCCAGGTCGTTAGCGCGGGAGATGAGCTGGAGCGTCACCCGGTTCTGGAAGTAGTTCCGGTAGTCGCCGAATACCCAGATGCTGCGCTTCTTCGCCGCCATGCTCACTTCACCGCCTTGAGGTCTTTTCTGATCACGCTGCCTATGGAGTCCTCGTAGAGCGCGAAGAGATCCTCCACGATCTTCTTGGGCGCCCCGGTCATGACCACGTTCTGCTTGCCCGCCGTGGACGAGAACACCTCGAGGATCTGGGTGGGGGAACCCTTGATCCCTGACTGGCCCTCCTCGATCCCCAGGTCGTGAGCGCCCGCGGTGAGGATGTTCGGCTCCTGGAAGGCGTCCTGGAGCCCGGCCATGGGGATGTACCGGGGTGTGAAGTGGGCGGTGGTCACGGTGACGAGCCCGGGCAGGTCCATCTCGAGGGTCTCGAGGAAGTGGTCCGAGACCCGCTCGATGCGCAGCCTCCTGCCTGCGAGCCTGAGGTCGTCCACCATCGCGATGGACGGGATGTCCAGCTCCTCAGCAAGCTGGGGCCCCACCTGGGCGGTCTCGCTGTCCGAGGTGTGGCACCCGCAGAGGATGAGGTCGAAGTCCGAGCAATAGGTTTCTATCGCCCGCGCCAGGGTGAACGAGGTGGCCATGGTGTCCGCCCCGGCCATGATGTGGTCGCTGACCATGAGGCAGCGGTCGGCGCCCATGGCGAGCGCCTCGTGAAGGATCTCCCGGGCCATGGGAGGGCCCATGGTGATGGCCGTGATGTGGCCGCCGTGCTCCTCCTTGATCCGCAGGGCCGCTTCGAGGGCCGACTTGCACGCCGGGTTCATCATGCCGTCCGCAGCCTCCCTCCTGAGGAGCCCGGTCTTCCTGTCCCACGGCAGCTCGCTCACCATGGGGACCTGCTTCATGCACACGATCATCTTCACCATTGCGTCACCTTCAAATGGGCTCGCTGAGGATGGACCTGGCGATCACCATGCGCTGGATCTCGCTCGTGCCCTCGTAGATCTCGGTCACCTTGGCGTCGCGGAAAAAGCGCTCCACATCGTACTCCCGGCTGTAGCCGTACCCGCCGTGGATCTGCACCGCGTTGCCCGTGACCCGCGAGGCCACGGTGCTGGCGTAGAGCTTCGCCATGGCGGCCTCCTTGCCGAACTCCTTGCCTCCGTCCTTGGCGTCGCAGGCGCGGTATACGAGGAGCCTGGCCGCGTCGATCTCCGTGGCCATGTCGGCCAGGGTGTTCTGGACCGACTGGAAGGACGAGATGGGCTTTTTGAACTGCTGGCGCTCCTTCGAATATTTTACCGACGCCTCGTAGGCGGCCTGGGCGATGCCCACGGCCTGGGCGCCGATGCCGATCCTGCCGGTATCGAGGGCATTGAGCCCGATCTTGAGCCCGTCGCCGATCTTCCCGAGCAGGTTCTCCTTCGGCACCCGGCAGTCCTCGAAGAAGAGCGACGAGACCGGGTTGGCCCGCATGCCGCACAGGTCCTCGATCTCGCCCACGGTGAACCCGGGCGTGCCCTTTTCCACGATGAAGACGCTGGCGCTGCGGCCGGGCTTGTCCGGGTCCGTGATGGCGAAGATGAGCGGCGTGGTGCACACCCCGCCGTTGGTGACGAAGATCTTGGTGCCGTTGATGACGTAGCCGTCGCGGTCGGCCACCGCGCTGGTCTCCACGCCGCTTGCGTCGGACCCCGCGTTGGCCTCGGTGATGCAGAACGCGCCGATGTGCTCGCCGCTGGCGAGCTTCGGCACGAAGCGCTCCTTCTGCTCTTCGGTGCCGTACTTGAGGATGGGGTAGATTCCCACGCTGTTGTGGACCGTGACGCACAGGCCCATGGCGCCGCTCACCCGGGAGATCTCCTCGATGGTGATGGCGTAGGAGATGCTGTCCGCCTCCGCGCCGCCGTACCTTTTCGGAACCTGGAGCCCGAAGAAGTTCAGGCCCCGCATCTTCTGGACCACCTCGGCCGGAAAGCGGGCCTCCCGGTCGATCTCGTGGGCAATGGGCCCGAGCTCGGCCTCGGCGAATTCCCGCACGCTCTTCCGGACCAGCTTGTGCTTCATGCATGCATTGAAAACCAACGAACGCTCCTTAACGGGTAATCCCCTCTCGATGTGGGCCTTGGCGCTGCACCATAACCCAATCTCCGAGAAAGTTCAAGAGGATGGAAAGCTCCTCTCATTCCAATGGGAACGCTCCCCGCGTGCTCAGCTTCCTGTGGCTGGAGACGGAAGATCGAGCGCGGTTTGATCGGGGTCGGGGTCGGGGTCGGTATCGGGGTCGAAAGGGGATATCGGAATCGACCCCGTCCCCGATACCGACCCCTACCCCGAAAGAAGGCGGGCAGCCCTGCCCTTGCCGGGGCCTTGCGACCGGCCTGCGAGCCCTTGATTTTTTTGCCTGGGATACTTATGTAAACCAGGGAAATGAAGAACCATATGATGGAGGAGCCATGCAGCACAGGAAAGAGACCCGCGAGTTCAAGACCGAGGTCCAGAAGCTTCTGAAGCTTATCATCAACTCCCTCTACTCCCACCCGGAGATCTTCCTGAGGGAGCTCATCTCGAACGCGTCCGACGCCATCGACAAGGTCAGGTTCAGGGCCCAGACCGACCCGGACATCCTGCAGGGCGACGGCGAGTTCAGGATCAGGATCATCCCGGACCGGGAGAACCGGACGATCACGGTCGAGGACAACGGCATCGGCATGACCTACGAGGAGGTGATCGAGAACATCGGCACCATCGCCCAGAGCGGGACAAAGGCCTTCCTCGAGGCGATCGAGGAGATGAAAAAGAAGGACACCATCGCGCCCGAGCTCATCGGCCAGTTCGGCGTGGGCTTCTACAGCTCCTTCATCGTGGCCGAGAAGGTCACCCTCGTGACCCGGGCGGCCGGGCAGGAGACCGCCACCCGGTGGGAGTCGACCGGCGACGGCTCGTACACGGTGGAGGAGACCGAGAGGGCGTCCCGGGGCACCTCCGTGACCCTGAAGCTGAAGGAGCGCGGGGAGGACGACGCGGACTACACCGACGAGTGGACGATCCGGGGCATCGTGAAGCGGCACTCGGACTTCGTGGGCTACCCCATCGTCATGGACGTCCACACCAGGGAGCCCATCCCGGAAAACGAGATCATCAAGGACAAGGACGGCAAGCCCGTGGGCTCCACCACCCGGGAGGTGGTCAAGGAGGAGACCCTGAACTCCATGAAGGCCATCTGGGCCAGGAACAAGGCCGACATCTCGGAGGAGGAGTACACGGAGTTCTACAAGCACGTCAGCCACGACTGGAACCCACCCCTGGCCCACGTCCACCTGAAGCTCGAGGGCACCACCGAGTACCAGGCCCTCCTCTACATCCCCTCGAAGATGCCCTTCGACTCCTTCATGCGCGAACGCAGGCACGGCATCCACCTCTACTCGAAGCGGGTCTTCATCATGGACGACTGCAAGGAGCTCATGCCCGAGTACTTCTCCTTCATCCAGGGCGTGGTGGACGCACCTGACCTGAACCTCAACATCAGCCGCGAGATCCTCCAGAAGGACGCGCTCGTGCGGAACATCCGCAAGAACCTCGTGAAGAGGCTCTTCGACCTCATAGAGGGCCTGGAGCCCGAGAAGTTCGACCAGTTCTACCAGGAGTTCGGCCCCGTCCTCAAGGTGGGCATCCCCACGGACTTCGAGAACCGCGAGCGGATCTCGAAGCTCCTGAGGTACCGGACCACCAAGTCGGAAGGCAGGCTCATCCCGCTGGCCGAGTACGTGTCGCGGATGCACGCGGACCAGGAGGACATCTACTACATCACGGGCGAGAACTTCGCCACCCTGAAGGACAGCCCCCACCTGGAGCGCCTCAAGGGCAGGGACATCGAAGTGGTGCTCATGACCGACCCGGTGGACGAGTGGGTGGTCCAGACCCTGCGCGTCTTCGAGGGAAAGAATTTCAAGAGCGCCGAGAAGGGCGACTTGAGCACCGAGACCGTGGATGAAAAGAAGAACCACGACTTCGAGGCCCTCTTCAAGCTCATCAAAGAGGAGCTCAAGGACAAGGTCAAGGACGTGAAGGCCTCGACTCATCTCAGCGAATCCATCGCCTGCCTGTCAGGGGAGACCTACGACATGAGCCCCTATCTCGAGAAGATCCTCAAGGCCACGGGCCAGAAGTACGAGCCCGTCAAGCGCATCCTCGAGATCAACCTCGACCACCCGGCCGTGTACAACATGAAGTACCTGCTTGAGAAGAACAGCGCCGACCCTGTCCTGAAGGACTACGCCCGGCTCCTGCTCGACCTGGCGCTCATCGCCGAGGGGGGCAAGGTCGAGGACCCCGGGTTCTTCGCCAAGACCGTGGGCAAGCTCATGGCAGAGGCGTCCACGGTGGAGGAGCTCATGAAGGGCGAGGCCATCGAGGTGTGAGAGCAAAACGCCGGGGGAGCCCCCAGCCCTAACCAGGGGGGCCCACCCGGCACGGTGATGAGCTCAGTCTGCCCGGTCGAGGCCGGTGACCCGGGTCGGGCATGTGTCGAGATACCCGAGGCAGCCCGCGTTCCCGTCTATGATGCAGCCCTGGGCGGGGTGTGCTTCAAGCAAGGGAACAGGGCCCGGCGTCCTGTCGTGTCGTGACTGCATGTCCCTGTTCTCGGAAAAGGGGAAATGAACCTTGAGACCGTTTTACCCGGATTGGTAAGCTGTGAAGATACGGCATGATTCTTTCATAGCGCACCGGGGCATGAACCTCCCTGCGGGCCATGTCGTCCTGGACAAAACCGATGGGAGGGGTTACAGATATCGCAGCATATGAAGATCTTCCTGATCCTGCTCGCCATCATCTACGCGCTCTTCCCGTACGACCTGCTGCCCGATCTCTTTCTCGGGTGGGGGTGGCTCGACGATGCGGCGGTTCTGTACCTCCTGTGGCGCTTCGTGCTCTCACCCGGGCGTCCGCTGTGGGAACGGCAGGGGCATGGGCAGGCCCAAGACCGGGCGCATGGCCGGGAGAGCGGGCCAGGGGGCCGTGGGGAAGGCAGCGCCCCTTCCGGACCCGAAGACCCCTATGCCGTGCTCGGGGTGGACAGGGACGCGACCGACGAGGAGATCCGCAAGGCCTACCGGGCCCTTGCGAACAGGTATCACCCGGACAAGGTGGAGCATCTGGGCGAAGAGTTCAGGGAGCTGGCGGAGAAGCGCTTCAGGAAGATCAGCGAGGCCTACCACGCCCTCACCGGAGGGTAGGTCCCTACACGTACATCCCGGGCTGGCCCACCACGCTCATGTACACCACGCTCTCACGAACGCCGTCCAGGCCGAGGATGCCGTTCACCTCGCCGTCGAACATGGAGCCGATGTGGCAGCAGCCCAGCCCCAGGCTCACGGAGGCCAGGGCGAGATTCTGGGCCATGTGCCCTGCGTCGAGATAGACGTAGCGGTAGGCCCGCTGCCGGTACTTCCACACGGACCGTCCGAACACGGCGGTGAAGATGAACACCGCTGCCGCGCTTGCGCACATCTCCTGACCCAGGGCGGCCTGGGTGAGGTCCTGCCGGAAGTCCCCTGTCGTCATCGCCTCGAGGAGGTGGTGCCTGACGTTGTAGTGGTAGATCCCCGGCTCCACCCCGGTGACCCGGTTCGCCGCCACGTAGGTTTCGATGGGGTACAGGGCGCCTGCCGAGGGGGCGGTGCGGAAGGCGAGCCCCATCTCGTTCCGCTGGATGCCGCTCGAGGACCAGATAACGCACGAGAGCGCCTCCAGCGAGATGGGCGTGTCGAGGAAATTCCTCTGGCTCTTTCTCCTGAGCAGGGCCTCGTGGAGGCTCATGTCGCCGCAGCGGTCCACCGGGACGAGGGCGACCCTGCGGGCGCCCGGATAGTCCTTGTACGTGGAGGGCTTGTGGTCGAGGTCCACCGAGCCTTTGGGCATGCGCCTCCTGTCGTACTTGGTCTCCCTCTGGAACCTCTCCCCGATCTTTTCCTCGCCGCTCCCCTTCAACCTCATGACATCCCTCCCGTCTCACGCAGGGAACACGTCCCCACCTACTTTTTCCCGGCGCCGTAGCGCTCGTCGAGCAGCCTCCTGGTGATGGATCCCTGCCTCTTGAGTATCTTGGAGCCCCTGGTGATCTTGCAGAGGCTGATCTTGTGCCGGGCGGCGATGCTCCGCTGGGTGTCGCCACTGTGGAGCTCCTTGAGGAGCTGCCACCTGAGCTCGAGGTCGCTGATCTCCCGGGGCGTGAAGATCTCCTCGAAAAACGAGGCCATCTCCTCGTAATCCCTGATCTCTGCAAAAATCTTCTGCAACTCTTGCCGGGGCTTCACCTGTGCTCCCTCCCTTGTCCGCCTCAGAGGTTTTCCTCAAATACTACACTATAATCATCATGATTTTCCAGGCAATCCTTCCGGCTGCCCGCATACCCGACACGGGGCGGACCATCAGGCCAGGGTCCGGCGCTCACCTCATGACCCACTGGAGCGCACCCCTCTTCATCTCCATGGCGTCTACAGGGCAGACCTCCATGCAGCACCAGCACCGGATGCACCTGCCGTAGTCGACCACAGGCACTGTCCTGCCTGTCCCTGCGCCGCCGATGGCCTGCGCGGGACAGATGTCCCTGCACTGAAGGCATAGGGTGCACAGCCCTGCCCTCGGTACGGGGCGGCCGGTGAAGAGGCGTTTCAGGGCCTTTCCCACCGGGGCGATCCTGAGGATCCCCGCCATGCTGAAGCCGCCGGGAGGGGCAAACCCCTTGACGCGCATCCGGTCGAGGTCTTCGCCCACCACCCTCACCTCGTCACCGGAAGAGACGCCGAGCCCACGGGCGAACCCTGACACGAGGATGGGGCACAGCAAGGGGTCGAGTCCGCTCACGCGTGTCGCCACCCAGTCCACGGCGAGGCCGTCCAGGCCCGTGACCACCGCGTTCAGGGCACGGGGCTTCCCTCCCGACCCGGGGCCGTTCCCCTCCAGGGCGACCACGGCGTCCATGAGGTGGACCAGGGTCCTGCCCCTGCCGGAGCCGTGGAGAAAGGCGCCATAGAGATCGAGGATGGCCTCGGAGAAGTCGCCCGGTTCGGGGCACTGGAGATGCAGGGCCGACTTCCTCATCCCGGGCACGGCGCCGAACAGGTTCTTGACGCTCGCCGTGACATAGGTGAGGTTGTGGGTCTTGAACTTGGGCAGGTTGAGGATGACGTCGGCCTCGACGAAGGCCCGGGCGACCTCGAAGGACCTCATCTTCACGGCCTGGTCGAACGTGATCCTCGCCGTGAGCGCCGGGTCGGCCACCTCGATGCCGAGCCTTCCAACCACCCCGGCATAACCGGAGGCGGCCAGGGCGTTCTCCAGCGAAGCCACGGCAGGCGACTCGGCCAGGACCGGTCTGCCCCCGTGGTCGAGCACGAGCTCGGCCGCCGCCTGGAAGAAGGCCGGGTGGGTGACGATGCCGCTGTCCGGCCCCACGGCGGAAAGCAGGTTGGGCTTCAGGACCACCCGGGCTGACCTGAAGGCATCCGGCGAAAATCGTACGTGGCCGAAGGCCTCAAGCATCAGCCCTTTGAGCCTCTCCGTCGAGTATTCCGTGCACCTGAGGAGCGAAACGTCGACCATGCCTTCCCCGCCGAGCGATGTTTTTTCTATAATACTCAGAAAACAAACCGGATCAAGGCATTCACGCACCTCACCCACCCGGGCAGTCATCAGGCCTTCGGGTACCGTTTCTCCCATCCCCCCGGCGCAAAGGGCTGCTCAGCCCCCCCTGCCTGGCATAAGGGTCTCTCCCGCCTTCATCGGGGTCGGGGTCGGTATCGGTATCGGGGTCGACAGGAAACAATCTGAAAAATGCAGTGATCCGATCTGACAGATAATCCCAGGAAGACATATGAAGATCGTACAGTCCAAGGAAGCACATATTTTTTACAGAGATATTTATTCCCCCATGGCTTTGACGAGGTTGAGATATCAACAAGGGATCTCTTCGTTCCCTTCTTATCAGCTGGAATGCTTGCCGAAACAGATAAATATTTAGGCTATTTGCATTCTAGGGTTGGATGAAGTCCCTTCACTATAAATTGGAATAAAGTCCGTTTTGTGCAATCCAGGGTTGGTCCTTGCCTTCAGTAGAATATTCCGTTATGTGCAATATCTGGTTGGATTGTAAATCAAAAATAGTGTAAGTTGTTGAGTAGCCCAGGCCCCCTGGAGGGATATTGTCAGATGTTGTGGACGGAGTGTACCCATCGGCCTGAGTCATAGTTAAGCGGCCTCCTTGAGTTCACCGTTGATAAAGACCTTCCTTTGAAGGACCAAAGATATCAGGGTGTGACCTTTCAGACGCTTCCAGGTTTTCTGGGCTTCCAGAGCCAGCTTGAAGACCATGGTGAGAGTAGCAGTTCGAGATCCGCAGCCCTTTGTCTTATGGGTCCTCAGCCTCACAGTACCGAATGTTGATTCTATGGGATTGCTCGTCCTGATGTGTATCCAATGAGTGGCCGGGAAATCATAGAAGGTAAAGAGCACATCCTTGTCCTTCTCCAGGCAAGCAACAGCATGGGGATACTTACTGCGATACGCCTGTACGAAGTGATCGTAAGCTTTCATAGCGGCATCTCTGCTCTCTGCACGGTACATCTCATGGATATGGGCCTTTGCTTTCGACTGCATGCTCTTGGGGAGCTTGTCTAAAATGTTCGCTGTCTTGTGCACCCAGCAACGTTGCGAGCGTGTCCCGGGAAATACTTCATGGAGAGCCTTCCAGAAGCCCATGGCTCCGTCTCCTATAGCGAGCTCAGGACCTCGTTTAAGCCCTCTGCGCTTAAGATCCAGGAGCATCTCACGCCAGCTCAGCTCGCTCTCTCGATATCCATCAGTGATCGAGAGCAGCTCCTTGTTCCCATCCTCGTCAGCTGCCATGATCACCAGAATACATGATCTATCATCGTCGAGACGGACATTGAAGTATATCCCATCGGCCCAGAAGTACACGTATGCCTTCTGGGAAAGATCTCTCCTGTTCCACTCCAGGTATTCTTCTTCCCACTTGGCTTTCAACCGGACAATGTTCGTAGCGGATAATCCCTTTACCGAATCACCGAGGATCGATTCCAGAGCTCGGGGAAAGTCTCCTGTAGAGATCCCTTTGAGGTACAAAGCGGGAATCAGATTATCAATGCTCGGTATCCTCCGTAAGTACCTGGGCAGAATGCTTGACGAGAATGGCTCCAGACCCTTGCTCTTTCTG
>DAOPXM010000013.1:0-81412 GCA_035352355.1 Deltaproteobacteria bacterium | reverse complement strand
TTCAATAATCGCATAATAATTTGTAATTACAGTTGCCTGGCTTGGTCCGACCCCTAAATCACATGGAACGGATATTTCTTTCAGCTGTTGTTTCCGCTGGAAGATGCATTTGGGCTCGACGTGATGCTTCTGCTGCATCACTGACTGTAAATACATTAAATTCAGCTAATACTCTCGCTAGATATGTACTATTTGTAAGGTTTACACCTATGCCGATTGATGCAATATGTATTCCATCATCATAAGCAGAATTAATATAGCCCTCGAAGGCTTGCATTAATGCTGGAAATTCGTTTGCATCTAAATAGCTGTGCCCCAAGGGATTATAATTGATGCTCATTTTACCTCCTCACTTCACATATTATTTTGGCTCTAATCTATTGGTTTCTCATTACTTTCAGGAAAGGTGCCCTCGTAGGGAATCTTCCATAAGTATTCACATACTTGTTTTGTCTTTTGGCCCTCTCGTTTGAATACCCCTAATGTTCTACTTATATCGGGGGATTTTCTTCTCTTGCCTGAAAAGTCACCCCAACTATCAAAGAATGTGTCAAAATAAGTAGTGCCCTTATATCTAAAGATGCCCATTGACGTGCCAACTGGTCTAAACCCTTTATAAAATCCCTTTTTATCAGATGTTGGGAAGCCGCCAATTGGATGCCCAACAAGTCTTTTTGTGTTAGCTTCATCAACAGCCATTGAATCCGGTGTTAACACCAATACAATAGTTTGACCATGACGAGGAAAGGGATCTCCTCCTTCATAGGAGCCACATCTGTATCTCTTCCAGAGAAGAAGATTATCAGGCTTACCATCATTATCAAAATCAATAGGTGGATCATAGCGACTGGCAGAAAGATCTAAATTTTGAATCTCTTTCTCAATGCAATTGATAGCGTTCCTTTTATTTATGCCATTTACTCTGCTTTTCTTTTCACTCTCATCATTTAATTTTTTATTTCCTGAAAGGAAGCTATCAATTCCATAATATAATGGATATATCTCTTCAGCTGTTAGATTTACACGGTTGAGCTTTTCAAACCCAGGCAAATTGGTATTATCAGGTCGATCACAAAAGGGTAACCGTTCAAACCAAGTCTTATTAAGACGCTCCAGATAAGCTTCGCATACCTCAGTCCCTTTACCTTTTACTAAGGTGAATTTTTGGTAGGATGCTTCAGTACGAATTAATTTATTTTCAACACTGTTCTTTGATGATTTTTTCAATACATTTGTACTTACATCCTTAACTTTTTCATTTTTCCCAAATACAGGTGAAGGTGCTATAAATGATGCAATTACCATAATAAATATAAATGCAAAGAGATTTGTTTTCTTATAATCATATAAAGCATTTTTCCTTGGATTTATTTTCCCATCCTTAACATAGCCGTTTTTTGTTTTCATCATCGCTCCCTTACACTTTCATCCGCATGCTGAATCAGTGGGGACAGGAAAAAATCGATTAGCTTTCTTTTCCCTGTCTTCACTTCCGCAGTGACCGCCATGCCCGGAGAGAGGTTCACCTCCTTGCCGTCGATCATCATGATAGATTTTGCCAGCTTTAACTTCATCTTGAAGGCAAGGGCCTTCTTCTCGTCCATTGCAGAATCTTTCGTTTCCACGGCATCCTTGGTGATATCCGTCACCACTGCATCGATTACACCATAGCGGGTAAACGAGAAGGTGTTCACCTTGATTTCCGCCTTCTGCCCTTCCTTCACGAACCCGATGTCCTTGTTTTCCACGTTCACTTCCGCTTCGAGGTTCTCGCCCCTGGGCACGATGAGCATGAGCGGCTGGGCTTCCGTCACCACCCCGCCGATGGTGTTCACCGCAAGCTGCTGCACCTCGCCGGAAACGGGAGCCATGAGTATCTGCTTGGCGTTGAGCTCGGTCGCCTTGGTGAGCTCCTGCTTCAATGCCTGACTCTGCCGCTCTGCTTCCTGTATGTCCGATAGGGCCTGCCTCAGGGCCTCGGCATCGAGGGCCTGGATCTCCTTTTCAATACTGCGGACCGAGGCAGCAAGCTGCTCCTGATGGGCACGATCAGCAGCCAGGGACTGGCGCTGCTCGATATATGCCTTCTCCTTTTCCATCCGCTCGAAATCCGAGACCATGTTCTTATCGCGCAGCGACTTGTAGGCCACGAACTGCTTGTTAGCCAACGGCAGTGTCTCCTCGAGCTGCTTTATGATCTCCAGGCTGGAGCGCCGCTCTGCGTCCTTTTCTCTCAGCTCGGCGGAGAGGGCTTCCCTCTTCGACTGGTAACTCTTGATCTGCTGGTACAGAAGCTGGACCTGCTCGGAATGATTCCCGGCCTTCGAATCGGTGGGGAAGAGAGAATAAAGGCGGGAGAGGTCCGTAAATTTCCCAGGATTATTCAGGATCTTCACGAACAGCTTCTGCCGGCTGATAGTGGCTTCGGTAAAAGCAAGCTCTTCCGAGAGCTTGGTCTGATCCGCTCCGGTAAGGGTTCGGTCCAGTTCGATGAGGGGAGCGCCTTTCTCGACATACTGGTAGTCCTTGACATGGATGGCCTTGACCACGCCTTTTGAAAGGGGCTGAATGACCTTCACCCGGCCGCTCGGAATGATCTTCCCCTGGGCAGTGGTCACGATATCGATATGCCCGAAGCAGGCCCACATGATGGCGATGAAGAAGAATGCTATGATTGACCAGGTAAGGATTCTGCCGATGGGCGATGGAGGAGTCTCGAGGATTTCGAGGGCAGCGGGGAGGAATTCCCGCTCTATGCTCACAATGTTCCGGTCGCCCATCTTCCCCCTGTCATTCCACGCCTTCCTGATCTGCGGCAAGCCGGCAAGGGACTGGATCTTCATTCTTCATCCTCCCTGCCTGCCTCGTGGTTATCGGCCTCCCCTTTTTTCACGAACCGGAACACTGGTTTCCCATGACCCTGGATAACTGCGGGCCTTGCCGAGGGGGACTGACTCTGGTAGCCGTGAAGCCTGGCATAATAGCCGTTCGACCCGATGAGCTCGTCATGGCTCCCGCTTTCTATTATACGCCCCTTTTCCATGACGATGATGCGGTGGCAGTTCCTGACCGTGCTCAAGCGGTGGGCGATGATGATGACGGTCCGACCCCTGCACATGGCTGCCATGTTGTCCTGGATAATGCGCTCGGATTCATAATCGAGCGCACTTGTCGCTTCATCGAATATCAGGATTGAGGGGTTCGTGATAAGAGCCCGGGCGATGGCGATGCGCTGGCGTTGCCCGCCTGACAGGGTGCAGCCCATTTCGCCCACCATGGTATCGTACCCCTCGGGCAGCTCGCAGATGAAGTCGTGGGCGCCCGACAGGGTTGCGGCGTGAACCACTGTATCCATGGGCAAGCCAGGGTCTGCCAGGGCGATGTTCTCCCGGATGGTACGGTTGTACAGGAAGCTTTCCTGGAGGACACCAAATGCTTCAGGAACTGCTGCTTGTTGGACTTTCGCTGAAATTGAATGTAGATTCTTGATTGATGGAAGATAAGGAACATTTGTGTCCACGTTATATCTCCTCTCATCTTTAATTTATGGCACAACAATATCTAGACTGACAACTAAACGACCCTCGCCTGGAAGGCGAGGGGTTTAACTTGGGTCGATTTGAAATCGACTATCGTCAACTACCGGCTCACCTTCTTGCTCGTCAATGTATTGCTGGATTATTTCATCTGTAACATTGCCTGAGCTTACGGCCAGATATCCTCTCGCCCACAGGTGCCGTCCCCAAAATTGCCTTCTCAAATGCGAATATTCTGAAAGCAAGACCCGGGAACTTATGCCCTTCAGCCACTGCACTATCTTGCTGATATCCTGGCTCGGGTTATACCCGATGAACATGTGCATATGGTCGCTTGCCACCTTCCCGGATATCACTTCCAACTCGTGTTCAATCGCTATCTGTCTCAGCAGGTCCCTCACTCGAATCGCCACGTCCCCAGTCAACACCTTCTTCCGATACTTCGGTACCCAGACAAGGTGCACCTTCAAGTCAGTTTTCGTGTGAGCCCCTACCCTATAACGTCGCATAGCGACATTTATAATCCTCTCTTCGCCTGAAGGCGAGGGATTTCAACCATCCCCGATTGAGACATTAATAGGGGGCGTCTTACGGATGCATCCGAGAAGTCGGACGCTCTTTGACTCTCTGTTCTCATTCCTCTGAAAAAAGCATATCCTGAAGCTGCCTATCTTTTTCATTACATCATCGCAATCTGTATAAGTGGCTAATGAGGGACCTTTTGCGGATAATATTATAAAGCAATAATATTCTATATTGTATTTCCAGTCCAGCAATAAAAATGCAAAAGATCCCATCGAAGAAAACCGGCACCTCTTGAAGGAAGAAAGCAGGCAGACTCGGCTTCGTCCGTGGTGAGGGGTGGGAGGGGGTGCCGACCGCACTGTCATGCGACTTTTTGCGAATGCGGCCCTGGCGGAGTCGGAAGGGCGCTTAGGCCACGCTTGTCTGAGCGCAGCGACAGCGGAGCGAGATTGCAGGCCTGCCCTGGAGACTTAAGCCTTAGCCGCATCAAAAAGGCGCATTCAGGGCGGACGGTGCCCCCTCCCACCCCTTCTCCTCCACACGGAGGGTCACCCCGCTCCCTAGAGCCCCGCATTTGCAGGGATGACAGGAAGAGAAGATGGATGACAGCAGGAGAGCGGCGATGACAGGGGCAGTCCTGCCGGCCAGACTACGACGAGATGCTCTCGAAGAGCGCCTCGGTCCTCGTCCTGATCTGCTCGACGTCCCCGGTGGAGTAGTCCGTGACGATCTTCAGGTAGGGAAGATCGTGCTTGCCCCGCACGTGGCCGCTGATCTTGTGCGCCTCGATGTTGTAGGTGTGGCAGGCGTGGAGCACCACCTCGACCACCGCGTCGGGCCTGAAGCGCTCGATGAGGGCGTCCATGGCGTCGAGCCTGCGCGTGTTCGGGGTCATGCACGAGCACGGGATCTGGAGGTAGCGCTTCGCCAGCGCGGTCATGGGGTCGCTGGTGCCCTCGTCGATCTGCGCCGCGAAGAGCTTCATGCCCGAGCAGGCGTCCAGCGCCACCACGCGGCCGCCCGCCTCCTCGATGATGCGGAACACCTTCGTGGAGTCGCCCCCCACCGGGCACCCGGTGACCAGGACCCTGCGCGCATCCGCAGGCCCGTGGGCAATGCCCTTCCTCTTCCTCTCCTCGAGCCTCTCGATGACGCCCGTAAGAAGGCCCTCGAGCTCGGAGGCCTTTGCAAGCTGGGCCAGCATGATGAGGTCGTACTGCTCCTGCCAGGAGATGAGCGGGGGATGGTGCTCGGCATAGGAAAAGATCGTTTCCATGAGCCTGTTCTTCCGGTTCGTGTCCCTGATCTCGTCCTCAATCGCGTCCTCCTCGATGCGGACGTCGAAGGTCTTCTCCAGGAATGCCGCGAACTTCCTCAGCATGACCGCCCAGGTCCCCACCGCCTCCTCCTCGTCCGGGAGCTGGGGCAGATCCATCATGAACAGGGGCCTGTTCGCCGAGATGAGCTCGAACATCTTCTTCTTGCCGTCGCAGGTGGTCTCCCCCACCACGGCGTCCGAGATGCCGAAGAACGGGCAGGTGTCCTTGAGGATGAACCCGTAGCTCGACTTGATGAGCGGGCAGAGGTTCGCGGGCAGCACGGTCTCCCCGGCCTCGACGGTGGCGTTGGCGTAGGCGCACAGGATCGTCGGGACCGCGCCCGCGGCTCGAATGAGCTCCAGGGGGGCGTAGGAGCAGTAGGCGCCCACGATCTTCGCGCCACGCTCGCGCCTCGACTGAAGGTACGCAATCGCCCTCTTGGTGGGCAGTCCGGTGTATTCGTCGTTCAGGAGCGGCTCGATCCGCGTGTCCATCTCTTCCTCCTTGAGGGTTCGTTTCCGGCGCGCATCCAGGGGAACGCACGCCCGGCCCTGCTCATGCAGGGGATGGGAATGGCTTACCCGATACAGGCGGATCCGGCCAATAGTTTATTTTTCTACGTTCATGGATGATATGCAAGATGTGAATGCACGCATGAAAGGACGGGCCGCAGGCTTGGGCAACCGCCTGCGGCCCGGTGTTCTTTCCTTCAGGCCAGGGGGCTCAGATCTCGAGGCCCGCCCGGTGGCCTTCGTGGATGGCCTCGAGGAGGCGCCTCGGGCTGACCGCGTCTCCCACCACCTTGTATGCTATGCCCAGGCCCTTGAGCACTTCGTCGAGGACGTTGTCCGGCCGGGCGCCCATGGCCGTGATCACCGTTGACGCGGGCTCGCTGCGCTCCTCGCCGTTCAGCTCGTACACCACCGTGTCCGATCCGACGGCCTTGACCTTCGCGCCGAACATCATCCTGCCGCCCCCTGCTCGGTTGCGCTTGTGGAGCCAGTAGCCGTGGGCCGTGAGCTTGGCCACCGGCGGGTACGTCTGCATCTCGATGATGGTGGTCCGTATCCCCTTCGCAAGGAGAAAGTCCGCGGTCTCCATGCCCACGTAGCCCGCTCCCAGGATCACGGCCGGGGCCTTGACCTCGACCTTGCCCACGAGCACGTCGCGGGCGTCGAAGACATGGGCCGAATCGATCCCCGGGATCGGGGCCGCCACCGGGTAGGCGCCGGTGGCCATGACCACGGCGTCGGGCCTGTTCGTCTTCAGGAGCTGCTCCGTGATCACGCTGCCCACGTTCACGGGCACGCCCTTCCTGGCGAGCTGGCGCAGCATCCACTCCACCCAGCCCATGAAGGCCTCCTTGTGGGGCGGCCTGCTGGCCGACTGAAGCTGCCCGCCGGGGACAGGCTCCCGGTCGAAGACCTCCACGTCCATGCCGCGGCCCGCCGCTGCCAGGGCCGCGGAGAGGCCCGCAGGGCCGGCGCCGACCACCCACACCTTCTTCCGCGCGGGCTGGGCCTTCGGAGCGGCATCAGGGTTCACGAGCACGGGCGCCTCCTTGAACTCGCGGCCGCACGCCGGGTTGAAGGTGCAGGTGGCCGACTTCATCTCGAAGCTCAGGCGCTCGATGCACCCCTGGTTGCAGGCGACGCACCAGCAGACCTCGTCGAGGTCGCCGGAGAGCACCTTGTTCATGAAGTCCGGGTCGGCGAGGTGCTGCCTGCCGAAGGAGACGAGGTCCGCGTCCCCCCGGGCGAGCGCCTGTTCGGCCAGGTCCGGGTGATTGATGCGCCCCACGCCGATGACGGGCACGCTCACGACCTCTTTGACGGCCCGGGCGTTCGGGAGGTTGAACCCGGGCTCCGTGTCCATGGAGGCGATGCTCAGGTTCCCCGGGGTCGAGTAGACGCCCACCGAGACGTGGATGGCGTCCACGCCGGCCGAGACGAGCCTCGGGGCGAGCCACTTCATGAACTCGACGCCGTATCCCCCCTTCACCAGCTCGTCGCCGGACACCCGGATGAGCACCGGGAAGTCGGCTCCCACCGCAGCCCTCACGGATTCGACCACCTCGAGCACGAACCGGGCCCTGTTTTCGTCAGAGCCGCCGTAGGCGTCCTGGCGGTGGTTCGAGAAGGGCGAGAGGAACTGCGTGAGGAGGTAGCCATGGGCGCCGTGGATCTCCACCGCGTCGAACCCGGCCTTCTTCGCCCTCAGGGCAGCGGAGCCGAACCCCTCCACCACCTCGAGGATGCGGGCCGTGCTCATCTCCTCGCAGGGCTGCTGCAGGATCACGCTGGGGATGGCCGACGGGGCCTCGGGCATGGCGCCTGCCGCGTACTCGGTGGTCTCCCGGCCCGCGTGGTGGAGCTGGAGCGCGACCCTGGCGCCCCACGGGTGGCAGGCATCGGGGATCCTGGCCAGGGAGGGGATGAAGTCGTCGCTCCAGGCGCCGAGCTCGTTGGGGAAGCCCTTGCCCCGGGGCAGGACCGCGCACACCTCGCTGATGATGAGGCCGACGCCCCCCCTCGCCCGGGAAGCGAGGAAATGGGCGAGCCGGTCGCTCACCGTGTTGTCCATGTTCGCGTACGCCGTGCCCATGGCCGGCATGACGGAGCGGTTTCTGAGCTCCATGCCGTTGATGGTCACCGGTGAAAAGAGATGGGGATAGTTCATGCAACCTCCGTATCGTGCGTATTCTGGTCCCGGACGGGCCGGGCCCCGGGTTCGTCCCGGTACCCCAGGAGGCGCAGCAGCGTGGCCTTCATCTCCTCCCGGAAGCGCTCCGAGGCGTTCTCATCCACATACAGGTGCTTGAAATGGCGATACCCCTCCAGCAGCGTGATGACCACCTGGGCCGCCGTTACGGGGTCCTGCTCCCTGACGATCCCGGCCTCCACGTACGACGTGAGCTCCCGGGAGAGGAACTTCCGGAAGAGCGCGTAGAGGTGCCGCACCTTTTCGTCGATCTCCCGGTTCCTGAAGCTCAGCGAGATCATGGCGAAATCCGCGGCGATCTTCGTCATGCCGTACCACTCCTCGCTCCAGAGCAGGTCGTTGAGGAGCAGGAGCCTCGCGCGAGCGTCGCCCCGGTCCACCCGGATGTTCGACAGCAGGCCCGCGTACTCCGAGATCACGGAGTCCACCAGCTCGAGGGTCATGTTCTCCTTGGTGGAGAAGTAGTGCATGATGAGGCTCGGGTGGATGCCCATGCGCCTTGCCACCTTGCCGATGGATGCACCCTCGATGCCCTCCTCCACGATGGTCTCGTAGAAGGCCTTGAGGATCTCGGGCTTTCTCAGATGGGCGTTCTTCCGAACCTTATCGGGCACAGGGCCTCCCTTTTATTAACCGAATGTTCAATTAATGAATGTTTTCATTCGTATGTCAAGCCGATTGTTGGGTTTTCAGATCAGCCTGGACCGGATAGCGAACGGGCGCCCCACAGCTAAGACAGATGACGCGAGGTAAAGGACGGGAAGGGACGCCCGGGACAGGGCCATGCCGACCCGCGCCCGGCCGGCAGGCTCACACGGCTTCCCTCTTCTGCACCGGCTGAAACACGGGCCTCCTCCCGGGGCGCAGCGGCCACAGCCAGCGGGGGACCCTCGTCTCCCTGATGCGGAAGGGCGTGACGCACTCGCTCACGAACCGCACGTCCTCGATGGTGTAGAAGGCCTTGGGGTCGAAGCGCTCGATGAGCGAGACGATGCGGTGTATGTCGTGCGGCTCCACGATGGAGAAGACCAGCTTCACCGGCCCGGTGGCGCCCCTGGCGTCGGTGCTCGTGAGGCCGAACCCGGCGGCCCTCAGCGAGCTCTCCAGCTCCCCGGAGTCGGCCTTGGTGATGACGCGGATGACGACCTTCCCGATGGACAGGAGGTTTTCGAGGCACATGCCCACGAAGGTGCCGAAGGCAAACCCTGCGGAGTAGCCGATGAAGCAGGCGAGGTTGAGCTTGTCCCCCTGCATGATCTGCCTCACCGCCAGCAGCCAGATCATGACCTCGACGAAGCCGATGAACGGGGCGATGTAGCGCAGGTTCCTGGCGATGAAGATGATCCGTATGGTGCCCAGGCTCACGTCCAGGATCCTGGCCAGAAAGATCATGGCAGGCAGGATGACCCAGGCGTACAGGTTCATGTCCCCGAGAGAAGATAAGCCCATAATGCCTCCCCAGCAGGCCTATAGGACAAGTGCCTGCCCGCAGGCAATAGGAAATGTTCCTCCGTTCCCCGCAGACAGATGAACGCCTATCGAGTACCATGGCTTTGTCGGGGTCGGTATCGGTATCGGGGTCGATACCGATATTCCCTTTCGACCCCGATACCGATACCGACCCCGATGAAAATGGGGAGGGCCTTGGGCTAACCAGGGGGCACGAGGCTGTCAGCGGCCGCTCTTCGCGTCGGAGGGAACGGCTTCCACCTCGAGGAGGTCCGTCCTCCGGAGGATGCCTATCCTGACGGGCTCGCCGATGGGCCAGTCGGAGAGGAACCGGTGGAGGTCGTCGACGCTGCCCACCCTGACGTCGTTCATGGAGACGATGAAGTCGCCCAGGTGCAGGCCGGCCCTCCTGGCCGGGCTGTCCGGGTCCACGGATACGATCTCGACGACGCTCTCGCCGTCGAGGTTGTGAAAGCGGGCGAGCCTCCGTGTGATGGGCCTGGTGGTGCCCGCGATGCCCAGATACCCCCTCCTCACCCGGCCGTGGGTCAGGATCTCGGACACGACCCACCGGGCCGTGTTCGAGGGGATGGCGAACCCGATGCCCTGGGCCTGGAAGATGATGGCCGTGTTGATCCCGATGACCAGCCCGGAGGAGTTCACCAGCGGGCCGCCCGAGTTGCCGGGATTGAGCGGCGCGGTGTGCTGGATGACGTTCTCGATGAGCCTCCCGTCCCTGCTCCTGAGCGCCCTGCCCAGAGCGCTCACCACCCCGGTGGACACCGTGGACTGGAAGCCCAGGGGGTTGCCGATGGCGATAGTGAGCTGGCCCGCCTTGAGCAGGAGGGAGTCGCCCAGGGAGGAGTACGGCAGGTTCGAGCCGTCCGCCCTGATCACGGCGAGGTCCGTTGCCGGGTCGGTCCCCACGAGGGTCGCGGTGGTGATCGATCCGTCCGTGAGGGTGAGCTGGTATCTCCGGGCGCCGCTCACCACGTGGTCGTTGGTGAGGACGTACCCGTCCGGGGTGAGGATGACCCCGGAGCCTGCGCCCTGCTGCTCAAGCGCCCCTTCCCTGTCCACGCCCCCGGCGAATATGCCCACCACGGTGGGGCCGACCTTCTCCACCACCGATATCACGGCCTTCGAGTAGGCGTCCAGGAGATGGGCGTCGTCGTCCGCCTTCCTGGAGCCCCCCGGTTCGGGGCCCCGGGCCCTGCCCAAAGGCGGCGCGCCGGTGATGAACTGCAGCACGTGCTCGATATCCTTGCGCATCGCGTTCCTTGCCTCGCTGTCTGTGGATCTGAAGGGGGACGTCGGCAACCGGCCCCCATGCATGACATTATTGTAGGGTCACGGCATCTCTGATGACAGGAGGCCTTTCCGGGAATTCAGGGGTTGCCATTGCATCGCGCTTTGGTTACAGTAGCGTGACAGAACAACATCACGGAAGGAAACAATGACCTGCAGGAAATCCATACCAAACAGCGAAGACCTTCTCCGTGCTGAAAAGCAGGTGCTTGCCGGAATGTACGGCAGGCTCCTGGCGCGGTACATCATGCGCTTCGGGGAACACTATGCATCACGCCTTGCCGTGGCCGTCACGAAAGTCGTCCTCTCCCAGACCGACAGCGAGGAGGAGGCCAGGACCTTTCTCGAGCAGAACAGGGACCAGGTCATGACGGAGGTAGCGGCGCTCAAGGACGACCGGGACCTCCGCAGGATCGTCACGGACACCCTGGTGCTCAAGGCCGTGTTCGGCCACCGCACGAGGGGCTGCTCAAAGGACGAGTCCATGCAGTCCATCCAGAGGCTCAAGGACCTCGGGATCTACCTGGAGGGCACCGAGCCCCCCACCCCTGCGGCCTTTGTCCGCATGGCGAGCAGGTTCTTCTCCGAAACCCCGCTGAGGGGACCCGCCCCTGCCTCCTGCGCCTGAGGCCGGGAGCGCTTCCGGGCGCCCGCCGGTCCCCGGGGCCTTCGAAGACCGCAAATACGGGTTTCCTTTTCTGCCCGGATTACGCTAAGGTAGCTCGCCAGAAGACCTGCCGCGGGACCGTGGGCCAGCAGCCCCGGCGGCCGGAATGCGAGAGAGGAGACGCCTGCCAGGCCTTGACCCCATGAATACGCGCACCCTGCGATCCGACGTCCTGCTCTTCACCGCCGCCCTCATCTGGGGCTTCGCCTTCGTGGCGCAGCGCCTGGGCATGGAGGCGGTCGGCCCCTTCATCTTCAACGGCGTGCGCTTTGCCCTGGGCGCGCTGGTCC
Organism: Deltaproteobacteria bacterium; assembly: GCA_035352355.1. Taxonomy (GTDB): domain Bacteria; phylum Desulfobacterota; class Desulfomonilia; order UBA1062; family UBA1062; genus Phosphitivorax. The sequence continues at coordinate 69,597 of DAOPXM010000013.1, read as the reverse complement.
TGCTTCCGGTCATCTGGCTTACCGGCAGGAGCAGACCTCCCCTTTCGCGGCGAGAGCGGGACCGTCAGAGATCAGACCTCCTGAAGTCGGGCCTCCTGGCGGGCGTCCTGCTGTTCTCCGGGGCGTCGCTCCAGCAGATGGGCATGGTCACCACCACCGCGGGCAACGCGGGGTTCATCACCGGGCTCTACGTGGTGCTCGTGCCCATCCTCGGCCTGTTCATGAGCCAGAAGACCTCCGCCGGCACCTGGATCGGCGCGGTGCTCGCCTCCCTGGGGCTCTACCTCCTGAGCGTGAGCGCATCCTTCACCATCTCCCCCGGCGATATCCTGGTGCTCCTCGGCGCCTTTTTCTGGGCAGGCCACGTGCTCGTCATCGGCCGGTTTTCCCCGAACATGGACTCCTACCGGCTCGCCTTCATCCAGTACGCCGCCTGCTCCCTCATGAGCCTCGCGGTCGCGGGCATCTGGGAGACCACCACCATCGAGGCCCTTTCCCGGGCAGCCCTGCCCATCCTCTACGGCGGCGTCTGCTCCGTGGGCATCGCCTACACCCTCCAGATCGTGGGGCAGAAGGAGGCGCCCAGCGCGCACGCGGCGATCCTGCTGAGCCTCGAGTCCGTGTTCGCGGCCATCGGGGGCTGGATCATCCTCGACGAGCTGCTCACTCCCCGCCAGCTCGCCGGCTGCTCGCTCATGCTGCTGGGCATGCTCCTCTCGCAGCTCTGGGGGATCGGCAGGGCAGCGCCGACGGCAGGGGACGCCGGGAAGGCACCGGAGGAACGCCGGGAAGGCGGCGGCACGGGCATGGGGTGACAATAAATTTTACCTGATAAGTTCATGTGATATTAAACATCTCGCAGCGCCCGGCCGATAGAACGGATATCTTACAACCAGAGGGGATATCATGGATGTAAAGTTGGTCAATCCATTCATCGAGGCGACTGCGCACGTGCTGTCGAGCATGGCCTTCACCAAGGCCAAGGCCGGCGCGCCATACCTGAAGAAAGACAACATCGCCCGGGGCGATGTGACGGGCATCGTAGGCCTCATCGGCGAGGCCAGGGGGACCATCTCGGTGAGCTTCACGGAAGAGTGCATCCTCTCCATCGTGAGCAGCATGTTCGGCGAAGAGATGACCTCCATCAACGACGAGGTGAAGGACGCCGTGGGCGAGATCCTGAACATCGTGTCAGGGCAGGCCAGGCAGAAGCTCGAGGCCATGGGCAGGGTGCTCAAGGGGGCCATCCCCACGGTCATATCCGGCAAGGACCACACCATCACCCACATCACCAAACAGCCCATCATCGCGGTCCCCTTCGAGACGGACAACGGCAAGTTCACCATCGAGATCTGCATCGAGGAATAAGGGCTGCCCATCAGCACGCAACCAACGCCGTGATCAGGAGGCCGGGAAAACACCCGGCCTCCTTCGTTTTTCCTTCCCTGGAGGGAAACCCTGTTTGCGTTTGCCCGGACGAACGGGTCTGTGATAAGTCCTCCCCCATGGACGGGCTCATCAGGCACATCACCCTGGAATGCACGAACCCCTTATGCAGGATGCGCTTTCCGATCCCTGCCAGGGTCGAGCGCATCCCGAAATGCCCCCTGTGCGGCTCCCCCACGGAGCAGGACGGAGAGCCCTACGAAGAGCTCCAGGTGAGGAGCACGCGCCCCGCGGCGCCGGGCACGCGCATCGAAGCGCTCCTCGACAACATCCGCAGCACCTACAACGTAGGCTCCATGTTCAGGACCTCGGACGGCGCGGGGATCTCCCACATCCACCTCTGCGGCATGACCCCCACTCCGAGGAACCCGAGACTGGCCAAGACCGCCCTGAGCGCCCAGGAAAGCGTGCCCTGGTCCTACTCGAGGAACGGGCTCGCCACGGCGAGCGACCTGCGCGAGTCGGGCAGGCGCCTCTGGGCCCTGGAGGGGGGGAGCCTTTCGAGGCCGCTGGGGGAGGCCCTCGCCGACCTCGACGGACCCCCCATCGTGCTCGTGGTGGGCAACGAGGTCTCAGGCGTGGACCCCAGGATCCTCTCCCTGTGCCACAAGGTCGTCCACATCCCCATGCAGGGAGTCAAGACCTCGCTCAATGCCTCCGTAGCCTTCGGCATCGCGGCATACGCGCTCTGCACGGCCAACGGGCACCGACGCGCCCGGTAGGGCCGGCCTCGGATTTCCTAATATTACGTATTCATTATTTTTTGAGGCGTGTCCGATAGAAAGGGGTAAGACCAACAAAGGCACCACAACGGGGACAGTATGGATGTTCAGATCGTGAATCCGTTCATCGACGCAACCATTCATGTGTTGTCATCGCTCGCCTTCACCCAGGCCCACGTGGGCAAGCCCTATGTGAAAAAGGACCCCGTGGCCCAGGGCGACGTCTCGGGCGTTGTGGGGCTGACCGGCGAGGCCAAGGGCACGATCTCGGTCACCTTCACCAGGAAATGCATCCTCACCATCGTCTCGAAGATGTTCGGGGAGGAGGTCACCGAGATCAACGACGAGGTCAAGGACGCGGTGGGGGAGATCCTGAACATCGTGTCCGGCCATGGACGCCAGAAGCTCCAGGGCATGGGGAAGACGCTGAAGGGCGCCATACCCACGGTGATCACGGGCAAGAACCACGTCATCACGCACATCACGACCAAGCCCATCATCGCCATCCCCTTCAACACGGAAAACGGCGACTTCACCTTCGAGTTCTGCCTCGAATAGCTCGTCCCGAAAGGGATTGAGGAGATACGCATGAAAGAGCTTGAACGCTTCGATACCCTGGATTTCCTCGGACAGGTGAACCTGCTGGACTCCCTCGTGCAGAACGGAAGCCTCGAGGCCCTGCCCGACGTCATACAGCTCATGGAAAGGATACCGCGGAGCGATGCCATCGGCCTCGTCATCCGGAACACCCTCAAGGGGCTGCTCTCTTCGGGCGAAGACCAGACCGCTCAATGCATCGCTTCGGACAACCGGGAGGTGAAGACCATCGCCATCGAGGTTGCCGGGCAGAAACGCTTCGCCGGCGCTGCCGGGGCCCTTCTGGAAGAGGCGAGAAAGGCGGCGGGCAGGCAGGAGTACGGGGTGCTCTTCGCCGCTATCTCCGCCCTGTCCGCCATCGGGACGGCCGAGGCGTTCGACCTGTTCAGGGAGTGCATGGACAGTGAAGACCCCCTCATCTCGTCGCAATGCATCGAGATCCTGGGAGAGCTGAGAGACGAGGCCTCCGTGGGCCGCCTGTGCGGGATCGTCTCCCGGTCGGACGCTCAGGGCGCAAGCGGGGAATGCGACCTGCCCACGGCGAGCGCCATCACGGCGCTGGGCAGGATCAGGGGGAGCGAGGCCGTCTCCTTCCTCGTCTCCAAGCTCCACCACAGGAGCCCTGCAGCGCGCAGGCTCATCCACGAGGCCCTCGCCGCTGCCGGTGCCGAATCCGTCGGCCCCCTGGCAGAGGTCTTCCAGGAGGACGATGTCGACAAGAAGATCTTAGCAGCCAACATCCTGGGCCTCATCGGCTCCCGGGAGGCGGGGGACGTGCTCGTACGGGCCCTGGACAAGGGGCAGGCGCTCCACCCCAACATCCGGTTCGCCGTCTACGAGGCCATGGGCAGGACACCGGGCATGAAGACCCTGGTCTGCCTCGCCGACGGCCTGGAAGAGACGGATCAGATGGTGCTCATGGCGGTGATCTCCTCCCTGGACGTGCAGCTCAACCCCTGGATCAGGGACAGGATGGCCGAGAGCATCCGGAAGGGCACGGCGCACAGCTCAGCCCTCGTCAAGGCCATCGCCGCATCCCGGTCCCTGAACATCTTCGAGGCCCTCTTCGGACTGGACGAGGCCATCGGCGCCCTCATCGCGGACGCGGTCAGGGATTCCGGCGACGGCGAGCTTACGGAGCAGTTTCGCGGGAAGCTCAAGGAGATGGGGACGAACAAGGCCCTGGCCATCGCTGCGGGCCTGGAGGGCAAGGCCGGGAACACGGGCGGGCGAAAGATCCTGGCCGTGGACGATTCGAAAGCCATGCTGAACTACTACCAGAGCATCACGGCGTCCATGGGGCTCACCATCGCCACCGCGGAGAACGGCAGGCAGGGCCTCGACGTGCTCGCGGCCGGAGAGCCCTTCTGCCTCGTCATCACGGACATGAACATGCCGGTCATGGACGGCATCGAGTTCACCAGGCAGGTCAGGGATTTCCCGGATTTCGAAGGCCTGCCCGTCATCATGATCACCACCGAGTCGGAGCGTTCCCAGCAGGTCATCGCCCGGGAGGCGGGCGTCACGGAGTTCCTCCAGAAGCCCTTCAGCATGGAGAAGCTGCGGGAGCTCATCGGCAGGTACCTGTAGAACTCGGAAAGACACCCGCGCACCTGGTTAGCTTAATTTCATCGGGGTCGGGGTCGGTATCGGTATCGGGGTCGAACACTCCGAAAGCATTGTTCTCAATCGGACGCTCCGCCCTCTCCCTGCCGAACATCAGCGAAACCGCCCGGCCTCACCGGTTCCGCCCCGCATGCCCGCCCATCCTGCCCGGATGAAGGCAGCGGCAAAGAGCAGATGGATCACCGCGAACACCTGCGTCGCCTGACGGGCGCCTGCGAACAGGCCCCACACGTCCAGGGCGGCTATGGCGGAAAACCCGACGATGTTGCCCAGGATGACGGCGTTCAGCGCAGCAGACGGCTCCGCGTTCCGCGCCGCCCAGTTCAGGACTGCAATCCCAAGGAAGGGGCTTCCGAAAATCCGGAGATAGGCAATGAGCGCTGCGGAGGGATCTGCGGGCACGGCTCCGGCACCGGCGGACTGCGGTGCGAAGATGAAGCCGAGGCCTGCAAAGGCCATATAGACGGCGGAAATGCCGAGCAGAAGATCGAGCTTCATGGGCAAAGGCCTCCTTCAGGAAGAACGGACAACCCTCAGCCGCGCGATGCCTGGCAGATACAGGGGATCACCGGCGAGAAGGATGAGCACACTGGGCGCCGGCCTGGCAGGATCCCGATCCCGATCATCCAGGCAAAAAGCCGTGCCGACTTGGCATCCGTTCCTGCATATCTAATACAATTTATAACCGCCTGCGTAAGGAGGGTCACATGGGTCATGACACACACATTGCGCTGTTCATTGCCATCGGGCTGGTTTCCGGGCTCGGCTCGGGTGCCTTCGGCATCGGGGGCGGCGTGCTCATCGTCCCTGCCCTCGTCCTGCTCGCCGGGTTCTCCCAGCACACGGCCACGGGCACGAGCCTGGCGGTCCTGCTGCCGCCGGTGGGCCTCGGGGCCGTGCTGGAGTACTACCGCCACGGGGCCGTGGACCTGCGCGCCGGGTTGATCATCGCCGTGTCCCTGTTCCTGGGCGCATGGATCAGCGCACACATCGCGGCCAGGGTCCCGGACGCCGTCATGAAGCTCTCCTTCGGGGTCTTCCTCTCCCTGCTGGGGATCTACCTCATCATCAGCGCGTTCAGGAACCTGCCCGTCTAAGGAAGGTCGAGCCCAAGCTGGCCCCCGGGGTTCATGATGCCCGCCGGGTCGAAGTGCCGCTTGAGGGCCCTCAAGACCTCCATCTGCTCGCGGCCGAGATACTCGTCCATGTACGGGGCCATCATCCTGCCCACGCCGTGGTGGTGGCTGAGCGACCCCCCGCTCTTCATGATGGCCTCGATGACGCCCCGCTGGAACGATACGAACTCCTTGGTGTCAGAGGTCCTCATGATGAAGATGAAGTAGAGGTTCGTGCCCTGGGGGTAGAAGTGCGAGGCGTGGGTCATGCACATGGTCGCCGGCCTGGTCTTGATGCAGGCCCGCACGCCCTCGTGGACCCTGTGGAGGTTGTCCCAGGTCACGCTCGCCTCCAGCGTGTCGATCTGGATGCCGAAGTCCTGCAGGTCCTCGCGCATGTAGGGCTCGGTGAACCTCGTCTTTTCCCACTTCTTCGAGGCATAGCCCGTGAGGTACATGGCCCCGAAGCCTTTCGCGATCTTCATGATCTTTTTCTTGACGAGCTTCGTGTAGTCACCATCGCCTTCCACGGTCCCCAGACACAGGCAGCGCTGCATGGGCAGGAAGCCCCGCTTGACGAGGTATGCGTCCACCACCCCGGGTATGCCATAGAGCTTGAGCCCCCGGTCGGTCTCCTCGGGGTCCGATATCCGGTACACCGCGGGCCTGCCGAACTCGCCCTGCATGATCTCCCGGCTCGCCTGGACCGCGCTCTCCCAGGAGGGAAACATGAAGGAGAAGTAGCGCCTGTTTTCGGGCATGTGCCGGAAGATCTTCATGGTCACTTCCACGAGGATGCCGAAGGTCCCTTCCGAGCCCTTCATGATGTCGTTGACCTTGGGGCCCGTGGCCGAGGCCGGGAACTCGCGGGTCGCGAAGGTGCCCGCGGGCGTCACGTACTCCTGGCTGATGACGATGTCGCCGGCGTCGCCGTAATAGGTCGAGGCCTGCCCCGAGCCCAGGGTGACCACCCAGCCGCCCACCGTGGAGTACTCGAAGGACTGGGGGAAGTGGCCGCAGGTGTAGCGTCTCGCACAGCCGAAGAGCTCGGGGGCGCTGTTGAGCGCGTCCTCGTAGGCGGGGCCGAACATGCCCGCCTGCACCCGGGCGGTCTGGTTCGCCTCGTTGATCTCGAGGACCCGGTTCATGTGCGTGCTGATGACCAGGGACACGCCCCCCTTCGCGGGCCGCACCCCGAAGTTCACCGAGGACCCGGCGGCGAAGACGTACATGGGGATCCTGTGCTCGCTGCAGTAGGCCACGAGGTTCTTCACGTCCTGTTTGTCCCGCGGGTGCACCACCACGTCCGCCACCTCCCGGATGATCCCCTTCCTGAGCTCCATGAGCTCCTCGGTGGTCTTCCCATAGGCGTACTTCACCCTGCTGTAGGGGTCGGTGGTGACGTTCTCCTTCCCCACCATGTCCATGAAACGCTCGATGTGGACCCCCTCGATGCCCACCGGCCTCTCGAGGGACACGGCCACGTTGCCCTCCTCCCTCTTGGTGCCGAAGTCGGCAGGGCCCATGCCGAACTCCTCCATCATCATGTGCACCCAGCCGTGGCTCGGGTGCTTGAACGCCGTGGGGCTTCCGTACTTCACGATGGACCTGATCGTCCCCGGAGCCGGCGCTTCTTCCGTCCACCGGGGCATGAATCCCTTCTTCTTCAGCATGACGCCCTCCCCTAGTCCCTGCCCGGGATCTTCAGCTCTTCGGCGGTCCGGCAAAGCTCGTCTTCGGTCTTCCGGTCGTCCCAGCCCAGCTCGCGGGCCGCCACCGCGGCCACCTTCCTCAGGATGTCCTCCCCGGGATTGCCCAGCGTGGCGATGCCGGTCCTCCTGAGCACGATGTCGCTCAAGGTCCTGGCCATCTCGTTCCTCACCGCGAACACCGCCTCGGCCAGGATCTCGCCGTCCGTGCTCACGACCTCACCGAACTCCCCGGACTCGCGTGCGATCTCGAGGACCTTGCCGTACTCGGTGCCGTAGTGTCTGCCCAGGTATTCGAGGGTCGCTTCGGGGACGTCCGGGTTCTTACCCTTGATGCTCTCCATGAAGGCGTTCACGTTCCTGATCTCGCACCCGTAGAGGTAGCGCCGGTCGGTGATCACCAGGTTCATGGGCTTGTCCACCTTGTCCCGCACGAGATCGATGACCTTCTGGGCCAGGCCCCTGCTGGTGGTGTACTTGCCGCCCTCCACGGTGATGAGGCCGTCGAGCCCCTCGGAGGCGTTGTCGAATATCTCGTACTTCCTCGAGGACTCGTAGGTCCCCTCGGTCTGCTCCTCCACGAGAGGCCTCAGGCCGCCGTAGGTGTGTATGACGTCCTCGAACTTCACGAACCCGTCGCCGAAGGTGGAGTTCACGTCCGCGATGAGCTCCATGATGCTCTCCTTCGTCACGCGGTACTCGTCGGGGCTGCCGACGTACTCCTTGTCCGTGGTGCCTATGAGGGTGTGGCCGCGCCAGGGGATGAGGAAGAAGTGCTTGCCCTTCGGGGTCATGCTCGCCAGCACGCTGCTCTCGGAGGTTTTCTTCGCCGTGATGATGTGGATGCCCTCGGAGCGGCGCAGGGTCTCGTTCACCGTGCCCCCCTGCTTGGCCAGTCCCAGGAGGATGTCCGCCCAGGGCCCGCCGCAGTTGATGGTGACGTCTCCCCTGACTTCGACCTGGCGGCCGGTCAGGACGTCGGTCACCTTCACTCCGGCCACCCTGTCCGGTCCGTTCATGATGAAGCTGTCGATCCGGGCGTAGTTCGCGACTTTGGCGCCGAAGGCGACGGCGGACTTGATGAAGGCCAGCGTGAGCCGCTCGGGGAAGATGCTCATGCAGTCGTAGAATATCGATGCACCCGTGAGCGCCTGGCCCTTGAGGCTGGGCTGCATCTCGAACGCCTTCTCGATGGACACGGTCTTGTGCAGGGGGATCTTCTTGCTCTGGTCCCAGGTGGCGCCCCGGTCGTAGGACAGGATGTCGTAGAGGGTGAGCCCCGCCTTCATGGCCCACTTGCTCTTCTTCAGGGAGAGCTTGTAGTGGGTCATGAGCATGGGGAACGGGTACACGAAGTTCGGCGCGATGTCCTCGAGCACCTTCCTCTCCCTGAGCGACTCCCTCACCAGGGAGAACTCGAGGTTCGCCAGGTACCGCAAGCCCCCGTGGATGAGCTTCGAGGTGGCTGCCGAGGTGGCGCCCGAGAAATCCCTCTTCTCCAGCAGGGCGACCTTGAGCCCCCTGCTCGCCGCGTCATAGGCCACCGTGGCCCCGGTGATCCCGCCCCCGATCACGACTACATCGAACTGCTCATCGGTATGGGTCTCGATAAATCTCTGCATGGTTCTACCTCCTTGCATGGTTCTCTTGCTTCAGATAGGCTGCCACGGCGTCCTCGGCGAACTTCATGACCTCTTCCATGATCCGCTTTGCCTTTTTGTCGTTCCTGTCCCTGATGGCCCCGAAGATATCCTCGTGAAACCTCTTCGAGCGCTCGGCGTTCACCGGGTCGTCGAAATAGAGGTATGCGAATTCCTCGGTGAACTTGTTGAAGAAGTTGAGCAGGACGAGATACAGGATGTTGGTGCTGGCAAGCGCTATGACGTGGTGCACGTGGAGATCCTTTTCGAGCACCGAGAGCCCGTCGTCCCGGATCACCTCCTCCAGGGACGCGAGGTGTTCGTCCGTCCTGTTCCTGGCCGCGAGGGAGGCCATCTCAGGGGCGATGACGGTCCGGAACCGGAGCAGGGTCTTGATGACGTTGTCCCGCTGGCCCTCGTCGAGGCGGATGAGGGACCTGATGAGCTCGAGGCTGCCGCTCTTGAGGTAGTCCTTCACGTAGACGCCGTCGCCATGGCGGATCTCCACGAGGTCCAGGGACTCGAGCTTGCCCAGGGCCTCCCGGACCGTGGACCGGTTGACGTCCAGCTCCCGGGCGAGTTCCCGTTCGGTGGGGAGCTTCTCCCCCACCTTGAGCTGACCCTTGATGATGCCGTTGAGGAGCATGTTTTCGATCTCGCCGGAGAGCTTGTTCCTGGCGATGGGCCGCGAAAAGATCGACACTGTCATAACCTGCCTCCATTGGTTCGGTGGTCCGACCACTCGATCATTGTACCTGTTTTCCCTGCCCTGTCAAGGGTTTTATCGGGTTATGGGAAGGCCCTATTCCCTGCTTGCCAAATGGCGCCGTTCGTGGTGTTATGCGACTTAAGGGACACTCCGCGTTCACCAGAAAGAGGAAACCATGATCACCGTAAGATCTTCAGCAAGTGACATTACTACGTACCAGATTTTCGAAGACGACAATCTCATCGGATTCGTCCGTCTGCTCAAGGACACGACCAGCGACAAATATCAGGCTTCGGTCTTTCCCAAGGAAGAGGATAACAGCGGCAAGATATTCGACTCCCCGCAGGATGCGCTCCAGTGGGTGGTGAAAATCAAGAAGAGCAGGGCCAAGGTGAAGAGCAACTGACCGGCCCTGCCTCGAGTCGAGCTCAGTTGCCCCATGCGCCGACAAGTCCGGAAGAGTGGTTCAGTAGCTCGAGAGGGAATAACCATAAGGACGCGGAGTGCCCCGCTCTTTTCAGCACGCATAAAGGGGACGGATTTATTTATTGAAGAAAAATAAATCCGTCCCCTTAATGCTTATTTCCTAGAAACTGTAGGTCACCTTTGCCGCATACAGGTACCAGTCCTCCTCGTAGCGCGGCTGGGCAGGGTCGGAGGGCGGCGGGTTGTCCGCACCCAAGAGGATGGCGGCCCCGTCCATCTTGTGGCCTTCGAGCTTGAGGATCCAGTTCGGTGTAATGTCGAAGCGGGCGGTGACGCAGGTGTCCTTGAGCCAGGCCCGGTACTTCTCCGTGTCGATCCCCCTGACGTTCACGCGCTTGTCGCCGTTCTTGTCGTCCTTGTCCGGGTAATACACCGAGTAGTACGTCCCCAGCTCGAACCATGGCGTGAACCGGTAGGTGAGGCTCGCATAGTAGCCCTCGGAGGTGAACTTCGGCACCTTGATCCTCCCGGAGGCGTCCACGTCGGCCCCGGCCGCCACGATGGCATCGCGGAACACGGCGCCCTGGGCGAACAGCTCGTTGGACATCTCTATGTCGTACCTCGTCTGCATGTACTCCGCGGCGAAGACCAGGTTCCTCCAGGTGTACTCCACCGATCCGGTGAAGGAGTACACGTCCAGGTCGAAGCGGGATTCGGGCACGGTGAGTTGGGTCCCGAACTGGTCGAGGACTCCGAAGATCGCGCTGACCGCGGGATTCGTGGTGTCAAGGGCGGTGGTGTCGAGGATGGTGGTGCCGTCGGCTGAGAAGGAGTATCCCCAGCCGGACACGCCGAGGACCAGCCCTTCGAGGCTGGTGATCCACTTCAGGCTGCCCGCGTACGTCTGGTCCACGTCGATGTCGTTCACGTCCACCGTCAGCCCGATGCCCGCCAAGGGCCACTGGTCTTCGAGCAGCCGGTCGGCCCCCTTGTCGTCGCTCATGTTGACCGCGCCGTACTGGGCGTCATAGCTCAGGGTGCCCAGAGAGCTCAGGGGGATGTCGCCATAGAGGCCCGCCCCCTGGATGGATGAGCTGGAGTCCCTCCACCCCTCGTTGTAGACGCTCTGGGGTAGGAAGATGAAGGTCCTGAGCATGTCCAGGTCCCGGGTCTCGTTGTAGAGCCCCATGACGAGCTTCATGTTGCCCGCCATGATGCCCAGTTCGTCCCTCCAGCGATAGTCGGCAACGGCCCAGTCGAGGACCACCTCGTTGTTCCCCACCGATCCCAGGTCCCTGGCGAGGAGCTGGAGACCGATGCGGAGCCTGTCAGACACGTTCGCGGAAAAGTTGATGGCGGCCTCGTCGAACTGGGTGGTGCCGTCCTCGGTGTCCGCGAAGAAATTGTTGTCGCTCGACTTCAGATAACCCTGGGAGACGAAGCCCCTGATGTCGATGCCCATGTATTCGTAGGCCTCCACCTGCGACCAGGCGGGAACCGTGACAAGCAGAGCCAATACGGCCAGTACCCTCATGACATTCTTCATCCTCAAACCTCCTACTCGATGGAAACGCTCTTGACCTGACCCTGGTACACATCGGCCGGGACATACCCGATGGCTCCGGGCGTGTTCTTCACGAACTCGATGAGATCCCCGGGCTCGGCGAACAGATCCGGCCCTCTGCCCTTGCCGGTAAAGGTCTGCCTGTTCCAGTGTCGGGAAAACTGCTGAGGGGTCTTGCCCACGTACTCCCTCAGGAAAAGCTCGGAGGCTCCCCCTTCCCTGAGCGCCGCGAGGACGACCCTGCTGCCGTCGGCCCACCGGGTCTTCCTCCCCAGAAACATCTCCTTGATCTCGCCCCTGCTCAGCGAGGACGCCTTCACGGAATCGTTGCAGACCACCACGATGCCTCCGGGGGCCTCCGATGCGGACCATGCCTCGCTGCCATCCTGCACCAGGAGCACGACCGCCAGGATCGCAGCCAGCGCAGGGAGAATCCTCCACTTCATGCCATGCCTCTCCTTTCCCAGTTTCCTCAAATTTACTGGAGCTTAAGGCTTATGCTGGCTTTATCGGGGATTCACCTGCAACTCTTGAATCAGGCTATGCGTGGAAGAGCCCTTCGATCTCCTCCTTGTCCATCTTCTCCTTCTCCAGGAGGAGCCGGGCGCCTTTTTCGAGCACGTCCCTGCGGGTGCTCAGGATCGACAGGGCTATCTCGTACTGGTCCTGGATGATCTGCCGGATCTCTTCGTCCACGGTCCTGGCGGTCTCCTCGCTGTAGTCGCTGAGGCCGCTGTCGCCCACGTCGATGAACTGGGCGCGCTTTTCGGGCGCCAGGTAGATCTGGCCCAGTTTCTCGCTCATCCCGTACTCCCTCACCATGCTCCTGGCGATGTCCGTGGCACGGAAGAGGTCGTTGTGAGCGCCGGTGGAGATGTCGCCGAAGACGATCTCCTCTGCCGCCCTGCCGCCCAAGAGCGAGGCGATGCGGTTGAGGAGCTCCGACCTGCTGAGCAGGAACCGGTCCTGGGTGGGCACGTGCATGGTATAGCCCAGCGCGGCGATGCCCCGGGGTATGATGGAGATCTTGTGCACCGGGTCGGTCCCGGGCAGGCTCAGGCCCACGATGGCATGGCCCATCTCGTGGTGCGCCACGATCTCCCGCTCTTTGGCGTTGATGAGCCGGCTCTTCTTCTCGAGCCCGGCCACGACGCGCTCCACCGATTCTTCGAACTCCGGCATGCCCACCATGTTTTTCTTTCTCCTCACCGCCAGGAGCGCGGCCTCGTTCACGAGGTTGGCGAGGTCGGCCCCCACCATGCCCGGGGTCATGTTGGCTATGCGCTCGACATCGACGTCCGGACCTGCCTTCACGTTCTTCAGGTGCACCCCGAGGATCGCGATCCGGCCCGCCTTGTCGGGGCGGTCCACGAGGACGTTCCGGTCGAACCTGCCTGCCCTCAGCAGGGCGGGGTCGAGGATCTCCGGCCGGTTGGTGGCGGCCATGATGATTACGCCCGTCCGCGCGTCGAACCCGTCCATCTCGGTGAGGAGCTGGTTCAAGGTCTGCTCGCGCTCGTCGTGCCCGCCAGTGCTGCCGAGCCCCCTGGCCTTGCCCAGGGCGTCGAGCTCATCGATGAAGATGATGCAGGGCGCCTTTTTCCTGGCGTTGAGGAAGAGGTCCCTCACGCGGGAGGCCCCCACGCCCACGAACATTTCCACGAAGTCGGACCCGGAGAGGCTGAAGAACGGGACCCCGCTCTCCCCGGCCACCGCCTTGGCGAGCATGGTCTTCCCGGTCCCCGGGGGGCCCACCAGGAGCACGCCCTTGGGGACCCTGCCCCCGAGGTGCGCGAATACGGAGGGGTCCTTCAGGAAGTCGATGATCTCCACCAGCTCCTGCTTGGCTTCGTCCACCCCGGCCACCTCGTCGAACCTGATCTTGAGGTCGTCCTCCATGTAGATCTTGGCCTTGTTCTTGCCCAGGGACATGAACCCGGGCTGCTGTCCCCCCATGCGGTGGATCACGAAGAACCAGATGCCCACGAAGAGCAGCAGCGGGATGACCCAGGACACGACCTGCTGCACGGAGGAGCTGCCGTCCTCCCCCTTGAACGTGACCCGGTGGTTTTCCAGCAGGGCAGAGATCTCCGGATCCACCCGGACGGTCTTGAACCTGACCTCCCTGCCATCCCTGTTCAGGAGCATGCCATGGACTTCGTTCTGCGATATGGAGATCTCCCTGACCTTGTCGGTTTTCACGAGGTTCAGGAAGGAACTGTACGGAATGGTTTCGACCGCGAACATCGATGAGATGTAGCTCTGGGCGATCAGGACTATCCAGATGCCGATCAGGATGTACCACAGGGAAAATTTGTAGCGCCTTTCCAATATTATCCTCCTGGAGCGGTTTTCCTCCACGTTTCAGGCGTGAGTTGCGTGTGTTCCTTCTATCAAGCCGATTGGATAAATTCAAGCCTAATCCACGCCGCCCGCAAACCCTGGCCCCCTGGCCCGGTGCCGCTTTCCAACAGGCCGGTTTTGCTCCTGAATCGTTCCTGTTCCCCATCCGTCTAATCATGCATGAGTGAACAGAAAAGGAGACATCCATGACCGGGAGATTTTCACAGTGGTTCCTCCTGCCGGTGTTCTCTTTTGCCGAAGGCCCCGCAGGCGGGAGCCCGGATGGCGTCGAGACAGCCACCTTTGCCGGGGGCTGCTTCTGGTGCATCGAGTCCGCGTTCGACCAGATGGACGGCGTCGTGTCCGCGGTGTCCGGCTACACGGGCGGCCGCACGGAGAACCCCACCTACGAGGAGGTGTCCTCGGGCAGGACAGGCCACTTCGAGGCCGTGCAGGTGACCTATGACCCGTCCCGGGTGAGCTACTCCGAGATTTTGAACGTGTTCTGGAAGAACATCGACCCCACGGACCGCGGCGGGCAGTTCGCTGACCGGGGCTCCCAGTACAGGACCGCAATCTTTTATCACAACGGCGAGCAGAAGCGCATCGCGACTGCATCGAAGGAGGCCTTCGACAGGTCGGGCCTCTTCGACGGGCCCATCGCCACGGAGATCCTGGAAGCGTCACGGTTCTACCCGGCAGAGGAGTACCACCAGGGCTATTACCGGAAGAACGCCCAGAGATACGAATTCTACAAGAGCCACTCGGGCAGGGAGCGGTACGTGAGCCCCTGCGCCAGGGGCCTCTGCCCGGTGCCGGAGACCCGGAAGGAACCGGGGGATGCAGGGCGCAGCACCGAGGACCTCAGGCTTCGCCTGAGCCCGCTCCAGTACCGGGTCACGCAGGAGTGCGGGACGGAAGTACCCTTTGACAACGAGTACTGGGACAACAAGCGCGAAGGCATCTATGTAGACGTGGTGTCCGGGGAGGTCCTTTTCTCCTCCCGGGACAAGTTCGATTCGGGCACGGGCTGGCCCAGCTTCACGAAGCCCCTCGTTCCGGAAAACGTCGAGCAGAAAAGGGACCTGAGCCACGGCATGGTCAGGACCGAGGTGAGGAGCGTTCGCGGCAGCTCACACCTTGGCCACGTCTTCGACGACGGCCCTGCTCCCACGGGCGAGCGCTACTGCATCAACTCCGCCGCCCTGCGGTTCATCCCCAGGGAGGACCTCGAAAAGGAGGGTTACGGACAGTACCTGAAATCGTTCGAGAAGTGATGCCGACCTTCTCGTGTTTTTTCTCCTTTCCCCCGCTTGTGGTCTCACGAGAGGGGCTTATTTCTCCATTACAGGGAGAGATGTTATGTGCGGTATTGCTGGCATTTACAATCACGTGGCAGGCGGATTCCCCATATCCGCCATCGAGCGGGGGCTTTCCCTCATGGACTACCGGGGGCCGGACGGCTCGGGCCTGTATCGCGACGCCCATGTGATCATGGGCCACCGGCGCCTGGCCGTCATCGACCTCGCGACCGGCGACCAGCCCCTGGCGAACGAGGACAAGAGCATCTGGGTGGTCTGCAACGGCGAGATCTTCAACTACGTTGAGCTCAGGCAGGAGCTAAGGAAGAAGGGTCACCTGTTTTCCACCACCTGCGATACCGAGGTCCTGGTCCACCTCTACGAGGAACACGGCACCGGCTTCCTCCAGCACCTGAACGGCCAGTTCGCCCTGGCGCTGTGGGACGCGAAAAGGCACCGGCTCATCCTCGCCCGGGACCGGTTCGGCATATCGCCCCTCTTCTACACCTGCCGGGGGAAGAGCCTGGTGTTCTCGTCCACCGTCAAGGCCATGCTCCCGCTCATCGGGAGGCCGGCCATCGATGTCCGGGGCTTAAGCCAGGTCTTCACCTTCTGGAGCACGCTGGCACCCAGGACCGTGTTCAGGAACATCTCCCAGCTCAGGCCCGGCGAATGCATGGTTCAGGAGCCGGGCATCCGGAAGACATTCCTGTACTGGGACATGGCCTTTCCTCCCTCGGGCGGGCACGACATCACCTCGCCGGACGAGGCGGAGCAGGGCATCCGGGAGATCCTCGACGACGCGGTCTCCCTGAGGCTGCGGGCCGACGTCCCGGTGGGCGCATACCTGAGCGGAGGGCTCGATTCGAGCATCCTCACCACCCTGGTGAAGCGGCACACCCCCCTCATGGAGACCTTTTCCGTGAGCTTCGCCGACCCGGCGTACGACGAATCCGCGTTCCAGCTCGCCATGGGGGAGAAGCTCGGCACGCGCCACCACGTCACCCGGGTGTGCCCCGGGGACATCTCGGACGTGTTCCCGCAGGTTGTCTGGCACACGGAGACCCCGGTCCTGAGGGCTGCCCCGGCACCCATGTACCTGCTCTCGAAGCTCACCCGGGACAGCGGCATCAAGGTTGTGCTCACCGGGGAAGGCTCGGACGAGGTCTTCGGCGGGTACGACATCTTCAAGGAGGCCAAGATCCGCAGGTTCTGGTCCCGCCTGCCCTCCTCCAAGCTGCGGCCCCGGCTCCTGTTCAGGCTCTACCCCTATTCGCCGGTGCAGATGAAGAGGTCCGGGGCCCTCCTCATCTCCTTTTACCGGACCGACCTGACGAAGACCGACCACTTCGGGTACTCGCACCTGCCTACCTGGAGGAACACCTCCTCCATGGTGGAGTACCTCCGGCAAGACATGCGGGAGGAGCTTAACGGCTACGACCCGGTCGAAGAGATGCGGTCCCAGCTCAACCCGGACTTCCCCTCCTGGCATCCCCTGAACCAGGCCCAGTACCTGGAGATGAAGCTCCTCCTGGCGGGCTACCTTCTCTCCTCCCAGGGCGAGCGCATGGCCATGGCCAACAGCGTGGAGGGCAGATACCCCTTCCTCGACCACCGCCTGGCCCAGTATGCGGCCCGGATACACCCCACGCTCAAGCTCAGGGGGCTCAAGGAAAAGCACGTGCTGAAAAAGGCCTTCATGGACAGGCTTCCGGCCGAGATCTTCAACCGGACGAAGCAGCCCTATGGCGCGCCGAACCGGGACTCCTTCTTCGAGGACGGCCGTCTGAAGGGGATCTGCTCGGGGTATCTCCACGAACGGGCGCTTCAGGATGCCGGCATCTTCGCCCCGGATACCGTTGGCCGCCTGGTGGAGAAATGCGCCTCTTCGAAGAGCCTCGGCTTCCGCGACAGCAGCGCCCTCATCGGCATCCTCTCCACCCAGATCCTCGCGAGCCAGTTCTGCTGATCCGGCGCCTTCCCCGCATGCCTGGGCAGCTCCGACAGGACGGTCAGACCGCAGCGCCCTCCGCTCCCGTGGCCCCTGCCCCCTCCCGTTTCCTGCGGTCGAGCTCCTTGAGCTCGCGGCGCAGGATCTTGCCCACGGCGCTCTTGGGGAGCTCGCCGATGAACTCCACCTGCCTGGGCACCTTGTATGCGGCGAGCCGCTCCCTGCAGAAGGAAATGATCTCCTCGGCCTTGAGCTCCTGGCCGGCCTTGAGCACGACGTACGATTTCGGCGTCTCACCCCGGTACGGGTCGGGCACGCCGATGGTGCAGGCTTCAAGGATCTTCGGGTGCTCGGCGAGGGTATCGTCGATCTCCCTGGGGAAGACGTTGAACCCGCTCGCCACGATTATGTCCTTTTTCCGGTCGATGATGGTGAGGTATCCGTCCTCGTCCAGGAACCCGATGTCACCGGTGTGGAGCCAGCCGTCCCTGATGACCGCCCCGGTCTCTTCGGGCTTCTTGTAGTAGCCCTTCATGACCTGGGGCCCCTTGAACAGGATCTCCCCTTCCTCGCCGAGGTTCTTTTCCTTCGCCGGGTCCTCCACGTCCACGATCTTCACGTCGGTGCTCGGCAGGGGCACGCCCACGGTCCCTGGCTTGATGTCCCCCTTCCAGGGCGAGGCAGTGCCCATGGGCGAGGTCTCGGTGAGCCCGTAGACGTTGATGATGTCCCCCCCGGTGAGGTCCCTGAGCGCCGTGATGGTGTCCAGGTTCAGGGGGGCTGCCCCGGCGATGAAGCCCTTGATGAACCTCAGGTTCATGGAGCGGAACGCGGGGTCGCTCAACAGGCCCACGAAGATGGTGGGGACCCCGGGCAGGAAGGTGGGCTTGAATTTCCTGAGCATCTCGATGATGACCTTGTTCTCGGGCCGGGGCACGAGCACGTCGGTGGTGCCCGTGTAAATGCAGAGGTTCTGTATGCCCGTGAAACCTGCGGAGTGGAAGAACGGGAAGATCCCGAGCATGCTTTCCCTGCCTTCCACGAGGTCATGGAACCATGCCCTGAGCTGCTGCACGTTGCACGACAGGTTCTCGTGGGTGAGCATGGCGCCCTTGCCCGTGCCCGTGGTGCCCCCGGTGTAGATGAGCGCGCCGGTCTCTTCCCAGCGGGCGCTGTCCGGCACCGGGGACGAGGGATACCTGTCCACCAGGTCCATGAACTCGTATACCCCGGGCTGCGGGTGTACGGCCGCGTACATGGCCTTCTTCACATAGGGGAAGAGCTGCTTCTTGGGGAACGGCAGGTAGTCGCTGATGTGGCAGGTGACGATGTGCTCGATCTTTGTGGAGGGCTTGACCTTGAGTGCCCGGGGGAGGAGGAGGTCGAGGGTGACGAGCACCTTGGCGTCGGAGTCGGCGAGCTGGGCCTTGAGCTCGCCCTCGGTGTACAGGGGGTTGTTCTGCGCCGCCACCGCCCCGATGCGGAACGCGGCATAGTTGGCGATCACCACCTGCGGGATGTTGGGCAGCAGCATGGCGACCACGTCTCCCTCCCTGACCCCCAGGTCCGTCAGGGCATGGGCAAACCTGTTCACCAGGCTGTCGAGCTCCCGGTAGGATATCCTCTTCCCCATGAAGATAAGGGCGTCAACATCGGGGAATGCGCGGGCGGTACGGGAAAGCATCTCGGGCATGGTGATCTTCTCGAAGTCGAGGTTCGCCGGGACCGCGGGGTGATAGTGCCTGTGCCATATCCTTTCAAACGTCATGATCCACCTCCTGGTATGACAGCATGAAAACGATAAGGTCCAGGGTGAGGCTGCTGTGTATTATAATAATAAATGCATAACGACTGAGTGCAAGCCTACCTCACCGGAAGAACCGGACGGTCCTGCCTCCCGATTGCGGTCAGGCCAGCCCGGTGAGCTTCGCGAAGTTACCGCCCAGGATCCTGCCATGCACCTCCTGCCGGGGGAAGAGGCTCATGATCCTGTTCTTGATGAAGCCATAGTCGTACCTGCCCTCGCGGTCGTGGAACCCGTAGGGGCCGTCCGTCCCGAAGAGGAGCCGGTCAGCGCCGAGGAGGCTCACGGAATCCCTGGTGGCCTTCTCGCTCACGTACGAGGTCTGGGAGACGTCGAGGTACACGTTCCGCCTGTCCGCGACGGCACGCCAGGTGTCCGAGTATTCGGGGAAGCCGGTGTGGGCGAGGATGAGCTTCAGGTCAGGGACGGCGTCGATGAGGGCTGAGAAGTTGCCCTCCTTCCCGAACCCGCAGTGGATGAGCAGGGGCTTGCCCAGCTCGGCGAGCCTGCGTGCCGCCGGCAGGAGCTCGATGGGGGTGAAGTGGTGCCAGAAGGGGTGCGCCTTGACCCCGATGAAGCCCGGCTCGTTCTCGTACTTCTTCAGCTCCGCCAGTTGGTTCTCGCCGCTGCGGGGGTTGATGAAGACCCACCCGAGGAAGCGGTCCGGATGCTCCCTGACAGCCTCGAACACGGATGCGTTGTCAGGGCTGACGATGATGGGGAACGGCTTGCCGAGTATCTTCACCTCCCCCCGGGAGGTGAAGTTCGCCACGAGCAGCCTGCCCAGGATCCGCGTCGCCCGCTGCTCCAGAATCGCCTGAAAGATCCTCAGGAGAATCCTCGGGGGCTCGGGGACGGGCTCTATTATGGAGCCCATGAGCGCGACCCTGTCCACCCCGGCCCTGTCCATCTCCCTGAGGAGATCCGCCCTGCTGAGGGCCCTCTCTTCCAGATGGTAATGACAGTCGATGACCATGGGAAACCCCCTCTCTCATTCAATAATATTGACTAATATAACCGTCGCGGCGAAAAAAGGAACCTCCATGACCTATCTCTTCCCTTTACACACTTCACGTATTTTTGGTATGAAATCCCAGGACTCGAGACATGATAGATAAAAGCAGACCCGATTGGAACCCTTCCCTGCAGCGGATGTTCAGCTCCATCTCTCGGCACTACGACCTCCTCAACACCCTGATGAGCTTCGGGCAGGACAGAAGGTGGAGGAAGAGCTTCTTCGAGCTCGCGGACGTTCCTCCCCGCGGCGCCCTCCTTGACGTGGGCGCAGGCACCGGGGAGATCGCCCTCGACGCGAAGCGGGCCAACCCGGACCTCGTGGTGGCAGCCCTCGATCTCACCCCGGACATGATGAAGGTGGGGAGGGAAAAGGAATCCGGGGACCGCATCCTGTGGGTACGGGGCGATGCCCTCGAGCTCCCCTTTCCCGATGAGAGCTTCGACGTCGTGACCTCCGGCTATCTCATGCGGAACGTCCCGGACGTCTCACGCGCCTTCCGGGAGCAGCTCAGGGTCGTGAGAAAAGGAGGCAGGGTGGTATGCCTGGACACCTGCCCCCCGAGGCACCACTTCCTCAGGCCCCTGACCGACCTCTACATGAAGACGGTCATCCCCGTCCTGGGAGGGCTCGTGAGCGGGCAGTGGGATGCCTACCGCTATCTGCCTGCGTCCATCAGCGCCTTCAAGACGCCCCAGGAGATTGCCGGCATCATGGAGGCCGCAGGGCTCACCGGGGTGGTGTACCGCAAGTTCATGCTCGACACGGTGGCCATCCTCGCAGGGACGCGCCCGGGGGCTGCGTGAGCGCATCGGCTGACCTCAGGCCCCTCGATGCGTGGACCCTGGCCGTACGGCCCAGGACCCTGCCGGCATCGCTGGCACCCGTCATCGTGGGGAGCGCGGCGGCCTACGCGGACGGCGGCTTCAGCCCGTGGCTCGCACTGGCCGCCCTTGCCTGCAGCATGCTCCTGCAGGTCAGCGTGAACCTCGCCAACGACTACTTCGACACACGGGGCGGCCACGACCTGACGTACCGCCAGGGCCCGCCCCTGGGGATGCAGACCGGGCTGATACCGGCCGCACGGATGAAGGGGGCCATGGCCCTCACCGGGGCCCTGTGCATCCTGTCCGGAACTCCCCTCGTCCTGGCGGGCGGGCTGCCCATCCTCCTCATCGGAGCCGCCTCCATCCTGGTCGCCTTCGCATACAGTGCAGGGCCCTTCCCTCTGGGCTCCCACTGTCTGGGAGAGCTCGTGGTGTTCCTCTTCTTCGGGCTCGTCGGGGTGTGCGGGACGTACTACGTGCAGACGCTCGGGCTCACATGGCTGCCGGTGGTCTCAGCCGTGCCGGTGGGGCTGCTCATCACGGCCATCCTCGTGGTGAACAACATCAGGGATGTGAGGTCCGATGCCCACATCGGCAAGAAGACCCTGGCTGTGATGCTCGGAGACAGGCGCAGCAGGCAGGCGTACGCTATCCTGGTGACGCTTCCCTATCTCTTCCCCTTCGTCCTGCTGGCCATAAACGGGCTGTCGCCCTGGGCCCTGCTTCCCCTGGTCACCTTCCCCAATGCCGCCCGGGCGATCAGGCTCGTGGTGAACGAGTCGGGCCCGACGCTGAACCAGGGGCTCGCCCTGACGGCGAAGCTCGCGCTGCTCTACAGCCTCTTCCTCTCCGCAGGGATCATCCTCACATCGAATTGAAATAGTCCCGCTTTTTGTATATCATGAGGGGTGGATACGACCACGCTCAGGACGGGGAGAGCATGCCGGCCAACCTGACACCCATGTACATGGAGGCGGAAAGGCGCTACCGGGAGGCGAAGACCCAGGAGGAGAAGATCGCCGCCCTGGAAGAGATGCTCGCCGTCATACCCAAGCACAAGGGCACGGACAAGCTCCAGGCCGACCTCAAGAAGAGGCTCTCGAAGCACAGGGAAGAGGCGCACAAGAAGAAGGGGGCCGCGGTCCAGAAGAGCGTGTTCAGCATCGACAAGGAGGGCGCGGCCCAGGTCATGGTCATCGGACCCCCGAACACGGGCAAGTCCTCCCTGGTGGCCAGGCTCACGAAGGCTGCCCCCGAGGTAGCCCCCTTTCCCCACACCACGCACAAGCCCACTCCGGGCATGGCCCCCTACGAGAACATCCAGTTCCAGCTCGTGGACACCCCTCCCATCACGGGCGAGTACGTCGACCCGTCCCTGGCCGACCTGCTCCGCAGGGCCGACATCCTGGCTATCGTGCTCGACCTGGCGGACGATCCCTTGAGCCAGTACGAGGACACCCTTGCCCAGCTTGAGTCCTTCCGCATCTTTCCGGAAGGCGCAGCGGTCCCCGAGGGGGTGAGGAAGCCGCAGTTCTTCAAGAAGATGATCATCCTCGCCAACAAGATGGACACGGACAGGGAGCAGGAGGACTTCGAGACCTTCCTCGACCTCACGGGGGTCACGCTCCCCGCCCTGGGGATCTCCGTCACGGGCGAAAAGAACCTCCGGGAGTTCCTCCACAAGGTCTACGAGCTTTCCGGGGTCATCCGGGTCTACTCGAAGAACCCGGGCAAGGAGCCGGACCTCGAGGAGCCCTTCGTCATGCCCGGAAACAGCACCTTGGAGGAGCTCGCCGAGAAGATCCACCGGGATATCGCCAGGAAGATGAAGTACGCCAGGATCTGGGGCACGTCGGTCCACGACGGCCAGATGGTCCAGCGGGACTATGTGCTCCACGACGGGGACATCGTGGAGATCCACATCTGAGCGCCTGCTCACCGGCGGGCACGACAGGCAAAGGAAGGCACAGTGGCTGAAGAAGTCGAGCTCACCCTCAGGGTGGCTTCACAGGATCCGGAAGGGCTCTTCCGGGACATTACGGCACGCCCTTCCCTGGGGAGAACAATCCTCGTCCCGCGGGGGGTCGGATCGATGCACGACAGGTACTTCGACACCCCGGACAGCTCCCTCATGAAAGGGGGCTACGCGCTCCGGCTCCGTACGAAGGGGGGCAGGACGCTGCTGGCCCTCAAGGGCAGGGAGAAAAGGGACGAACAGGGCGGGATCAGCCGCCTCGAGATCGAGGGGCCCTGGGCACGGGAAACCATAAGCCGGGTGGATCGGGAGCTGGGCACGGCCCTCGGTCAGGCCTTCGACCCTGGCGACCCGGCCGGATCACTCAGGGCCATGGGGTTCGTGCCCATCCAGTCCCGGGAGACCACCCGAACCCTGCTCGATGTTGTCTCAGGACCGGGGAGCGAGCCCGTGTGCGAGCTCGCCCTCGACAGGGTGCGCTATGAGGCGGCCGGGAAAGCGTACCTCCATTACGAGGTCGAGATCGAGCTGAAGGCGCACGGCAGGCAGGGGCTCCTGCAGGGGATGCGGGACTGTCTCCGTCAGGCCTACCCGGGAGCGCTGGAGCCATGGGACTACAACAAGCTCGTCACCGGGTTCGCCCTCGAGGCGCTCATCAGGCAGGGAGAGCCGGACCCTGGAGACGGGGTCATCCCCCCTTCCTGGTACGACAAGATGGCGGTATGGATCAGAGAGCGGAGAACCTGTGCCTGAAGACGGCCGGCCTGTTCTCTCATGTCTGTCTCTGTCAGGCAAGCGGGCGCACCGAGGGGGAGGATGCCGGTGCAGTCGGGCTGCGTGTTCAAACCCGCAGGACCCGGGGGCTTCTATTCGGCGAGCGCAGCCTCTGTCAGCTGAGCGACCTCTCCAAACAACACTTTCATCTGGTTCAGCTTTTCCGTAATGAGCATGAAGAGGATCTCGAGCCTCACATGAGGGTCGAGCGTGGTGCCCAGAAGCCTGTCGATCTCATCCTGTGTCGACTGGAGCTGAGGATGAGCCATGAGAAACCGGTTTCTCTGCTCGATGAGCTCCTGAACCTCAGGTGTTTCCCGGGTGTCGCTCCGTGCCTCGCATGTTATGAAATCATCCGTGAACATTGATCCATCCCGCTTTCGTATGAAATTCTGTGTTCCTGAAACACCGCCCTGCTCCTGGAAAGGAAGGGGGGATCAGGTACGCCGAGCAAGGCCCATGCCACCAAACTTATCTCAAAATATCATAGAGTTATCAGCATGAACTATAACGGAAGTTATAACAGGGTTAACTTAATTTGCCCATTGTATGTACTTTTGTTCCATTTCTGCCGGAAATCCTGGAAGGTTGAAGACTGCCGACATCGGCCTTAAGAACCTGTCCACAGGAAGCCGCCGAGGCGCTGAAGCGCTGTATGCCAAGAACGGGATTGACTTTGCCTCCCTGATTTTACATTATAAAATCCTGCAGCCGAGGAAGGCTGCCGTGTCGTGCTCAGAGCGTTCGGGGGGATCCATGGGAGAAGATGTCCGCCTTTCTGCATACCCTGCTCCGTGGGAGCTTGCTGGCTCGGGGTACATCCTCCTCTACTGGTTCAGCAGAGAGTTCTGCCGGACCGGCGGCTTCATCCCCGAGGGGCTCCTGTCCTCCTTTAAGGGGGGTCTGGGGACCGTCATGTACGTGGATTACCGCTCCTCGAACATAGGCCCCTATCAGGAGCTGCTGTTCATACCGGGCAGGTTCGACTTCTCGGGGAAGAGGTTCTTTTCCATCACCAGGATCTACGTCTCCACCCGGGAAAGCGTCGAAGGCGGGAGGGCCAACTGGGGGATCCCCAAGGGCTTGGCCTCCTTCGAGAAGACGGCCGAGGGAGACGGGGTCGAGCGGATCACGGTCCGGGCTGACGGTGCGCCGGTAGCCCAGCTCCTCTTCAGCGCAAGGCGCATGAGCGTGCCCGTGACCACGGCCCTGGTGCCCCGGGGGTTCCGCACCCTTGCCCATGTGAAGGAGGGGAACACCCTGCTCACCACGCCGGAATCGAGCGGGGCCCTTGCACCGGCACGCCTCCTCGAGTGCCGCATCAACCGGGAGCTCTTCCCGCCCATCGACGAGGTGAGGCCCCTGTGCGCCGTGCACGTTCCGCGTTTCACCATGGTCTTTCCCCGGGCGAAGCACCTGTGAATGAACTGCCCGGATCAAGAAAAGGAGGTGTAATGGAGATCCCCATCTATCAGGTCGACGCGTTCACCGGCAGGCTGTTCGCAGGCAATCCGGCAGCGGTGTGCCCGCTGGGCTCGTGGCTGCCCGACAGTCTCATGCAGGCCATCGCCATGGAAAACAACCTCTCTGAAACCGCGTTCTTCGTCCCCGAGGGGGATGGGTACCGGATCAGGTGGTTCACCCCGGAGACCGAGGTGGATCTCTGCGGCCATGCAACCCTGGCGTCCGCCTTCGTGGTCTTCCGTTTCCTGGACCCGTCGCGTCTCGAGGTCAGTTTTTCTTCGAGAAGCGGCGTGCTCACGGTGGCGAAGAAGGGGGATCTGCTCGCCATTGATTTCCCCGCCCAGGCACCTGTGCCCTGCGAGGCGCCGGTGGACCTCATCGCGGGCCTCGGGAAAGAGCCCTCCCTCGTGCTGTGCTCTGAAGACTTCTTTGTCGTCTACGGGGACGAAGACGACATCCGGAACCTCGCCCCGGACATGCCTTCCCTGTGCAGGATCGGC
Organism: Deltaproteobacteria bacterium; assembly: GCA_035352355.1. Classification (GTDB taxonomy): domain Bacteria; phylum Desulfobacterota; class Desulfomonilia; order UBA1062; family UBA1062; genus Phosphitivorax. The sequence continues at coordinate 44,089 of DAOPXM010000013.1, read as the reverse complement.
ATGAGGGGGGTCATCGTCACCGCGCCGGGAAGGGACGTGGACTTCGTGTCACGGTTCTTCGGCCCCAGGGTCGGCATCCCGGAAGATCCTGTCACCGGGTCAGCCCACTGCACGCTGATCCCGTACTGGTCGCAGGAGCTCGGCAAGAAGGAGCTTTGCGCCCGCCAGCTCTCGAAGAGGGGCGGCGAGGTCTTCTGCAGGGACCTGGGCGAACGGGTCGAGATATCGGGCCGTGCGGCCCTCTACCTGACAGGGACCATCCGTGTGGAGGACCAGGCAGGATAAACAGGGAGGCACCATGAAGACACCGGAAATCATCAGGAAGCAGCGAGGGGGCGGTCCATCCACAAAGGCCGGAGAGGCCGTCGGCAGGGAGACCTTCCAGGGAAGCCGGGGTCGGGGCACGTGCGGCACGGCGTGGAAGGCCGGGGTCCTCCCGGTTGTCCTGCTCATCCTCCTCCTGACCGCGTCCTGCACCCGTATGCTCACCTCCCACTACGGGAAGAGCCTCATGCCGAAGGAAGGGAAGATGGCCGTCGAGGGGCTCACCCAGCCGGTCACCGTGAGCCGCGACAACCTGGGCATCCCCTTCATCGAGGCAGCGACCATGACTGACCTCGCCTTTGCCATCGGCTACGTCAACGCCTCCGACAGGCTCACCCAGATGATCGGCCTCAAGCTCGTATCCCAGGGGAGGCTCTCCGAGATGGCCGGCACACCTGCCCTGGACCTGGACATCTTCATGCGCACCGTCAACCTCGCCAAGTCGGCCCAGGTGCTCTATGACGAGCTCTCGCCAGAGCGGAAGGAGCTCCTCGAGTGGTACGCCCGCGGCGTCAACGCCTACCTGGACAGCCACCGCTCGAAGCTTCCCCCCGAGCTCGACATGAGCGCCTACACACCCGACAGGTGGGAGGTCATGGACTCCATCTGCATCATGGCCCTGGTGAACTTCGCCCTCTCGTTCAATCTGCACGAGGAGATCAGCAGCCTGTCACTGGCCCAGGCCATCGGGTCCCGCAAGGCCGCGTGGCTCCACCCCATCCACCCCGACGAGCCCCTGCCCTTCGATGAAGGGCAGAAGCTCGAGGGCGTGGATCTAAAAGGCACGCTCCCCCAGCTCAAGCGGGTGAGCTCAGTCGGGCAGATCCTTGCCGGCCTCGGCCTGACCGGGATCGCGGCATCGAACAACTGGGCCGTGGCCAAGGAGAGGACAGCCAGGGGTGCGAGCATACTTGCCAACGACACCCACCTCTACCTGACCTTCCCTTCCCTGTGGAACATGATGCACGTCCGCTGCGGAGACCTCGATGCGGCAGGGGTTGGCGTGGCAGGCCTGCCCACCATCGTTGCCGGCTACAACGGGCACATCGCCTGGGGCATGACCATGGTCATGGCGGACAACCAGGACGTCTTTCTGGAGAGGATGAAGGTGGTGGACGGGAGGTTGTGCTACCTGTACAAGGACGCCTGGTTTCCGGTCAAGGAACGGGAAGAAGTCTTCAGGGTCAAGGGCAAGGGCGAGGTACGTGTCGTGGTCCGTGAGACCGCCCACGGCCCCCTGCTCAACGACGTGGTGAAAAACGATCCCACGAACATGTTCCTCCCTGATGCTGTGGAGCTGCCGCTGGGCATCGCCCTGTCCTGGGGTGTGTTCGAGCGGGGGGACAAGAGCCTCGACTCCTTCTTCTCCCTCTCCCGGGCCCGATCGGTGCAGGAGGCCATCCCCCTGGTGCGCGGCTTCGAGGCCATGGCCCTGAACATGGTGATCGCCGACAGGGACAACATCGCCTGGCAGGTGACGGGCCGATACCCCGTCAGGGCAAAAGGCCGGGGCCTCCTGCCCTCCCCGGGGTGGACGGGCGAATACGACTGGAAGGGCTTCCTGCCGGTGGATCAGTTCCCCGGCTCGTTCAATCCTCCCGAGGGCTACATCGGAACCGCGAACAACAAGAGCGTCCCGTCCACATACCCGTACATCCTCTCCTCATCCTGGTACTGGCCCGACCGGGCGAACCGGATCAGGGACATGATCACCTCCACGCAGAAGCACACGATCGAAAGCAGCAAGGCCATGCAGCTCGATGCCGTCTCCATCACCGGGCTTCAGCTCAGGAAGCTCCTGCTCGAGGGCGACTTCTCCGCGTCCATCAGGCGCGAGATCGACTCCTGGTCCAACGGGGAGGATCGGGAGCTGGCACGGCAGGCGCTGGCCATACTCCAGGGGTTTGACGGCAACATGCAGACCTCCTCGACGGGTGCATCCCTCGTCGGCGCATTCACCCACGCGCTGACCCGCGACCTCTTCCTCGACGAGCTCGGCCCCGAGGACTCGCGCACCTGGAGGGCGTTCGTCTCATGCAACTCCATGAGCTACAACGCCACCTCGGACCACCTCTTCCTCAGGGGAGACGAGAGCCCGTTCTGGGACAATACGGCAACCCCTCAAAAGGAGACCAAGGTCCGCATAGTCGCCAAATCCCTTGCGCACGCCATGGACCTCCTCGAAGACAGGCTCGGCACGGACAGCTCGAACTGGGGCTGGGGCCGGCTCCACACCTATCATTTCATCACCGAGTCCACGAGGATGTCCCCCCATCTCGGCCTGCTCGAGAGGACGGCTCTTAAGGTCATGAGCCCGTATTTCAACCGGGGCCCCTTCCCCGCCCCCGGAGACTACACGACCCTGAACGTGTCGGGGACCATGATCGGCAAGGATTTCGACACCTGGCTCATCCCGGCCATGCGCCTGGTGGTCGATTTCGGCCTCGAAGAGCCTTTCTACGGTATAAACAGCACGGGACAGAGCGACAACCCGTCGAGCCCGAACTATGACGACGGCGTCCACGCCTGGCTCGAAGGGAGGTATCAGCCCTTCCCCTTCAAGGATGAGCTGATTCGGAAGCAGTATGACAAGGTGCTGATCATGGAGCCGAAATGAATGCGCCTTAAGGAAGGGAAATGAAAAGAAAGAAGCTCCTAAAAATCATTTTCCCCTGTCTTTCCAATCCATTTCCAGGTAAAAAAAGGGTGATCCCCAGGCCGGGAGACACGGGAGAGGGTGTGGGGTTGCACGCCTTTTTGAGCCCTTTCCCGGCGAATATCAACCTTATAAGGAGCGATGCTATGATCCATAAAAATGTTGTCACCGATTTTTCCCAGAAGGAATCCATGCCTGTCATCGACGAGAGCGCTTACATCCACCCCCTTGCCGCCGTTATCGGGAACGTGACCGTGGGCAAGCGGGTGATGGTGTCCCCCTTTGCATCCATCCGCGGCGACGAAGGCCAGTCCATCATGGTGTCGGACGATGCCAACGTGCAGGACGGCGTGATACTTCATGGCCTCGAGACCGAGCACAACGGCCATGCGATCGAAAAGAACCTCGTGGAGGCGGACGGGAAAAAGTACGCGGTCTACGTGGGCAAGAGGGTGTCGCTGGCGCACCAGGTGCAGATCCACGGGCCCGCGTACGTGGGTGACGACACCTTTGTGGGCATGCAGTCCCTGGTGTTCAAGGCGTACGTCGGGACCGGCTGCGTGGTGGAGCCGGGGTGCATCGTCATGGGCGTGAAGGTCCCGGACGGGCGCTGCGTACCCGCAGGGACCGTGCTCAAGAAGCAGGAGGACGCGGACAATCTCCCGGTCATCACAGATGACTACCCCCTCAGGGGCCTGAACAAAGAGGTCGTGCACGTGAACACCTCGCTGGCTGACGGCTACAACAAGATCAACCTCAAGTAGGCAAGAAGGAGACACCCATGCTGTTCGATGACATCGGGCTCCTCGCGCCCGAGATCCTGCTGCCCGAGAAGGGCACAGATTATACGAAATGGGCAGTGGTGGCGTGCGACCAGTACACCTCCCAGCCCGACTACTGGGAAAGGGTCAGGGATCTTGTGGGCAAGAGTCCTTCGACCTTCCACATCATCCTCCCCGAGGCCTACCTCGAGGAATGCGACAACGAAGAGGCTTCCCGGAAGATCAACGCCTGCATGAAGGACTACCTCGACTGGCGGGTCCTTGTCGCCCTGAAGCCTGGGTTCATCCTGGTGGACAGGATGACCGCCCGGGGAACCTGGCGCAAGGGGCTCGTCGTGGCACTGGACCTCGAGCGCTACGATTTCCGTCAGGGATCGAAGAGCCTCATCAGGGCGACCGAGGGAACGGTCATCGAACGGCTCCCCCCGAGGATAAAGATACGCCAGGACGCACCCATCGAATCTCCCCACATCATGGTCCTCATCGACGACCCCGGCAGGACAGTCATCGAGCCCCTGTTCGAGAAGGATCTGGACATGGTCTATGATTTCGATCTCATGGAGGGGAGCGGTCACATCAGGGGGTATCTGGTGGACGACGCAGGCGCGGTGGGCCAGGTCGCAGCGGCCCTCCGGGCGCTGGCGGATGCCGATGCCTACAGGAAGAAATACCAGGTGAACGACGAAAACGTCATGCTCTACGCCATGGGGGACGGCAACCACTCCCTGGCGACGGCAAAGGAGATCTGGGAAAGCATCAAGAAGGCCGCGACCGACCGGGAGGCGATCATGAAGCATCCGGCACGGTACGCCCTGGTGGAGCTGGTGAACCTCCACGACGATTCGCTCACCTTCGAGCCCATCGACCGGGTAGTGTTCAACTGCAGGCTCGAAGACATGCTCGAACGCATGGAGGCGTACTTCAGAAGCCAGGGCTCGTCCTTCTCGTACAGCACCTGCGCCCCGGGAGAGGCATTCACCGCCATCCCGCCGCGCCTCCCCGACACGCATCTGATCTCCTTCTTCACCGGGGGCCCGTGCGGCACGATCTCCATCGGCAAGCCCAGGCACAGCCTCGAGGTAGGCTCCCTCCAGATGTTCCTCGACGACTACATGAAAAGCAGGCCTGAGGTGAAGATCGATTACATCCACGGGGAGGAGATCGTGAAAGGGCTTGCGTCGAAGCCCGACACCGTGGGCTTCTTCCTCCCCGCCATATCGAAGTTCGACTTCTTCAGGACCATCATCGTCGACGGCGTGTTGCCGAGAAAGACCTTCTCCATGGGCCATGCCGATGAGAAGCGGTTCTACCTGGAGTGCAGGAAGATCACCGGATAAGGCGTCATCCTCTCTTTGAACGTCAGGAAGAGGCCCCTGGTCAGCCAGGACCGGAGGGCCTCTTCTTTTCGCTTCGAGCCCAGATGATCCCCCTTCCCGGCAAACCACGGAGATATGCGCATTCCCCTCATTTTTCCCGGGGAGAAAACCGAAAAAGAGATTAACTTGTGGGAAGATGGAACGAACGGAGGGGGCAATGCAGGAGTCACAGTATCTGAAAGGCCGGGACGACCTCATCGAGTCGATGAGAAGGATCCCGTTCCTCCAGTCCTATGCCGACAAGTTCCTCCGGAAGATCCTCGAATTGAGCAAGCTCCGCAGATACCGGGACGGCGAGGTGATCACAAGGCAGGGAGAGTATGACCACTGGCTGTACGTCATCCTCTCCGGCGAGGTGAAGGTGGTGAAGAACGAGGAGGAGATCGCACGGCTCGACGCCCGGGGAGGTACCTTCGGAGAGCTGGCCATGATCGACGGCGAGGCCAGGTCGGCTACGGTGTACGCCTCCCAGGACAATACCGCTTGCCTTGCCATCGACAGCTCCTTCATCGAGCGTCTCGAACCCCAGGACCGCAAGGAGTTCGAGGCTGTCTACTACCGCCTCCTTGCCGAGATCCTGGCCCACAGGCTGCGCGCAACGAGCAGCGAACTGTCCCGCCTGAAGCAGGAAATGGAGTTTCTCAATAAAAGCTGAATCAACGCACGCGATGTTCTCCAGCAGATAAAAGGCAATAAAAAAGGCCGTCCCGGCTAAGCACCGGGACGGCCTTTGACGTGCTTCTGAAAACAGCCTTACTTAGTGGCTTGCCACCTTGAGGCCCTTTTCCTGCGAGTTGGCTTCTTCTTTCACGCCGGTGATCCTCATGCTGTAGAAGGAGCGGTACACGAAGATCAGGGCGATGACGAAGAACACTGCACCCAGACCGGTCTTGAGGCCTGCATCGGTCATGGTGACCGCGATCTCGGTTGCCAGCAGACCGAACAGGGTGGTGAACTTGATGACCGGGTTCATGGAAACCGAGGAGGTATCCTTGAACGGGTCGCCAACGGTGTCGCCCACAACGGTTGCCTCGTGGATCGGGGTGTTCTTCTCTTTGAGGTCGACCTCGACGATCTTCTTGGCATTGTCCCATGCGCCGCCCGCGTTGGCCATGAAGATGGCCTGGAACAGGCCGAAGAAGGCCATGGCGACGAGGTAGCCCACGAAGAAGTACGGGTTGAAGAAGGCCAGGCCAAGAGCCATGAAGAAGATCACGATGAAGATGTTGATCATACCCAGCTGGGCATACTTGGTGCAGATCTTCACGACTTCCTTGGAGTCTTCGATGGAAGCGGAGGCCTTGTCAAGGTTGATGTTCTTCTTGATGTACACAACCGCACTGTAGGAGCCGGCAACGACCGCCTGGGTCGAGGCACCGGTGAACCAGTAGATCACGCAGCCGCCCATGAGGAGGCCGATGATGATCTCTGGCTGCACGAGGCTCAGGTTCGCCTGGACGTTGCCGAAGAGGCGCTCGAGCAGGATGATGATGCCGAACACCATGGTGGTGGCGCCCACGACCGCTGTACCGATGAGCACGGGCTTCGCAGTTGCCTTGAAGGTGTTGCCTGCGCCGTCGCAGGACTCGAGGTAGTGTTTGGAGTTCTCGAAGTCCGGGGTGAACCCGAAGTCCTTCTTGATCTCTTCGCCCACGTTCGGGATGGACTCAATCATGGAGAGCTCGTAGATGGACTGTGCGTTGTCGGAGACCGGGCCGAAGCTGTCGACCGCGATGGTCACCGGACCCATGCCCAGGAAACCGAAGGCCACCAGACCGAACGCGAACACCGGCGCGGCGAACGCGAACTCGATAGGCATCATGTTCATGATGGACGGGTTCTTGGAGACCAGGTAGGCGATGAGCATGAGGGCCAGGATGGTGAGGCCTTCCCAGAACGCCGAGAAGTTACCGGCAACGAAGCCGGACAGGATGTTCAGCGATGCACCGCCCTGGCGGGAAGAGTTCACGACCTCTTCGCAGTGGCGGCTCTTGGTGGAGGTGAAGACCTTGGTGAACTCGGGGATCAGTGCGCCGGCGATGGTGCCGCAGGAGATGATCACTGCAAGCGCCCACCAGAGGTCGCCGTACTTGACCGGGTCGAGGTCGGACAGAAGGATGTAGCTGGCTGCAAAGGTCACAGCGATGGAGACGATGGAGGTGACCCATACGAGGTTGGTGAGAGGATGCTCGAAGTCGAAGTCCTTCTTGCCTGACCACATGGACTTGCTGAGCACGTCATTGATCGCGTAGGACACGATGGAGGTGAGGATCATAAGGATACGCATTGCGAAGATCCACACGATGAGCTTGCCGGCTATGAAGGCGTTGTCGGCAAGGGCAAGGGCGATGAAGGCGATGAGCGCAACGCCCGTAACACCGTAGGTCTCGAAGCCGTCAGCCGTGGGGCCAACGCTGTCGCCGGCGTTGTCGCCGGTGCAGTCAGCGATAACACCAGGGTTCTTCGGGTCGTCTTCGGGAAGGTGGAACACGATCTTCATGAGGTCGGAGCCGATGTCGGCGATCTTGGTGAAGATACCGCCGCAGATACGGAGCGCGCTGGCGCCAAGGGATTCGCCGATGGCGAAGCCGATAAAGCAGGGACCGGACAGCTCAGCCGGGATGTAGGCCAGGATGAGGATCATGAAGAAGAGCTCGACGCTCACGAGCAGGAGGCCAACGCTCATGCCGGAACGCAGGCAGATGTTCACGATGTCCAGCGGGTTCGACTTGAGCGATGCGAAAGCGGCCCTGGAGTTGGCCACTGTGTTGATCCTGATGCCGAACCATGCAACACCGTAGGAGCCCAAGATGCCCAGGATCGATGCAAAAAGGATAACGATGACGTTCCCTACGGGCATGTGGCTGAGACCGCCGAAGTAGTACATGATACACAGGGCGATCAGGATCCAGAGGGCGACGAGGAACTTGCCCTGCTGAAGAACGTAGGTCTTGCAGGTCTCCCAGATGGTGTTGGAAACGGACAGCATCTGGTTGTGTGCCGGCAGGTTCTTGGTCTGGATGTACTGGATGTAGCCGAAGACCATGCCGATGATGCACACTAAAAGCCCGAAGTTGAGAATGGCCACACCGCTGACAGCCGCGCCGCCGATGGAGAATCCCACCGAGGACAGGTCAGGCAGCTTCAGGTCCGCTTCTCCCGCAAAGGCCACGGATGCCATGCCAAAGAGCACGATGCCCACGGCCAACAATAAAGACCATAAACTCAGCTTTGCTTTACCCATCATTCAATCTCCTTGTTTATTGGTCGATTGATACATTAGTAGCCTGTACTGGGGCAATCGGTCTCCTCAATACAGGCAACGACTAGTATCTTTTACCTTCCCATTTTAGCTGCCTTGGAAAAATCCTGAGCAGGGAGTGCATCAACCTCACTCACCCAATTCACTCTATTGTCAATCAAAAACAACATCACCACGCCCACCTAAAAAAGTCCAAGATGATTAAACGCACGAGTCATGAGTGAATCATCATTCAGCCTACAAAACAATACAATAGGTCCCTACCCCTGTCAAGAAATATATTCTGCCGGAATTCATACCGGAAACAGAAAATCCTCACTGGATGGGCATCAGTGGGGATTTTCTCCAGCAATAATGATTTTCATGGAAAGGTACTGGCCGTCGTGTGAGCCCACACCCGAATTCCGTCAAAGGCCTGCAGCCTCTCTCCTCCCGATATGCTTGAGTTATAATAAATTAATAGAATTTTATTGTATACATCAAAGGTAAAGAGTGTATGCCCTCTTACCGATAGTTTAAGCTATGGAACATGATTGATGTTACCCCCGGCTTTATCAAGAGCCGCTGATCGCTCATCAATGTCGAGGGGATAGAATGTTGAGGTCTCAGCACAGCACATGACTGGAAAAGGTGACATACCCAGGGAAACAGGCAATACCGCACCAAGAGAACCAGCAACCGACGAGATTCCAGCCCCCGCCCCAGTACAACCACGCCCGGAACAAACAGGCGACAGCCCCCGGCCTGCTGTTGAAGAAAGCTTCAAGTCCCTGGCGGACCTGCTTCCGGAAATCGTTTACTTGACGGATTCCCAGGGCACCATCACTTTTTTGAATCATACGGGGATGGAGGTCTTCTGCTCTTCCTCCCAGGTCCTTCCCGGGGGGCTCACTCCGGAAGGACTCTTCGTTCCCGAAGACCGTAAGCGCATGCAGTACAATGTCAAGAGATGCCTCGACGGTCTGCCCGGAGAACCGGGTGAATACAGGATCCTGAAGAAAGATGGAAGCGTGCGTGTGGTCCTGGCCCAGGGAAGCCCGGTCTTCAAATACGGCCGCTGCACAGGCACCATCGGCGTGCTGACCGACCTTTCGCACCGGAAAGAGGTTGAGGCAAAGCTCCGGACCGCAGAGGAGAAGTACAGGAACATATTGGAAAATATATCCGATTTCTGGTTTTTCCATGATATTGAGGGCTTCTTCAAGGAAACCAACTTTGCTTTTAAAAAAGAGCTGCGGATCCCGGAGAAGAACCTGTCCAGCCTGCACATCCGTAACCTCGTGCGTGAGGAGGACAGGCCAGAGGTGGAGCTCTATCTTAAGGAGATCCTGCGGAAAGGGAAAGCGAACGGGGTCGTCCGTATACCGGCTCATGACGGCGCCACGAGGATCTATGAGTACAAGGCCACCCTGGTGAGCGACGGGAACGGTCCCGTGGGTGTCCGTGGATCTGCATGGGACATCACCGACCGCATCAAGGCTCAGATGGCGCTGAAGTCCAGCCAGGAAATGTATCGCAGTGTTTTCGAAAACACCGGCCTGCCTACGATCATCATCGAAGACAACCTGGTCATTTCCATGGTGAATGCAAAATTCGCCCAGATGACCGGGTATGAGAAAAGCGATATCCAGGGAAAGATGACGTTTGGGGACATCATGGCGGAAGAGGAAAGAACCCGGGCGGCTGACCACCTCGCCACTCTGAAAGGCAGGCTTCCCGCAGAGTTTGAGTGCCGTATCAGGCACCGGAACGGGGATATATACGATGTCATTGTCCGACTGGGCACCATACAGAAAACCGGGCAGGTCATCGCGTCGTTCCTTGACATCACCAGGAGGAAACAGGCCGAGACAGCCCTGAGGGAGAGCCGGGAGCATCTCCAGAAGGAGAACACCCTCCTGAAGTCATCCATAAAGGAGCGTTACCGGTTCGGGAATATCATCGGGAAGAGCACCGCCATGCAGGAGGTGTATGAATTCATCATCAAGGCGGCTGCCAACCCTGCGAATGTCATCATCTATGGAGAGTCGGGTACCGGCAAGGAACTGGTCGCCAGGGCAATCCACAAGATGAGCGACCGCAGCGCCAAGAGATTCGTTACCGTCAACTGCGGCGCGATCCCGGAAAACATCCTCGAGAGCGAGTTCTTCGGATACCGGAAAGGGGCTTTCACCGGGGCTCACGCCAACAAGCCCGGTTATCTCGATTATGCTGACGGGGGCACCCTGTTCCTTGATGAAGTGGGAGAGATAGGACTCAACATGCAGGTCAAGCTTTTGAGGGCCATCGAGGGGGGCGGGTATATGCCGGTGGGAAGCAACCAGACGAAAACCGCTGATGTGAGGATCATCGCGGCCACGAACAGAAACCTGAAAGACTTGGTGAAGAAGGGGCTCATGCGGGAAGACTTCTTTTACCGGATCCATATCCTGCCTATATACCTGCCCTCGCTGCGCGAAAGAAAGGAAGACATACCCCTCCTGGTCGATCATTTCATGAACCTGTACGACAAGCTCCAAGCCCCCATCCCTGGCAAGGTCATGGTAACTCTCAGCGGCTATGACTGGCCCGGGAACGTGAGGGAGCTCCAGAATGTCCTGCACCGGTACCTGACCCTGAAGAAGCTCGATTTCATGGGGTCGAAAAGGACTGAGCACGAGCCCCATGCAAAGGAATACGGGTCAGGTACCGACATACAGACAGCAAAAGACTCCATGGAAAAGGAGCTCATCCAGAAAACTCTGCACCGGCACCAGTGGCACAGGGGCCGGACTGCTGCTGCCCTGAAAATCAACCGCAAAACACTGTTCATGAAAATGAAGAAATACGGGTTGGTCAAACCCTAATATGGGTCATCATCACCCCAATATCATTTTCTATTGTTAAATCAGTTGGTTAATCTTCAATCACAATCCCTTTTGGGGCATAGCCACCCCTCCTCTCCATGCGAATGGCTGACAACAAGTAAGAAATTATTATTTAATTTCAATTTATTGCTTGAAGATACGATCTTGGCACCTTCCTTGTACATATTAAATATCAATGTATTGGTGCGAAGCACGACGTAACCTTACGCGTGTATGTCTCAGACAGGAACCTGGGGCGATCGCTTTTGTATTGAGGAGAACGATGCAGAGACATACTATCTTCATTTTCATCCTTCTTTTCCTGGTCCCCGAACCCGTGCAGGCGCTGACGCCCCTGAGCGACACTGAGATGTGCACGGTGACGGGCCGTTCCGGCGTCTCCATGGTCATCGACGATATGACCATATTCCAGAGCATCACCCGTCTCGACTACATCGACAGGGACGGAGAGAACTACGATTGGTATGACGAAGACCTGGTGGGTCAGGCAGGCCCGGCACGGATCAGGCTGATGGGCCTGGCGATCGACGGTTTCCATGTCGAGGCCCTGTCCTCCACAGGCCAGATAGGCGCCACGGCCCCCCACCTCGATCCCTCTCAGATACAGGACATCACTGATATCCAGTTCCGACCCATGACCTTCGACATCGCAACCGGTCTGGATTCGGTGTTCTGGAACTCGCAGACGGGCTCGAGAACAGGGCTGCTCATAGGCCTGCCTTCTCTGGGCATCTATATCGAACAGCTCAAGGTAGAAGGGATCTACCTTGACAGCATCAACCGGGATGTATGGGACAACCACAGAAGTCTCACACAGATAGTCATGAAGGGAACGGATATCGCCATCCTGGACGGCCGCATCGGCCTGATGGCGCACCCCGGCTGCGGGATCGACATCGGCATGGACGACATCCAAGTCTATATAAAGATAGCAGAGCTCAGGTTCAACGACAACGATGGCCTCTGGAACCCCATCAACGATGTCTACCAGAACCTCCCCCAGATAATGAGTCCGAACGACCGTGCCATCCCCTACAGCATATCCATCAGAGACATCGAATTCGACACCCTGAGGATCAACAGTCTGGTGTTCACGTCCATCCCGGCATCAGGTGACGACACGACCTCTCCCGAGATCCACAGCCCCGGCAAGACGGATGCCCATGCAGGGCTCCGGGAAATGAAGAATTTCAAGAGAAGGGACATTCCGCCTCTTGCCAGAGGCTTTGCCGGGTGCCCGCTCCAGATCGATATCGGCAGCGGCATCCCGACGGCAACGGCCCTGGACCGTGCAAACGGGGGAACGAAGAACATTACCGGCATGCTCGTTTCACTCCCCACCCTGGAGATCTTTACGAAAGAGATCTCCATCGAGGGGATCTATGTTGACGATCCTCTGAACGATCCGACCCTGGTCCCGGTTTACAACGAAGACACTTCATTCACCCAGGTCCGCATTGAAGACAGCCTCACGGCGGTCATGTCCGGCAAGCTGGAAATCTTTGCCCACTGATGGGAGATGCAATGAAACTGACAATAATATCCCTTTTGATCTGCCTCATGTGGTTCCCCACCCTGGCCTCCGGCATGGAAGCGATCTCGGACGAGGACTTGAGCACCATTTCGGCTCAAGCCGGCATCACCGTGGCAGTCGACGACGTCATTCTTTATCAGTCCTTCGGCAAGATATCCTTCATCGATTCCGATGGCGGCAACCAGGCAAAGAACCCCTTCCCGTATGAAGCAGTTCCGAGGAAGCCCCTGCTCGACCTCGCCGGGCCCGCTGCACTCAATCTTGAGGGTGTCAGGATGGACGTGATCAGGGTGAACGCCATCACCCCCCAGGGGACCTTGATCAACAACCAGGATTCCCATTTCAAAATCTCTGACTCGCAGGTGATCAGCACATTCAAGGCAAAGCCGATGACCATAGACCTCGTTGACGAGCTCCCCGCTCTGAGTCCCGGGTACAACTACATGCTGTCCGCGAAGAACTCCCTCCTTCCGCTCCCGGTCACTGACGGTGAGACGTACAATAGAACAGGCATAGCCATCGGGCTGCCCACCATCGATATTTATATAGACGAATTGAGCATCAGAGGCCTTACCGTAACCACGCTCAATCGCGAGGCCGTCAACGACGGCAGCAGCATGGGCCAGTTCGGGATCAAAGGCCTCGATCTCGCTATCCTGTCAGGCATCAGCGAAACCGCCGCCCACAAGGACACAGGTATTGATATGGCCGTCGACGACGTCAGGCTTTACCTGAAGATCGACGAGCTTGCCTTCAGGGATACGGACGGTCTCAATATACCCGCTGCCACGGGCGGCCCTGCAAATCTGGTGATCAAAGACATGGAAGCGGATCTGATCAGCCTGAATGCACTGACGCACACTGACTTCAACATCCTCAACCTGCTGGGAATCCTGGCGGGAACCATCAAGTTGAACGTCCAGAGCCCGGGCGAATACAATTGTAACCTGTACGAGATGGACAACTACCTCATGCTCGACCTCCTGGACAGGCTGAAGAGCTTCCACGGGCAGCCGATACTCATCGACACCCCCAGGTGCCTCGGACTTACCGCAACCATCATAGGGGGGAACATCGGTCTGAGCTATTATGATCAGGTCCCCTATGCGGTAGCGGGTGTATTCATGGCCCTCGGAACCGTTGAAGTGTATACCGACAATCTGAACATCGGGAAAGTCACGATAGAAGACCCCTCACATATGGCAGTCAATGACGGAGCATCGTTCTTCCCCATTACAATGAAAGGGGCACAAGTCGACTTCCTCGCAGGATATTTAGAAATATCGTCTCATTGATCGCAGAGGAACACGGAATGATACGAGCCCTGCTGTTATGCATTGACAGGAGAATGTACATGGATCGAGGCCAGAAACAGACGCACGCTTGTATGTTGCGGTGCTTTTTGCTTACAGCACTGGTCTTTTATTCATCGCCATGCCTGTGCCTGGAAGAGCTCTCGGATACGGAGCTGGGATCCGTGAGCGCCCAGAGCGGTGTCGGGATAACCATGGATCACGTCTACACCTACATGAAGATAGACCAGATCTCCTTCGAGGATCCCGACGGCCTGGCCGGTGTCAGCAGCGACCAGGCCTCATTGAACATGAACCGCCTGGAGATCGATATCCTCCGAATTGAAGCCCTTGCTCCCCCCGACCCCCTGAACCCGGATAAAGGAATATACGATGAGGACGATTTTCACTGTCCCTTCGATGCGGTATTCGAACTCGGCGACTCGAACGCAGTGCCCCATTTCTACGGATCCATTCTCACCTTCGACGTTGTTGACAGGCTCCCCATCATGAGCACTGCCTCGAATTACCACACATCGAGGAACATCAGTGATAATGCAGCAAACGTGGCCGGGTTGAACATCGGGCTGCCCACTCTGGAATTCTACATCACCGAGACGGAGCTGGACTCAGTCACGGTGAGCAGCACCGAGACCAGCCCCTACAACAACGGCAAGAGCTTCGGTCACTATTACATGAAGGGGCTGCAGCTCGACTTTTTCGACGGTGTCATGGAAATGGCCCCGCACAACAGCTGCGGCCTGGACATCGCCATTGACGACATCGTTTTCTACGCCAAGCTCCCCACCTTCACCTATTATCATGAAGACACGCCCGAAGAGACCGATACCCAGTACCGCATCACGGATGTGCTGATCGATGCAGCCCATATCAATGCCCTGACCGATCTGGATGCCAGCGGGCAGCCCCACAGCCCGGGCAACAATGTGTTTCTGAAGGCAGGGAACCAGCATGGCGTCTGCAACGCACTCCAGGTCGATAATTACGACTTCAGCGCAGGCAGGTGGGAAAACAGGTTCCTGAGCATCGATATCTCCAGTGCGCTGCCCACCATGAGCGCCCTTGCTCGGACAAGGACCGTTGCCGGGATTCACATCGGCTTGCCTGCGCTCGAATTCTACATGGATCACATGGAGTACGTCTCCACCTTCGGCCATCAGGATGGAGAGCTCCTGGGGAAATGGAGACGGGAGGGCGCTGAAGTCATGCTTCTCGAAGGCAGGCTCGAGCTTGCCCCTCATAACTCCTACGGCATGGACATCGCTTTGGACGACTTCGTGGCATACATGAGCGTAAACCAGCTCGCGTATGTGGATATCGATGACAAAGCAGAATATTGCATCAACAACATGGAGATGGACACCCTCCAGGTAAACGCCATCACCCTCGATCCTGACGGCAACCTGACCAGCCCGGGCACAAACGGCCTGCATTTTGCCCACCTGAACGCGGCGAACGCCCCCGCAGGCTTCACCCCTTCCCCTCTCAGCATCGACGTGTCTGGCCGCCTGCCCCTCATGAGCCAGGGCACCGGCCGCACCATGGCCGGCATCTCTGTCGGGCTGCCGACCGTGGAGATCTATTGTAACGAATCAGGGATAGGCTCCATCTCTCTCCATGACTTAAACAATACCGCCAGCAACAACAATGCCCCCTTCTTCCGGAACATCCGCTACCAGGACGAAAGGCACGCATTTCTCGGCGGCACGGTGGAGATTGCTCCGCACTAAGCGAGGAGGATGAACAGTGAAAACCAGGACAGCGTCCAAACTCTTATTCATGATCCTGATATGCTGGGGTGCGCCTCTGAACGCAGAGCTCCTGACCATGGAAGACAGCCAGATGGGAGACGTCACTGCCCAGGCCGGCATATCCATCTCCCTGGACAACGCAACATTCTACGACGAATACGGCCGGATAGAAATCCACGGCAGCGACGCAGGTTCTCTGGCCCTCGAGGACGTGGTCGTGGACAACGGCAACGGCTGGGGGTATTCGTTCACCACCCCGACGCCCCTCCTCATCGACCTCGTAGACTACAATTCAGGGACCCTGCTCTTTCCGGAGAGGAACGTCGCCCTGAACATCTATGCCGCCTCATGGACCCAGAATCTGCAGTTCACCGCAAACCACCTCGTATTCTGCGATCAGGACCTCGGGAAGTATCAGGTGGGGCCGATCAATATCCCGACCTTCCAGTTCATGCTCACCACACCGGACAACGATGTCCTCTATTCCACAAAGAGCGGGCTGTATTTCAGATACCTCTTCCAATCTAATGTAAACCGGTTGAGCCTTACCTACAATTCGCTGGATGAGGCCCTGCTCTTTCAGGGCATCAGGTTTGCCAGGAGCTTCACCGGCTCCGCGCAGACTCCCTCTGCCTGGGCATCCCAAGGCAGCTTCCTGGTGGGCAAAAACGACACCATATCAGGGGATGAGAGCTTCGCCAGCATCAACGTGATCAAGGAAAACAACACCCTCAAGCTCGACATGGACATCCCCATGAGGGGGAGCGTCAGGATCGACAACGTGCAACTGGGCTCTCGAAACTGCGGGCCTGTAGCTGTTGACAACATAAGGGTCAACAACATGTCGGTCCAGTTCATCCCCTGAACCTGACGGGTTCCCTCATTGGGAACCGCTCGCTTCAGGGGGAAAAGGCTTACAGGAATTCATTCCATACACCCGTAACACAGGTTATGCTGTAAACTTTCCCCCTTGACCTATGCTATTTTTTCAAATATTTCCAGTACAAGCCTGGTTACCTGGCCTGAAAGAAGGATGAGCATGAGCAAACTGGGTTCCATGCAGGGATCGACCGGGGTTGCCTTTATCGTCCTGATCGCATGCGTGTACGTGTCCTTTCCCGCAGTATCGTCTGCACAAGAGGGCGGGAGCACCAAAACCCTCACGGAAAAGGAAACGTTTCTGAGCTCGCCCCCGGCAGGTTTCCATGTTCTGGCGGAATCCACCCTCCTGCACCCGGACACCCTGCGGATAGCGTACGTGGCCAAACGGGACAAAAAGTATGTCTGCGTCGTAGATGGACAGACAACCCCTCACTATGAAGGCATCCAGAAGGGCAGCCTTATCTTCAGCCCCGATGGGAGCCGATTTGCGTATGTGGCTTATAAAAAAGGCCTCTCCCACCTGGTCCTGGATGGAAGGGAGAAGAAGGGGTACGACGGTATAACGAATCTCTGTTTCAGCCCTGACAGCGCCCGCACAGCTTTTCTTGCAGAACAGGGGGATAAGCAGTTCGTCGTGGTCGATGATGCGGAAGGGCCGCCCTACAAGCGCATATCTCGCCTCGGCTGCCCGAGGTTCAGCCCGGATTCGAAGCACATCGCCTATGCAGCCTTGAAAGACAAGAAGTCCGTGTTCGTGCTGGACGGCAGTGAAGGAAAGGAGTACGACATGTTCCTGGCTCCCATGTTCAGCCCGGACAGTCTCCATCTGGCTTATGCCGCAAAGTCGAACGGGACCTGGAAGGTCGTTCTGGATGGGAAGGAGAAGGCATCCTATCAGAAGATCACCCAGATCCTGTACAGCCCCGACTCGAAGCGCCTGGTCTACGCTGCCCAGAAGAAGGGCGCCTGGGTCGCGAACCTCGACGACAAAGAGGTCTTCGAAGGCAAGAACCTCGGCCCCGCCATGTTCAGCCCCGATTCTTCGCGCCTGGCGTACGGTGTGGAGCAGGACGGCCTGTGGCACGTGGTCATCGATGGCAAGAAAGAACCTGGATATCCCCAGTTGGGCATCTTCCTCTTCAGCCCGGATTCGAAGCGGTATGCCTACATGGCTGTCGAAAAGAACAGCAAGGCCCGCATGGTCATTGATGGCAACAGGGGCAATACCTACGATTCCATTGGAAATCCCGAGTTCAGCCCGGACTCAAGGCATGTCGCATTCAGGGCCAGGAGGGGAGACGCGTGGCACATCGTCCTGGACGGGACAGAAGGAAAGGGCTACGACTTCGTCCAACACCCCTACTTCAGCCCGGACTCCAAGCATATGGCATATACCGCCGTCAGAAAGGACAAAATGCTCATCGTGTCGGACACTCATGAGAGCAAGGCCTATGCCGGCGTGAGCAGCCCGTATTTTTCCAAGAAAGATGGCCATCTCGCTTATGCGGCAAGCTCTGACGGGGAGGCGTGGTTCATCGTGGTCGACGGGATCGAGGGCAAGACCAGGGTGAACGGTTTTGTCAAAGGGGCCCCCCTGGTGTTCCTTGAGGAGCATAAGGTAAGAGCCCTCACCATGAGAATACCCGGGCCCTACTTCTTCCACCTCGATGCCGAGATCAGATGATGCACCAGGGCATGAGCCCTCTTCCCGCAGAGGGAAGAAGGCTTCACCCGCACATGCCCCATGAGTCCAACCGACAAGGTCAATGTGAAGTGGCAGGACAGTTGCCCACACAGCCCTTGTCCTTGTGGACATACCTGTGGGATAATCGCTGTTGAGCCCGGGACACTGAATATCAGGGCGTCCCTTTCACCCCATTCAGGAGGTTCATTGCGATGTTTCGGTCCGTGCACAGCAGAAGGTCTTTCCTCAGGAAAGGGTGTGCCGCTCTCGCCGTCTCCATGGCCGGCTGCTCACCCCCTCTGATTGCGGCCAGGGGAGACCTTGAAGAAAAGAACGATATCCTCCCACCCCCTGAGTACCTCATGCGCGATCACGGTGTTCTCAGCCGGATCCTGCTTGTCTATGAAGAGTCGATACGTCGCATGGGCGCTGGTGAAAGCCTTCCAGTAGAATCGCTTGCCCAAGCATCGAGGATGGCCCGCAACTTCGTTGAAGACTTCCACCAGAGGCTCGAGGAGGATCTTCTCTTCCCCCGTTTCAGGAAGGCAGGCAGGTTCGTGGATCTCGTGACCACCCTCGTCCAGCAGCACAATAGCGGAAGGAAGCTCACCGATGCCATCATCCAGACTGCAACGGCAAAAGGGCTCAAAGACCCTGAGGGCAGGCGCGTGCTGATTGAGTCCATGCAGCAGTACATCCGCATATACAGGGCTCATGCCGCACGGGAGGATACCGTGCTCTTTCCGGGGGTCAGGGGGATCATGACACCCCGCGAGTTTGCCCTGATGGGTGAGGAGTTCGAGAACAGGGGCGAAGAACGGTACGGGTATACCGGCTATTTCCGGATCGTCGAACAGGTGACGGATATCGAGAAGAGGCTGGGCATTGCGGACCTTGCAAAGCTCACGCCCTCACCTTAGGGGACATATGGCCCCCTCCCCCTGCGAGGGACAGATCAGCGCGAGTAGTAGACCGTGATGGACGCCTTTGCCAGGGCGTGCTGATTCAGGTTGAAGCCAACCATGGCTCCCGGAGCACTGGCGTCGAGAGGGAGCCTCTCCACATCCAGGGCGTATACCGTGAACACGTAGCGGTGGGGCTTGTCTCCCGGGGGGGGACAGGGGCCTCCGTAGCCTGTTGTGCCGTAGTCGGTCCTGCTCTGCACGCTCCCCGCAGGGGCAGAGCCCGCTGAAGGGTTGCCTGCATTCTGCGGCAGCCCGCGGACATCCGGCGGGATATTGAAGATGACCCAGTGCCACCAGCCGTTCCCTGTCGGGGCGTCGGGATCATAGACGGTCACCGCGAAGCTCTTGGTGTTTTCTGGTGCGCCTTCCCACTGAAGCGCGGGCGAGATGTTCTTTCCCGTGCAGCCCATGCCGGAATACACCTGCTCCTCGTGCACCCTCTTGCCCTGCTTGAGCTGAGGGCTCTTCAGCGTGAAGGCCCCGGCGGATGCCGCAGCGGAAAACAGCAGTATCACGATCGCTCCACATATCCTTTTCATACCCTTCCCCCTGTCAATCACCGGTTCATTCTGCACGCATCGACCCGGGGAGGACCGGTTTTTTGCCTGGAAGATAACAATATGCCCCCAGCCGGCCAAGTCAAGACATGCTCACGTCCGATCAGGTTTGCGCGGCATGCGTTCAGTATTAATAGTATAGTAGGGGCCACCCTTCACAGGAGGGCTCTCCGCCAGGTCGAACAGGGGGCCTGAAAAGGAGCGGGCACGAGCTTTCATTATGAGAATGAGGGTCTTTTCCGGCATTCAGCCCACAGGCACGATTCACATCGGCAACTACCTCGCAGCGATACAGCGCTGGGTTGCATCCCAGGAAGAATACGACAACATCTTCTCCATCGTGGACCTGCACGCCATCACCGTCCCCCAGGACCCCGCGGTACTGCGGGCAAAGGTCCGGGAGGTGGCGGGCATCCTCTTTGCCGCAGGGATAAACCCTGCACGCTCGGCGGTCTTCATCCAATCCCACGTCAGTGCCCACGCGGAGATGACCTGGATCCTCAACTGCACCATCCCCATGGGCTGGATGCTCCGCATGACCCAGTTCAAGGAAAAGTCCGCCCGGCAGAGGGAGCAGGTCAGCACCGGGCTCTTCGACTATCCCGCGCTCATGGCGGCTGACATCCTCCTGTACCGCACAGACCTCGTGCCCGTGGGTGAAGACCAGAAGCAGCACGTGGAGCTGACCCGTGACGCTGCGCAGCGGTTCAACGCAATCTATGGTGAAACCCTGAAGCTGCCCGAGGCGGTCATTCCCGAACGGGGCGCACGGATCATGGGCCTGGACGATCCCACGAGGAAGATGAGCAAGACGGAAACCGGACAGGGCCATGCCATCGGCCTGCTCGATTCCGCCGACGAGATACGAAGAAAGATCATGAGGGCGACAACGGACTCCCTGCGGGAGATCCGGTATGACGAAGCGCGGCCCGGCATCAGCAACCTCCTCACCATCTTCGAGCTCTTCACCGCCACGAGCAGGGGGGAACTCGAGAAACGATACGAAGGGAAAGGATACGCCGAGTTCAAGAAGGATCTGGCGGAGGTGGTCATAGAGGGCCTCAAGCCAGTGCAGGCCCGGTATCGTGAGCTGGAAGGCGACCCGGCCTACCTTGACCGCCTCCTGGCGGAAGGCAGGGCAAAGGTCGAACCCATAGCCGAGGACACCCTCACGATGGTAAAGGAGCGAATAGGGCTCGCGTGACGGGATCAAGGCCAATGGGACTCGGATAAGGAGCAGACCATGAGCGACAAGATGGATTTCCGCCATTTCAACCTCTGGCGGCCTCACCCCTGGCATGGGCTCGAGGTGGGCCCGGATCCGCCACGGATCGTCAATGCCTATGTGGAGATAACGCCCTTCGACCTCGTGAAGTACGAGGTGGACAAGACCACAGGCTATCTGCGCGTCGACCGCCCGCACCGCACCTCGTCCCAGCCCCCCGCCCTCTACGGGTTCATCCCCCGCACGCTGTGCGGCGAACGGCTCCGGGTGCTCTCTCCCAGTTCCCTGAGCGGGGACGGGGACCCCCTGGATCTCTGCATCGTGAGCGAACGGCCCATTACGAAATCGGAGATCGTGCTCGTTGCAAAGATCGTGGGCGGTCTCCAGATGATTGATGACGACGAGGCCGACGACAAGATCATCGCCGTGCTCCAGAACGATTACATCTGGAACTGGGTCGAAGACATCGACTCCCTTCCCTCGGTTCTCATCGAGCGGCTCGAGCACTATTTCAGCACCTACAAGCTCGTGGCAGGCGAAGAGCCGAAGATCACCATCGACCGGGTGTACGGCCACCGGCATGCCCAGCAGGTGGTTCAGGCCGCCATGGACGATTACCGCGAGGTATACGGATAGTGACACCTCGCCC
Organism: Deltaproteobacteria bacterium; assembly: GCA_035352355.1. Lineage (GTDB taxonomy): Bacteria > Desulfobacterota > Desulfomonilia > UBA1062 > UBA1062 > Phosphitivorax. Next base: position 22,262 of record DAOPXM010000013.1, on the reverse strand, counting down.
CGCTGCCGGAAAACCACAGGCGGGATATCCGTCAGTGAGGTTGTGCACGCACCTTGCCTGAAAAAAACACGCCGACCTCTTTCCCGTTGACAATTATTAGACGACCGGTCTATTATTTTTTTCACGAAAGGGATAGGACACATGCCGAAGGAAGACACCAGGCTCGCCATCATCAGGGAAGGGGCGCGTCTCATTCACACCAAAGGCTTCAACAACACGGGCCTTTCCGACATCCTCAAGGCAGCAGGGGTACCCAAGGGCTCTTTCTATTTTTACTTCAAAAACAAGGAAGCCTTCGGCCTGGCCGTGATCGACCACTTTGCCGACGCCATCGTGAACGTGGGGGAAAAGTTCCTCCTGAACAAGGACTATCCCCCGCTCGAAAGGCTCAACCGCTTTCTCGATTTCTTCCAGAAGGCCTTCCAGGCGGCGGACATGCAGGGGGGCTGCCCCGTGGGCAACCTGACCCAGGAGATGAGCGATCTCAGCGAGTCGTTCAGGGGCAAGATTGCCGAGGTCTACTCCCGTATCACGTCCCTCATCGCCGGATGCCTGGAGGAGGCCCGCGAGCTGGGGGACGTGTCACGGTCCCTGGATGCCCGGAAGACCGCGGAATTCATCTTCAACAGCTGGGAGGGGTCGATCATGCACATGAAGCTCACCAAGAACCTGCAGCCCCTCTTCACCTGCAGGGACATGATTTATTCCTTCATCCTGAAGAAGGACGCTGAGTAATAAGGGCGCGGGCCGGCAAGGCCCGCAAAGCTGGAACGAACCCACCATGAATGGAGGAGGCTATGGGACAGTGGCACAAGACCGGCTGCGTACTCTGCGCGCAGAACTGCGGGCTGGAGGTCGAGGTGGAGAACAACCGCATCGTGAAGGTGCGGGGCGACAAGAGCAACGTGAGAAGTGAGGGGTACGTCTGCCGGAAGGGCATGAACATCGCCAACCATCAGCACAATGCCGACCGTCTGAAGCATCCCCTGAAAAAGGTCGGGAACACCTTCGAGCGGATCTCCTGGGATCAGGCCATCGACGAGATCGCTGCAAAGCTCAGGGAGATCGTCGACCGCCACGGCCCCAGGTCCTTCGCCTACATGGGAGGAGGCGGCCAGGGGTGCCACTTCGAGGCGGCCTTCGGCGTACGACTGATGCGGGGCCTGGGGTCACGCTACCACTACAGCCCCCTCTGCCAGGAATTCTCCGGCATGTTCTGGGTCTTCGGCAGGATGTACGGCCGACAGCCCGTCTACCCGGAGATCGACGCCGAGGAGACGGACTACCTCCTGGTTTTCGGATGGAACGGCATGCAGAGCCACCAGATACCCCAGGCGCCGAGGCAGCTCCAGCGGATCTCGAAAGACCCGGACAAGATGCTCGTCGTCATCGACCCCCGCCTTTCAGAGACCGCGAAGATCGCCAATGTCCACCTGCCCATCCGTCCGGGCACGGATGCCCTGCTCATGCGCGCCATGATCGCCATCATCCTCCAGGAAGGCTGGGAGAACAGGGAGTACATCGAGAAGCACACCTCCGGCCTCGACGAGATCAGGGGCCTGTTCATGAATTTCGATGCCCGAAAGGCGGTGAGCACCTGCAACCTGGATTTCGCACAGGTCCGCGAGATCTGCCGCCAGTTCGCCACACGGAAGTCCTGTCTGCGCTACGACCTGGGTCTCCTCATGAACCGCCACAGCGCCGTATCCTCCTACCTGGCAGGGACGCTCCTCGCCATCTGCGGGCGGACAGGCGTCCGCGGGGGCAACGTCTTCCACGGTGAGCTGATGCCCATGGGAAGCCACTCCGATGAGCGGAACCCGAAGACCTGGCGGACCGTGGCCACGAATTTCCCCGCCATCATGGGCTGTTTCCCGCCCAATGCCATGCCGGAGGAGATCCTCTCCGATCACCCCGATCGCCTCAGGGCGGTCTTCGTATCCGGGTCGAACCCCTTGAGGTCCTACGCCGACACGACGGCTTATGAAAACGCCTTCAAGCGTCTGGACCTGCTCGTCACGGCGGAGCTGGCCATGACGGAAACGGCGGCCCTCTCCCACTACGTCCTGCCGTCCCGGTCGGGCTACGAGTCATGGGACGGAACCTTCTTCCCCATGACCTTCCCTGGGATCTTCTTCCAGATGCGCCGCCCCATCGTCGAGCCCGAAGGTGAGCCCCTGGAGCTGGGTGAGATCCACCTGCGCCTTGCGGACAAGCTGGGCTTGATCCCGTCCATCGCCGACAGCCTGTACGCAGCGGCCGAAGAAGGCCGTGCCGCCTTCGGGGCAGCGCTCATGGAATATGCCATGAAGGAGCCTGCGGCCCTGGGGGCCATGCCGTTCATCCTCGGCAAGACCCTGGGCAGGGTGATGGGCTCTGCCCACCTGGCAGCCCTGTGGGGTATGCTGCAGGTCGTCCCCAAACCCTTCCGCAAAAACGCCGCACGCGCGGGCTTCACCCCGGGCATGGGCATGGGGGAAGAGCTGTTCCAGAAGATCATGGACCACCCGGAAGGCCTCTGGGTCGGTCAGGTCGATCCGGACGAGAACTTTGCCGTCATCAGAACAGAGGACGGGAAGATCAACCTGGTGATCCCCGAGCTCCTGGAGGAGCTGGGGCTCATCGATGCGGAGCACGAGGAGGCGGACCTGGCGCAGGATCCAAATTATCCCCTCGTCCTCATGGCTGGCCGGCACTTCAACATGAACGCCAACACCCTGATGCGCAACCCTGCGTGGAACGACGGGAAACGCGCCTGCACCATCATGATGCACAGCGAGGATGCCCGGTCCCTGGGGGTCAGGGACGGCCAGGTTGTGCGGGTGACGACCGAAGCCGGCTCCGTGGAGATCGAGGCGGAGATAACCGAGATGGCCCAGCGGGGCCACGTGGTCATTCCCCACGGGTTCGGCATGACCTACGACGGCAAGGAATACGGGGTGAACGTGAACCGTCTCACCAAGAACACGCATCGGGACTGGCTGGGCACACCGCTGCACCGGTATGTGAGGTGCCGGGTCGAAGCCGTCTGACCGGTTATATTGAAAGGGATGCACAGCCCTTCACTCAGAGGAGGAACCAGCATGGACGTGTATGAAAGCTTGTGACAGCTCCTCGACGCGAGCCCCACGGGCGCTCCTGCGTCGCAGACCTTCGACCGGATCCTCAGGATCCTCTTTACGCCGGAAGAGGCGGCCATGGCAACGCACATGGCCCTCATGCCCAGGTCCCTGAAAAATATCGCCAGCCGGGCAGGCGTGGACGAAGCCGAGGCAGAGAAAATCCTCGAGGCCATGGCCGAAAAGGCCGTCATCTTCTCCAAGGAAAAGGACGGCAGGAAATCCTATGGCCTGCTCCCCACCATCCCCGGTCTCTTCGAGTTCCCCCTGATGCGTGGGGCCGGCACGCCGGAGCTCGAAGGGCTGGGCAAGCTCTGGGACGACTACCACCGCGAGGCCCTGGGGGCATCCTTTTCCGGGAACCCCACGCCGCTCGTCAGGGTGATCCCTGTTGAGCAGTCTCTGGAAGGGCTCACACGGGTCCACCCCCATGAAGAGGTTGCCCGCCTCATCGATGCCGTGGACTACATCGCCCTGGCGGGATGCGCCTGCAGGATCAGCATCAAAGCCTGCGGCCACCCCACGGAGATGTGCCTCATCTTCGACGGGCCTGCACGATTCCTCACGGCGCGGGGATTTGCCCGGGAGATAACCCGGGACGAGGCGCACGCCGTGCTCACCAAGGCCGAGGAGGCCGGTCTCGTGCACACGAGCAACAACAGCAAGGACAGGCCTTCCATCATCTGCAACTGCTGCAGGTGCTGCTGCACCATCCTCACCTGCCGCACCCAGCTTGGACTGCCCCATGCCTTTGCCGAGAGCGCATACCAGGCCAGCATCGATGCGCAATCCTGCACGGGCTGCGGGCTGTGCGCTGAAGGACGCTGCCCCATGGAGGCCATCACGCTTTCAGGCGCTTCAGCAGAGGTGGATGCTGGAAAGTGCATCGGCTGCGGCCTGTGCGTTTCCTCCTGTCCGGAGGGGGCAATAGCGCTGGCGAACAGGGCCGAGCCCAGGGAGGTCCTGCCCACCGTGCAGGACCTCGGCATGAAGGTGCTGACCGAAAAAGGCAGGCTCGAGCGCTTCCTGAACCAGATGAAATGACTCTTCAAGCCTCCCCGGGGCTTGAAGAGTCAGGCCGATGCACTCCCGCCCGTCCCCTGGTGCCGGGTTTCCCTGCCCGACCGGCCGGCGGCCCTGGTCCGGGTCCCGGACCCTGCGACCGCCGGTCCCTGCCCTCTCGGGGATGCGCTGCAGGACAGACAATCTTTCACTGAAAAATATGAATGGTTGCCAAGGGCAAACTCTTTGCTATAATTATTCCATGGGGTAGGGGCAGGTCTGCCCGAGGGTGGTGAAATGATCTTCCGGTTATCGCAGAAACTGGCAAAAAAGATAAAGGTCCAGCCCGTCGTCCACGCCGACCCATCGCCCAACCCCTACCTCGACTGGACAGGCCACCTCTTCACCGCCGAGCGCTCGCAGTACATCATCCTCACCAACACGTTCTCCCTGCTGTCCGTCATCTTCCACGGCCGGGGGGTGACCGACGACAACCTCTTCGTGCTCAGGGCGCTGACGCTCATGAAGGAGTACCTGTCCGAGGACCCGTTCACCTTCTTTTTCCCCAGGGTGATCGAGCCCTACACGAACCGGGTCTTCTTCTCAAAGTCCGCGGACAGGAGGGTGATCGGCTCCATGAACGACCTCATCTCCAACGCCAGGCATCACCTCGTGCAGGACAGTCTCACCCCCTTCAGGGCTGCCCAGAGGATCAACGGGATGCCCATGTCCTTCCTCGGGATGGATACGCCGGAAAGGGCGTTCAGAAGGCTCAGGGTGTAAGTGCTTCGGGCCCTTCTCAGACGAGGTCCCGGACGAGCTCCTTCACGTAGATGATCTTGCTGTCGCCCGGGGCGTAAAAGTCCTTGAGCCGGGCTTCCCGGATGTAGCCCGACCTGGCGTAGAAGGCCCGGGTGTGCGTGTAGAGGTCTCGCGACGAGGTCTCCACATAGATGCGGGCGCCGCCTTTGAGAGCGATGTCGTGCTCGGTCTTCTCGAGCAGCCTCCTCCCGATGCCGGAGCCCTGGTGCCCCCTGTCCACGACGATCCAGTAGAGGTCGAAGCTCCCCTTCGTGCCGGGAACCTGTCCGTAGCAGGTGTAGCCGAGCACGGCGCCTTCATCGTCCTCGCAGAAGAGGAAGAGGTAGCCGCTCCGCTCCCCCTTCTGGAGATGCTCGTCCACGAGCTCCACGGCAACGAGCACCTCTTCGGCATTGAAGAAGCCGGTGGAATCCGTGATCTTCAACACGGCGTCCCGGTCCGACTGCCTGACCCGGTGGCGGAAACGGACCTTCACGACGCTCTCCTGTCCAGGGTGTCGGAGACGATGCACTCGATGACCTCGGGGTAGGTCAGCCCCGCCATCTCGGATGCAGCCACGAATCCGCTGTCCGGCGATATGCACGGGTTGGCGTTGATCTCCAGCACCCAGGGCCTCCCCTGCCCGTCCACCCGGAAGTCCACCCGGGCATACCCCCTGAGGTCGAAGGCCTCCCAGCACGACAACGCAACCGCGCGGAGCGCTTCGAGGAGGGGGGCGTCCTCGGCCTCGAACCTAAAGGACCGCCCGGTGCACCGGTACTCGACCGATGCCTCGTCCCACTTGGCCTTGTAGTCAACCAGCCTGGGCCTGTCGTCCGGGAAGGAGAAGATGATCTCGGCGGGCGGGAGCACCCGGGGCCCGTGAGTGCCTCCGAGGATGGACAGGTTGAACTCCCTGCCGTCCACGAAGCGCTCGGCAAAGCATGGCTTTCCGAGAATGCGGGACCTCTCGTCCAGGGCCGCTGTGAGCTCCGGGAGGCTGGCGGCATCTCTGACCGAGCCCCTGTCGATGCCGATGGAGGCCTCCTCCCAGAGGGTCTTCACGATGTAGGCAGCCGGAAAGGGGAGCGCGGCTTCGGGGGTACGGCCCGCAGCGATCCACTCCGGCGTGGGGATGCCTGCGCCCCTCATCCACTCCTTGGCCAGCACCTTGTTCGAGGTGAGGAACATGGCCTCTGTGCCGGCCCCGGTATAGGGGATCCCCAGGTGGTCGAGGATCGAGCAGGCCAGGTGGATGAGTCTGCCGTCGCCATCGAGGGACTCCACGAGATTGAAGACGATCACGGGCCTGAGCCGGCCCAGCCTGGTGGCAAGCGCCGTGATATCGAGCCCGAGAGACACGGTGTGCGTCTCGTACCCGAGGGTTTTCAGCGCCTCGGATACTGCTTTCGTCTGGACCAGGACGTCTGTCTCGTCCGGCAGGGCATCGGGTGAAAGGGCATGGTGCAGGATGACCGCCGTATTGCCCATGGACCTTGCTCAGCCGATCCTCTTCAGGGCGCTCCTGAGGATGTCCCTGACGAGGTGATCGAACGACATGCCGTTCAGCCTGCAGAGGATGGGCAGGTCAGAGTGAACCGGGTTGAGCCCTGCCAGGGGATTGACCTCGATGAAGTTGGGGAGCCCGTCCCCATCCATGCGGATGTCCACCCTGCCCCCGTCCCTGCATCCGAGGACCCTCCAGGAGGCGAGCGCCAGCTCGGAGCAGGCATGGACCACCCCCGCCTCCGGGACGGAGTACACGATCATCTCTTCATAGTGGGCCTTGTTGTGATACGAGTAGATGGTCCCGCCGTCGTGCTTGCCGCGGAAGAGCACCTCCATGACGCCCACAACATGGGCTTCCGCCCCGGTCCCCACGACACCCGCCGTGAACTCGCGCCCCGGGAGATACGTCTCCACGATCACAGGCTGCCGGAACTCCTCCAGCAGCCGGGAGCACACCACGCGCAGTCCTTCGGGCGAGTCGACCTTCGAGGCGTCGGAAATGCCCTTGCCCGTGCCTTCGGCCACCGGCTTTGCGAACAGGGGGTACGGCAGGTCGACCCGATCGACTTCAGCGATGTCCTTGATCACGGTAAAAGCTGCAGTCCTGAGGCCCGCATCACGGAGGATGGTCTTGGTCATGCCCTTGTCCAGGGTCAGCGCCAGGACGAGCGGGTCGGAGAAGGTATACGGGATCCGGTAGGCGTCCAGCAGGGCCGGCACGAGCGCCTCCCTGCCGCTTCCATACATGCCCTCCGCGATGTTGAAGACGAGGTCCCAGGTGTGGCCGGCGGCGAGCCTTGCCACGAGGCTCTTGACGTTTCCGATGCGGTCGACCTCGTGGTCGAGAGCGGAGATGGCCTCGGCAAGGGCGTCGATGGTGTCCAGCCGGTCGAACTCGGCGGTCTCCTCGATGCCGTAGCCTTCCTTCAGGTAGTCGTCCCTGAGGTCATAGGTGAAGCCCACCTTCATGTCACAGGCTCTCGGCACGGCCTTCGGGATAGGAGAAGAACCTGCCCTCGTAGTTTCTCAGCATGACCTTGCCCTCGCAGCGGCCCTGGAAATAATCGGGCAGGAGCGGGATCTTGCCCCCGCCGCCGGGCGCGTCGACCACGTACTGGGGCACGGCGTAGCCTGAGGTGTGCCCCCGGATGCCTTCGATCATCTCGAGGCCCTTATCCACCGTGGTCCTGAAGTGGGCGGAACCCAGGATGGGATCGCACTGATAGAGGTAGTACGGCCGCACACGTATCTTGAGAAGCCCGTGGAACAGGGCCTTGAGGGTGGCCACGTCATCGTTGATGCCCTTGAGGAGGACGGTCTGGCTCCCCAGGGGGATGCCTGCGTCGGCGAGCAGGGTGCACGCGGCGATCGTTTCCGGCGTCAGCTCGTCCGGGTGGGTGAAATGGATGCTCATCCAGACGGGCTGGTATTTTTTGAGCGTCCTGATGAGCCTGGGTGTTATCCGCTGGGGCAACACCGTCGGCACCTTGGTGCCGATGCGCACGATCTCCACGTGGGGGATGCGCCTGATGCTCGAGAGGATGTAGTCGAGATGGCTGTCGGGCAGCGTCAGGGGGTCGCCTCCCGAGAGGAGGACATCCCGCACCTCGGGATGCGACTCGATGTAGGACATGGCCTGCTGCCACTGGGTGATGCCGCTCCTGAACCTGCCGTTGTTGCCCACCATGCGCGACCGGGTGCAGTAGCGGCAGTACGTGGAGCAGAACCCGGTGGTCAGGAACAGGACACGGTCAGGATAACGGTGGACCAGGCCGGGCACCGGACTCTGGTGCTCCTCGGCCAGGGGGTCCTGGGCCTCGCCCGGGCTCACGAGGTACTCGTCCGTCACCGGGACCACGGTTCTCCTGATGGCCTGGGTGTGGTCAGTGCTGCTCATGAGGCTCGCATAGTAGGGGGTGATCCTGAAGGGAAGCGCTGTAGTACGCTTCAGGATGGCCTCATACTCTTCAGGGACCAGCCCGATGATGCGCTGGATCGCCTCGATGCTCGAGATGCTGTTGCGGATCTGCCAGTGCCAGCTAGCCCATTCAGCCTCCGAGGCGTTGGGGAAGTGCGTGCGCAGAAAACTCCTCGATCTGGGGCTGATGGGGATACGGCTCGATAAGGGGAACTTCCGTATGGGATCTGTTGGAAACAGCAGATCCTGGGTCAAGGCCGGCGATATCGATGGGGGTTCTTCGGGGGCCTCGGTACCCAGGTGGTCCGGGTCTTCGGGTGAAACAGACACTGCGGGACCGGCGTTCTTCATCTCAAGTCTCCTCCTTGGCTCAAGTATCGGCATGAACCTTCTCGCGTATAAGTACAAGTCTGACGTACAGGTTTACAATGGTGGGGAGGGATGAGGTGAGTGGGAGGGAGTATCATCGATCGGTATTCAATACCGGCAGGCTGTGTTGATACGTGCCCGGATGATGCCTGCTGCTGCCTCTGTCACTGTATCACTCTCTCCCGTTTTCAGTTGTGTTTCCAAGCCTTTCTCTCTTCCCCAAGAGAGATCACTTTTGAGTTCTACATAATACTTCCCGGAAAAATTGCAAGTGATAATTGGCCGCCGGAAATATTTTTTTCAAGCATTGAGAAACACGTGGCAACATGCCCGTCCGCGGCCTGCTTCGCGGTGTGTCCGGGGCTTTGTGAAAATGTCATGTGAGCCTATTTTAATTCGTAGCTCCATTGCCCGGAGATGAGCGCATGAACGGCGGGAAGGCGCCCTTCGATATCGACACGGTCATGAACCGCATACGGGAGGCTGTGCGCCCTTTTCCCCGGGCGGCTCAGTCGCAGCTCGCGGAGGAAGGCTACTCATCGGTGTTCGAGCAGGTCGTGGGCTGCATCCTGTCCACCCGCACCCTCGACGAGGTGTCCATCGAATGCGCCCGCAACCTGTTCAGGCTGGGCCGCACCCCGGAGGCGCTGGTCCGCGCCGGTCGCGACCGCATCGATGAGGCCGTCTCCTCCTGCCGGTTCCACGAGGCCAAGTCCCGCGACATCCTCCAGACGGCCCGGATCGCCCTGGAAAGGTATGGAGGAGAGCTCCCGTGCCGGGACGACGTGCTCATGAGCCTGCCGGGTGTGGGACGCAAGTGCACGAACCTGGTCTTGAGCACTGCGTGCGGACAGGCCTGCATCACCGTGGACGTGCACGTCCACCGCATCACGAACAGGTGGGGCTACATCCGGGCGAAAACCCCTGAAAAAAGCCTGCAGGAGCTCGAAGGGGTTCTGCCCCTGGAGTACTGGTCCGAGATCAACAGGCTCCTCGTTCCCTTCGGCAAGCATGTCTGTACGCCGCGCTTCCCCAAGTGCTCTACCTGCCCGGTGGTCGAGATGTGCCGGCAGGTCGAGGTCACCAGCCATCGGTGAAAAGCCCCCTGTCGTGGCATCGGCCGAAGGGGGCTGTGGTGTTTGAGATTGTGGCAGGACCGCCTGTGTGCTAGTGAGATTCCGTATCCATCTGAAGAAGACAGGGGCGTGCAATGCACATCGAACGTGTGGTCCTCCATCCCGATGCCTTCCCGGTGAGAGACGCGTATCCCTTCAACCTGGCAGTCTTCCACACCACGCCCTGCGTCGAGCTCAGCACGGGGATTACCTTCTTCATCGGGGAGAACGGGTCCGGCAAGTCGACCTTCCTGAAGGCCGTTGCCCGGCGCTGCGGGGTCTACATCTGGGAGGAGGAGCGGGGGCGCTTCGGGAACAACCCGTACGAGGAGGACCTGTTCAAATACCTCGACGTGACCTGGACGGCAGGGAGAAAGCCAGGTGCATTCTTTTCCGCCGAGCGCTACGGGCACCTCTCGAAGGTCATCGACGAGCTCGCCTGCTCCGACCCGGGACTGCTGGATTACTTCGGCGGCAAGTCCCTTCTGTCCCAGTCGCACGGCGAGTCGTTCATGTCGTTCTTCAAGGCCCGCTACGCCATCGAGGGCGTCTATTTTCTCGACGAGCCCGAGACCGCGCTCTCTCCCCGGAGGCAGATCGAGTTCATCAGGCTGCTCCAGGAGCAGAGCTCGGACGGACATGCCCAGTTCCTCATCGCCACCCATTCGCCCATCATCCTCAGCTGCCCGGGCGCGCGGATCCTCTCCTTCGACACCGGCGCGCTGAAGGAGGTGGCCTACGAAGACACCGACTACTTTCTCATCTACCGGGATTTCCTCCTGAACAGGGAACGCAGCGGAGGGCCTGCAGGATAGGCCCGGCCCTCACGAGGGGCCCGCTCCAGCCGTGAACGAAGCCTAGTGCGAAAGGTGACCTGTCCCCCGGAACCTCGACGGAGGGGGAAATCAGATGCTCCCGCTCGGGAGCATGAGGACCTTCCCCTCTTCCTCTCCCTTTTCCCGGGCCCCCGGGTACAGGACCACGAGCCGCGCATCCACGGTCCCCTTGAGCGACCGGTTCGACACCACGATGCGGTATTCTCCCCTCCCCCTCTCCAGCTCGAAGGCGTCTATGCCGTAGGAGAAGGTGCCGCCGCCCGGCCCGAAGTCCACCTGCCTGAGCACGATCTCGTTGCGGTTCCTGACGAGGGAGACGCTCAGGAGCTGTCCGGCTTCCCCGTTGCCAGGCTCCATGCCGGTCACCTCGACACCCACGCTGACCAGGCCCGGGGAGACGAGGGTGATGTCGTAGTAGAGGGAATAGGCGCTGTACTGTTTCGGGGCAGGATACAGCCTCACGTTCATGTCCATGGCCACCCGGTCCTGCCCGGACGCGCCCCCCGAGGAGACCCCCATGAACACCACGGCAACGGTCACGACAAAAACCTTGAGCCCTGCGGCTGCCACAGCCTTCATACGTTCACCTCCCTTGAATAGTGCCAGCACGGGATTGCATGATCCCTCAAGCGGTGCACCGGTGGTTCCTATATATTTGAATAAGATGTGACCGAACCATACCAAGGGACCCGGGAAAGCCCTGAGCACGGTGGGTCCGGTCTCGGGACGGCTGTTTTCCCTTGACAAGCCCTTGCCTTGGGTGATGTTGAATAATTCGATACATGAAGGGAGCGTATTCTCGTATGGAACAGGCCGTCTATGAAAGGATGAAAAGATTTTTCTCCCCGCGGCACATCGCGGTGGTGGGTGCTTCCACGAAGAACCAGTGGTTCTCGAATCTCGCCAGGTACGCCCAGGGTATAGGCTTCGAGGGGAACCTCTACCCGGTCAACCCCCATGCTTCGGAGGTGTGCGGCGTCCGTGCATATCCCTCCATCAGCGCCCTGCCTGAGGGCGTGATCGACTTTGCCGTGGTCATGGTGAAGAGCGCCCTGGTGCTGCCCACTCTGGGCGAGCTCAAGGAAGCGGGCATCAGGGATGTCCTCCTCATCACCTCGGGCTATGCGGAGGTGGGAAGCGAGGGGTCGAAAAAGCAGGAAGAGCTCAGGCAGTACTGTCTCGAGCACGACATCATGCTCATGGGCCCCAACTGCCTCGGGTTCATGAGCATGCCGGACAAGGTGAGCACCTTCACGGGGGGGTCGGTCGAAGGCGAGCTCATGCCCGGGTCGGTGGCGCTGATCGGCCAGAGCGGGGCGAGCTCCGAGATCATCGCCACCAAGCTCCTGAAAAAATCGCTGGGCATCTCGCTCTTCGCGGCCACGGGCAACGAGGCCGTGCTCACCGCCGAGGACTGCCTCGAGTATCTCATCGAAGACCCCAGTACCCGGGTCATCACGGGCTTCATAGAAGGCTTCCGGGACATCCCCCGGATCAGGCGCATCGCTGATGCGGCCGTGGAAAAGGGGATTCCCCTCATCTTCCTCAAGGTGGGACGCTCGGAAAAGGGCGTGCAGGCCGCCAGGTCCCACACCGGGGCAATGGCCGGAAACGACGCCATCGTGAGCGGCTTCTTCAGGCAGCACGGGATCATCCGCGTGGACACCATCGAGGAGCTCGCGGAAACCGCCAGCATCTTCGCGCGCTGCAGGCTGCCGAAGGGGAACCGTCTGGGGATCTGCACCTTTTCCGGCGGGCTCTGCGGACTCTATGCCGACCTGTGCAGCACCTACGGGATCGAGCTCCCCAGGCTCTCGGAGGCGACGAAGGCCCGGCTCAAGCCGCTCCTGCCCGAGTTCGCCCAGCCGGACAATCCGCTGGACATCACCGGCTCGGGTTTCCTGGGCGGGCTCGAGGCCATTGTGTCGGCCCTGCTCGACGACGAGAACCTGGACATGGTGGCGCCGGTGTCGTTCTCCCCTGCGGCCGGCTCCACCCCCCTGTACAAGATGTTCAACGACACCTTCTTCCCCTTCGCCCGCACCTCGGAAAAACCGGTGATCACCCTGGCCTTCCGGGAGGTGACCGACTACGGACGGAAGTACTACCACGAGCAGGGCTTATACCACATCGAGCACGCGGAAGACTCCTTCAAGGCCATCGCCCACTTCATGCGCTATGCCCGGTTCCGGGAGGCGTTCCTTAAGGAGAGGAACCCCTGAGCCCGCACATCCTGCAGAGGTCCTGAAGCCGAGCGGCGGCTGCCAACCCTGGCCCGCCCGGAGCCTCCTCCCGGGCGGAAGCTCTTCTTCCCTGCCCCTTTCCGGCTGACCGCGGTTTGAGGGACCTTCCCCTCGCTGTATTATTATGTGATAGGGCAAACTCCCTGTTTGCCCCGGGCAATCAATCACAAGGAGGAACTCATGGCCCTCAACCTCTTGCAGGAAAAAGGTATCCCCATGGAGAAGCAGTTCAAGTCCTGGGCAGACCTGAACTCGAAGCCCTACGACAAGGAATCGGTCCATCCCTATACGAGGACGCGCGGCATCCTCATGAACGGCATCGAGGTGGACGCAACGCTCTTCAAGCACGAGTTTGCCAGGCACACCGACGACATGGACCTCAAGCGCAGCCTCGGCCTCTCCCGCAGGGTCGAACAGCAGCAGCAGAAGGCCATCAACTGGATGATCCCGGGCAACGAGTCGAACATCGAGGTGACGCTCGGGTACGAGCAGGTGGCGGTCGATCTCACCGCCTACCTCGCCCAGACCGAGCCGGATGACTACGTCAGGCAGGCCCTCGACTTCGCCCTCCTCGAGGACTTCGACCACCTCTACCGCTATGCGAACTACATGAAGATGATCATGGACAAGGACCCGTCCTCGGTCACGAAGCAGTACACCGAGATCACCCTGGGCAGGCCGACCGCCTTCCACCACCGCCACCCCATCGACGAGGTCAGGAACTTCGTGGATTACTCCACCGCGGACCCCCTCACCAAGCTCCACATCCAGACCATCACGGCTGCCGAGCAGCAGACCATGAACTTCTACATGAACGTGGGAGACCGGGCCGCCGACATGATCGGCCGCGGTCTCTACCTGGAGATCGGCCAGGTGGAAGAGCAGCACGTGTCTCACTACGAGTCCCTTGCAGACCCGAGGATCTCCTGGTTCGAGATGCTCCTCAACCACGAGCTCAACGAGTGCTGGCTGTACTATTCCCTCATGAACGACGAGCCGAACGCGGACGCCCGGAAGCTCTGGGAGGACAACTTCGCCATGGAGATCGAGCACCTGAAGCATGCAGCCGAGCTCATGAAAATGTACGAGAAACGCGACCCCGCACAGTTTGTCCCCGCGGACATGAGCACGGTCCCGATGTTCAAGTTCCAGTCGAACATCGACTACATCCGCGGCATCATTGAAAGCCAGCTCGACTACACCGCATCAGAAACCCGGTTCATGCCCCTCGACGAGGCGCCGGGCAAGGATCGCTTCATCTCCTTCCAGGCCATGGTCAACGCCAAAGGCAACCCCTCCGAGACCGTGGTGGACGAGCTCATCATGAAGACTGGCAACGACTACCGCAACGAGATCGCAGGCGCATATCCCATCGAGAAGTACCGCAGGAAGGAGGCGGTGGCCGCGGTCCGGCAGAGGATACGGGAGATCCAGGCCTGAGCCCGACGGCCTGAAGGCATCCGGATCCTTACCTGCCCGAATCCTGCCGGAAGGGTTCCCTCTTCCGGCAGCTCATCACCCCTGCGCACGCTTCCTGCCCCTTGAGGTCGTTCGTCCCGGTTCCCCCTTGCCGCTGTCTTTGCCCGGCCGTGTCTCTCTTTCCATCCGGGGATATCCTGTACAGAGGGATCTGTTCTGCCTGGGGGCTCCGGCGGCGGCATCACCCGCTCTCCCGGGCCCCTGAAGGCCTGCGCTCAGCCTTGTGGTTGACACGGCGGCTGAAGGATATTATCAGGAAGGAAATGTGAGGAGGTGTGATCATGATATCGTTGATGCGCAATCGGGTTCTGGCTCTCGTGGTGACCATTCACATGATCGGATTGGCCACTTCACCTGCCTGGGCAGCCCTGATCCCTTCGAAGACCTCTCCCCAAGGCACGGAGAGCATCCAGGTCCAGCAGGACATGGAGAAGGTCCAGCTTGCCCTCGAGAACAAGCTGGTGCAGGAGAAGCTCAGGGCGAACGGGCTCTCCCCCGAAGAGGTCAAGGCCAGGCTCGGGTCCATGACCCCGGCCCAGATCCACCTGCTCGCCCAGGCCTCCGACGATGTGCTCGCAGGGGGTGACGGCCTCGGCACCGTCATCGCGGTGCTGATCATCGTCATCCTGTTCATCGTCATCCTGAAACTGCTCAACAAGGAAATCATCATCAGGATGTCGGCCCTTGAAGATCCTGCTTCTGCTCTGTACGCTCCTGTCGGTTAGGGCCGAGGCCTTCGAGATACAAGGCGTGCCCTTCGTGAAGCAGGCCTCGAATTTCTGCGGGCCTGCTTCCCTCGAGTCCGTCATGTCGTACTACGGCGTCAGCGAAGACCAGGACACCATCGCCCGGTCCGTCTACTGCCAGGGGCTCGAGGGCTCCCTCATCACGGACCTGGAGAACTACGCCAGGCTCAAGGGCTTCAAGACGAAGCTCGCTCAGGGGGGGCTGGACGATATCGAAGGGCTCGTCAGGGAAAACAGGCCCGTCATCGTGCTCGTGGACATGGGGTTCTGGGTCGTATCGAAACCCCACTACCTCGTGGTCACGGGCGTCACCGACAGCGACGTCGTGGCGCACACGGGGCACGAACCCTCCCGCCGCTTCAGCCGTGAGGACTTCACGAAGATATGGAAAAAGAAAGGCTCGGTATATCTCGTCATCCATCACTGAGGTGGGCGGTAATCTTCCTCCTGCTCCTCGCCGCCTCCTGCTCCATGCCCCGCGTGGTGGTGCTCAAGGACCCGCTCACCGCCACTGAGCACAACGACCTGGGGGTGGCCTACGAACGCAAGGGACTCTACGACCTGGCCCGGAAGGAATACCTCCTCGCTGCGGAAAAGGAGCCCACGTGGGACCTCCCCCTCTTCAACCTCGGGAACCTGAGCTACGGGAGATCCGACCTCGTCTCGGCCGAAGGCTACTATCGAAGGGCCCTGGCGCTGGACGGAAATAACCCGGATGTCATGAACAACCTCGCGAACCTCCTGCACGACATCAGCCTGGACCACGAGGCCTCCCTGCTCATCTCGAGAGCCCTGGAGATCGAGTGCAGGCCCGAGTACCTCGACACCTACAAAAAGATCATGGGGTACTTCCCGGACGAAGGGGAGCCAGACGAGCCGCAGCCCTGAGCAGGAGCCCCTTTCCGGCTTTCCCGCGGGACCCGGATCCACCCGCCGACACGGGGACCCGATGCCGAACCTCTTCATGCCGATGTTCACAAGACTCTGATATTTTGAAAATTTTCGTTGACTGAGAGGTCAGCATTGGGGTTACCATATCCCCGGGGAGCGGGATCGCCCAGGGTATCCTGCTCCGAGGAGCGTGAAAGCGAGGAGGGGTGATGGCAAAGAAGACAGAAGAGACCTTTGGCAGGAAGATCCGGACACTGCGGGAGGAAAAGGGCCTCACCGTCGAGGCCCTGTCCCGGGACACGGGCTATCCGGTGGACGTTCTGCAGGACGTGGAGGAGGGGCGCATCGCCGCGCCCGTTGCCCTGGTGCTCCAGCTCGGACGCACGTTCAAGATGGACATCGATCAGATCGGGGAGAGCCAGGCCAAAGAGGCGACGAAGCGGCGGACCAGGAGCCACAGGAAGCGGGTCGCTTCCTACGCCTACACCCCGCTGACCAGACCCGGGGAGGAGAAGCACCTGCGTGCGTACCGGGTGACCATCGACGCCCAGACCGAGCACAAGGGCGTCGAGTACCACCACGAGGGTGAGGAATTCGTCTACGTCCTGAGCGGAGGCCTCAAGATCCAGGTGGGCCAGAACGTGAGCACGCTGAAGAAAGGCGAGAGCATCACCTTCGATTCCTCTCTCCACCACGCCCTGAGCAACCCCACCAGGGAAAAGGCGGAGCTTCTCGTCGTCATCTACGTACCTTGAGGAGGGCGTATGTCTTTCACCCTGAACGCTGAACAGAAGATGGTCAGTCTCATGGCAAGGGATTTTGCCCGGAAGGAGCTCGAGCCCTTTGCCTCCGAGTGGGAGAAAAACGGGATCTTCCCCGTCGAAGCGGTGAGGAAAATGGGCGGGCTGGGCCTCCTGGGCATGATGGTGCCCACGGAGTACGGCGGCTCGGCCGCCGGCGCGGTGAGCTACTGCCTGGCGCTCCAGGAGATCGCCTACGCGTGCGCCTCCACGGCGGTCACCATGTCGGTGGCGAACCTCTCCACCGAGCCCCTCCTGAAGTTCGGCAATCCTGCCCAGAAGGAGAAGTATCTCACCCGGCTCGCCAGCGGCGAGTGGCTCGGCTGCTTCGCGCTCACCGAGCCCTCTGCGGGGTCGGACCCCGGAGGCCTCCAGATCAGGGCGATCGACAGGGGCGACCACTTCCTGGTGAACGGCACCAAGATCTTCATCACCCACGGCGGCTACGCCGACCTCGTCAACCTCATCGTCAGGACCGGCCAGGACAAGGGGAACAAGGATCTCTCCGCCATCATCGTGGAGAAGGGGACCCCGGGCTTCTCCGTGGGTTCGAAGGAAGACAAGATGGGCCTGAGGGCCTCGAACACGGTGGAGCTCATCTTCGAGGACTGCCGGGTCCCGAAGGAAAACCTGCTGGGGAAGCTCGGCCAGGGGTTCAAGATCGCCATGACCGCGCTGGACAGCGGCCGCATCGGGATCGCGTCCCAGGCCTTGGGCATCGCGCGGGCCTGCCTGGACGAGGCCGTGCGCTATGCGAAGGAGAGGAGGCAGTTCGGCCGGGCCATCAGCTCCTTCCAGGCCATCCAGTGGATGATCGCGGACATGGCCACCGGCATCGAGGCCGCCCACCTGCTCACCTTGTCCGCGGCCCACAGAAAGGACCAGGGCGTGGCCTTCACGAGGGAGGCCTCCATGGCGAAGCTCTTCTCCTCGGAGATCGCCAACAAGGTCGCCTACCACGCGCTCCAGATCCACGGCGGCTACGGGTACACCAAGGAGTTCAAGATCGAGCGGCTTGCCCGGGACGCCCGGGCGACGACCATCTACGAGGGCACCTCCGAGGTGCAGCGGATCGTCATCGCCCGGGAGGTGCTCAAGGTCTGATGCTGGCCGGGCTCATCCCCCTGCCGGCCTTGATGCCCTTGGAAACAGGAATATTATGTATGAATATAGCTATTCCTTTTGCAGGAGACGGGCAAGCGCCTTCTCCTGCACATGAATGAACGTATGGAGGAGGACGATCATGAATGGAAGATCCCCGAGCAAGGCCGATATCCGGATGGCCCAGGTGTGCGTGAACTGCCCCGTGTGCCGCCGTGCCCGCTCCACGCAGCACGGGATCGCCTACTCGTTCGTCAAGGGCATCAAGGGATCGCTGTGCCCGTTCTGCAAGGCCTATGAACGGGTCTACGGGAAGAAGGCCCACGAGCCGAGGCAAGGCTGAACACGCTCGTCTTCTCGAAGAAAGAGAGATCCGGCTCAAAGCAACCAGGACCGGACATGAGGGTCGGCCCTCACCCGCCTGTCAGCTCTCCGCAACTCTGCGGCTCCCAATTCCCTTGACTTAAGCAGCCTCTCTATGGCAAGAATTGCCAGAATTAAAAGGGTTCGGCTTCGCGCCGGAGGATTGAGATGGTCGGGCCGCCATCCGGATACACGGGTGGCGGCTTTCTGCATTGACGGGATCCGGTATCCACACACCTATCTCATGTGCGGGGAGGAAACATCATGAGCCCTGAGGCTCCATTCTGGATCGCAACGAGCATCTTCATACTGGCATACGTCCTGATCGTTTCCGAAAAGATCCACAAGACCATCATCGCGCTTGCCGGGGCGTCCCTCATGATCCTGCTGGGCATCGTGACCCAGGAGGAGGCATTCTCCAACATCGAGCTCGGCGTGGACTGGAACGTGATCTTCCTGCTCTTTTCCATGATGGTCATCATCAACATCATGAAACCATCAGGGCTCTTCGAATACATCGCCATCCGGAGCGCCAAGTTCGCCAAGGGCGAGCCCTTCAGGATCATGGTGGTGTTTTCCGTGGTCACCGCGGTGCTGTCCGCGCTCCTGGACAACGTGACCACCGTGCTCCTGATCGCGCCCGTGACCCTGCTCGTCTGCCAGGCCCTCGAGCTGGACGTGGTGCCCTACCTCATCACCGAGGCCCTGGCCTCCAACATCGGCGGCACCGCCACCCTCATCGGCGACCCGCCCAACATCATGATCGCCTCGAAAGCAGGCCTGGACTTCATGGCCTTCATCTACAACCTCGCCCCGGTCGTCGTGGTCATGATGGTGGTCTACCTCCTCACTCTCAAGCTCGTGTTCGGCAGGAGGCTGACCGTGAAGGAGGAGCTCAGGCAGCGCATCATGGCCATGGACGAGAGAAAAGCCATCAAGGACCCCGTGCTCATCAAGAAGTCGCTCTTCGTGCTGGGCCTCACCATGACCGGCTTCGTGCTCCACGGCGTGCTCCACATGGAGCCGGCCACCATCGCCCTGGCCGGAGCGGCCACGCTCCTGGTGGTTTCCCGGGTCAAGGAGCCCCACCACATCCTCTCCGAGGTGGAGTGGACCACGCTCTTCTTCTTCATCGGGCTCTTCATCGTCATCGGCGGCGTGGTAAAGGTGGGGCTCATCACCTGGATGTCTTCCAAGATGCTGGAGCTCACCCAGGGCGACCTCTTCGCCACGAGCATGCTGCTCATGTGGTTCTCGGCCTTTGCCTCGGCCTTCATCGACAACATCCCCTACGTGGCCACCATGAACCCGCTCATCATCGACATGGCCAGACAGCTCTGGCCGAACCTCCAGGGCACGGCCCTCCTGCACCACCCCGACCTCATGCCCCTGTGGTGGTCGCTGGCCCTGGGCGCCTGCCTGGGCGGGAACGGCACCGCCATCGGCGCCTCGGCCAACGTCATCGTTGTGGGCTTGTCGGAGAAGATGGGCAGGCCCATCTCCTTCCTGAAGTTCATGCTCTACGGCATGCCGTTCATGATCGAGACGGTGATCGTCTCTACGGTCTATGTCTGGCTGAGGTACTACGTGCTTCAGATATGATCGGATCGATCAGGCATCCCCGGAGCTGATCTTCCCTGCGAGCTTCAGGGTGGCCTCTCTCAGGCAGGACGGACTGATCCCCTGTTCCCGGAGAAAGGCCTCGTAGAGGATTCTGGCCCCGGGCTCGATGCCCGGAATGGGGTGCTCGGAAAGCCCTCTTGCCAGGTCGAAGACGCCGCCCGACCGGACCACGATCGTCCCCTGCTCGATGGCCACGATCTCGTCTGCCCCGTCGAGGTCGTCGAGCCTGTGGGAGATGTGGAGGATGGTCTTCCCGAGGTCCCTGTTCAGCTCCCGGACGGTGGCGAGCAGGGTTGCACGGTTCACCGGGTCGAGCATGACCGTGCCCTCGTCCAGGACCAGGACGTCCGCGTCGAGGGCGAGCTGGCCGGCAAAGACCACCTTCGCGAGCTCCCCCCCCGACAGGGCCGTGGTCAGGGACTGCCTCATGTACTCGCCGTGGACGGCCCTGAGCGCGCAGCCGATGCGGTCGCTGATCTCGGAGCTTGAGAGCCTGAGGTTCTCCGGACCGAAGGCGATGTCCTCCTCCACGACGAGGCTCACCACCTGGTTTTCCGGATTGGCCAGCACGAGCCCCACACGGTTGCCGTGGGTGTCGATCGTCCCGGTGGTAGGGGGCAGGATGCCCGAGATGAGGTAGGCGAGCGTGGTCTTCCCGCTCCCGTTGGGGCCCACCACCCCAAAATAAGAACCGCGGGGTATCGTCATGTCGATACCCCGCAGTACGGTTTTCGTCCCGTAGGAAAAGCCTGCCTGAGTGAGGCTGACAGCCAGCTGCACGCTCTCCCTTGCTATGCCTTCTCTTCAGCGGCCTTCTTCCTGGGAGCCGCCTTCTTTGCCGCAGGCTTCTTCTCGGCAGGTGCCTTCTTCTCTGCGGCCTTCTTCGGGGCCGCCTTCTTTTCCGAAGCCTTCTTCTCCGTGGCAACGGCCTTCACCTCGGCCGACTCAACCCACTCGATGATGGCCGTGGGGGCCCCGTCGCCCTTGCGGGTCCGGTACTTCAGCACCCGGGTGTACCCGCCGTTGCGGGCCGTGAACCTGGGAGCCAGGTCCTTGAAGAGCTTGCCGAGCGCTTCCTTGGTCTGAATGTTCCTGGAGGCGAGCCTGACTGCCGCGACGTCGCCCTTCTTTCCCAGGGTGATCATCTTGTCCGCGAGCATCTTGAGCTCTTTTGCCTTGGCGACCGTGGTCTCGATGCGCTCATGGACGATGAGCGACGTGACCAGGTTCTTCATCAACGCCTCTTTGTGATCCGCTTTCCGCCCGAGTTTTCTTCCAGCAATGCGATGATACATCATTCCACCCCGTTTCTACTTGCTTTCCTCTTCTTCCATCCTCTTTCTTCTCTCTTCGATCTCCTCGGGAGAAGGCAGATTCGGTATCTTCATGCCGATGTGGAGCCCCATCTTCGCGAGCTTCTCCTTGATCTCTTCAAGGGACTTGCGGCCGAAGTTCTTGGTCTTCAGGAGCTCGGCCTCGCTCTTTTGCACGAGCTCGTAGATGTAGGTCATGTTGGCGTTCTTCAGGCAGTTCGCCGACCTGACCGAGAGCTCGAGCTCCTCGACCGTCCTGAACAGGTTGTTGTTGAGCTCCCGCTCCTTTTCCTCATCCATGCCCTGACGCTCGAGCTCTTCCTCGTGGAAGTTGATGAAGGTGTCCATGTATTCCTTGTTGATCTTCGCGGCATAGGCGAGCGCATCGTCGGGCGCCACCACGCCGTTGGTCCAGACCTCCAGGGAGAGCCTGTCGTAGTCGGTCCTTCTCCCGACGATGGTGGGGGTCACGTTGAAGGAAACCCTGCGCACCGGGGAGAAGATGGCGTCGATGGCGATCCACCCGTGGGTGTCGATTTTCTCCTTGTTGATCTCGGCCGGGACATATCCCCTGCCCCAGTCCACCCGCATCTCCATCTTGAGCGTCATGCCGTTCTCGATGGTGGCGATATGCTGCTCAGGGTTGATCACGTCGATGTTGCCGCCCGTGTGGATGTCCCCTGCCACGACCTCGCACGGCCCCTGCTTCTCCAGGGTGACGATCTGAGGCTTGTCCGTATGCATCTTGAGCACTACCTTCTTGAGGTTGAGGATAATGTCCGTAACATCCTCATAGATTCCAGGGATGCTTGAAAATTCGTGAAGTACGCCCAGGGACTCGTCAAACTTGACCCCGATGATGGCTGATCCATAGAGGGATGATAAGAGAATTCTCCTCAGCGAGTTGCCTATAGTGACGCCGAACCCCCGCTCCAGCGGCTGAGCATTGAAGCGTGCATACGTACTCGTGAACGTACCTTCCACTATCTCCAACTTGCCGGGTTTTATGATTTCTTTCCAGTTCTTCTCAATCA
>DAOPXM010000012.1:69715-95650 GCA_035352355.1 Deltaproteobacteria bacterium | reverse complement strand
CACTCTCCTCCTTACTGAGGTCTCGGCCATTTACACTAAATTCTGGACACTACCCAGCTTGACCTTGAACCCGCTGCTCTCGAGAATCTGAAAGACCGGTATCCAGTATACCCCTGTCGCCTCCATGGCCACGGTTTCAACCCCGCACGTCTTCAACCATGCGGCCATCTCGTACAAGTCGGAAGTGGATGCCCTTCACGTTGCGTGCGCTCTTGAATGGGGGGCGGCACTGTTTGTCTCTTCCGATAAACAGCAGATCGCTGCTGCCGGGAAAGCCGGGCTTGCCACGAGATTCGTCTGAACAGGCCAGCCGTTCAATCCGGCTGATCGGGGCCGCCGAGAAGTGGGTCAATACGGTTTTCAGGAAGGTCAAGGAGCCGGGAGCCTTTCCCGAGAGCGGCCGCATCGTTCCGGAAATCGACAACAAGGCAATAAGAGAATTAATCTGCGGCAACTATAGCATCGTCTACCGGCTGGAGAAAAAGACCATGTTCATTCTTGCCGTTCGTCATGGGAAGCAGGTTCTCCCTGTTGATGAGATCGAGGAGTAACAGGCGCATGCCCAAGGGCTGTTGCCCGCGCCGCTGATGCCGCTGTTCAAAGGGATATGGCCGCGGGCAGGACAGGCTCAGGCATCCTGGTCCTTCCTGAATCCCTCGACGACCCAGAAGATTCCCCACCCCAGGAGGACAGGGCTCGGCCCCACCAGGGCAAAAACGAGGACCCCGCCGGCCCAGGGCCGGAAATAGACCGCCCACACGAGCAGCCAGACCGCGGATACGAAGATGCCCAGGCGCACCTTGCCGGAGAGGGCCGCCATGAGCTTCCCCGGCTTCTTCCCGCTTCCCCCCTTTCCCAGACGGCTGGGAAGGATGAAGATGATCGAAAACAGCAGCACGATGAGCAGTACTTCCTGTACGCCTGTCAACAAGAGCCTCCATACCCGGGTATAACCCATACCGCCCCCACGGTCAAACACTAGAGGGAGGAATTTGTTTCCGCCGGAGTGAAAGGCATCCTTCCGTACTCACGATGATATGTTGAAGGTTTCCGGGTAGCTCCCAGGATGCCCGCTTCCGCGGGAACGACGTGAAAGGGGAGGGGATGACGGGATGCGGAAGGGAGTGATGATGTCCGCCGAAGGCTACAGCGGGCAGATCTCCCGGACCTCGACCCTGCCCGTAAGCGCGGACGTGATCCGTTCCCGGGAGGCGGCCTCGAAGCGGATGCAGACCCCGCAGTCAGAGCTGATCTGGCGGGGGACCGGAATGACCTTGTGGGGGATGCCCTCCTGTTTGAGCACCTTCTCGGCCAGGAGGGCCTGGCTCACGGAGTGGAAGAGGAGCACGCAGTGACCGGCCGCCGTCATACCTGGACCAGCTTCCCTGCCCCGAGCATGGCCTCCGCGATGTCGTACATGTTCGACACCACCCCGACGCCGAGCCTGTCCTTGAGCTCGAAGAAACCGAGGCAGGTGCCGCAGGCGAGGATCTTCGCCCCCTTCCCGGCCAGGGCCTTCAGGTCGGGCAGCACCTCGGAGCCCTCAACCGCGAGCTTCACGCCCGTGTTCATGAAGATCATGGTGTCCGGCCTGCTCGCCCCCTCGGCGAGGGTGTGGATGAACGCCCTCATGAGCACCGCGCCCAGCTCGTCGTTCCCCCTGCCCATGACGTCCGAGGCGAAGACCACCACCACGGGCCCTGCTCCGGCCGGGGCTTCAGTGCAGGTGCAGGTCTCTTCGTCCGTGGACCGGGCGGGGCTGCCGATGTGGAGCGACACGTCCGCCCCCCTGCGCTCCACCGTCACCATGCAGCCCATGCCCTGGGCCATGCGCTTGATATTCTCCTCAGCGGTCCTGTCGTTCACCGTGACCACGACCTCGTCGTGGTCCTCGAGGGCCTTCCGGGTGAGCAGAACCGGCTCCGGGCAGTTCAGCCCGCGCGCGTCGATCTCCTTCTTCATGCCATGTTCTCCTTGTCCATGCGCTCGGCCATGCCTGCAACGGCCTGTATCGCTGCGTCGATCTCACTTGCGGTGGTGAAGCTCCCCGGGCTGAACCGGACCGTGCCATCCGGGAAGGTGCCGATGGTCCGGTGGGCCGATGGCGCGCAGTGCAGGCCCGGCCGCGCCATGATCCCGTGGTCCGCGTCCAGGAAGAGCACGATGTCCGAGGGCCTCGTCCCTGCCATGGTGAACGAGACCACCGCGGTCTGGCGCGCGGCGTCCCGCACGCCGTGCACCGTGACCCCCGGGATGGACGAGAGCCCTGCGATGAGCCGGGCCGTGAGTCCCATCTCGTGCCCCCTCACCGCATCGACCCCCCGCTCGAGGAGGTACCGGACGCCGGCGCCCAGGCCTGCCAGCCCGATGGTGTTGGGCGTTCCGGACTCGTACCTGTCCGGCATGAAGTCGGGCTGGGTCTCGAACTCGGACCTGCTCCCCGTGCCCCCGTGCATGAGGGGGGGTATCCTGCTCTCGAGTCCTTTCCGCAGGTAGAGGCCGCCTGTGCCCTGGGGTCCCAGGAGGGCCTTGTGGCCGGTGAAGGCCAGGACGTCTAAGTTCATGGCCTCCACGTCGATGGGCACGGCGCCCGCGGTCTGCGAGGCGTCCACGCACAGGACGATCCCCCGCTCCCGGCACAGGGCCCCGATCCGGGCGATGGGCATGATGGTGCCCGTGACGTTCGATGCGTGGGTGATGATCACGGCCTTCGTGTCTTTCCGGATCAGGGGCAGGATGTCCTGCGGGTCGAGCTCGCCGGTGGAGGCGCAGGGGACGACGGAGGTCTGAACGCCCTTTGACTCGAGGAAGCGCAGGGGCCGCATCACCGAGTTGTGCTCCATGGCCGAGGTGATCGCGTGGCCGCCGTCTCCGAGGAGGCCGAGGATGGCGATGTTGAGCGCCTCGGTGGCGTTCTTCGTGAAAGCGACCCTGAGCATGTCGCGTATGCCGAGGAGCTGCGCGAGGGCCTCCCGGGCGTCGAGGACGATCCGGGCCGCTTCGATGGAGAGGGTGTGCCCGGACCTGCCGGGGTTGGCGCCGACGGAGGAGCTGAAGGCGCTCATGGCTTCCAGCATGGCCGCAGGCTTGGGCCACGACGTCGCCGCGTTGTCGAGGTAGATGATCTTGTCCACGTGGTTCTCTTTTCTCAGCATCCGGAGGGGATCGAGGATCCTTGTCCCATGCTGCTCCGATAGGCGTAGATCATGGGTGTGCATATGTCAAATGCGAAATATTCATGCAAGCGGCCTGGTTATGCAATTTGGGAATACACGGGGTTACGGCATGGGTGAAGACCCGGGCCGCGCGCGCTTTGGTCCCGTCCGCAAGGAGGGAGGTGTGCCGCAAGGCCTTTGGCTTACGCTTGCGCCCTGCGGGCGTCGATCATCTCCAGCAGGGCTTCGAGCCTCGTGAAGGCGGTCTCCTCGCTGTACTTGCGCACGTCCGCGTGGTCCACGTCGATCATGACGCAGGGGATGCCGAGGTCTTCCCGTATGCGCCTCATCTGGTCCATCTGCATGAGCGAGTAGACCTTGCAGCTCCGGTTGCTGGCGAAGACCACGCCGTCGATGGCGTTGCGCTCGATAACCTCCCGCATGGCCTTCCCCCTCAGGTTGAGCCCGTGCGGGCACACGGAGAAATTCTGGAGCCGGGCGAGCCAGGCCAGCGGGTCCGTGCCGTCGAACTCGTACGGGTCGTACCGACCTTCGAGGGCGCCGATGCAGTAGGTGTAGCTCGCGCAGGTGATGTTCGCGCCGAGCCCCGCGAGCCTGCTGGACATCTTTCTCAACTGGTGCCAGGGCGCGATGTTGTCCCAGAGGAGGCGGTACCGCTCGTCCGGCACCGGGAACACGCCCGCGCGCACCTGCTCCCCGGTCTCCTCGGCCAGGAGGCGGTAGTGCTCCGCGAGCTGCCGCGTACCCCGGGAGGTGAGGATGGGGGCCATCTGGACGAACGAGTCGAAGGCCGTGATGCCCGAGGGCCGATGCCGGGCGAAGTCCGTGAAGCGCTTCCATTCCGCGAGCGCCTCGCTGGAGTTCTGAACCGCCTCCCTGGCCTTCTCGATGTCGAACCTCTGGCCGCTCAGGCTTTCGACCGTTCTGATGAGGTGGCCGAACTGGTCCATGATGTAGCGGAAGTCATTCGAAGTCTGGTCCTCGTAGCAGAAGGGGATGTCGAGGACCAGGTGGGGCACGCCCCAGACCCGGTGGTAGACGTCGAACCACTTCACCAGGAGCGAGCAGTTGTTGTTGTTGCTGATGAGCAGGTCCGGCTTGGGCAGGCCGAAGGTGGGCGAGTCCTTGCCGCCGTCGAAGGCGGTGCCGATGTCGATGCGGGCATAGGAGCACAGGTCGGTGGAATACCCGTGGCCTTCGGCCTTGCCGCACAGGAGAGGGCCCGCGCCCTTGCCCGCGCACAGGGCCGCGTGGCTTTCCGGGACCCCGTACACCACGTTCTCGAAGCCTGCGAAGATCTCCGCGGGCACAATGATGGCGATCCACACCACGAACGCCCCCTGAGACGCCCTCTGGTGGAGGGTGAGGTAATCGTTCATGATGATGGAGGTCAGGCGCTTGCCCGACTCGTTTTTCCTGAACTTCTCCTTGGGGTCTTCCGTGCTCATAGGGCTTCCTCTACGCAAGGGTCTCGGCGAAGGCCTCGATCCTGGTCCGGTACCCGTCGAGGTTCTGCAGGCCCTCGGCGCTCATCTCCAGGAGCAGGCTCCGCACGCCCAGCTCTTTCAGCATGCCTTCGAGATAGGGGAACTCGAAGTACTCGTACTCGCAGAACTTCTCGCCAAAGAAGATCACGCCGCCGACCCCGGTTTCCTGCACGACCTCCCGCAGAAACTGAAGCCGCCCGTCCGCGGACGGCAGGATCGTGGTGCAGGGGTGATGGCCCCTGTAGAAGTCCTCGTAGTAGCGCTCCGGGTCAGGGGTCGTCTCAGGCGTGAAGCTGTAGAAGCGCTTCAATGCGGCGATGTCGTTTGCCGCGACCCTGAGCCCTGCCTTGTCGATGGCGTCCAGAAGCGGCTCGGGCGGCGGCAGGATGCCGCTGATGAGCACGCCGGGCCTGCCTGCCCCGTGAGCGGGCGCCTGCCTTCCCTCGTTCACGAAGGCCTCCAGCAGGGGGATGTGGTCCTCCACCGGGATGCGGTTCGACCCCATGAGGAGCCCCATGCCCGGGGCGAGGGGAAGGGAGCCGGCCGAAAGGAGCCCCTCGACTTCCATGCAAAGGGCGCGCTGCCTGCGGTAGAGGTCGATGCTGCGGGCAAAGGACTCGCCCGAGAAGGGTCTGCCCGTGAGGTCCTCGAGTTCGGCCGCCAGGGAGCGGACGCGGCCCCTCAGGTACCCGGCTGCGCCGGCCTGATCGAGCGGGAGGGCGGGCACGTGGAGCCTGAGCACGGGCAGCCGGCTGCTGCTCCCGTCGAGCCCGGAGGCGATGATCTCCGGGAGGTTGCGCAGGGTGTCGCAGGCATTGTACATGAGCAGGGCGTCGAAGAGCCCCGGGCCGTGCTCGAGCACGAACTCCACGAGGGCCCGGGCCACCTGGCAGGCATAGGGCTGGAGGTGGCGGTCGCTCCGGGAAAACCCCTGAAGGTCGTCGTTCAGGCCCCAGAGCATCACGGGCGTCAGCCCGAAGGAGTGGAGCAGCTCCAGGGGGGGGTAGAGGGGAAAGCACCCGGCGACGCGGCGCCCCTGCTCCTTCAGATCGCGTACGGTATCAAGAAAGCCCTGCATATCCATCTCCCAGTGCGGCGCCCGTGCAGGCGCTGCCAGCGGCCGAAGGCGGGCAGCCCGGAGCGCCGGGCCTTCGGTCGGTATCATAACAAAATGTTATATCTGCTAAGCATGATTGAGGCAAGGGGGGAAATCAAACCGGGGCATGCGCCTTCCTGCCGGGAGAGAAGCAGGAGGGCCCCGTCATCCAGGCGATGAACTCCCGGAACGTCGAGGCCATGTGTTCCAAAGGACAGGCTCAGACCCTGGTGTCGACGTGGAGCCCCTTCATGGTTTCAGTGGGCCTGAACGCCTCGATGCCGGACGTGCGGCTGAGCCCGTTGCACCGCTCCGCCAGGGTGGGGCAACCGATGCCCTTCGCCAGGGGAAACAGGGCCACCCCGCTCCTGCCGTCGGCCACGGCGGCGTCGATGATCTCCGGGTCCTCCACCACCCGCTCCTCCATGAGCTTCGTGGCCTCGTTCACCCGGTTGAAGATCAACCCGGTGGAGTCCCTGGGCACCACCACCGGGACCTTGCCCATGCCCGTGGCCACGGCGCAGGCGGCGGCCACGGCCTCGTCCGACGACCTGTCCCCGAGCACCACCTCCACGAGCCGCGTCTCGGGAGGGTCGAGGAAGTGCATGCCCACGACCTTCCCGGGGCGAAGGGAGGCTTCCGCCAGGGCCGGGATCTTCACGGACGAGGCGCTGCCGGCGAGGATGGAGTGCGAAGGGCAGCACCGGTCGAGAAATGCGAACAGCTTCTTCTTCAGGCCCAGGCCCTCGAGGATGGCCTCGATCACGAGATCGGCGCCGGAAGCGGCAGACCTGAGGTCGCGTGCGGGAGTGAGGCGGGACATCATCACCCTGCTCTCCTCGCGGGTGATCAGCCCGTTCTCCTCGCACCGCCGGAGCCTTTCCCTCACCGCTCCCGTGCCTGCATCCGCCGGGCCTTCGCCCATGTCGTGCAGGGTCACCGAGTACCCGGCCATGACCCCGGCGTACGCGATCTCGTATGCAAAAGCCCCGGCCCCGATCACCGCTATCCTGCCGACCTCAGCCACATCTCCTCCAGACACCGGGGGCGCCCTGTTTCCGACCAGGGCGCCCTGTCCCAACGTATTTCATGACAACATCAACGCATCGTCTCTCCCCCGGCCGTTCTCTTCAGCCCCCCTCAGAACCTCCCCCGCACCGGGGGAGGGGACTGTGAGCTGTCGCAAGGAGGAGGTTTTCAATGCTGCGGCCGTGCCGGAGGGGATGGGATCACTCGCCCGTAAACGCGGGCTTCCGCTTCTGCATGAAGGCCGTGAACCCCTCGACTGCGTCCTTGGAGCAGGCGCAGACGTCGGCGCCTTCACCCTCAACCCTGAGGCCTTCGTCGATGCCCTCGTTCAGGAAGGTGTTGGCCGCCCGTATGGCCGACCGCACCGCCAAGGGGGCTTTTTCGGACAAGGCCGTGGCCTTCTCCATGACCTTGGACATGAGCTCCTCAGGCGGGTAGAGCGCATCCACGAGCCCGACGGCCAGGGCCTCCTGCGGGCTCAGCCGCGAGCTGTTGAGTATGAGGTCCAGCGCCTTGTTTCTCCCCAGCAGCCGGGTCAGGCGCTGGGTCCCGCCCCAGCCCGGGATGATGCCCAGGTTGAGCTCCGGGCACCCCAGCCTGGCGTTCGCGCTGTCCGCCATGTAGCGGAAGTGGCACGCCAGGGCGAGCTCGAGGCCGCCCCCCAGGGCATGGCCGTTGATGGCCGCTATGGTGGGCTTTTCGAGGCGGTCCAGCTTGGTCCAGATGGCCCTGCCCACGGCGCCCACATCCGGGTGGCTGACGGCGTCGGCCACATCCATGCCCGCACAGAAGCTCTTCTCGCCCGTGCCCGTGATCACGAGCACACGCGCCTCCTTGTCCGCCGCCACCTCGTCCAGGGCCTGATCGATCTCCTGGAGCATAGCGTAGCTCACCGCGTTGTTCGCCGGGCGGTTCAGAGTAAGCACCGCCACATAGCCCTGTTTCTCCAACTGAAGCGTTTCATAGGCCATTGCTGAGTCTCCTTTCCACTCTCATTTCATGAGTTCGTAAACGGCGTGCCACGGCCCCTTGTCCGTGGCGCGCCGCACAGGTCGCTACTTGTTCACGTTCTTGAACAGGGCTGCGTTGCCGTTGCCGAACGCGCCGCACAGCGTGGCCACGCCGTAGGTGGCGTCCTTGTAGTCGGTCTTCATGATGCTGTTCAGGGTGACGATGAGCCGGGCGCCGGACTGGCCCAGGGGATGGCCCAGCGCCAGGGCGCCTCCCCACACGTTCACGTTCTCGAAGGGCGCGTTCTGGGCGATGCCGAGCTCCCGGAGGCAGGCCAGCGACTGGCTGGCAAAGGCCTCGTTGATCTCCCACACGTCGATGTCCTTGACGCCCAGGCCCGTGCGGGCGAGCAGCTTCCTGCTCGCCGGGACCGGCGTCATGCCCATGAGTGTGGGGTCATACCCGCCGAAGGCGCCGTGGACATACTTGAGGTGGTAGCTCAAACCGAGCTTGTCCGCTTTGCTCCGCTCCATGAGGAGCAGGGCCGCGGCCCCTGCCGTGAGCGGGGAGGAGGTGGCCGCGGTCACGGTGCCCGCCATGTCGAAGGCGGGGTTCATGGTGGCCATCTTCTCCATGGAGATGTCGCCCCTGATCCACTGGTCTTCGGTGACCATGAAGGGGGTCCCGTCTTCCTTCTCACCCTGGACCGGAACGATCTCACCGGCGAACTTGCCTGCCTTGGTGGCTTCGAAGGCCTTCTTGTTGCTCCAGAAGGCCATGGTCTCCTGGTCGACCCTGCTGATCTTGTAGGCCTTGGCGACCTTCTCGGCAGTGGCTCCCATGGGGATCTCGGCGGGGTTGTACTTCTGGAACAGGGCAGGGGGGAAGTCCATGTTCATGGCCATGGGGACCTTCTGCATGTCTTCGACGCCGGAGGCCACGAAGATGTCCCCCTCGCCGCACATGATGGCCCTGGCCGCGTGCTCGAACGCGGACATGCCGGAAGGGCACTGCTGGGTGATGGTGTTGCTCGCCACCGACTCGGGGAAACCGCCCGCAAGCCACGCGAGCCTGCCGATGTCGTTCTGCATGCCCGTGATGTTCGCGCACCCGCACAGCACCGCCTCCACTTCCTCGGGATCGACCTGGGGGTTGCGCTCGAACAGCGCCTTGTAGCAGGCGACCAGGAGCGTTTCCGGCCTCACATTCCTGAACCATCCCTTCTCTGCATGGGCCCTGGTGTTCGCAGTCCTCACTCCGTCGACAATGACACACTCTTTCATAGAGAAAATCCTCCTTCATCTTAATGGTTGAAGCATATGTATGAACGTGGGGTGAGCCCTGTGCATTCCGCGCCGCCCCCCATGTTTCCATCCCTGCCCCGGGCAGCCCCTTCAGGCCGGGCATCGTCGTTCCCAGGTGTCACATCTTAGGAGGGAACGAGGGTTGTTTCCTCATACTAAGGTATGAAAAAAGAATGAATTTACCGGCCCGGGACAGAAAGCGCAGAACCGGATTACGCCAGGGGGCCGAGGGCCTTCCGGGGAACGGGATGCCGGACGGGCACAGGGGAAGCGGTTAGATGAGGCCCGTCTCCTGGGCCTTTCTCACGGCCTGATAGCGCCTGTTGACGCCGAGCTTGCTGAAGATGTTGTAGTTGTGCGTCTTGACCGTGGTGAGCGCCACGCAGAGCTTGTCCGCGATCTCCTGGTTCGAGAGCCCCTGGGCGATGAGCCTGAGGATGGCGACCTCCTGGCGGCTCAAGGCCTCGACGGGCGGGACGGGCATGCCCCCCGGAAGGGTGGAGAGGTGCTTCCTCTTGAGCTCTCCCTCTATAGAGGGTAGGACAGGCCCGGCAAGAGGGCTCTGAAGGCCCGAGGCCATGGCCGTGCGGAGCAGCTCCGCCATGGGCTTGCCCTCGTCGATGAAGGCCCGGGTGTACCCTTCGGGCTCGGCCATGGCGAAGGCCTTCGACAGTGTCCGGCAAGCCCTGTCGCCGCTGCCGGCCGCGTGGTGGGCCAGGGCCAGCAGGATCAGCGCGCTCAGCTCCATCTCGCCCAGGCCCTTTTTTCGTACCTCTCCCAGGAACGATTCGAGGAAGCGGATCACCTCGGCCAGCCGGCTCCGGGACTGGTGTCCGGGCGTCACGTACTCCTTCGCTATGATCAGGCGTGCCGCGGTGAGCTTCTCCATCTGGTGCCACAGTTTTGAAAAGGGATAGGCGTAGTCCCTGGGCGGGCTGTTCAGGGTGAGGTTCGCGCCATCGGCCAGGCGCCGGGCCGCTGCCAGATGATGCGGGTTGTTCCAGCCCCGGGAGATGAGGCACTGGATGCGCAGCGCGGCTGCGAAGGACCGCGCCCCGGGGCAGGCGTGCTCGAGGTTTTCGATGGTGGCGATGGGCTGGAAGACCTCCGGGAGGTCGGCCCCCTGGATGAGCCTGACGCGGGCCAGGAAGGCGTTGTACTGGATGGTCGCGTGTACGTTCCTGATGAACTGCACCGCGGCGCTGCATTCCTTGAGCATGCGGTCCGCACCCGCCACGTCGTTCTTCTCAAGGAGCACGTACACCAGGAGGATCTGGATGAAGCCGAGCATCTCGGGGGGGAGCTTCTTGTGGCTGATGTAGGACTCCTGGATCATGGCCATGGAGTTGCGGCAGATGGACTCGGCCTCCCTCAGCCTTCCGGTCATCTTCGCCAGCAGGGCCCTCAGACAGTCGGCGGCCGCCACCACGTAGTACACGTCCCGGGCATAGCCGATGGAGGCGGCCATGTCGAGCGCCTTCGAGGCTTCTTCAAGCTCGTCGAGGTTCTGGTAGGCCATGCCCATGAGGATGTAGATCCCGGCCTGCTCCTTGGGGGCATCCGCCCGGAAGCTCTCCAGGCTGCGCCTGCACAGGTCGATGAAGGCCTCCGGCGCCTCGCCCCGCTCGTAGGCCAGGAACACCCGCAGGGCGTCGGCATGGCCCAGGACGACCTCCCGTTCCAGGCCGTCCCCCGCCTCTTCCTCGCCTAGAGGCCGGGCATAGTGCTGCACGGCCCTGTCGAGGTAGCGTTCGATGACGTCGATGGGGATGCTGGCCCTGCTCTCGAGGTTGCGGAAGAACAGGGCCCAGGCGTAGACGACACAGAGGCCGGGGTGGCCGCTGATCATGTTCGGGGGCAGGGCCTGCATCCACTTGAGCACGGTGGACGACTCTCCCCGCAGGAAGGTGATGACCGCATACCTGGCCACGAGGAAGGCGGCGTACTCCCAGTCCCGTGCCAGGATCGCGTGGTTGATGGCCTCGTTGGGCAGCCTGTTTTCCTTGAACCACCTGGCCGCCCGGCCGTGGAGGAGCAGGACGCGGCCCGGATCGACCCTCTTCAGACGGCTCTGCAGGGCGTTGGCGAAGAGGTTGTGGTAGCGGTACCAGAGGTGCTCGTGGTCCAGGGGGAAGATGAGCATGTTGCTGGCGCACAGGGATTCGAGCATCCGCGCGCTGCCTTCCTGCCCGGAGACCGCGTCGCACAGCGAGCCGTTCAGGCGCTCCAGGATGGAGGTGTCCATGAGGAAGCGCTGCACCTCCTCGGGGTGCGATGAGAGGAACTCCTCCATGAAGTACTCGATGGTGTGGATCGATCCCCCGCACGTCTGGGGGACGCCGCCGCCATGCTTCCTCATGGCCAGGGCGGCGATCTGGAGGCCGGCAACCCACCCCTCGGAAAAGGAATCCAGGGCGCGGATGTCCTCCTTCGTGAGACCCTTGCCCATGAGCTTCCGGGCGAACACGGCGGTCTCGTCCGCGGTGAAGCGCAGCTCCTCGGGGCCGATCTCGGTGAGCCCGTCCTTGATGCGGATGTGGCCCAGGGAGAACGGGGCCCTGCCCCGGGTGGAGATGACCAGGTGCACGGCGGCGGGCAGGTGGTCGACGAGGAACTTCATGGAGCCGTGGATGGAGCGCTCCCTGATCACGTGGTAGTCGTCCAGGATGACGACGACGGGCCCTTTGGCCTCGCAGAGCTCGTTGATGAGAGCGGTGAGGCACGTCCGGACCGGGAACCTGGGGAAGGCCTGGAGCATCTCGAAGGCGGCCTTGCCCACAGCCTGCTCCGAATTCCCGAGGGCGGAGATGAAGTGCATCCAGAAGCGGATGGGGTCGTTGTCGTCTTCATCCAGGGCGAGCCAGGAAGGGGAGGGTTTCAGGGTACCCGCCCACTCGCTCAGGATGGTGGTCTTGCCGAAGCCTGCCGGCGCGGACACGAGGGTCAGCCTGCGGCCCATCCCGGAGCTCAGGAGCCTCAGCAGCCGGGGCCGGCTCAGCCGGTTGTCGTTGACAGGGGGGACGGTGAGCTTCGTTTTCAGCACAACATTGGGCATACGTGTCGTTCCATCAGCATTGCATTCTAACGGCCTCTTTATACCATAAAATAAAAATATAATGTATTTGCAAATGTCTCTGTCCTCCCTATCGGTAGAAGCGAAGTCATTTTAAATACCTGAATAAAGATCATCCTTTTTTCATACCAAAGTATGATGAAACGCCTCAGGTTCTCCGGGATAATGCAGGGAAATGAGAGCCGGTGTTGTGAAAAACGAGAAGACCAATCCAGGAGGACTCTATGGCTAGTTTGTGGTTTGATTTGAGAGATATTAAATTTCAGCTGTTCGAGATGTTCAAGATAGGCGAGACCCTGCTCGGCAAGGGGCGTTACGTGGACTTCGATGTCGACACGTGCAACATGGCCCTCGACCAGGCCGCGAAGTTTGCAGAGCAGGAGATCGCCCCCACCTATCCCGACGAGGCGAATCGCCAGCCGGTGGAGGCGACCTACAAGGACGGCAAGGTAACCACACCGGAATCGTACAAAAGGCTCTACAAACTCTACTGCGAAGCCGGATACGTTTCCATGGCCGATCAGCCGGAGGTGGGAGGGCAGGGGTTCCCGGCCATCGTGGCTGCGGCGTGCGCCAACATGTTTCTCTCCGGCGGCGCGTCGTTCGTCATGTACCCCGGTCTCACCCATGGTGCGGCACGGCTGATGGAAGACCATTTTCATCATCCCCTCAGGAACATCGTTCTCGAAAAGATGTACTCGGGCGAATGGGCGGGCACCATGTGCCTGACCGAGCCGGGGGCGGGCTCCGACGTGGGCGCCTTGAAGACCACCGCCAAAAGGAACGACGACGGCACCTTCTCCATCATCGGCACCAAGAGCTTCATCTCCGGCGGCGACCACGACCTGACCCCGAACATCATCCATCCGGTCCTCGCCAGGATCGAAGGCTGCCCGAGCGGGACCAAGGGCATCTCCCTCTTCATGGTCCCCAAGATCAGGTTCAATGAAAAGGGCGAGCTGCTCGAGCCGAACGACGTGTTCTGCAGCGGCATCGAAAGCAAGATGGGCATCCACGGCAGCGCCACCTGCACCCTGAACTTCGGCGACAACGGCAGGTGCATCGGCTACCTGATGGGCGAGGAGTGCCAGGGCATGCCCATCATGTTCAACATGATGAACGAAGAGCGCCAGGGGGTCGGTATGATCGGCGCCTCGCTCGCAGGAGCGGCCTACCTCCATGCCCTCGACTACTGCAAGCAGAGGGTCCAGGGCCAGCACGTCTTCGCCATGGCCATGAAGGACGACAGCGCCCCTTCGGTCCCGATCATTCAGCACCCCGATGTCCGCAGGATGCTGATCAAGATGAAGTCCATGTCCGAGGGCCTGCGTGCCCTGTGCCTGTTCTGCTATTTCTGCATGGACAACGTGTTCAGCACGATGGCCACCATGGCCGCAGGCGGCGGAGACGCCGAAGAGCTGCAGAAGCAGAAGGAGTACTGGGAAGGCCTCATCGAGATCCTCACCCCGGTGGTCAAGTCCTACAGCACGGAAATGGGCATGGTCGTGTGCGATCTGGCCGTGCAGAGCTACGGCGGCTACGGCTACTGCCGCGAGTACCCGGTCGAGCAGCTCATGAGGGACCAGAAGATCAACTCGATCTACGAAGGCACCAACGGCATCCAGGCCCTCGACCTGCTGGGGCGCAAGCTGGGGATGAAAAAAGGCACGTACTTCATCAACCTGCTCAACTACACCAAGGACGCCATCGACGAGGCCGAGGGGATGGACGCCCTCAAGGCGGAAGCGGCCATTGTCAAGGACGCCCTGACCGCCTGCGGATTGACGGCAAAGGACTTCTCCAAAATGATCGCCACGACGCCTTTCGTGCCGCTCATCGGCGCCTGTGATTATCTCAACTGCCTGGGGGACGCCATTGTGGGCTGGCTGCACTTGAGGATGGCGACCGAGGCCGTTAAAAAGTTCTTCGACCCGTCCACGACGGAGCAGGACAAGGCTTTCTACCGCGGCAAGATCGAAGGGGCCAAGTTCTTCATCCACCGCACCACGGGGCTTGTGGCCCCCAAGCTGGAGAATCTGAAGAAGGACGAGCAGAGCGCGATGAACATCCCCGAAGAGTCTTTTGCGGGCATGTGAGCGCAGCCTGAAGAAACACACGGGAACATGGTGAACATGACTCAATCCGTTCAGGTCTTCTGGCCCAAGAGGAGGTTGTTTTCATGTACTGATGCTGGTTGAATGAATTGAGAGAGTACCTTCCTTACACTCGGGAGGAAATTCCATGGGGGCTTGTCATGGAATTTCCTCCTTCTTTTTATTGACCCGGTACCTGTTGCCTTGAGCGGCATGCAGATCCCTGCCGGGTCCCGCTTTCAGCGGCCTGCCTGCAGGATCAGTTTTTCAGGAGGGTTCTGTAGAGCGCCTTCAGGCCGACGTCGGCGTGCTTCCGGTAGATGCCGAAATGGAAGCTCATCTGAGACGGGCCCTGGTCCACGATCTCGATGTTGATGTTCTCCTGGTACAGGGCGTTGGACGCCATGGCCAGGACGCCCGGGGTGTCCTTCATGCCGACGCCCACGGGGGAGAGGAGGCTCAGGTCGTAGCGGATCTCCAGGAAATTGGGCGAGAGCGTCTTGACGATGGTCTCCTTGAGGTTGTCGGCCTTGTCCGCGATATCGAGCTGGTCCACGATCACCGCAATGTCGTCCTTGTCCGAGGGGTAGTGGTGCGTGTTGATGCCGAAGTCCTGGAAGATGTCGAGGAGGTCCTTGGTGAAGCCGATGGTCTCGCCGATCATGTCCTTTTCGATGTACACGTAGGCGATGCCGTCCATGCGTGCTATCCCGATGGCGGTCTCGGCAGGGGTGCGCGAGCCCACGATCATGGTCCCAGGCGCTGTCGGGTTGTTGGTGTTGCGGATGTTGATGGGGATGCCCTTGTTCTTGCAGCTCACCATGGCGTCGAAGTGGAACACGTTGAAGCCCTTCGAAGACAGGAGGCGGATCTCCTTGTACGTCAGCTCCGGGATGACCGACGCCTCGGGGATGAGCCTCGGGTCCACCTGGTAGACGCCGTCCGTGTCGGTCCAGTTCTCGTAGCACGCCGCGTCCATGGCATAGGCGACCTCTCCGCCGGTGAGGTCGGAGCCGCCCCGGGACAGCACGGCGATGTCGCCCTTGAGCGTGATGCCGTAATAGCCGGGGATGACGTAGATCTGCCCGTCCCCGAGGCTGTCCTTGAGGTTGGCGTGCGTTGCCGGGAGGACCTTGGCGTTCCCGAACCTGTCGGACACGAGGAACCCGATGTCCTCGGGCAGCATGACGGCGGCGTTCATGCCCTTGCTCCTGAAGTACCGGGCAATGACCTTTGCGCTGTAGTGCTCTCCGCGTGAGGCGAAGAAGTCGATGCGCTTCCTGTCGGTGATGTGCGAGGACAGGTCCGTCTCGAGACCTTCGATGATGTCCCTGCCTTCGATGGAGAGATCCGTAACGAGGGTCTTGAACTTCCCCACGACCCGGTCGAAGCTCTCCTTCGCGGTGATTGCCTTTCCCCGTGCCTTGAAATGGCCGCCGTCGGTGGCGATGTTGAAGAGGTGGTCGGTCACCTTCTCGGAGTCGTTCCTGTCCTTGCCGGGTGCGGAAACCACGACGTAACGCCTCCGCTCGTCCTCGGCGATGATCCTGCGGACCTTCTCTATCTGGTCCGCGTTGGCCACCGAGCTGCCCCCGTATTTGCATACGAACAAGCCATCCATGGGCCCATCCTCCCATCATATATGTTCAGGCCCTCCATTTCCTTGGAGGATCCATGCCAAGCAGGTTTTCTATCCTATATCGGGTCGGAGTGAAAGAGGAAATTCGGAAAAGACCTTCCTTATGAGCGGGCAGGCAACTGACGGGATTACCGCTGGAAAAGAGGGGATTTCAGAGCCTGAAGCACGGCAAAAAACAGCGTTGTGCCGCGGAGGAAGGCCATGCCCTCCTGGCGGGGGAGGGCGGCGTACCGGAAAAGAGCGGCCTCACGAGTGCCCGTTTCCGTGTCTGGGTGTCCGGGAGAGGAGCTTCGGGGGGATTTCGATGCCGAGCTTCCTGAATGCCTCCGCATCCACGAGGATGGAATACTCATGCCTGGCCACGGGTATGGTCTCGGGCCTCACCCCATGCTTGAGGATCTTTGCCGCGGAGTCCGCGGTGAGGCTTCCCACTGCCGAATAGTCGCTTTCGTTGTACAGGAGCGCCCCCCTGGTGATTCCCGGCAGGGAGGATATGCAGGGGATCTTGCGTTCGGAGGAGATCTTCATGAGGGCCTTCGAGTGTTCGAAATCCTTCAGCCAGTAGTACCTGTCCATGGGGATGAAGAAGGTGTCGACCCCCTGGGAGATGAGCTCCTCCGCTGCCGGGGTCATGCTGTCCCACAGGTTCACCTGTTTCGAGACGACCTCCATGCCGAGCTCGGCGGCCCTGACCCGGATCTCTTCCGAGTGCGCCACGGCGAAGTCGTCGTCGCTGTAGATGAGGCCGATCTTTTTCATGGCGGGCAGCCCCTGCCGGGCCACGCGCATGACATCGGCCGGGTCCACGTGCACGGTCACTCCGGTGAACCCGGGCCCGGGCAGCGTCTTCGAGAGGCACCCCACCACCTCGGGGTCAGCCACGCACGCGAAGACGAGGGGGATCCCCGCGCCCACGATCTTGAGCCTGGCGAACTTGGTGGCGGGCGTCCCGATGGTGATGACGAGATCGGGCCTGCGTTGGACGATCTCGTCGGCGGCCGACTTGATCCTCATGAGCACCCGCAGGTTCTCCCAGTTGTACGGCTCGGCGGCGGGGTTGACGTCGATGACCGTCCTGCTGAGCATCACCTTGTCTTCCGGGGAGATCCCGTTGTGCTCGAGGCCCTTGACGATGCCCTGATAGACCTGCTCGAAGCATGCGTTCTTCCCTGCCTGGAGCACTTCGATCCGGTAGACCGCACCCGCCGTTGACGGGTGCAGGAACACGGTAAGGATGAGGAAAAGGACGGCGGGGAAAAGCTTCTTCATGATGGCGCTCTCCTGATGAGTTCTCATGGGCATCTCGTTATATTCGTACTATCGTTCGTTCGGGAACGTATCTTGAGCAGTAAAGTCATGGAGATCTCTGGTGCCGGCAGCGTCTTTACGGGCTTAAAAAAGACCGGACGGGCACCCGCTCCGAAAGGGGCCTGTCCCCCTTCATGGCCGGTACCGGTGTGCGTTGCCGCCCCTGCAGGCCGGTCACAGCGTGCCGTCGAGGTCGTCCGCCACGTCGGCCTTACACGCCCTGCAGCGCTTCGCCCCCCTGAACAGGGGTTTGCCGCAGGAGGGGCAGTGGTAGCGCCGGCACTCGGAGCGGGCCCACTCGACGCTTCCCTCCTCGTCCCCGAGCTCTTGAACCTTTTCGCGCCAGATGGGGATTGTGCGCTTCATCACCCGCACCCCGGTCTTGAGCCCGAAGCTTTCTATCTTCGGGCACGGCCACTGGTCGCACTGGTGGCAGGAATACAGCCCTTTGCCCCTCACGCAGTCGCGGATGGAGCACAGCCGGCAGTAGCCGTAGAGCATCTTCGGGGGGTCAGGCTGCATGCAGCCGAGGCACCGGGTTTCTTCCGGCTTCGTGCCGTACAGGTTCCCCATGACGGTCCTGAACTTTTCGTTGTCGTCCCGGGTGGCGATGTAGACCCCGCAGGTGCCGCAGTACAGCCCGCATGGCGCCATCAGGTCCCTGTTCCGGAATTCCGACTCGTCCCATCCTTCCATGCCCGGCACCTCCCTGTATCCCGATCCTCACCGCACGGGATGCATCACGAATATGGAATAAGGATATCATATGAGGGAAGGCCCGGTCGGTCAAGGGGTTAAGATGGCTCAGATGTTTGCCAGGTCCTCGTGGTGAAGGGGCATGACCCGGCATCGGGAGGAGGCCATGCGCGCCCATCTCGAAAACCCCGCATTGCTCACCACAGCGGCCAGGTGGGCGGCGTGCCTCCTCCGGGCGGCGTTGGCGCGCCTGATGGCCGACCTCCCCACCGGGGAGGATGCGCTGACGCACGTGATCACGAGCCTGGTACCGTCGCGTTCGGCGAGGATGGGGCTTTCCTCGCGGTCTTCTTCCCCGCCGGCGAGCACCTTCCACCCCCCGAGGCCGAGGAGTCTGACGCAGTACCGGCGGTAGTCCCCGGCGTCTTCCCCCTGCGGCTCCTCCTGCTCCCGGTCGTCTCCGCCCCCGGGGACGCCGGGAAGGTACCCGTCGATCCCCTTCTCGATCATGGCGTCGATGCGGCCCAGGGAAAGGGGGAAGTCGTCCGAGCCGATGGCGGGGAAACGCTCCGCGAGCACGGTGCCGATGAAGTAGTCCTTTTCCCGGTCCCAGTCCTCGTAGCGGGTGATCCCGTAGTCGTCCTTTTTCACGAGCTGGCCGCGCTTGCGCGCAAGGACGGGGATGTGCTCGCCGATGCAGGCGCTCACGGCCCTGCGGGTTCTGCGGACCAGGCGCATCCTCGACCAGGCAGGGCGGATCCCCCTGAAGATGAAGTGGATGAATCCGATGAGCACGCACATCGCGGACAGGACAGGGGAGAGCCCGTACAGAACCATGGCCGTGAACAGGTACAGGCTCCCCAGCAGAACGAACCAGATGATCCCCATGCCCTCTCGCCTCGTCAGAGAAACCGCAGCGGACACATGCGCGGTATGATCCAACCCAATGTTTTTTCGAGACGATTATACCCGATTCAGGGAGTGATGATAAGGGAAAAGAGCCGCTGCCTGAAAAAGGGCAAAAAAATAGCCAGAAGAAATCTGAGATGTGAGAGCATAGAAAAGGAAGGCTATGCTCCTTCTTCTGGCTCATAAAAGGAGGTTTCTCTTACAGAGAGTAAGTATTTTTTAGTCCAAGTCGAAATAATAGTGTATCAGCCTGGTTCTGAAAGACCTGTAATCGATCCTTTCCCCAAATTTGTAGGATATTGCCTGACAAGGATCATAACATACCGACTTGCCTCATGCATCGTAATGCCCTCGGGGTCGGGGTCGTTATCGGGGTCGATCCAGATTTTCCTTCAATAAGAGGACGCTCCGAGAAGGGGACAGATTTATTATTTTAAGCATTTCGGTGGGCGGAGGTGCAAAGCGTTCAGGGGGTCGGGGTCGATTCTGGTTATTTGTATCAGCTGCAAGCTGCTCTTACAAAGAAAGAAGGTTGACTATGCAATATAGCCCAACAGCAGACTCTTTCCATTTTAACCGAAAGTGATGGTGTCGTGCCACAATCATTGCTCCAGGCATGGATATTGAGTAGCGTGGATATTATCAGCAGATCTTCAGGTCGATTTACCCTCGGCGATCCTCACGGATGCGATGCTTTTTTGGGGGACCCTTCCTCTATATGAATAGGCTGAATACCGACGCTCATTTCCACCTTTCCTGAAAGCGTCCTGGCGGACCACCAGATCCCAACCAACCCTGCCAGCATGTCTGTTGCGAGCCTGCCCCAGAAGACACCTTCAAGATTGAACAAAATACTTCCAGCTATTGAAAGGGGTATGAGCAGGACGAGCACACGTATTACGCTCAACATGGACGCCTGCAGGGGTTCATGAACGCCTGTCATGATAAATCCGGCGTAGCGGTGCACCTCCAACATCCCATATCCCATGCAAGTTATGTATATGTAGGAGCGCAGGACATCTATGACTGCCTTTTCAGTTGAGAAGACCCTTGCAATGGGCAACGCAAAGATAATGAATACTGAACCGATGAAAACACCGTAAAGCACGGCGAACATCATCGCGCCTTTCCTTGCCTGTTTTATCCTGTCCATCCTTCCTGAACCGTAGTTCTGTGCGATAAAGGGAAGGAGGGACATGCCGACGGTCATGGGTATCATGAAGGCGAACATTTCAATCCTTGCGGCTACACCGGTTGCTGCTACCGCCGCATTGCCGTAGCCTGCCACAAGTTTCGTAATCACGGCGGATGATATCGGGGTCAGTATCAAGCCCAGTGCTCCAGGAAGACCGAACTTCAGAATCATTCCCCATGACTGTAAAAGTCGGGCGCGGTTAAAGCCGCTGATATCTATCAAGTTCATCCGGCCAGCCAGGATATATAAAGCTACTGCAAGGGCAGCTCCCTGGGAGAGTATGGTTGCAAGCGCAGCCCCTGTTATACCCATCCTGGGCATGCCGAACATACCGAAAATGAGCCCCATATCCAGAAATACGTTCATTACCGTGCTCCCGACCATGAGAGCGCTGACCACTTTAGTGTTCCCGGTGCTGATGATGATGTCAGAAGCGACAATCTGAAGCACCATGACAATGGAACCCAAGTACCAAATCTTCATATATCGTTCGGTCAGATCCATCACTTCTCCGGATGCCCCCAGCCTGGAGAAAACCGGCTCGATGGTGAGTGCACCCACCACGGAGATTATAACCCCAAAGATCACCGAGAGGATCAGAGCGTGGGTGGTGAGCATGGCGGCTTTATTGTGGTCCTTTCCGCCAATGGCGTGTGCAACGAGTGACATGGCACCGCTGCTGAGCCCTCGAGTCATTAACATGAAGAGTATGACTACGGGAAAGGTAAAGGTAATTGCTGCGAGCGCCTCGGTTCCCAGCCTTGAGACGAACCATGCATTCGTCAGGTTGTACATGTTTATGGCAAACGTACCCGCAAGCATGGGGACGGCCATTTTTACAATCGTTTTTAAAACGCTTTCCTTAACGAGTTTTGACACGGTATATGACCGATCTATCCTGCATCCGAATTCAATGGTGTCATGAAATTATCGAAAAACCTTCGCGTTGGTTGCAAGACATTTTCTCCTCAGAGTTTGATTGATCTTTCCTATACTAGAAGAGCGATGAAAGGGAAAATATAATTAAGGAATTTGATCATGAAGTATTTTCCTTCGATGATATTTCCGCTTATCAGTGCCCGTGACCGGAGTAATGATTATCACACAATTTTGAAAATTGTTGAGCTGCAGAAACTGATGATCTCGTGGGGCTACCTGGACTCCCAGGACAATGGATAGCTTTCGCAGATCAAGACAAGGAGGAGACATAATCGTAAGTATCTATGTCTATAAGAAATTTGAGCTTCCTTGGACTGTACGATCTTAATCTGTCTTCCTGGGATTATCTGTCAGATCGGATCACTGCTTTCACAGATTATTTCCTGTCGACCCCGATACCGATACCGACCCCGACCCCGATGAAGGCGGGGGAGCTGAGAGCGCTGACCCTTCCTGGGTGCGGAAAGGTGGAAAGGGGTTCATAAAGATACGAATATGTTGAATGCAGGCGAATAAGCGACGAGAATGTGTATAAACGGCCGGGGAAAAATCCTGCCTGGATATGATTATACAAAGTAATATCGAGGAGATAGGAGGAGGGCCTCCCCCTGGTACGGGGATTGCCTCTGCATGCGCAAACTCATGCGAGGGGGTATTCCATGAATTCCGTCCAGCCGGCCGACACTGCCTTTGTGCTCGTCTCCGCAGCCCTGGTCCTGCTCATGACTCCGGGCCTGGCCATCTTCTACGCCGGGATGGTGAGGACAAAGAACGTCCTCGGCACCATCATCCAGAGCTTCATCCTCATCTCCGTCATCACCGTGGAGTGGATCTATATCGGCTACAGCATGTCCTTCGGGCCCGACGTGCAGGGCGTCATCGGCGACCTCTCCTTCTTCGCCCTCAATGGAGTGGGGCAGGCGCCCAGCGACACGTACGCCACCACGGTACCCCACATGGTGTTCATGATCTTCCAGTGCATGTTCGCGGTGATCACGCCCGCCCTCATCACCGGCGCCTTTGCCGAGCGCATGCGGTTCGGCCCGTTCATCGTCTTCAGCCTCCTGTGGGCGGTCCTGGTGTACAACCCCGTGTGCCACTGGGTGTGGGGGTCGGGCGGCTGGCTTGCGAGGCTCGGCGTCCTGGATTTCGCGGGCGGTCTGGTGGTCCACCTCTCCTGCGGGGTCGCCGCCCTTGCCGCCGCCCTGGTGACGGGGGCGAGAACAGGATACGGCAGCGAGCCCTTCATCCCCCACAACCTGCCGCTGACCCTGCTCGGCACGGGCCTCCTGTGGTTCGGCTGGTTCGGGTTCAACGGCGGCAGCGCCCTGGCCGCCAACGGCCTTGCGGGGAGCGCCTTCGTGGCCACGCACTTCGGGGGCATGGCAGGTCTGGCCGCCTGGGTCGTCGTCGAGTGGATCTACCGCCGGAAGCCCACGACCCTGGGTGCGGCCTCCGGGGCCGTGGCGGGACTGGCGACCATCACCCCGGCAGCCGGTTTCGTCTCCCCGACCTCGGCCGTCATCATCGGGGCGCTGGGCGGGCTGGTCTG
Source organism: Deltaproteobacteria bacterium (assembly GCA_035352355.1). Classification (GTDB taxonomy): domain Bacteria; phylum Desulfobacterota; class Desulfomonilia; order UBA1062; family UBA1062; genus Phosphitivorax. The sequence goes on along the minus strand of DAOPXM010000012.1, from coordinate 73,203 downwards.
CTACTTTGCCGTGGCCGGGAAAACGAAGCTCGGCTATGACGACAGCCTCGACGTGGTGGGGATCCATGGGGTGGGAGGGCTTCTCGGCACCCTGTGCATCGGGATATTCGCCTCGAAGCTCGTGAACCCGGCGGGCAGCGACGGACTGATCTTCGGCAACACGAGCCTCATCATGAGCCAGATGATCGGCATCGTGTCCGTGGGCGTGTACGCCTTCGCGGTGAGCTGGATCCTCCTGAAGGTTATTGATAAGATCATTGGCTTGAGGGTCGATGTGGAATCCGAGCATCTCGGGCTCGACCTGACCGAGCACAGCGAAACGGCGTACAGCGCATAGGAGATGACCGATGAAGAAGATCGAAGCGATTATCAAGCCCCACAGGCTCGAAGAGGTGAAAGAGGCACTGAACGAGATCGGGATCAAGGGCATGACCGTAACCGAGGTCAAAGGCTACGGGCGCCAGAAGGGGCACAAGGAGATCTACCGGGGCGCCGAATACCAGGTCGACTTCATGCCCAAGATAAAGCTCGAGATCGTGCTCGAGAAGGAGCAGGTGGACAAGGTGGTGGAGGCGATCCTGAAGTCGGCGCGCACGGGAAAGATCGGGGACGGGAAGATCTTCATCCTGCCAGTGGAGGAAGTGGTGCGGATCAGGACGGGAGAGCAGGGCACCGACGCCATCTGAGGTCTCCAACCGGCTGGGCGGCGAAGAGGCAGGGGCGGATGCCCCTGCTTCGCGATCCCGGGGGCGCGGCAGGTCAACGTGACTGCCGGTCCCCTCCCGCCTTTCCCTGCGGGGCCTTCTCTCTTCCCGCTTTCTGCAGCGGCTTGACCGACATCTCGATGATCTTCACCTTTCCGTGCCTGCTCATGAGCCATCTGAAAAACGGGATGACCACCCCTCTGGGGTTGGAAAGGTCTTCGATGAGGAGCGCAACGGCAGGCAGGGCGAGGCCGATGAGCCCTTTGCCCAGGCCCCTTTTCGCCAGCTTGTACAGACCCCCCGCAATGAGCGCCTGCCTGATCATGCTCAGTTGATCCGCGGGGAATCCCGTGTGCCTGTTTCCCATGTATGTCTCTCTCCTGGCCCCGGTCTGTCCGCTGAGGACGCTCCCGGGGGCTGCTGCTTTTTTTCAGTCAAAGACTCAAGACGCTGTTTTCCGCCGCGCGCCCGCGCACGGGAAAAGGCCGAAGCTCCCTGGAGAGGTTCGGTCTGACGCAGATAAACCGGTTCACAGGTTTTCACTCGCACGATACCGGGCCCTGGTGGTTCACGCCGGTCCGGGAAGCCGTCGGAGCGGCCTCCCTGATCTTTTTGACAGTATAGCAGAGAATGCCGCATGGGGAAAGTTTTCATGATCGACGCGAGACGATGCGGGAGCAGGCTTCTGAAGGACGTTTTTCACGTATTGATAAATGCAGGCATTTTTAGTATGGTATGGCAATCAGGCATAAGCATGTACGCTGCGATCTTTACGCATCCTCATGGCTGGGGCCACGGGATGCAAGCCAAAAAATTACGTTCAAGGAGGAGTCATGAAGAGAGTTTCCCTGGCAATTATGGTGCTGGTCATGATGGCGCTGCCCATGGGCGTCATGGCAGAGGATTTCATCGGGGATGCAAAGGAGCAGCTCAAGCTCAAGACACTAGACGGATACAAGAAGGCCGTCGACCTCTCCTTGAAAGGTCTCCAGCAGCAGCCCCAGAGCTACGAGGCGAACTGGGTTGCGGCAAAGGCGCACAGGCTCTACGGTGACGAATCCAAGAAGCAGAACGTCAGCGGATGGAAGAACATCTGCAAGGAGTACGGCAAAAAGGGCATGGGCTATGCCGAGAAGGCGATCGCCCTGGACAAGAGCAAGGTCGAAGGGCACTTCTGGTACGGGTGCTCCGTGGGCACGTACTCTGACGGCGTGAGCATCGTCACGGCCCTGAAGGAAGGCCTGAAGAACAAGACCCAGACAGGGTTCGAAACCTCCTACAGGATCGACAGGATGTACGAGGACGGCGGTCCCATGAAGGCGCTCGGAAGGTTCTGGTCGGTCCTCCCCTGGCCCATGAAGGACAAGAAGAAGGCGGTCATGTACCTCGAAGAGTTCAACAAGTCCTTCCCCAACGATGCGGAAGGCCAGCTGTACCTCGGTCAGGCCTATATCGACGCGGGAGAAAAGGACAAGGCGAAAGCGCTCCTGACAAAGGCCGCAGCAGCCGGCCCCAAGGACAAGTACTACGCCGACCTGGCCAAGGCGCTGCTCGCGAACCTGTAAGGCAGGCCGGTCTACCCTGATCCGCAAGGGGCCCCGCCGATGGGGGGCCCCTTTTTTACGTCTCCCCTTTCCCCTGCGGCATGAGGTATGGATCCTCCCATGGAAGTGAATATCGAAGGAGCGGGAACGGTCGTCATGGAGCACAGCGGCCGTGCGAAGCGCATGCGCATCACTGTCAGGCCCGGCTCTGTCCGGGTGTCCCTGCCCAGGGGGGTCTCGTACGCACAGGGAAAGGCATTCGTGAAAGGGCACGCGGACTGGATACGCGTCCACCTGGAGCGGATGCGGTCACGGGAGGAGGCCGGCAGGGAGCTCCTGGCAGGCCTGCCCCCCCTGGGGGATGTCGGGCAGGCCAGGTCGAAGCTCATCTTCCGCTGCAGGCTGCTGGCCATGGAAACGGGCCTCGCCTGCAGCCGGATCACGGTCAGGAGCCAGAAGACGCGCTGGGGAAGCTGTTCGGCCGCCAACGCCATCAGCCTGAACATCCAGCTCGCCAGGCTCCCCGGGCATCTCATGGACTACGTCATCCTGCACGAGCTGGTGCATACCCGGATCAGGGGGCACGGCCGGGACTTCTGGCAAGAGCTCGAGCGGTACGTGGCGGATGCCAGGGCGCTGCGTGCCGAGCTGAGAAGCTACCCCCTCGAGGCCATGTGCGGGTCCGGCACGGTTGCGCCAGGGTCGTGAGCCTCCACACGGCGGCGGCAGGACCTGTCTCCCGGGCTGTCATTGACAAATCTCCTTTTCTCATTAGTAGTTATACCAGGGTGTTCATGAAAAGAGGCGGGTTGAGAGGATGAATTCCGGGGGTGGGTGTACGGACGAAAGGGCTGCGGAGGGAAGGCCTGCTGGCAGCAGCAGTCCCGATCCATCTCTAGTGGATGCGGAGCTCTCCGACCGCGCCGCCGAGATGGAGGCCGTGTACGCGGCCCTGCACGATGCGGTGCTCATATACGACCCCGGGATGAACGTGCGCAGGGTGAACCCTGCCTTCCTCTCGACCTACGGCTTCGATCCCGTTGGCATGAATGTCCGGGACATCATCGACAGGGTCCAGTGCCGGCGGCTGGACGGGCGGCCGTTCGTCTTCGAGGACCAGCCGACCCCACGGGCGCTGCGGGGCGAGAAGGTCTCCGGGGCGTGCTTCCGGATCAGGCGGGCGGACGGGTCCGAGGCCATCATCGAATCCTCTTCAGGGCCCATACGCATGGGAGACCGC
>DAOPXM010000012.1:0-69615 GCA_035352355.1 Deltaproteobacteria bacterium | reverse complement strand
CGGGTCCGAGGCCATCATCGAATCCTCTTCAGGGCCCATACGCATGGGAGACCGCATCATCGGCTCCGCCACCGTGTGGCACGACATCACCGATCAGAATCGTGCCGAAGAGCTGATCCGGGAATCCCAGAAACGGCTCTCCCTCATCGTGGACAGCATCACCGACGGGTTCTACGTCCTGGACAGCTCGTGGCGGTTCACCCACATGAACGACCAGGCGATGAGCTGTTTCCATATGGGCAGGGAGGACCTGCTCGGGAAGAGCATCTTTGACGTTTTCCCCGGCTTTTCCGGCAGCGTCTTCGAGCAGAGGTTCCAGCGTGCCATGGCAAGCGGCGAACCGGACCACTTCGAGACGCTCTCGGTGGACAGCGACCAGACCGTCGAGATGCACATCTACCCGGGCGCCCGGTACCTGACGGTCCTGTTCCGCAACGTGACGCAGCGGCATGCCATGGCCGCGGAGCTGCAGAGGAGCGAGGCGCGTTTCAGGCTTCTCTCGGAGACGGCAGGGCTGCTCATGGCAACGGACAGGCCCCAGGAGGCGGTCAAGGAGCTCTGCACCCGGGTGATGGAGCATCTCGACTGCCAGGTCTTCTTCAATTACCTGGCGGATGACGGGGCAGGGCGCCTGCGCCTCAACGCCTTTTCCGGCGTCCCGGAAGAGGATGCCAGGGACATGGAGTGGCTCGATTACGGCGCGGCGGTGAGCGGCTGTGTCGCCCGGCAGGGCAGCCGGATCGTTGAGGAGAACATCCTGGACTCCCCTGACCCCCGGACGAGCCTGGCGAGATCCCACGGCATCCAGGCATACTGCTGCCACCCGCTCCTGGCCCAGGGGCGGGTCATCGGCACGCTCTCCTTCGGCACGAAGAACCGTCCCCGGTTCACGCCCGCCGAGGTGGCCCTCATGAGGACCGTGGCGGATCAGGTGGCCGTTGCCATGCAGCGCCTCCTGTCCCAGGACGCCCTGAAGGCGGCCCTTGCCGAGGCGGACGAGGGGCGGCGGATGCTGCAGGCGCTCATGGAATACGTGCCGGACGGGATCACCATAGCGGATGCCCCGGACGTGAACATCCGGATGGTGAGCCGGTACGGCCAGGAGATCCTCGGCGGCTCCCGCCAGGGGATCGCTGCCGGGGAGGTGGCCCGGAAATGGATAGTGTACCGCGACGACGGCAGGACGCCCCTGGCCCCGGAGGACCAGCCCCTGGTGCGGGCCATCAGGAAGGGGGAGGTCGTCAGGGACGCCGAGGTGGTGCAGGTGAACGAAGAGGGCAGGCACCTGACCCTGCTCTGCAACGCAGCGCCGATCCGCGATCCCGAAGGGGGCATCAGGGGCGGCATCGTAGCCTGGCGGGACATCACGGACCGCAGGAAGCGGGAGAGCGAGCTGGGGAAGCTCAACCGGATGCTCAAGGCGCTGAGCCAGAGCAACCAGGCCATGATGCGCTCGGCAAACGAAGGGCAGTTCCTGCAGGAAGTGTGCAGGATCGTGGTGGAAGACTGCGGCTATTCCATGGTGTGGATCGGATATGCCGAGGAAGACGAGGACAGGACGGTCAGGCCCGTGGCGCATGCCGGTTTCGACGAGGGGTACATCGAAAGCATGCGCATCACCTGGGCGGACACCGAGCGCGGCCGGGGTCCCACCGGCATGGCCATACGGACAGGGCGCCCCTGCGGGTGCAGGAACATGCTCACCGACCCGTTCTTCGCCCCCTGGCGCGAAGAGGCGGTGAAGCGCGGGTATGCCTCCTCCATCGTCCTGCCCCTCATGTCCGGGGAGCAGGCCTTCGGGGCCATGACCATCTACTCGAGCGAGCCGGACAACTTCTCGGACGACGAGGTGGATCTCCTCTCCGACCTGGCCTCGGACCTCTCGTACGGGATCATGGCCCTCAGGCTGAGCGAGGCCCACAAAAAGTCCGAGGAGGCGCTCAGGGAGAGCGAGCAGCGGTATTCATCCCTGTTCAGCGCCATGACCGAAGGCTTTGCCGTGCACGAGATCATCCTCGACGGCAAGGGCAGGCCCTGCGACTATCGCTTCCTGGACGTCAACCCAGCCTTCGAGGGGTTGACCGGGCTTGCGAGGGCGAAGGTGCTGGGGCGGAAGATCAGCGAGATCCTGCCCGAGGAATACCCCTTCTGGTTGGATATCTACAGCAGGGTCGCGCTGACGGGTGAGCCGGTGCACTTCGAGAGCTTTTCGTCCGAGCTGGGCAGATGGTACGAGGTGTCATCGTACAGCCCGGCCCCCCTCCAGTTCGCGGTGGTGTTCATGGACGTCACCCTGCGCAAGGCCGCCGAAGAGGAGGTGCGCAGGCACCGCAACCACCTGGAGGAGCTCGTGAAGGAGCGGACAACCGAGCTGGAGGCGAGGAACCTCCAGCTCGAGCAGGAGATCGCCGAACGCAGGCGCGCCGAGGAAGAGAAGAAGAGCCTGGAGGCCCAGCTCATCCAGACCCAGAAGATGGAGGCCCTTGGCCGGTTCGCCGGGGGCATAGCCCATGACCTCAACAACATCCTGTACCCCGTCATCATCAACACCCAGATGCTCCTGGGCGAGACGCCGCTGGAGAGCCCCGCACACCAGACCCTGTCCGGGCTGCTGGGCGCGGCCTACCGGCAGAGGGACCTCATCAGGCAGATCCTCTCCTTCAGCAGGCGCAGCGACCAGCAGCTCAAGCCGGTCAAGGTCGGGCCGCTCGTGAAGGAAACCCTCCTCCTCCTGAGGTCTTCCCTGCCGGCAGGCATCGAGGTCAGGCAGGACTTCAACGCGCCGCACGACCGGATCCTGGGGGACCCCACCCAGGTCCAGCAGATCGTCATGAACCTGTGCAGGAACGCGGCCGACGCATTCGATTCGGGGGAGGGGACCATCGGGGTGGGCCTCGAGAACGTGCGCGTCGACGGGGCCGCGCCCCATCCGGTGCTCGGACCGGGGGCGTATCTGAAGCTCACGGTGACCGACAGCGGCTGCGGCATGCCCCCCGACGTCATGGACCGCATCTTCGAGCCCTTCTTCACCACCAAGGAGGTGGGCAAAGGCAGCGGCATGGGACTGGCGGTCATCCACGGCATCATCAAGGGGCACAACGGGTTCATCACCGTGGACAGCGAGCCGGGCCGCGGGTCGAGGTTCACCGTGTACCTGCCCCTCACCGACGAGAAGATCATGAGGAAAGCCGGGGAGGATGCCGCCGCAGCGCCCGGGGGAAAGGAAAGGGTCCTCCTCGTGGACGATGAGGAGAGCATCCTCGTGAGCATAAGCAGGGTCCTGAAGATCCTCGGCTACGAGGTGGTTGCGAAACGGGACGGGAGTGAGGCGCTGGAAGAGTTCGCGAAGTCGCCCGAGGCATACGGCCTCGTCATGACCGACATGACCATGCCCCGCATGAGCGGGATGGAGCTCGCGTCCCGGCTCGCCCGGGTCCGCAGGGACGTCCCGATCATCCTGTGCACAGGGTTCAGCGACACCATCGACAAGAAGAAGGCAAAGGAGATGGGGGTCTGCGAGCTGCTCATGAAACCGGCGGACATGGACGAGCTCAAGGCTGCCATAAGCCGGGCCCTCGAGAAGCGGCCTCCCGGACAGCCCTGTTAGGGCGGCAGGGCAGGATGAGAGGGATATAACAGATGGCCCCGGGCTGAATCCCTCGTTCCACGAGGGTCAGCGCCGGGGCGTCAATGCGGTGAGGCGCAGGGTGCGCTACCCGCGGCTCTGGTCCCTGGTGCTTGAAAGGTACAGCTGCAGGACGAACAGGAGCGTTGCCGCCAGGAGGAAGGACTTCATCTTCCAGAGCAGGGAGAGCACCCCTTTTGCGATCTTCAGCCCTATCTTCAGGCCGATGAGGCCCACGACCACCAGCACGGCGGGTTTTGCCTTTTTCTTTATGCCGGCGAGCCGGACGCTCAGCTCGCTCCTGATCTCCTCGAGCTCGCTCGCGATCTCGTTGATCTCCGTTCTCAGCTCTTTTTCAGCCATCTCATATCCTCCTTGACCTGGTCCAAGTTGGTTCGTGCCGCTGTTACCCCCTTCTTCACCTTGAGCAGGCCTATGGCCGCGAGGACGAGGCCGCTCAGCATGAGGAACGCGGTGACGATCAGTGCCGATGCCCAGGGCTCGAGCCAGATGTTCAGGACCAGCACCAGGGTGACCAGAGAGAAAACGCCCGAGAGCGCCAGGAAGACCAGACCGGCGACGGCCAGCCCTGCACCCGGCAGGCTCGTTTTGAGCGAGCCCTCCACGACCTGCTTCACGTAGAGCTTCTCCTGGTTGGCGAACCTCTTGATGAGCTGAACAAAGCGTGCGATCAGCCCGAGGGTGGATACGTTATCATATTTTCCCATGCCATTTCCCCCATCTGCGTAAAGTTAAACACATCCCTGGTGATTCCATGACCCCATGGCAGCTCCGTACGTCGCGCAGGAAGATACGTCCCCGTCCGCCTAAGGTACTATATGGGGATCTCCGCATGTTTCCCAATCCCCTCAGCCGTTCCCGCCGGTGCGGGGCGGAAAGGGCCATCTATGCCAAACTACATGATTCTGCAGGCCAAAGTCAACGGGAGTGAGTTATATGAATGTGCTTATCTTTTTATAATGTGCACCTGAACCGGCAAAGCAAGGTCTTTCCCGGACACGTGGGAGGCACGACGGCCCAGGCGGCGGCTCCCCGGTTTTTTCGCCCCCAAGCCTTGGGGTGGCGGGGAAAAGTCGACATTATTATTACAGGATGCTGCCATGCCCGGGCATGCCTCCCCGGAGCGCAGGGACCCGTCTCAGGGTGAAGAAGGCATGGTGCTGAAGGGAACCGCTCATGGAAAACCTGTGGAACCTCTTCTTCCTGTTCATCATCGTTACGGCCCTCGTGCCGCTGTTCCAGCAGAAGGCATTGGGGCTCAAGAGGCTCAGGCTCATCCGGGACTTCGAGGAGAAGCGGAGATCGCGGGTCATCACCCTCATCCACCGGCAGGAGATCATGAAGCTCTTCGGGTTTCCCCTCATGAAGTACATCGACATCACGGATTCGGAGAACATACTGAGGGCCATCAGGTATACCCCCGACGACATGCCCATCGACATGATCGTCCACACCCCCGGCGGGCTCGTGCTCTCCTCCGAGCAGATCGCCAAGGCGCTCAAGCGGCACCGGGCGAAGGTCACGGTCTTTGTCCCCCACTATGCCATGTCCGGCGGGACCCTGCTCTGCCTGGCCGCAGATGAGGTGGTCATGGACGAGAACGCCGTCCTCGGGCCCGTCGACCCCCAGCTGGGGGAATACCCCGCCGTGTCGATCCTCAGCGTCCTGGACAGGAAAGAGCCCAAGGACATCGACGACAGGACCTTCATCCTGGCTGACGTATCCAGGAAGGCCATCGCCCAGGTATCGGAATTCGTGAAGACCATCGTCTCGGGCGCCAGGAGCGAAGAAGAGGCCCAGAAGGTGGCAAGGGCCGTCACGGAAGGGAGGCGGACCCACGACCACCCCATATTCTTCGAAGAGGCCAGGGAAATGGGCATCAAAGTCTCGTCGGACATGCCCAAGGAGGTGTACCAGCTCATGGACCTCTTCCCACAGGCGGTCCAGCAGCGGCCTTCGGTGCAGTACATCCCCATACCCTACAAGAGCGGCAACCCCCCGGAAAAGCCCTCCGAGCCGGCCTGAAGGAAGGGCGCCGACCGGCTGTCCCGTCTCACGATGCCCTGGCGGCCGCGTGCCCCTTCCCGGCCTCCCCGCACTCCAGGCCGGGGAGGAGAATGGTGAAGGAGGTCCCTGCCCCCGGGCTGCTGTTGACGGTTATGACCCCCTGGTGCTCCTTGACGATCCCGAGGGCCACCGCCAGACCCAGGCCTGTGCCTTCCCCCTTCCTCTTCGTGGTGAAGAACGGCTCGAAGATGTGCTCCATGGTGCCCTCATCCATCCCTGACCCGGTATCCTTCACCATGATCCGCAGGTGCGGGCCGGGATGCAGGTCAGGGGATATCCCGGCCACCTCCCGCTCATCCAGCTCTACGGCTTCCAGCCCGATCTCCAGCACCCCGCCGTTTTCCTTCATGGCATGCTGTGCGTTGCTGCCGAGGTTGATGAGCACCTGCTTGATCTGGGTGGGGTCGGCCACGGCGAAGAAGCACCCGTCTTGCTGGCGATGGCGGATCTCCACCGTCGCGGGCAGCGATGACCGAAGGAAGCTCAGCGTTTCCCTGACCACGGTGGCGATGTTCACAGGTCTCTTCCTCTGGGGCGTACGCCTGCTGAAGGTGAGGATCTGGTTGACGAGGTCCTTCCCGAGCCGGGCCGCGTCCAGGGCTTCCTCGAGCACGGGATGCGCCGGGCTGTCCTCGCTTATGTCCTCGAGGGCTATCTCCGTGTTGATGAGGATGGGGGTGAGAACGTTCTTCAGGTCATGGGCGATCCCCCCCGCGAGGGTCCCCAGGGCCTCGATCTTCTGGGTCTGGTTGATGTGCTGCTGGATCCTGACCTCGTGGGTGACGTCCCGGGAGATGGAAACGAAGTTCATGATGCTCCCCCGGCGGGAGATGACCGGCGACACGGTGAGGCTCACCTCGATGGAACCCCCGCCTTTCGTGGTCCTCGTCTTTCGGCCGATCCAGGACCCCCCGGTTTCACTGACCTTCTGACAGATCTCCTGGTAGCCCCTGTGGATTTCCTCGCCCAGGACCTCGGTGGTCCTCCCGATGAGCTCCTGCCGGCTGTAGCCGTAGAGCCTCTCGTAGGCGGGGTTGACGTACTCGATCACCCCGTCGGGACTGAAGAGGACGATCCCTTCCGCTGCCTGGTCCATGGCCGTTGCCAGGCGCAGGAGCTCCTGCTCCAGCTTCATGCGCTCGCTGATGTCTATGCCGATGCCGATCTGCGACCCGTCCGAGAGGCGGACGTTGGCCCACGAGCTGTGGACGATTCCACCAGATCGCGCGGTGATCTCGAAGTCCTTCCAGCCGGGCGCCGCTCCCAGCATGTACTCCCACACATCCCCCAGGTAGGCGGCGTCCGGGCAGCAGGCCTCCAGGAGGTCCATGCCCCTGATCTCGTCAAGGGACCAGCCGATGAGCCGCTCGAACTCGCGGTTCACCAGCCTCACCCTTCCGGCGGCGTCGTAGAACACGAGCATCACGGGGATGTGGTCGATGATGGTCTGGAGGACCTCCTTCTGCTCTTCCATCAGCCGGGTGGCCGTCTTCAGGTCGCGGGTCCTTTCCGCGACCTTGAGCTCCAGCTTTTCATTTGCGTCCTGGAGCGCCAGATGGGCGCGCTTCACGTCCGTGGCGTCGCTGAAGATGGTGAATTCCCCCATGGCCTTCCCGCTGTGCGGATCGACCCTGGGCACACTGTATAGGGAGAGCCAGCTGTAGTCCTCCTTGACCGGGTGATAGAACTTCACCTGGCAGTCACGGATCGCCCTCCCGTCCTTCGTGACGCTGAAGGAAACCGACCTGTCCCGACACGAGCCCTCACCTCCTTCCCGGCAGCCCCGGGGGATGGCCTGGTAGATGCCTTCGAGGGTGGAGCCCTTCATCCCGGAGAGGTCGAGTCCGAGGATCTCCCCTGCCGCCGGGTTGGAGGAGACGAGCCTTCCGGCTGCGTCGAACTCCAGAACACCCTGGACCATGGTCTCGTACAGGGTACGGTAGCGCTGCTCGGAGACCCGGAGGTCCTCTTCGATGCTTTTGCGGCTGCTGATGTCCCGGACGACGGCCACGATGCGCAGCTCGCTGCCGATGACCGCCTGCTTGAGGTTGACCTCCACCCAGAACACCTCCCCGGATTTCCTCTTTGCCTGCCACTCGAACAGGGTGCCTCCGGTCCTCAGGGCGTCGGCGATCCTTTCCTTAGCCCCCTCCTGGGTGTAGGGCGGGACCCCGGAGCTCAAGTCGCCGACGCTGAGCCTGCGGATCTCTTCGGGTCCGTATCCGTACATCTCCGTCATCTTCACATTGGCATCGAGGATGGCGCCGCTTGCCGCATCGTGGATGAAGATCGCGTCGTTGACCGCGTTGAAGATGGCCAGGTAGTCGGCTTCGGACTCTCCGAGCTCACATTCGATCTCCCGGTGCCTGAAGAGGTCCTGGAAAACGATGGTGACATCGCCTTCCGAAGGCATGCAGCAGAAGCCGAGAGCGCTGCCGGGCACCCCGGGATAAGGCACCTCCACGCTGATGGTTCCCATCTCCCTCACGGCACGGGATACGGCCTGGAGGAGCGCCCCTCGAGCCGGTTCCGGGACTGTTTCACGCACATCCCTGCCGGGGATGTCCTCCTGACGGACACCCAGAAAACTCAGGGCCTTGGGGTTGGCATGGACGATGCGAAAGTCCCGGTCCAGGACGAACACGCCCATGTCAGGTCCGCTGAGGATGCATGCGTTTCTCCGGGAATGTCCCCGGTGGGTTCCGTGGCACAGGTGATGGGTCATGGGTGCTCCTGAATGACTTGGCAATCGTGCCCAAGCGGTCTGATAGCGCAGTTCTCCTTCAACAACTCAAAAAGAGAGATCCACTCGGCTCAACCAGAACAGATCAGGAACAAACATGAAAGCACATGAGAAGATATCTCTTAAAAGGGAACCTGCAGCTTGTCAACGCAAATCTCTTACCAGAGGGCGGGCATGGCGGATGGCCCCGGCGGTTTCCTGCCTGTCGTCCGAAGACCCTTGACAGGGGGTGCTCTCCGTTTATTCTGGTTCTCTTATGGGAGGATGGATATGGGTCCCCAGGTGCCTGATACCGGCTGCCGCGTTTCCCGGGGGGCTGCCCTGAGCGTGGTGGATTCCCATGAATATCTATAAGCAGCTCGATAAGGCCCGCCGCTGGCAGGGTGAGATCATGGATGCCGCCGGGCTCGGGCCGGAGGAGACCCCTTCGCGCACCGTTCTTTCCGCCCCGGCGGTCACGCTCAAGGCATATGGCGAGGCAGGGCCCGGGCCGGTACTCCTGCTGGTCCCCGCGCCCATCAAGCGGGCGTACATCTGGGATCTCGCCCCTGAGCTGAGCGTGGTCCGTGCCGGGCTCAGGCACTCCCTGCAGGTATACCTGGTCCAGTGGGAGAGGCCCGGACCTGCCGAAGACGGGCTCGGGCTGGACGCCTACGCCTGTTCGTTCCTCCTCGGATGCCTGGACGCCATTGCAGCGGAAACCGGGCGAAGGAGGGTATTTCTCGCCGGTCACTCCCTCGGGGGGACCTTTTCCGCCATCTTCACCTCTCTGCTGCCGGAGAGGGTGAGGGGGCTCATGATGGTGGGCGCGCCGGTAAACTTCGGCCCCGGCATCGGGGCGCTCGATACGCTCGTCGCCGGAGGTCCTCGGGCCGAAACCATCACCGAAGGGCTGGGGAACGTGCCGGGCACCTTCCTCAACACTGTGAGCGCCCTGGCATCGCCACGGAGCTTCCAGCAGGAGCGCGCATGGGACTGGCTCATCAGCCTCGCGGACTTCGAGAGCTTTCGCACCCACCTCATGGTGGAGAGGTGGTCGCTCGACGAGTCGCCTCTGCCGAAGGCGCTCTTCGAAGATGTGGTGGATGGTCTGTACCGCAGGAACCTCTTCATGCGGGGGGAGCTGACGGTCGCCGGGAAAAGGGCCCTGCCGGAAGCGATCGACGTACCCCTCGTGAGCGTGGTGGACGAGCGGTCCGACGTCGTATCTCCCCGGTCCTCGCTCCTGCTTCATGACGCGGTGAAGAGCACTGACCTGCAGGTCCTCCGGTACGAAGGCGACGTCGGGGTCGCCTTCCAGCACGTGGGCATGCTCGTGGGCAGAAATGCCCACCGCACCCTGTGGCCAAAGCTCATGAGGTGGGCCCTCGCCCGCAGCGCCGGAAATTGACCCCCTGCTCAGCGTAAGCCCCCCCTCTTCATCTTCATCTTCATCTTAATCGGGGTCGGGGTCGGTATCGGGGTCGAATCCGATATCCGAAAAGGGGATATCTCCAGAAGGGGACAGATTTTATCTCTTCGGATATTCTTTCGCCTCTTCGGAAAATGGAAAAGGAAAGAATACATCTGTCCCCTCTCCGGAGACCCCGATTCTTCTTTCGACCCCGATACCGATACCGACCCCGACCCCGAATGCATATGCCCGGGCAGGGGAGGACTCGATCACGTCAGGCGGGCGGGATCGCTTGATTCCTGCGCCGTGTTGCGGTAACGTGCTCCGGACCGGAGGAAGGAGCCATGGCAAGGAAATCCGTCAGGGAAGAGAGGAAGAGGCAGATACTCCGGGCGCTGGACCAGTGCCTCCTGGAGAAGTCCTTCGCGCAGACCTCCATAAAGGACATATCGCGGGTGGCGCAGGTGAATCACGGCGTCCTCCACTACTATTTCCAGAGCAAGGAGGACATCCTCCTGCACTACATCGATTACGTGGTGGACGATTTCAAGGCCCGGGTGCAGGAAGTCCTGACCCCGGAACGCAGGGGCACGATGTCGAGGAAGGACTTCGTGAAAGAGGTCTTCAGCTTCGCCAACAGCAGGATCACCCTGAACAGGAACCTCTCGAAGATCTTCGTGGAGATCTGGGAGATCGCCCTCTACAACGAGGTGGTGCGGAAAAAGCTCAGGGAGGCCTACCGGGAGTGGATCAGGATACTCACCGACAAGCTCGGCGGCTCAGCCGAAGGGGAGGCCGCTTCCGTCCTCAGCCTGTCCATGGTCGCCTTCTGGGAGGGGATGGCCCTGTTCTCGACGATATTCGAGGATGGGGAGCTCGATGTCGCGGTCGTGCTCGACAGGTTCCAGCAGAGGATACTCGAGATCCTCTAGGACCGTCGCATACAGGCAGTGCTTTCTAGCCTGCTCCGGGCTTCATGCGCGGGAGCGTATCAGAGAACAGTGACTTGGAGAGGGTTTTCTCAGGCGGGGGGATACGGGCATTCAGGAACCAGGATGATGGGCGCGGGCGGGGAAACCCTGGCACGATCATCCTGATCCCTGAATACCATCGGCTTCATTCCGTTAAAACAGGCTCATGAGAAAGACCTTTGCCGGCGCCGTGTTGATGCCCACAAAGGCGACCACGAGGAAGAACACCGCAGTGGCTTCCGCCGGGGTGAGTCCGAGCACCTTGTAGGTAAACCGGATGCCGAGGCCTGTCAGGAACAGGCAACCTATTACGATCCACAGTGTTATCATTTTCAATTCCTCCTTTTTGATTCACTCCTGCATGGGATAAGGCAAGGGGCATGCCAATGATGACGATCTTATAACTATCTGAAAATGCAAATAATAATTAAGCCATCATGGGCCGGTGGTGACATTCTGGCATCCGGGCCTTCCGTGCGGGAACGGAGCATGCCAAAATGACAAAATGAATGGCAATTCAGAGTATGCGCCGTGACATACTGTCATGAAGGCGCTGCATGTTCGGGGGGAACAGGGATGCTGCACGGCCACAAAAGCCTTGCGCAGCATGCCTTCATCATATACCACAAAGGGGAGGAGGGTTCGCCGTGGCTGGTGACGGAGGGGAAAGGGACGGCCTGGTTCGTCCGGGTATGAGCCGGGACGAGATGGTGGCCGTGGTGGACAGGGACAACAACGTCGTGGCCTCTGCCACCAGGGCCGACATGCGCAGGCTGGGACTCATCCACCGCGCCACCTACATCCTGGTGTTCAGCTCACGTGGGGAGCTCTTCGTCCAGGAGCGCACCATGACCAAGGACATCTTCCCGGGCTTCTACGATCTGTGCACCGGGGGCGTAGTGATGGCGGGGGAGGACTACGAGCTCTCCGCCCTCAGGGAGCTGGAGGAGGAGATCGGCGTGACCGGGGCCCGGCTGGATGTGCTGTTCGATTTCTACGGCGAGTACGCAGGCCAGAAGGTGTGGGGCAGGGCGTTCTCCTGCGTCTCGGACGGCCCGTTCACCCTGCAGGCCGAGGAGGTATCGTCGGGGGCGTTCCTCGGCAGGGACGAGATCGAGCGCCTCATCAGGGAGAAGCCGTGCACCCCGGATAGCGTGTACGTGTACAGACGTTTCATGGAGTAAGGAGGAAAAGCATGATGACGAAGGATCAGGCACGGGAGTTCGCCTCGCGCTGGCTGCCTGCGTGGACCGGGAACGACCCGGAGAGGCTCGCGGCCTTTTACTCGGACGACGCGGTGTACCTCGACCCCACCATCCCCCAGGGCGTAAGAGGCAAGGAGGCCCTGCTCGGATATTTCCGGAAGCTCCTCAGGCACAACCCCGAATGGGTGTGGACGCAGATCGAGCCCATCCCCCTGGAAGACGGGTTCCTGAACAAGTGGCATGCGAAGATCCCCGTGGGCGGCGAGGTGATCGAGTGCGTGGGCGTGTGCTTCGTCCAGTTCGACGGGGCAGGCCTCATCCGCCGCAACGAGGTGTACTTCGACTGCACGAGGCTCAACGCCGCATGGGCCAGGCTTGCCGGGAAACAGGGGCCCGGGAAAGGCCCGGACCGTGAGGCGTAAGCCCATGGCATGATGCGGAGGAGGGCCGGCGCATGACCGTCTCCATCAGAAAGGCGCGGCCCGGGGACGCGGGGTTCGTCGCCTGGGTCATGCTCGCTGCGGGCAGGTCTCATCTCCCCTGGGGCTTCTGGGACCAGTACGTGATGGGCACCGAGCGGGAGTGCCTCGACTTCCTCAAGCACGTCGCCCTTGCAAGCAGGCCTCACCCATTCCACTACTCCACCTTCACCCTGGCCGAGGAAAACGGCTCCGCGGTGGCAGGCTTGAGCGGCTACGACCCGCTGACCCTGGGGATCGACACCTACCTGGAGGCCCTCCCCGAGATCTTCCACAAGGCGGGGTGGCCTGCGGAAAGGCAGAACGCCGCCTTCGAGCGCATAGGCTCCTTCCTGACCTGCCTGTCGGACGATGCGCCCGGGGCCTGGATCATTGAGAGCGTTGCCGCGCTCCCCGAGGCGAGGCGGCGGGGCATCACGACCATGCTCCTCAAAGACGCACTCGGGCGTGCCGGGAAGGCGGGATACGCCCTGGCCCAGATCACCGTGCTCATCGGCAACGAGCCTGCCCAGAGGGCCTACGAAAAGGTCGGGTTCAGGCCGGCGGGCGAGAAGCGACACCCCGGGTTCGAGGCCACCTACGGCTCCCCGGGCATGCGCCGCCTGCTCATGGAGCTTCAGCCGTAGCCCCCGGCCAGGGACCCTCCCTGTCGTCCCGGGCAAAGGGGGGATCCGGGAAGATCATCAGGTCCTAATCATCCTCGTCGTCTTCCCTGTCCACGATGATGAGGCTGTAGGCGACGTTGGTGTTATTGTACTGGAGGAGGACCTTCACCTCGTCTCCCACGTTCACCCTGCCCACGTCTTCGGACTTCAGCTTTACGGGCGTATCGAGGTGGGAGTAATCCTCCCTGATAACGATCTCTCTGCCGTCTTCGTTTATTTCCACGACCTCTCCGTACACGGATCTGTGTCTGAACCCTTCGCCGGCGGGCCTCGGCTTCAGGAAGCCGTTATACGTCTCCGCGGCAAGGACCTGGACTCCTGAACGGGTGTCCATGGCAAGGCCGCCGGGTGCCGCACACGCGAGGGCCAGCAGAGCGGCCATGCTCAGCATCAGCTTTTTCATACTGCTCTCCTCCCTGTTCTCGAGGGATCACTGCTTTTGACCATACCATAGTGCCTGATTCTCAAAAAAGAAACAGTCAGATGTGAGGCGGTCGGTGGGGGCTGGCGAAAGAGAGAATTGATTGACATGAGGGGCCTGTGCTGGTTCAAGGTTCGTATGGACATCCTGCTCATCCATCCGCCCGTGGTGAAGCCGTCCGAGCCGCCCGCAGGACTCGCGCGGCTCTCAGGGGCGCTCCGGGCGCACGGGGTTAAGCACCTGGCGATCGATGCGAACATCGAAGGGATCATGCATCTTCTGGGCAGGCCTGTCCCTGCCGACGACACCTGGACCAGGCGCGCGTCAAGCCACCTCGGGGACAACATCGCCTCCCTCAGGTCCGGCAGGGCCTTCACCGGCATCGACAGGTACACCCGGGCGGTGACCGAGATCAACCGGGTCCTCGCCCGCCAGTCCTCCCCGGCGGAGGACCTGGTGAGCCTGGGCAATTTCACCTCCCCGTCACGCTCGCCGGTGAGGAGCAGCGACCTGCTCGAGGCCGCGGACCGCCCGGAGGAGAGCATCTTTTACGGCTACTTCACGAGCAGGATCGCCCCCCTCCTGGAGGAGCATGCGCCCCGCGTGGTCGGCCTCTCGCTGAACTATCTCAGCCAGGCGCTGACGGCCTTTGCCCTGGCGGGCTTCATCAGGTCCCTAAGCAGCGGGGTCAGGATCGTCCTGGGGGGAGGTCTCGTCACCTCCTGGGGCCGGGGCATCGGGATCGACAATCCCTTCGGCGGGCTCGTGGACGAGCTCCACGCAGGCCCCGGGGAAGGGCGCCTCCTCGAGCTCGCGGGCAGGCGGTGCACGGGCATGTCCTGCCTGCCCGATTTCGGGCCGTTCGGCAGCGCCTACCTTTCTCCCCGGCAGGTGATCCCTCTGGCCGCTTCCGACGGCTGCTACTGGGCCCGGTGCTCGTTCTGCCCGGAAAAGGCGGAAGGCAGCCGATACCACGCCCTTGAGCCGAAACAGGCCGTCGAGGGCATCGGCCTGCTCGAGCAGAGTGTGCACAAGCCGCTGGTCCACGTCTGCGACAACGCCATGAGCCCGGCCTTCCTGAAGGCCATGGCCGCCCGGGAGTCCCGCACCCCCTGGTACGGGTTCGCACGGGTGACCCCCCTGCTCGCGGACCCCGATTTCTGCGTCTCCCTCAGGCGCTCGGGATGCGTGATGCTCAAGCTGGGCATCGAGTCCGGGGACCAGGACGTCCTCGACGCCCTGGGCAAGGGCATACGGGTCGAGGATTCCCTGAGGGTGCTTCAGTCCGTCAAGGCGGCCGGCATCGGCACCTACGTCTACCTCCTGTTCGGAACGCCTGCCGAAGACCGGTCGGGCGCGGAAAAGACCTTTGACTTCATCGCAAAGAACCACGGGCTCATCGACTTCCTGAACCTCTCCATCTTCAACCTCCCCCGGGGGAGCGCCGAAGCGCTTGCCCTTCAGACCTACGACTTCTCCGAGGGAGACCTGTCCCTGTACCAGGGCTTCGTCCACCCCAGGGGGTGGGACAGGAAGCAGGTACGCCGGTTCCTGGACCGGGAGCTGAAAAGGCATCCTGCCGTGGCGGCCATCGTGCGTGCCGACCCCCCGTCCTTCACCTCCAACCATGCCCCCTTCTTCCTGGACAAAACCCTCTTCTGAACGCAAGCGTTTCAGATAACCTCCCGGCCTGCCGAAATAAAATGTGACTTTTCAGGCAGCGCATCCAAGGCGCGAAGGGCTGGACGCCACATAAGGGAACGACGCCGTTTCCCGATGGAGAAGGCGCTGAAGGGCAGGAAAGACCGGGCAGCCGCACCCCGCGAAGACAAGGGTTGGAGGGTATGGAGCATCAGGCGATATCGAAGGGGATTGCAGAGGATTTCATACGCAGCGACGCGCGGGTGAAAAAGACCAGGCGGTATGACTGGATCGCGCTCGTCCTGCTGGTGCTCACCCTCGTGGTCTTCGCATACGCGGGCAACTTCAATCAGGTGTTCACGGTCAACGTGACCACCGTGTCCTCTGCCTATCCGTACCAGATGTACACGAGCCTGAAGGCGGACGGAAAGACCGTCATCGGCCGCACGGCCGCGATCGCGCCCAGGGTCCCGGGACAGCTCCACGAGGTGCTGGTGAAGCGGGGCGCAATCGTGAAGAAGGACCAGCTCATAGCCGTGCTCGAGAACACCGAAGCCCTGCTGTCCCTGGAGCAGAGCGATGCAGAGCTCAAGCTCGCGAACGCGAACCTCGAGCAGGCGTCCATAGCGTTGAGCGAGGCGGAGGCGAGCCATGAGCACAACAGCGGCCTGTACGCGAGCGGCGCCCTTTCGAGCAGGGAGCACAGCGCCTCGGAGACCCAGCTCCGCAAGGCGAGATCCGCCCACAGGGTGGCTCAGGCCATGGTGAGGGCGCAGGAGGCGGCGCTGCGAAGGGCCGAGCTGAACCTTGGGTACACCCACGTCCGCGCCCCCTTCGACGGGATCGTCCTGTCCGTAAAGGCGCACGCAGGCGATATGGTGAGGCCGCTCGCCACCGAGGCCGATGAAGAACACTGCATCCTCACCCTGGCGGATGCTGCCTCCCTTGCGGCCCAGGTGGAGGTGCCCCTGTCCGAGCGGGAGCGCATCACTGTGGGCCAGCCCTGCGAGATCATCCTCCAGGGGCAGGACAGGACGTTGAAGGGAGAGGTGGAAACGGTCATGTCCCCGACGGACAAAGCGGGTGAATCCGTGGTGGTGAGGGTTTCTTTCATCGACCGTGCCCCGACCGTTCTGCCCGACATGGATGCCCATGTCGCCTTCCTTGTCCGTCCCGTCTCATCGGAAGAGAACAAGCCCCTGGTCACGGTGGACCGCTCGGCGCTGAACCCCTGCCGGGGCGGGTATTCCGTGTTCAAGGTGTCCGGGGAGCGCGCCGTGGAAAAGCTCGTGCGCCTCGGCAGGCAGTTCAAGGACAAGGTCGAGGTCCTCGAGGGCGTCCGCGTGGGCGACGTGCTCGTGGCGAACCCGCCCGACGGGCTCAAGCACGGTTCGAAGGTCATCCCCCGCAAGGGATAGCCTCATCGCTTCAGGTCCGCGCTCAGGTCCTTTCCCACCGTGGTGGAGGCGAGCTTCAACCCGAAGAGGGACGCCGCCGTAACGCCGAGGTCGGCGATGCGCACCGGCTTCGTACTCGTCCCTGTCCTGCCCTCGGGAAGCGAGATGGCGGCAACGATGGGCAGGGTGTCCACCGACCCGTGCCCCCCGCTGTACACGCGCCAGGGTGGGGCCCACTTCGGTGCCTTGATCCCCACATTGGGCACGTGCCCGTTGTAGGCCGGGATCTGCCAGCCGTTTTTGCCCAGGATGATCAGGTCGGGCCAGAGCATGGTCCTTTCCCTGTCCTTTTCCACGTAGTAGGTGTGGTAGAGCTCGCCCGGGAGGCAGACGCCTTCGATCCCCTTCTTCATGTCGTCCCGGTCGAGGACCCACCAGGGGCATTCCCATCTGCCCGTCTCCGGGTTGAGCGCGGTGTGTTCCAGGAGGGCCTTCTTGGCCTCGGCTACCCGCTCCTTGCCCTCGCGCCAGTACAGGTTGCCGTAGGAGCTCACGCTGAAGGCGTACACTTCGTCCCCGTGCACCAGGCCTCTGTCCTTGAGGATGGCCATGACGTCGGTGGACGAGAAGTCGTCGGTGGAGAGGTGGTTCACCGCACAGTGGTCGCTCAGGAGGATGACCGTCGCCCTCTCGAGCGCCCCCTGCTCCCGCAGGCCCTCCATGAGCCTGCCGAACTGGATGTCCACGTCTCTCACCACGTCCAGGATGGCGCTCTTGTAGAGGAGCCTGTTCCTCCTGCTCACGAGCCCGTACTCGGGCTTGTTCTCGCAGCCCTCCGGGGCCTCGTGGGGCGGGTCCGCGAGCGTGAACTCCCCGGGGTCCGGGGCGTTGCCGATGCAGTGGCCCGCGTCGTCGCACTGGGCCAGCAGGATGTACGAGAGCTCCGGGTCCTCCCTCCGGAAGATTTCGAGGGTGGAGTCGACGACCCACCTGTCGTGGGGGAAGTGGCTGGCGAAGTGCTCCATCTGGAGCGTCAGCAGGGTCCCCTGGCCGGTGTACAGCCGGGTCCAGGCGGCGCTCAGGGACATCTTGCCCGAAAAGAAGCCCAGGCGCTTCGATTCCGGGTCGCAGGCCGCGTCCGGGTCGGTGTCCGGATCGGCGAGGCTTTCGCGTCGGGGCGGCTGGAGGTAGTCCGGGTGCTTCGGGCCGGTCACCAGGATGTCCACGCAGGTTCCGGGCTCCTGGTCCCGGAACATCTCGCCCACCCACTCCTTGCCCGTGATGAGGAGCGTCCTCGAGTCAGGCCAGCGCCGCTTCCACGCGTGGAAGACGGTGTCGACGGGCCTGCCCTGGTCATCCCTGCACAGGGACAGGTTCGAGGGGGCGATGATTGCTTCCCCGCCGGCGTCCCAGCCCTTGGGCTGCGCCCAGACTCCGATGATGCCCGTCTGGGCCGTGGAGGTCCCGGCCATGGCATTGAGGTGGTTCATGTCCGTGGCGGCGGGGAGATAGGCCTTTGCGTCCGTGTACCACAGCGACTTCTTCAGGAAGGCCCGGACGTTGGGCATGAGCCAGTTCCCTTCGCTTCCGCCCGGCAGGCCGTGCGCGTCGAGCTCGAGGTAGGCGGGGTGCAGGGCGTCGATGGTGATGTAGATGAGCTTTTCCCTGTCCGCCGGGGACTTTCTCAGCACCACGGGTCTGGCGGGCGGGGCCTTTCTCAGCCAGGGCCCCATGACCCAGGCCAGTGCGCCTCCTCCCAGGAGGGCTGCCCCCCAGCCGAGGAAGGTCCTCCTCCCGAAACCCTTCTTCTCCGGGACCGACACTTGAGTTTCCTGAGCCATACACCCCCCATGAAGTCATTTTGTAAGATATTTCAGACGGAATACCCCTACATTATGAAATAATGCGCACAGGGAGTCAATGAATTCCAACCATTGCAACGGCGCTGCGCCCGGCAGGCCCGGGTACTTCCCTTGAGAGTAGCCGTGCAGGACTTATTTGAAGGAATAGCTTCACATTTCTGCGCACGGTCCCGGGGACCTGGTCCCTTTGGGCCCTGTGGGCCCGGCCGCTGCGCCTCATCCGCGGAATGGCTGCGCGGGGAGGAATACCAGGAGGTGGAAGCCATGATCATGGTGGGAAAGCCGGCACCGGACTTTACCGCCCCGGCGTACTTCAACGGGAAGTTCACCCACGTGAGGCTCTCCGAGCATCTGAACAAGTGGGTCCTGCTCTTCTTCTACGGCGGCGACTACACCTTTGTCTGAGCCACCGAGGTGTCGGCAGTTGCCGACAAGCATGCCAGGTTCGAAGAGCTCGGGGTGGACGTGATCGCCCTGAGCGTGGACAGCGTCTACGTGCACAAGGTCTGGAACGACAACGAGCTTTCCCTGATGGTCCCCGGCGGTGCCCCGTTCCCCATGGCCAACGACGTGTCCGGCAACATCGGCAGGGCCTACGGCGTGTTCAACGAGGAGGTCGGGATAGACGAACGGGGGAGCTTCATCATCGATCCGGACGGGGTGATCGTGGGCTACGAGGTGCTCACGGCGCCGGTGGGCCGCAACGTGGACGAGATCCTCAGGCTGTTCGTGGCCTTCCAGTACGTGCGGGCCAACAAGAAGGAGTTCACCCCCGCGGGCTGGCAACCCGGGATGACGACGCTGAAAGCCAGGATGGCCCTGGTGGGCAAGGTGTGGGAGGTCTGGAAGCCCGGGGGAAAGCCCTGAACATCCCCCCTTGCGGGCAGGGCTGCTCAGGTTATCCCTGCAGCCGGGAGACGAAGGAGCGCCTTTACATTCGGGGTCGGAGTCGGGGTCGATTCCGAAATATTTCTTTCGACCCCGATACCGATACCGACCCCGAGTGAAAAGTTACCTGATCGGACAGGAGAACGAGGCGGCATTGCCTGCCTCACACGGCCACCGGCCCTTCTCCCAGGAGCTCTCCGGTGCGGGAGATGGTGATGTGCCTGACGGGGATGTGCGCGTCCGCCTTCTCCACCGCGATCTGGGCCGCCCGGATGAAGCCGCTGCAGCACGGGACCTCCATGTGGACCACGGTGAGGCTCCTGATCTGGCCCAGCGATATGACCTGCACGAGTTTTTCGATGTGGGCACCCAGGTCGTCCAGCTTGGGGCATCCCATGGCAACGGCCTTGCCCCTGAGCAGGTTCTGGTGCAGGGCCGGGTAGCACAGGGCGCAGCAGTCCGCCATGAGGAGCAGGTCCGCCCCTTTCAGGAAGGGTGCCGCCGGGTTGAGGAGCTGGAGCTTCACCGGGAAGTGGGAGAGGGCCGACTTCGCCTGCACAGGGCCTGACGGGGCGTCGTCCACTGTGAAGGTCATGGCCGATGACCCGGGGCAGCCGCAGGCCAGGGGCATCTCCTGCTTCCGGGTCCTGGCGAGGTGCTTCTCCACCTCGTGCTCGTCAAAGTCGGGGGCCTCGCGCTCGACGATCTTGAGCGCGCCGGTGGGGCAGTCCCCGAGGCACGCGCCAAGGCCGTCGCAGTACACGTCGCTCACCAGCTTCGCCTTGCCGTCCACCATCTTCAGGGCGCCTTCGGCGCAGGCGGTGATGCAGCTGCCGCACCCGTTGCACAGCTCTTCGTCTATCTCTATGATCTTTCTCTTCATGTCATGCTCCTGATCGATCCTTACAGTCTGAGGGGGCAGCCCCCCGTCGCCGGGGGGCTTTGCCGTGTCTGTGTGATCCTACCTGCCTTCCCTGATGGCCGCCACGTCGCTTGCTGCGTCACCGATGAGCTTGATGTCGAAGGTGTCCACGAGCACCTTGGCAACGTTCGGGGACAGGAAGCCGGGGAGCGTGGGTCCGAGGCGGATGTGCTTGACGCCCAGAGCAAGCAGCGCCAGGAGCACGGCCACGGCCTTCTGCTCGTACCACCCGATGTCGAAGGAGATGGGCAGCTCGTTGATGTCGGAGAGCCCGAAGACCTCCTTGAGCTTGAGCGCGATGACGGCGAGCGAGTAGGAGTCGTTGCACTGGCCCGCGTCGAGCACCCGGGGGATGCCGCCGATGTCGCCCAGGGGGAGCTTGTTGTAGCGGTACTTGGCGCAGCCCGCCGTGAGGATCACGGTGTCGTTCGGAAGCGCGCTCGCCACGTCGGTGAAGTAGGAGCGGGCCTTGAACCTGCCGTCGCAGCCCGCCATGACCACGAAGCGCTTGATGGCGCCGGACTTGACCGCCTCGACCACCTTGTCCGCCACCTTCATGACCTGGTCGTGGGCGAACCCGCCGGTGATCTCTCCGGTCTCGATCTCAACGGGCGGCTGGCACGTCTTAGCGAGGGCGATGATCTCGCTGAAGTCCTTGGCCTTGCCGTCTTCGGGCTCGGGGATGTGCTTGATGCCGGGATAGCCCACCATGCCCGTGGTGAAGACGCGGTCCTTGTAGGAGTCCTTGGGCGGGATGATGCAGTTCGTGGTCATGAGCACCGGGCCGCCGAAGCTCTCGAACTCGTCGTTCTGCTTCCACCAGGCGTTTCCGTAGTTGCCGGCGAGGTGGCTGTACTTCTTGAAGGCCGGGTAGTAGTTGGCCGGCAGCATCTCGCTGTGGGTGTAGACGTCGACGCCCGTGCCCTCGGTCTGCTTCAGGAGCTCCTCGAAGTCCTTGAGGTCGTGGCCCGAGACGAGGATGCCCGGGTTTTTGCGCACGCCGATGTTCACCTTCGTGACCTCGGGGGAGCCGTAGGTCCCGGTGTTCGCCTTGTCGAGCAGGGCCATGGTCTTCACCGCCGTGTTTCCGCACTCCATGACCAGGGCGACCAGCTCGTCCGCGGTCTTTTCCTGGTCCAGCGAAGCGAGGCCCTTGAACAGGAAGGAGTAGATCTCGGTGTCGTCATAGCCCAGGATGGTGGCGTGGTCCGCGTAGGCCGAGATGCCCTTCATGCCGAACAGGAGCAGGGAGCGCAGGGAGCGGACGTCTTCGTTCTCCGTGGACAGGATGCCCACCGTCGCGGCCTTCCGGGCGAACTCCGCCTCGTCGTCTGAGAACCACACGGCCGCATCGGGTGCGGTGAGAGTGATCCCGGCCGCCTTCTTCAGCCCTTCGCGCCGCTTAAGCGACTCGCGGATGAGGGCCGTGATACGGACGCTGTCGAAGTTCACGTTGGTGATGGTGGAGAACAGGGCCCTGATGGTGAACCGGCCGAGCTCGAGCTTGTCTGCCTTGTCGCCCGCCTGCTGCACGCACGCGGCAAGTCCCTTGAGGGTGAATATGAGAAGATCCTGCAGGTTCGCGGTGTCCTCTGTCTTGCCGCACACACCCCTCACCGTGCAGCCTGTGTTTTTTGCCGTCTCCTGGCACTGGTAACAGAACATCATGAAATCCTCCTTTATATGGTATGGTTCTTTCGTTTATGTCTGTGTTAATAGCAGGGACGATAAAAGGAATACTTGACTTGGGTCAAATCTCAAAAAATAATTACAAGAATTTTTTCGAGGCGGAGAAAACATGACGGATCTCGAGCGTATATTGAAGACGGCCTTCCCCTCCCTGAGCGGGGAGTCGCTCGCCATGATCGCGCGGCACTGCCGCCTCGTGCAGTATCCCAAGAACGGCGTCCTCTTCCTCGAGGGCGATACGGGCAGGAGCTTCTTCTTCCTTTCCGACGGGATGGTCAAGATCTACAAGACCTCGCCCGCGGGCCAGGATACGGTCCTCAGGCTCCAGGGCCCGGGTTCCATCTTCGCCGAGGTCATCCTGTTCGAGCGCGACGTCTACCCGGTGAGCGCCTCCGCCATGGTCCCGAGCCTCGTGGTGCACATCCCCCGGGATCACTTTCTCAAGCTCCTCGACGAGCCGCGCTTCCGCAACGAGTTCATCTCCACCCTCATGAACAAGCAGCGCTATCTCACGGACCGGATCGTATACCTCACGAGCTTCGACGTGGAGGAGCGGTTCTTCCGGTTCCTCATCGAGCACTACGGCGTGAAAAACGAATACACCCTCGACCTCTCGAAGAAGGACATCGCCTCCGCCATCGGCACCATCCCCGAGACCCTGTCCCGCCTCTTCGACCGGCTCAGGAGCAGGGAGGTCATCTCCTGGAAGGGCCCCGTCCTCTCCGTGGACCGGGACTACCTCGAGGGGTTCACCCTCGAGACCGGGGCCGGCGAGTTCGAGGAGTGACGCCGCTCAGGGCGCTGGTGCGTCACCTCAAGAGCAGCTCGGGCCGGTACTCGAAGTGCATGGCGTCGAAGCTGTGCCAGCGGCCTCCCCAGATGAACCCGTTGCGCTCGAAGATCTCCACCAGGAAGGCGGGCACGTTGTTCCGGTAGGAGTAGGGCTTTCCGCGGTGGGTGGCCCAGAAATACTCGAGGTTGCCGTTGATGTCGACGGCGATGCCGTAGGCGTGGCCCGAGGTCCTGCCCGGGAAGCCCCGGACCGGGCGCTCGAAGTGCCCGTAGGGTCCGTCGGTGTTCAGCGCGACCCCGTCGAGCTCCCGCTTCCTCTCCTCCGGCAGGGCCTCGATCTCCCGGACCACCCGCTCGAGGGCCTTATCGACTCCGTTGACCGTGGTGACCTTCACGCGCCTCGGCGTGCCGTCCTTTCCGCTCACCCAGGCGATGCTCCGGAGCCTGCCCGCCCGTTCCCCGGGGGTCGAGCCGTATATGGGCCGGAACACCGCGCTCGGCCGTATGCGCCCTGGATCTCCCACCGGCGGGCTCGAAGGGGTGGGGAGGGGCGATCCTGCGGGGTAGGGCCAGTGCAGGGCATCCTCAGGGTCGAAGGCGTCGTCGCCTGCCCGGCCGTCGGCCACCAGCGTGACGAGGTCCTTCTCCCTCCCGTCGTCGAAGGGGATCCTTCTCCCGTCCCTGGTGACCAGGCACCCGTCCTCGAAGGAGGTGAAGAAGTCAGGGTAGGCCTTTATGTAGCGCTCAGCCTCGGAGGCGTCTCCATCATGCAAGGCAGCGACGGGGCCCTCAGGGGAAGGGCGTTCGGGGACTTCCCGCACCGCGGTGCAGGACAGCGCGAGCAGGGCCAGGACCAGGGCGATGGCTTTTTTCATGCAGGCTCCTTTCACCCGGAGGATACACGATGACGGGCAAGGGGCACAACGGGCTTTCCTCCTCCCGGCGGGATTGACAGCCCGGGAAGGGGCGCGATAGAACAGGGGAATGAACGAAGCCTACTACCCGAAGATCGCTGCCGAGCTGAACATCAGGCCCCACCAGGTGAGCGCCACCGCTGCCCTCCTGGCCGAGGGGGCCACCGTGCCCTTCATTGCCCGCTACCGCAAGGAGAGGACCGACTCCCTGGACGAGGTGGCCATCGCCGCGGTGAGGGACAGGCTGGGGGAGCTCGAGGCCCTCGATGCCAGGAGGGAGGCGATCCTCAAGTCCCTGGCCGAGCAGGGGGTGCTCACCGGGGACCTGACTGAAGCCGTCAATGCCGCGCAGACCCTGGCCGCGCTCGAGGACATCTACCTGCCGTTCCGGCCCAAGCGGAGGACCCGTGCCGCCATTGCCAGGGAAAAGGGACTGGAGCCCCTGGCGGAGAAGATTTTCTCCCAGGAGAAGGGGGTAGACCCCCTCGGGGAGGCCCGGGCGTACGTGGATGCCGAAAAGGGGATCGAGACCCCGGAGGACGCCCTGGCAGGGGCCCGTGACATCATCGCCGAGCGCATCTCCGAGGACGCCGGGATCCGGTCCGCATTGCGCGCCCTGTTCGAGAAGGAGGCAGTGCTCAAGTCCGAAGTCTATACCGGGGCGGAAGAGGAGGGCGCCACCTACCGGGACTACTTCCACTGGTCCGAGCCCGCGGCAAAGGCACCCGGCCATCGCATCCTGGCCGTCTTCCGGGGCAGCCGCGAGGCGTTTCTGAAGCTCAGCGTCAGGCCCGACGAAGGCGCCGCGCTCGGTCTCCTCGAGAAGCACGTCGCCCAGGGGGACGGGCCCTGCGCGGACCAGGTGAGGCTCGCGTGCACGGACGGCTACAAGAGGCTCCTCGCCCCCTCCCTGGAGAACGAGATCAAGGCGCGCCTCAAGGACCGGGCGGACGACGAGGCCATCGAGATCTTCGCCCGAAACCTCCGGGAGCTCCTCATGGCCCCGGCCATGGGACAGAGGCGCGTGCTTGCCATCGATCCCGGGCTGCGCACCGGGTGCAAGGTGGTGTGCCTCGACGCCCAGGGCGCGCTCCTCCATCACGACGTGATCTTCCCGGGCTTCTCGGGCGGCAGGGCAGGGGACGCTGCGGCCCGGGTCAGGGACCTCGTCTCCCGCTTCTCGGTGGAGGTCGTGGCCGTGGGCAACGGCACGGGGGGCAGGGAGACCGAGGCCTTCGTGCGCGGGCTGGACCTCGGGATCCCGGTGGTCATGGTGAACGAGAGCGGGGCATCGGTGTACTCCGCCTCCGAGGCCGCCCGGCGGGAGTTCCCGGAGCACGACGTGACGGTCCGCGGCGCGGTGTCCATCGGCAGGCGGCTCATGGACCCGCTGGCCGAGCTCGTGAAGATCGACCCCAAGGCCATCGGCGTGGGCCAGTACCAGCATGACGTGGACCAGGGCAGGCTGAAGCGCAAGCTCGACGACGTGGTGCAGAGCTGCGTAAACGCCGTGGGCGTGGAGGTGAACACCGCGAGCCCCGAGCTCCTCGCCTATGTCTCGGGCCTCGGAGCGTCTCTGGCCGCGAACATCGTGGCGTACCGCACGGCGAACGGGCCCTTCCCGGGCAGGGAGGCGCTCCTCAAGGTGCCCCGCCTGGGCGCCAGGGCCTTCGAGCAGGCGGCGGGCTTCCTGCGTGTGCGCGGCGCCGCCCATCCCCTCGACGCGAGCGCCGTGCACCCCGAGCGCTACGGCCTGGTGGAGCGTATGGCCGCCGACCTCGGGTGCACGCTGACAGAGCTCATGGGCAGCAGGGAGCTCAGGGCGCGGATCGACCTGAAGCGCTACGTCGGCGACGGCGTCGGCCTTCCCACCCTCGAAGACATCCTCTCCGAGCTGGACAGGCCGGGCAGGGACCCGAGGCGGGAATTCGAGGTCTTCAGCTTCACCGAAGGGATCGAGCGCCTGGAAGACCTCCAGACGGGCATGGAGCTTGCGGGCATCGTCACGAACGTCACCAGGTTCGGCGCATTCGTGGACATCGGCGTGCACCAGGACGGGCTCGTGCACATCAGCCAGCTCGCGGACCGCTACGTCAAGGACCCTTCCGACGTGGTGAAGGTGAACCAGAAGGTCAGCGTAAAGGTCCTGGAGGTGGACCTGAAGCGCAGGCGGATCTCCCTGACCATGAAGGGGCTGGCCGGCCGAGCCTGACGCCGGGGGCGTATTCCCGGCATTGATCAAGGACTTTCCAAGCACGTGAAGACCGGCTGAGCGGCGCAGTCGCTTGCCGGCATGCGGAAGAGGTCCAGGGGCGTTCCTCAAACCGAAGGCGGCGCATGGGGCCGGTGCCCGTCCTCACCTCTTTCACGTCCGGTAAAATCCCCGCCCTGAAGCTCGTACCGGCGTTGATATATGGCCGGGCCGGGCCATTGATAATTCTTAGAGTGGCAGGTCCAAACGTATATACCGATCACCAGGGAAGGAAGCCCCCCGCTTCCGCAATGATCGAAGGGACAGGGTGGTGATCCCTGAGCCATGAACGCCCAGTCCACAAACCTCACTCCCGCCAGGCGCCCCGATATCGACTGGATACGGATATCCGCGACCTTTCTCCTCATCCTGTTCGGCGCGGTCAAGGTCTGCTTCCCCGAGGCGACCGGCGGCGTCGGACCCCGGGGCCTGTCGTTGGGCGCAGGCTCGATCCTCTTCCTCGCCTCCCAGTGGTACGTGCCCCTGGCCTTCCTCGTCTCGGGATGGAGCAGGAGGAACTCCATGCAGCACCTCTCTGCAAGGGCGGCGTTCCGGGAGCGCTTCCTGCGGCTCGGCATGCCCTTCCTCACCGGCTGTCTCATCCTCTGCCCCGCCCTGAGATATGTCGAGTTCCTGGGCGGGCAGGGGATCGGTCTCGACGGCAGCGGGCCTGCCGTCATAAAAGCCTTCCCCGAGTTTCTCCTGGACTTCTTCACCCGCCAGGACACCTTCACCGTTTACAACCTGTGGTTCCTGTTCTATCTCTTCGTGTTCTCCATCCTCTCCTGGCCGTTCTTCTCCTGGCTTCTGGGCAGGAAGGTGACCCCCATCAAGATCGCTCCCTTGTGGGTCTACCTGCCCATGGTCCCCCTGATGCTGATACAGCTCGTGGGGGACAACCTGTGCCAGCCCTGCTCCTACGAGGGCTGGGCCGGGGCTGCGTCGTTCCTCACCTACTTCATCATCGGCTTCATCATCTCGCGCTACAGCGCCTTCGAGCGGGTGATGCACCATGAGGCGAACCGGGCAGGGGCGCTGGGCATGGTGGTCTTGATCGTTCTCATGGCCTTCCCGGACCGGCTTCCCATCGAGCTGGTGCGGGCGGCGGCCGCAGGGGCGAGCTGGCTCGTCGTGGTCTTCATCCTGGGCGTGAGCAGGAGGTTTCTGGACAGGCAGTCGAAGACCCTTTCCTACCTGCGCAGGGCCACGCTGCCGGTCTTCGTCCTTTCCCAGGCCCCCATCGTTGTCATGGGCTCGGCGCTCATGTCCTCCACGGTGAACAGCGGCATAAAGCTCTTTTTCCTCATGGCCTTCGCCCTGGGGACCACCTTTGCGCTCTATCATGTCCTCATCCGGAAGGTTTCCCTGCTGCGCCTGCTCTTCGGCATGAAGCCCGAGAAGGAGCACGCGGAGAGCTGGAAGGACCAGGTCCTGCACCGGGGCTGAGACATTCTTCCTGTGCCCGGGATGCAAAGGAGCTCGCTCTGCACCGTGATTTATCGGGGTCGGTATCGGTATCGGGGTCGAAAGAAAAATCGGATTCGGACCTTTTCGGATATTCGACCCCGACCCCGACCCCGATAAAGAAGGGGGAAGCCCTTAAGCCAGCCGGAGGAAAAAATCTGTCACCTTTTCGGATGATCCCCTTTCCGGAAGGAGAAAAGGCTTGTGAACCGTCTTGAATTCTGGCTCATATGACTGCATGGCAGAGGTCATCCTGAAGCCCGGAAGGGAAAAGTCGCTCGTCAGGCACCACCCGTGGGTGTTTTCGGGCGCGGTGCGGGAGGTGCGGGGAAGACCCGCGCCGGGCGAGACCGTGGATGTGCTGTCGGCCGAGGGCGGGTTTCTCGCCCGGGGCGCCTATTCCCCCGAGTCCCAGATCAGGGTGAGGGCCTGGACGTTCAATCCCGAAGAAGCGGTCGGCCCCGCCTTTTTCCGTTCCCGCCTCATCAATGCCCTCGAGGTGAGGGAAACCCTGATGCCGGGCAACGGCACCGACTGCATGCGGCTCGTCAGCTCCGAGTCCGACGGCCTGCCCGGGCTGGTGGTGGACCGGTACGCGGACTATCTCGTCTGCCAGTTCCTCACCGCAGGCGCAGAGCTCTTCAGGGCCACAATCGTCGCCGAGCTGGAAAAGCTCACCCGATGCGCGGGCATCTTCGAGCGCTCGGACGTGGACGTCAGGCACAAGGAGGGCCTCGCCCCGAGGACCGGGTGCATCTCGGGCCGGGAGCCCCCTGACCTGGTCACGGTGAGGGAGGGGGGCCTGAAGTACCTCGTGGACGTGCGGGGCGGGCACAAGACCGGGTTCTACCTCGACCAGCGGGACAACCGCGCCTGCCTTGCCCGGTACGCCTCCGGCCGCGAGGTCCTGAACTGCTTCTCCTACACCGGGGCCTTCGGTGTCGCCGCGCTCAAGGGAGGGGCACACTGCGTGGTCAACGTGGACTCGTCCCGGGCCGCCCTGGAACTCGCCCGGAAGAACGCTGAGATCAACGGGTTCAGCCACGCGGACGTGAAGTACACGGAGGCCGACGTGTTCTCCCTGCTGAGGCAGTACCGGGACCGGGGCAGGCGTTTCGACATCGTGGTCCTCGATCCGCCCAGGTTCGTGGAGTCCCGCTCGACCCTCATGCGGGCGAGCAGGGGGTACAAGGACATCAACCTGCTGGCGTTCAAGCTCATCCGGCCGGGCGGCCTCCTGTTCACCTTCTCGTGCTCGGGCCTCATGGAGCGGGACCTGTTCGGGAAGATCGTGGCCGACGCGGCGCTCGATGCAGGCAGGGAGGCGCGCATCGTCAACGTGCTCACCCAGTCCTCGGACCACGTGGTCTCGCTGAGCTTCCCGGAAGCGGCCTACCTCAAAGGGCTCGTGTGCTCGGTGTGGTGAGGGCCCGGGACCGCTCGTTTCCACGGTGACTCCGCCCCTGTCCTGAACGCGGTTATCGACCCGGCGCCTGTTGCCGCGAACCACATACAGCTCCACGCCGGGACCTCCATCACCGATCCGCTTGCCGGATCAGGAAGACCGGCCATCCGGGAAGGTCAGGTCGCTGTTCAAAAATGACCTGATTGCCGGTAATAATCTTTGCAAAAAAACCGAATCATTTTATAAGAGGAAAAGAGACCATGGAAACTTCGATCATTGTAGCCTCCATCCTCCTGATGCTGAGCATCATTGCCAGCAAGGTATCGGACCGCTTCGGCATACCCGCGCTGCTGGTCTTCCTGGTCCTGGGCATGCTCGCGGGATCAGAAGGTGTAGGCGGCATCTACTTCGACAACCACGCCATCGCCCAGTCGGTCGGCGTGCTGGCGCTCGCGCTCATCCTCTTCTCGGGCGGGCTCAGCACGGAGTGGCGGAGTGTGCGGTCCATTTTCACCTGGGGGCTTGGCCTGTCCACCATCGGCGTCGTGGTCACCGCCGTCGTGGTGGGGCTGTTCGCGGAGAGGGCGCTCGGGTTCACCCTGAAGGAAGGCCTGCTCCTGGGGGCGATCGTCTCTTCCACGGACGCCGCGGCCGTGTTCTCCATCCTGCGGTCAAAGGGGATCAGCCTCAAAGGCAGGCTCAAGCCCCTCCTCGAGCTGGAGTCGGGGAGCAACGACCCCATGGCCGTCCTCCTGACCATCGGCATCATCCAGCTGCTCACGCAGCCCGACGCAACCCTGGCCGACAGCATCAAGCTCTTCTTCCTGCAGATAACGGTGGGATTGGCGGCCGGGTACGTCATGGGCAGATGCATCCCGTACATCGTGAATCACATCAGACTGGGCTACGAAGGGCTCTACCCCGTGCTCACCCTGGCCCTGGCCCTGTTCACCTACGGGCTCACAACCGAGATTTCCGGCAACGGCTTCCTCGCCGTGTACCTTGCCGGGATCATCACCGGCAACAGCAATCTCATCCACAAGCGGAGCCTGCTCCATTTCCACGACGGGTTCGCCTGGCTCATGCAGATCACCATGTTCCTGACGCTGGGCCTGCTCGTCTTCCCGTCCCACCTCGTCCCGGTCATAGGCGTGAGCCTGCTGACCGCAGCGTGCCTCATGTTCGTGGCCAGGCCTCTGGCGGTCTTCCTCTGCCTGCTGCCCAGCCCCTTCACCATGAGAGAGAAGACGCTCATCTCGTGGGTGGGGCTTCGCGGCTCCGTGCCCGTCATCCTGGCCACCTTTCCGCTTCAGGCCGGAATTCCCCAGGCCGAGATGATCTTCAACGTGATCTTCTTCGTCGTGCTCACCTCGGTACTCCTCCAGGGGACGTCGATCCAGCGGGTGGCGACGTGGCTCGGGTTGGATGCCCCCCTGCAGGAGCATCGCATCTACCCCCTCGAGTTCAACCCGGACAGCGGGTACAAGAGCGGGCTCAACGAGCTGGTCGTCCCGGCGGGCTCCAAGGCGGCCGGCAAGAAGCTCGTCGACCTGAGACTTCCCGGAAAGTCCCTCATCGTGCTCATCGCCCGGGGGAACGAATACGTCCTTCCGAGCGGCTCGACATCCCTTGCCGAGGGCGACACCCTGCTCATCCTGGCAGAAAAGGAGACGTTCGACAGGATTCGGTCCGAGATCTTCACGCAGGAGGATGAGGCGCAGCGACTGGCCGTGTGATCTTCCTCCCGACAGGATTCGGTCCAGGATCTTCACGCAGGGGCCTTGAAACCAGGAGATGACCGATGGCGAAAGGGGGGCGTCACCGCAGGCCCCTGCACCTGTTTCAAGGGAAAACCCCTCATCGGTACTCGTCCAGGGGCCTGGAGGCGAGATACGCGGCGCCGACCACCTTCTCCACGGGGACCACGAAGGCTATCCCCTCGCCCGGCCTGTTCAAGTCGATTCTCGCAGTGATGGCCGCCAGGATCTCATCGCACGTGCTCGAATGGGTCACGGTGAGCACGATCTCCTTTTCCGGCTCGATGGGGATGCCCAGGATCGTCTGCCGTTCGTGGATGCCCGAGCCGCGCCCGTACAGGATGGTCCCCCCCCGGGCGCCGGCCTTGACCGATGCCGCCAGCACCCTGTCTCCCCACCCCTTCCGGACAATGGTAACGATAAGAGAGATATCCGTCATCTTTTCACCCCCTTTTGTAATGTCTCCCGATCCTGAACAGGAACCCCAGCAGCATGACCGAGATGATGGGAGCCAGGGCTATGAGCGCCACCAGGCCCAGCCCCAGGACGATGGGATCCCCCCCGCCGATGGAAGAGGATATGCCCAGGGCAAGGGCCAGAAGGAAGGAATTCGCCAGCGGGCCGGTGGCCACGCCCCCTGCGTCCACCGCGATGGCCAGGAAGTCCTTGTCGCTGAACCAGATGACGGCGAGAACAAAGGAGTATCCCGGTATCAGGATGGAGAGCAGGGGGATGTGGTAGCCGATGCGGAGCATGCCCAGGCTCACGAAGACCGCAACGCCGGTGCAGATGGCCCCGAGCACGAACGGCTGCCGGATCGACCCGTTCGAGGCCTCTTCCACCTGGTCTGCGAGGATGCGCACGGACGGCTCCCCCCAGGTGGTGAGAAACCCGAGGACGAACCCGAAGGGAACGATGAGCCACCTGGGGCGCAGCGTGCCGAGGGCCTCTCCCAGGGCCTGCCCGAACGGCAGAAAGGCGATGTTCACCCCCTGGAGGAAAAGCAGGAGCCCGAGGGCCGCCAGCGCGGTCCCGGTGAGGATGTTCAGCACATGCCGGCGGGGAAGCCGGAGCATGAGGAGCTGGAAGACCAGGAAGATGACCACCAGCGGCAGCGTGGCCTCGGCCACGCTCAGCACCGTATCTCCGAGGCCGTGAAAGACGTCCATCCCGTTCACCGCATCAGGATCCCTATGATCATGATGGTGATGATGGGCCCGATGGAGGCGAACCCGAGCAGCCCGAAGCCCTCGGATACGGACGACCTGCCCGCAAGGACCGAGCTCAGGCCCAGGGCGAGCGAGATCACCACCGGGGTGGTGAGGACCCCGGTGGTGACGCTGCCCGCGTCGTACGCCAGGGGGACGAAGTCCTCCGGCGTGAAGAAGGAGAGCAGCAGGACCGTCCCGTAGGCGGCACCGAGCAGGTAGGCCATCCTGAACCCGAACACGACCCGGAGCATGGCGGCTGCCACGAAGAAGCCCACGCCCAGCGCTATGACGTACAGCACCAGGTCCCGGGGCAGGTCGCCCCCGGAGATGCGGTCGACCTGCATGGACAGCACCAGCACGTCGGGCTCGGCAAGGGTGGTGACGATCCCCATCGTGAAGGCCACCCCGGAGATGAGCAGCAGCGAGTTCCGCCGGGGCAGCTCGGCCCCGATGAACCTCCCCATGGGCAGGATGCCCACGTCGATACCCAGGAAGAAGAGCACGAGCCCGAACACCGCCATGAGCGACCCCAGGAGGAACTGGATGAACAGGGGCGCGGGGGCCCTCACCAGGGTGAGCTGGAGCACGCACACAACGGCCACCAGGGGCGCGATGGCCCTGACGACTTCAAGGAACCGTTCTTTCAGCAGGTTCATCCGCCCTCCTGCCGACGGGTATCCCAACCCGAAAAGGGGACAGTTTTTTCCCCACATTTTCATCGGGGTCGGGGTCGGTATCGGTATCGTGGTCGAAAGGAATGTATCGGATCGACCCCGATACCGACCCCGACCCCGAATGCAGTGCGCTCAATCAGGAACTCCTTCGTCCTGGGAAAGCCAACCTCGCCTCGGATGGAGACGGGGTTCTACTCTCTTTCCGGCTTGCCGGCGTCAGGGAAGAACAGCGGCTGACCGTACTTCTCGACCCCGAACCTGCGGATGACGTCCTGAGCTTCCTTGCTCACCATGAAGTCGGCAAAGGCCTTGCCGCCGGCAGCGTTCACCTTGGGGAACTTCTTCGGGTTCACCTCGATGACGTGATAAATGTTCTTGAGCGACTCGTCCCCCTCCACGAGGATCACCAGACCAAGGCTCTTTTTGAGCGACAGGTAGGTGCCCCGGTCGGTCAGGGTGTAGGCGCTCTTCTCGGAGGCCACGCTGAGCGTCTGGCCCATGCCGAGCCCGGTCTGCTGATAGAACTTCTTCCCTTCCGGGTCGATGCCGGCCTTTTTCCACAGGGACAGCTCCTTGGCATGGGTGCCCGAGTTGTCGCCGCGGGAGACAAACAGGGCGCCCTTGCCGGCGATGGCTTCCATGGCCTTGGCGGCCGAAGTCATGCCCTTGACCCTGGCCGGGTCGGACGGCGGGCCCACGATGACGAAATCGTTGTGCATGACGAGCCTTCTGTTCACCCCGTTGTCCTGGGCCATGAACTCCTTCTCGGCCTCGGGCGAGTGCACGAGCAGGACGTCGGCCTCTCCCTTGGCGCCCATGGCCATAGCCTGGCCTGAGCCCACGGCGATGGGTTTGACGAAATACCCGGTCTCCTTCTCGAAGATCGGGATGAGCACGTCCAGCAGGCCCGAGTCATACGTGCTGGTGGTGGTGGAAAGAATGACGTTCCTGTCCTCCGCGGACCTGGCGGGCGAGCCTGTCAGGAAAGCGGCCAGGAGCAGGGCCAGGAGCCAGACGATTGAGAGGTTCCGCATCTTCATGATTCCCTCCATGTTCAGACGTGAATAGTCAGGCATGGCATAAATATGAATAAGAATAAGGGATCCGGGATTTCTTTCCAGCTTCCGGCCTGCTCCCGCCCGCAGGCCCGTCCGTACCGCAGGACGCCCCTGATCGGCTCTTGAGAACATATCGAAGTATTCTATTATCAGTCTTAATCTCTTTTCAGGGGTGTCCCCCCGGCTTGTGAAGAGACCATCCAGGACCGTGCCGCGAGGCAGGGGGTGCGCCCTGATGGAGATGCAATCTGATGCAAGGAGGTTGGTATGTCTGTGCAGAGGATGGTGGGGCACGTCCTGTGCCTCTGTCTCTTCTTTCCCGTTCTCGGCTGGTGCCAGGAGGGCCAGGCTGAATCGAAAGCGGATGCGGCAGGGGGCCTGACCCTGGCGAAGTGCATCGAGGGCCTCGACATCCGGGGCGACCTGCGCGTCCGGTACGAGAACCGCGACCTCGACGACTCCGGCGAGGACGACTCATCTCTCGAGCGCATGCTGACCCGCTTCAGGCTCGGGTTCGTCTGGAAAAACCCGACGGACAACTGGGAGGTGGGGGCCGGTCTGGCCACCGGCGGCCTTGCGGCGACATCCACGAACGACACCTGGAGCGAGGAGGAGATCTTCGAAACCGGGGACATCCGCCTCGACTACGCCTATGCACGGCACGTCTTCGGGCCGGTGGAGTTCATCGCAGGGCAGCAGAAAAACCCGTTCGAGTCGAGCTGGCTCCAGTGGGACACGGACGTGCGCCCCGCCGGGTTCACCCTGAAGTTCGCACACGAGCCGATCTTCGTCACGGCAGGCGCGTACGACGTGCTCCAGTTCGAAGAGGACTTCGGCATCCTCTACGCCGTTCAGGCGGGTATCAAGGCAAAGATGGAGGCTGTTCAGATCACGATCGCGGCGGCCTACTACGACTTCGACGATGAATTCGAAGAGGACGAGGCGCCGAACCCGGACTACGAATACAACATCGTCGACCTGTACGCCGAGGCGGAGATCAAGGCGGGAGACCTCACCCTGGCCCCGTACGCCCAGGTGTTCAAGAACCTCGGCGCGGACGGCGACACGAGCGCCATGGACGCGGGCCTCGACCCCGAGGACGAGGACCTGGGGTGGATCGTGGGCGTGGTCGCGGGCTTCAAGGGGTTCGAGGTCGACTACGCCTATGCCCAGCTCGGTGCAGACTCCTTTGTCGGAGGCCTCGTGGACGCGACCTTCGGCAGCGGGATAGGCCCCACCGATACCAAAGGCCACAGGATCATGGTCTCCTATGCCTTGAGCGACTGCTTCACCCTGGGGACCAACTTCTACATCTACGAGGCCCTCGAGCGGAAGAATGTGCCCGACGGGTTCCTCTACCATATCGAGGCGACCTACGAGTTCTGAGAGTTCGAAGGCCTTCGGGGAGAATGGGGGCCCTTCAGCGCCGCCGTTTCCCGATGCGCGCCTTGGCCGTGAGGACCTCCTTCTGGTCCTCGCGCCCCTTCCTGTCCCGCTCCACGAAGATCTCCGCGCCGGTTGCCGGGTCCATGCCGGTGGCGTACATGACCGCTGACCAGGTGGAGGGCAGGGGGGTGAAGATCTGCACCTGCTCGGGGTTGGTCCTGAGCTCCCTGGTCGCGAACTCCTTGAGCCTGCGCATGTCCTCGAGGGTGCAGCCCGGGTGCGCGGCCATCAGGTAGTAGGTCAGGAACTGCCGTTTCCCGCTCGCCCGGCTCAGCTTGAAGAAGAGGTCCTTGAAGCCCACCAGGCAGCCGGCGCCGGCCTTGCCCATGAGGTCGAGGACGCGCGTAACGGTGTGCTCGGGCGCGATCTTCATCTGGCCGGACACGTGGTGCTCCACGATCTCCTTCAGGTAGCGCTCCCCTGACTCGGTATCCGCCATGACCAGGTCGTGGCGGATGCCCGAGGCGACGAAGACGTGCTTCACCCCCGGGATCCTGCGGAGCTCGCTGAGCAGCTCTATCTGGGCGCGGTGGCCGGTCTTCAGGGTCGAGCACACGCCCGGCCGGAGGCACTGCCTGTCCCTGCAGGAGAAGGGGGCTCCTTTCCTGCCGCACGTGTATCCGTACATGTTGGCCGTGGGACCTCCCACGTCCGGGATGACCCCCCTGAACTCCGGGTGCCGGGTGAGCCTCCTTGCCTCCTCCACGATGGAGCCCATCGACCGGGACACGACGCCGCGGCCCTGGTGCACGGCTATGGAGCAGAAGTTGCAGCCCCCGAAGCAGCCCCGGTGGGTGGTGATGGAGAACCGGATGGTGTCCAGGGCGCGCACGTCCCCCTGCTGCCGGTGGAAGGGGTGCAGGTCCCGTTCGTAGTCGAGGGCGTGGACTTGATCGAGCTCTGCGGTGGTCAGGGCGGGCTGGGGAGGGTTCTGCACGAGCCAGCGGTCTCCGTGGCGCTGGCAGAGGGGGGTGTCCCCGCCTGCGCTGTGCTCGCAGAAGAGCCTGAACATCTCCATGAAGGCCTTCCTGTCGGCCGCGACCTCCTCGAAGGACGACAGCTCGATGCAGGAAGCGGGCTTTTCCCCGGCGATGCGGCAGACGCCCCGGACGTCCGAAAAGTCCCTGCCCGAGGAGAGGCGCTCGGCGAGCTCGAGCACCGCCTTCTCCCCCATGCCGTAGACGATGGCGTCGGCCTTGGCGTCGAAGAGGATCGATCTGCGGATGGAGTTCGACCAGAAGTCGTAGTGGGCGACCCTCCTCAGGCTCGCCTCGATGCCGCCCAGCACGATGGGCACGGTGTCCTTGAAGAAGCGCCTGATGAGGTTCGTGTAGGCGATCGCCGCCCGGTCGGGCCGCCGGTCGTTCCGGCCGCCTGGGGTGTAGTCGTCGCTCTTGCGGTGCTTGAAGGAGGGGGTGTGGTTGGCCACCATGGAGTCGATGCTGCCCGCGCTCACGCCCCAGAAGAGCCTGGGCTCGCCGAATCGGGCGATGTCGTCCTTCGAGCCCGTGTCCGGTTGGGCCACGATACCCACCCGAAAGCCGGCGTCCATGAGCACGTGCCCGATCACGGAAATGCCCATGGAGGGATGGTCGATGTAGCTGTCGCCGGTGACCAGGACCACGTCGGGGCGGTCCCATCCCAGGGCTTCCATCTCGGCTCGTGTCGCGGGTATGAACATGGCAGACAGCAGCATAGTGCATTCACGCATGCCGTGCAACGCCATATGTCTTTCCTGACCGACCAGGGGGGATCCTGAGCCGTCCCCGCGAACGGCTCCCTGCAGGTGCCTGGAAATTTGCGCAAGAGAAATATTACTTCTTGCCTTTTTCGCCTCCTGCCGACATAGAGGTGATACCAGGGCGGGGCAGGTCGTGCCGGCGCCCGGGACTATCCTGGGGGAAAGGTGTGAGGGGGCAGATGAGCATTCCGTACCGTGCGCACGTGAACAGGGCCCTGCTCGTGCTCGTCCTCTGGGTCGCGGCCGGGTGTGCGACCATGCCAGAGAGGATCACGGTGAGCGTATCGCCCTTCGACGGAGCCCGGGAGACCGCCCTCGAGCCTGCGCCGGTATGCAGCCGGAAGTCCGGCCAGGCCTGCCCCATCAGGATGGGCCTCTACAAGCGTTCGACCATGAGCGACGAGAGCGTCATTCTCATCGTGGTGGCGGAGACCTCGAGCCCCATAGCCGACGGGGAGTCCCTTCTCTTCCGGGTGAACGGCCGGGTGAGGGGATTCGCCTCCATCGACCGGAGCACGAGGTATTCCATCGGCACGGGCCCCCACACCGCGGGCAGCTCCCCCTGCCGGACCCGGCACTGCTCGGTGCGGAGGTACCTGGTGGACAGGGCCTTCCTGAAGGAGCTCGTCGCCGCGCCGGGGGCATCGGTGCGGGTCCTCCTCAAGAGCGGCTCCGTGGACGGAACGCTTTCCGATAACGACCCGGAGCTCGCCCTCCCGAGCTTCAGGGAGTTCTACACCGCCGTGTTCGGGCACATGTGAGGCAGGTCCCGTCTTCCCCTGGTCTGTCCCTGCCCCAAGCTCCCTGGGGCGTTGATTCTTTCCCTGTAATACGCTAGGGTTACCAGCACACGGGTGACCACATCCATGAAGAGACGGGCAGGGCTTCTGACATGCATCCTGGTGCTTCTCGCCACCGCGGCTTCGACCGCAGGCACCGAGCTCCTGCCAGCATCCCCCGGCTGCAGCCAGATCGTCAGGCACACCGCCTACACCCTCTGCTACGACGAGGAACACGAGCAGGCCGCCTGGGCCATGTACGCGCTCACCAGGGAGATGCTCGGGCTCCCGGGCAAGAGGAGCGACGACTTCAGGCCCGACCCCCTGGTGAAAACCGGCTCGGCGCGGCCGGCCGACTACCGGCGGAGCGGCTACGACAGGGGCCACCTCGTGCCCGCGAACGACATGAAGATCTCGCGCCGGAGCATGAGCGAAACCTTTTACATGAGCAACATGTCGCCCCAGAAGCCGGAGTTCAACCGGGGCATCTGGAAGAGCCTCGAGGAGATGGTGAGGGAGTGGGCGCGGGAGAACGGCGAGATCCACGTGGTCACGGGGCCCGTGCTCGCCGACGGGGGCTTCAGCACCATAGGCAGGAACAGGGTCTCCGTGCCCGCGCGGTTCTACAAGGTGATCCTCGACTACCGGGAGCCCGAGCTCAAGGCCATCGCCTTCATCATCCCCAATGCCGGTTCGGAGCAGCCCCTGCAGGCCTTTGCCATGACCGTGGACCAGGCCGAGGAGGAGACGGCCATCGACTTCTTCCCCGACCTCCCGGACGACGTCGAGGAGGCCCTCGAGTCGAAGCTCGAGCTCGATCGATGGTTCGGCTGCGGGGCGCTTTCCGCCAAGTCCGAGTCTGAAAAGGCCGCACCACCGGATAAGTAGCCGGCTCAAGGTTTCTTCCCATCCTCATCGGGGTCGAAGTGTCTGGAAAGAACTCGTGTTGTACCCGGCCCTTCAAAAAAGTCATTATAGCAAAAAAGGGGGGGGAAGGTGTGGCGCCTCGCATTCTGATCATTGACGATGACGACGGGGTGAGGGAGGTTCTCCGGCTCATGCTGGAAGGCGACGGCTACGAGGTCGAGTCCGTTTCCAACGGGTACGACGGCGTGGACCGCTTCCGGCGGAACGGCGCCGACCTCGTGATCACGGACATCGTGATGGAAGGCATGGACGGCGTGGAAACCATCATGGAGCTGAGGCTCATCTCGCCTTCTGTGAAGATCATCGCCATCTCCGGCGGCGATCAGGTTGCCCCCGGCTACTACCTGAGCATGATCAAGAACTTCGACACGGTCTACGAGATGGAGAAGCCCATCCGGCGCGAAGACCTGATCTTCGCGGTCAGGACCATCCTGTAGCACCCCTGCATCCAGGCCCGGGACGTCCGCGGGCCTGGGCTTTCAGAAGCTTCCTCTTATAATGGAGTGTAGCGATCCTGCTTCACTGATCAGGCATACGCCTCTTCGGATCTCGCACGACCCCTGGCCGGTATCCGGTTCAGTGTCCCCTGTGCCTGGTCGGTAACCAGCCTTCTGCGGTGATCTTTTCATGGCATGCGTGGAATCCTCGGGGATGGAGGCTGAAGGCATGATACACGTCCGAACCGGTACGGCATGGAGGCCCGGGTTGCTGCCCGGTCTTCCCGTGATGATGGCGGCCCTCCTGTGCTGCCTCCTGCCCGGGTGCCTGGGCGACGGGGCAGGGCAGCGCCCACGGGTCGCGGTCCTGGCGGATGAAGGGGCTCCTCCCCCGGCCTCTTCCAGCGTCCCGGAAGGGCTCGAGGCCCGGCTCACCGGCAGGAACACGGTCACCCTCTCCTGGAAGGACGAGTTTCGGGACGCCAGGGGCTACATCATAGAGCGCTCCAGCGGGCAGGAGTTCATGGAGATCGCCCGGGTCGAGCGCGGCACGGTCAGGTTCAACGACACCAGGCTCGAGCCCTCGACAGCCTATTCCTACCGCATCCGGGCATACAGCTCCGCCGGGGCGTCCGGATACTCGCGGGCCGCGCACGTCAGGACCACCTCGCGGTGCGGGCCCATCATCGTGGATCACGGCTGCACGGACCTCCAGGCCGTCCCGGTGCGCTGGATCAAGGAGGCCAAGAGGACGCTGCACATCCTCTACGGACGTTCCGAGATCGGAAGACAGGTCACCTGCGGCATGGCGGGCCTGGCAGCCTTCCGGGGCAGCCTCTACGCAGTAGGGAGGTGGGAGGACGCCCTCGACCTCAGGGAAGGATCCTTCACCCGCGCCAGGGACCTGGCCAGCCCGGACGGCAGGGCCTGGGCCGATTCCACGCGCAGGTACCTGAAGAAGCACCCCGAGGTGAACGTGGTGGCCTGGTCGTGGGGCGCGTCCTTCCCGGCGGCCGGCGGGGTGGAGGACTACCTGAGCCTCATGGAGGGGCTCGAGGAGGAGTTCCCGGAGGTCATGTTCGTGTACATGACCGCGCCCCTGGACGGGTCAGGCCTCGAGGACGGCCTCCACCGGGCCAACGGCCAGATCAGAGACTTCTGCCTCTCGAGGGGCAAGATCCTCTACGACTTCGCCGACATCGAGAGCTACGACCCGGACGGCGCGTACTTCGGCGACAAGCGCGGAAACACGGGCTGCGACTACGACAGCGACATGGACGGCAGGCTGGATGCCAACTGGGCCGCCCGGTGGCAGGAGGACCACACCGAGGGGGAGGACTGGTTCGCCTGCGAGAGCCCGCTCACGCAGCCGCTCAACGCAAACCTCAAGGCCTATGCTGCATGGTGGCTCTGGGCACGGCTCGCCGGGTGGGACGGAGGATGACCGGCTAGCCGGAGTTCCCGTTCAGGTACTGCTTGATCTTCCTGCGGATGGAGTCCGGGAGCCGGATGCCCACGGCGTTGAGCCGGGACTCGTACTTCTTGAACGACATCATGTGCGGGGTGGTGGAGGAGAAGATCTTGAAGTACGACTGCACGCTGCCCTCGAGCTCCTTGCGGAACAGGATGTCCTGGTTGAGGAGGTCCTCGGTGGGCGCGATGACCCGGTAGTTCACCGGCCGGCAGATGGCGCGGTACGCCACGAACCGCTGCGTCATCTCGCACTCGTAGTTCTTCTCGAGGATGCACTTCTCCACCTGGTTGAGGTTGATGCA
This sequence comes from Deltaproteobacteria bacterium, assembly GCA_035352355.1. GTDB lineage: Bacteria > Desulfobacterota > Desulfomonilia > UBA1062 > UBA1062 > Phosphitivorax. Next base: position 28,995 of record DAOPXM010000012.1, on the reverse strand, counting down.
GTCTATGATCTGGTACTCGAACCGGTTCTTGAGCACGGACTTGATCATCTCGCTGGCCTTCTTCAGGGTGGGGCAATCGTCCACCTCGACCGCGCAGCTCTCGCCGCACCGCAGGTAGAGCACGAAGTCGATGTCGGAGCCTTTCGAAGAGAGCCCCATGTTCACCGACCCCACCACGTCCATGGCGATCTGGGCCTCGACCTTGCCCTCGAGCAGGTGAGCCACCTCCTCGAGGATGTCGATGCGGTCTTCGGTCTCCGGGGTCTGGAAGGCCCGGAAGAACTTCTTGATCTCGTTGAAGAGCTCGATCTCCGGGATGTGGGAGAACTTCTCCACCGTGGTGTCGTAGTTCCTCCTGGCGACGAGCGCGTTGTAGCGGTCGGCGTCGATGATCTCCTCGATCCACGCGCCGTCCCTGCGGTAGTAGTCGGCCACGTCGAAGATCTTCTCGCCCGCGATCTTCCGGAAGATGACCTTCTGCACCTCCCGGCCGTCGAGCTCGATCTGGTAGAAGAACCCTCCCTCCGTGACCTCCCCCGTTGTCTGGGTCACCTCGCCGAAGTTCGAGGGGTTGAGGAAGAGGGTGCCCCCCAGGTGCTTGACGCCCCAGGCGTCGTGGGCGTGGCCCGTGAGGCACAGCATGACGTCGTTGTTGTCGCAGTAGGCCCGCAGCGACGGCGAGCCGAAGGGGCCGCCGTAGGACGTGCGGTCGTTCACGCCGTAGGCCGGCTGGTGGGCCACGATGATGTCGGGCTTGACCGCGCGGAAGAATCGGTACATCTCGTTGTGCTTCTCGTTGATGCCGATGCCGGCCTTGTAGTTCACGATGTAGCGCTCGGGTATGCCCGAGGTCCACACGTCAGCGCCGCCGTAGCCGCAGATCTTGAGGGTGTCGAGGAGGAACCAGTGGAGGTGCAGGTCGGTGTCGTGGAGCGAGGTGTACTTGAGGTCCATGTCGTAGTTGCCCGGCAGGCAGAGGATCCTCGACTTGGGCTTGACGAAGAAGGTGTTCTTGAGCACCTTGTACTTCTGCTGCATGACCCTGCGGGCCCGGATGGTGAGCTGCTGGTACCGCGTGCCCTTTTCCTCGATCTCCTCGGACACGCCAGGGTCTTCCAGCAGGTCGTCCACGAAGTCCTCGATGAGCATGTGCTCCGCGCCCATCTTCCTGCGGAGCCCGTGGAAATACGACTGGAGCTCGTGGTACCTGATGGAGGTGCCCATGTTGTAGAAGGGCATGTCGATGAGGTCGCCGGCGATGACGTACACGTCGGCCACGGTCTCGGCGAGCAGGTTTTTCACCTTCTCGAAATCCCCATGGATGTCGGTTGCGTAGACGATCTTCATTGCCGGAGGTATCGGCTCTGCCGTGTGAGAAATGAAATGCCCCGGCCATGCCGCCGCGCCGGGCCGCTTGACGCCTGCTCAGTGCACATGAGGAGCACTTACCACAGCCTGGGTGAGAAACCAACCCGATTCTGCCCCTGTCCCTTAAGGCAGGGGAAGTACTGTTCAGGTCTCTTTCTCCAATGGGGGCGGACCGGGGGCAGATCCCGGCCCGCGGATCAGTAGTACCACCAGGGATACCTCAGCGGGGAGTAGGGGTAATAGGAGGGATAGGGGTAATAGGGGTAATAGACGTACACGGGCCGGGGCGACCAGAGGTAGTACTCTTCGATGGCAACCACCGGGTAGGTGTACGTGAAGTCGCCGATGCGTCCCGTCTCCGTGCCCGTGATGCGGCCCACGATGGTGATGGACCTGCCGTCGTCGAAGACCGAGGGGTCGAGGAACCCTTTCTGCCTGGCGAGGAACCTGCCCCGGGACAGGGCCCCCTCTCTTGGACGCTTCTGGGAGTCCAGCGGCCGCTCGGATATCTCCACGCTGGTATGGCCCTCCTGCGGCTTCGTGTTCACGATCATGCCGCCCCAGAGCACGAGGGCGTTCCCGTATGCCTCGGGCTTGCTCAGCACCTTGTCGACGGTGATGGACTGATCCGCCTTCCTGCTCAGCTCGCTCCTGATGGGGCCCGCGCATCCGGCCGCGAGGACGGTGGAGGCCAGGAAAGCTGCGACCAGGAGATAACGTGACGTCTTCATGAGTAACCCTCCTTTGCGGAGACATCCATGGGGAACCATGATGCGGCCCGCACGTCCCGATTCAAGGACGCCGTGCCGCTCACCGGTAGGTGAGGATGGGCCAGCCCCGTTTCCGAGCCTCCCTCCTGAGCGTGTGCGTGGGCTCGACCGCGTGGGGGTTGCCCACCATCTCCAGGAAGAAGAGGTCCGAATGATGGTCGCCGTAGGCATAGGAGTGACCGAGGTCCAGGTCCAGCTCCCGGGAGATCGCAAGGGCCGCGTGCTTCTTGTTGATGCCCGAGCACACGAAGCCGTCGGGCGTCCCGGTGAGCAGCCCGGAGCTGCCCACCTTGAGGTCCGTGCAGACCAGGTGGTGGAAGCCCAGGTCCTGGACAACGGGCTTCAGGAGGTAGCGCACCCCGGCGGAGATCATGATGAGGACGTGGCCCAGCTCCCTGTGGGCCTTTACCCTCGAGACGATGTTGGGTGCGAGGTGGGGCTTGATCACCTCCTCGTAATAGGCCCCGGCGCCCTGCTCGAAGGGGGCGAGGTCCCTTCCCCGGTAGTAGGAGAGGAGGAACCGGGCCATCAGGGTCTCGGAGATGAGGTCTTTCTGGTAGAACCAGTTGGCGAAGGCGACCTTCAGGACATAGGGCAGGGAGACCTGTCCTCTGTCCCAGAGGTAGCGGATGCCGAGCTTCGGGCTGTTCTCGTCGAGCAGGGTCCTGTCGAAATCGAAGAATGCGCCTATGGGCCTTGTCCCCATGTGATTCCCTTTCAGCTTTGTCCCGCATATAGTATACTAATAGCGGTTCTGCGGGCAATGCTCCAGCATGGGGGCATGCCCCGGAACGATCCGACACGAGGGAGGAAGGATGCCATGAAGAGCGCCCGGGCAGCGATGCTCATGCTGGCGGCCCTGTGCCTGCTGGCTGCCCCCCTGCCCGCAGCCGACCGTAAGGGGTGCGTCAAGGGAAACTGCGTCAACGGGACGGGCACCCTCATCTTCGAGGACGGATCGAGGTACGTGGGCGCCTTCAAGGCCGGCAAGCCCGACGGCAGGGGGACCCTGACCTACCGGGACGGCAGGGTCTACTCGGGCGGGTTCAAGAACGGCAGGCGCACGGGGAAGGGCAGGTACACCCACCCCGACGGCCGAACCTACGAAGGCGGATTCATAGACGACCGGCTGGAAGGCTACGGCGTGTTCACCTCCACAGACGGCGCGGTCTACCGGGGCATGTTCAAGGACAACAAGTGGAACGGCCGCGGCGAGGTGGTCTTCCCGGACGGGAAGAAGTACACAGGCGGGTTCAAAAACGGCATGCGCCACGGCAGGGGCGCCTTCACCTGGGAGGACGGCCGGGTCTACGAAGGCGCCTACGTGGACGGCAGGATGGAGGGGAAAGGCGTCTACCGCTACCCGGACGGCGCCTTCTACTCCGGAGAGATGAAGAACGACGCCTTCAACGGCACCGGCGCCTTCACGTACCCGGACGGGCGCGTGTACAGAGGCCTGTTCAAGGACGGCGCCCCCCACGGCACGGGGGTCATGACCCACCCCGACGGGAGGGAGGAGAAGGTCGAGTTCTACAAGGGCGAGCTGGTGGAAGGCCCGGGGGGACAGCCCTGAGCCCGCTTGTGTGCGGCCGCGCGGGACCGGCTTGTCCCATCTAGTGCTTGGCAGAGTCGATGCGGGCGCCGGACTTCCCGTCATCCAGGGTGATGATGCCCTCCCTCAACGCGAAGAGGGTGAGCTCCGCCACGCTGCTTACGCCGAGCTTCTGCATGATCCCCTGCCGGTGGGCGGATACCGTCTTGACGCTCACCTTGAGGCGCTGGGCAATGGCGTTCGTCCTGAACCCCTCGGCGATGAGCTGGAGCACCTCCCGCTCCCTGGCCGTGAGCAGGTCAGCCGGGCATGCCTCGCTGGCGCTCAAGAGGTGGGCATAATCGTTCATCGCTGTGTCCACGATCTTCGGGCTCATGACGATCCTGCCCTTCATGACGTCGCGGACCGCCCCGACGATGTCTTCCGAGGCGCAGCTCTTGAGCAGATACCCGGATACCCCTGCCTTGAGCATGCCCGCCACGGAGCGGCGGTCGCACTGCGTGGTCAGGGCGATGATCTTCGTGCGGGGGGACTCCTCGTGGATCTGCCTGGCTGCATCGATGCCGTTGAGGCCCGGCATGCTCACGTCCATGATCACCACGGCCGGGGAGAGCTTCCGCACGAGCTCCACCGCGGTCCTGCCGTTTCCCGCATCCCCCACCACGACCATCTCGCGGGTCTTTTCCAGCAGGGCCTTGATGCCTTCACGGACGATCTTGTGACTGTCGGCAACAAGTATTCTGACCGCCATGACTCCTCCTCATTGCAAGTGCTGCTTAAGAACAGAGATACTGCGTCTGTCTTCCTGACCCGGCTGCCATCTCGCGGGAGTGCAGGCTTCCTTCCCTGGCATGCCTGATGTGCGGATGAATTCGTGCTGTCTCCCGAACGGTGCGTCAACCCTTCATAGCATCATGGAACAGGTGGGATCGTCCTCACCAGTGCACTGCAATACAATATTTGGTTTTATAATATAATTGTAATATAAATTGCAATACATGATTTCCCGGAATTGCTGTGGTATAAAATAACCATGATGTGCATGAGTCCTCGAGGAGAGGCGCTTCTCCTCTCCATCACATACCCGTGAAAGGATACCGAGATGACGAAGGGGATCTTGGCAAGGAAACGGATCGTCCAGGGGTTCGCGGCGCTCGCATGCCTGCTTCTGCTCTCCGCCGTCCTGCATGCGGCGGAGGGCACCTGCATCGAGGGCGACTGCGTTGCAGGCTCGGGTACCTACGTGTACCCGGACGGGTCCAAATTCATCGGGCAGTTCAAGGACGGTCTGCCCGAGGGTCAGGGCAGGCTCTACTACTCGGACGGGAGCTTCTACTCCGGCACCTTCCAGAAGGGCAGGAAGAACGGCAGGGGAAAGTTCTCCTGCCCGGACGGCCGGACCTATGAAGGCGGATTCAAGGACGACAAGCTCTGGGGCAAGGGCACGTACAAATACCGGGACGGTATGGTGTACCGGGGAGACTTCAAGGACGACAAGTGGGAGGGCTTCGGAGAGCTGACCTTCCCGGACGGCAGGAGATATGAAGGCCAGTTCCAGGACAACAAGAGGCACGGCACGGGCAGGTTCACCTGGAAGGACGGCCAGGTCTACGAGGGCGGGTACGTCAACGACAGGATGCAGGGCGCGGGCAAGCTCACCTTCACCGACTCCTCCAGGTTCGAGGGAGAGTTCAAGGACAACTCCTACGACGGCCCGGGCACGTTCTTCTACGCCGACGGCAAGGTCCTCGCCGGCACCTTCAAAGAGGGGTACCTCGACGGCAAGGTCGTCATCACCTACCCGGACGGCCGCACGGAAGAGGCCGTGTACAGGAGGGGTGAGAGAGTCGTTCAGGAAGAAGAACAGTGAAGGCGAAGGCGAGGAAGACGAGAGAAGCCGACATGACCGGCGCGCGTCAGGGGGGAACGGATGTACCGCCTCCCTGGACAGATTCATAAGCGGATACGCGGCTCAGGGGCTGGGCAGGTTTACGGAGGGCTGCCCACCTGACGTGTCTGCAATCATACGACCCCGGAGGTGAGCATCGCGTCGGCGACCTTGAGGAAGCCCGCTATATTGGCGCCGGTGGCATAGTCGCCCTTTTTGCCGTAGGCCTCGGATGCCTGGAGGCAGGTCTTGTGGATTCCCTTCATGATGTGGCGGAGCCGGGCATCCGCTTCCTGCCGCGACCAGGACGGCCGCATGCCGTTCCGGCTCATCTCCAGGCCGGACATGGCCGCGCCGCCCGCGTTGGCCGCCTTGCCCGGGCCGTACAGCGCGTAGTATTCCTGGTAGATCCTGACGGCTTCCGGCGTGGAGGGCATGTTCGCGCCCTCGGCTATGCAGACGCAGCCGTTCTTCATGAGGGCCTCGGCATGGGCCCCCTCGATCTCGTTCTGGGTCGCGCAGGGCAGGGCCACGTCGACCTTGATGCCCTCGCTCCTGATCACGTCCCAGATGTTCTCGCCCACGAAGCACTCGGCTCCGGGGTATGTGTCGGCGTATTCGCTGAGCCTGCCGCGCTTTATGTTCTTGAGGTCCATGACGTAGGCGCACTTCTCGCTGTCGATGCCTTCTTCGTCGATGATGGTCGAGCTCGAGTCGCACAGGGAGATGACCTTGCCGCCCAGCTCGTTGACCTTCTCCACCGCGCACTGGGCCACCTTGCCCGAGCCGCTCACGGCAACGGTCTTGTCCTTGAAGTCCAGCCCGCGGGTGGCGAGCATCTCGGCGGCGAAGTACACGCAGCCGTAGCCGGTCGCTTTCTGACGGATCGGGCTTCCTCCGTTGGACAGGGCCTTGCCCGTGAGGAACCCGGCGTTCCCGGCCCTGAGCTTTCTGCAGTAGCCGTACATGTAGTCGATCTCGCGGTCTCCCACCCCGAGACCGCCTGTGAGCACTTCCATATCGGCGTCCACATGGCACAGGAGCTCGCGTATGAAGGCCTGGCAGAAGCGCATCACTTCCATGTCGGACTTGCCTTTCGGATCGAAGTCGGACCCGCCCTTCGCCCCGCCCATGGGCAGCGCGGTCAGGGAATTCTTGAACGTCTGCTCGAAACCGAGGCACTTCAGGACCCCCAGGTTGACCGAGGGATGGAAGCGCAGGCCGCCCTTGTAGGGGCCGATCATGTTGCTGAACTGCACCCTGAAGCCGCGGTTGATCCGCACCTCCCCCCTGTCGTCCACCCAGGGGACGGTGAACATGATCACCCTGTCCGGCTCGACGATGCGGTCATAGATCTTCGCCTTCAGGAACTCGGGATGCCTTTTCGCCACTGCGCGAAGGCTCCCGAAAACCCCTTCGACCGCCTGGTGGAACTCGAACTCGTAGGGATCTCGACGCTTTACCTTTTCGATGACCCCTTCAATCGACGACATGATCTTCCGCTCCCCCATACCCCGAAGGTCATATGTTCAGGATCCTGTTCGCCTCTTCTTCGTCCGTGTCCATGATGTACTGGATGCCGCTGACCTGCGAGGCCTCCCGGGTAAGCGACGCGAGATCGTTCCTGCTCATGTGCTCGAGGGAGAACTTCCTGCTCCCTGCCATAAGCTGTCTCAACCCCTGGGCAAGCCTTTCATAGTAGGTGTAGAGCCCGATGGCGCCGGTGGGCAGCTTCTCGAATTCCTTGTCCCCCAGCTCATGGCGCAGCTCGCTTGCGGTCACGAAGATCTCGTCCTTCGAATTGCCGAAGCGCTCGATGTACACCGGGACCTGCTGGGCGTCGATGGTCTGGCCTATGGTCTTTCCGACCATGGCCGCCGCTATGGGGGCCCGGGCCATTCCCACCATCTTCACGAAGGGCGCGCCCATGGCAAGGGCCTTGAATATCTGGTCCTCGAAGGTGAACCCGCCGTTGACCGCGATGGCCGGCAGGTATTTTTTCCTGGCAGCCAGCTTTTTCGCGTACTGATACACAAGTGAATGCAGCTCAACCGGAGGCACGCCCCACTCGTTCATCATCCGCCACGGGCTCATGCCCGTACCGCCGCCGGCGCCGTCCACGGTGAGCAGATCGATCTTGTATTTCGATGAGAAGGCGACGGCCCTGGCCAGGTCTGCAGGACGGTACGCACCCGTCTTGAGGAACACGTATTTCGCGCCCGCCTTGCGGAGCCCTTCGACGGTCGCGGCGAAAGACTCCTCGGTCACCATGCCGACCCGCGAGTGCCTCTCGAACTCCTTGAACGTGCCCCGTTCAAAGGCCTTGATCACCGCGGGGTCGGTCGGGTTCGGCAGCACGATGTAGCCCCGCTCGTGGAGCATCTGCGCCTTTTTCAGATCCTTGATCTTGACCTCGCCGCCGATGTCTTTCGCCCCCTGGCCCCATTTGAGCTCCACGCACTCGACCCCGAGCTGCTCGACGGCGTATTCCTGCACCTTCAGGCGGCCGTCTTCAACGTTGGCCTGCACGATGATCGCGCCGTAGCCGTCGCGCTGATGGTCCTTGTAGAGCTTTACCCGCCGCTTCAGATCCACGGTGTCCATGATCTTCCCGTTCTTGAACTTGGCCTCGGGGTCCATGCCCACCACGTTCTCCCCGATGGTCAGGCCGGTGCCTGCCAGGGCCGAGCCGATGGCCAGGCCTTCCCAGTTGTTTTTTGCGATGTTGGTGGACCCGATGCCTGAGATGAGCCAGGGAAGCCGGAACTTTATCCCCTTGTCGTGGCCGATGGCCACCTCGAGGTTGACGGCCGGGAAGATGGCCTTGTCGCTGTCGGCTTCGATGCCGTGCGCTCCGGCAGCCGTTCCCATGATGTTGAAATGCGAATAGTCGACAGGGTATCTCTTCTCGCCGGCGCAGGTGATCACGCCGAAAGGCTGAGGGTATATGACTTCATGGCCGCGATAGGCGGATTTGCCGATTTCGCACATGCCGATGCAGCCGTCGATGCAGGTGACGCACATGCCGGACGTGGAGGTGATCGACTCCTCGGTCCTGTTCTTGGTAAGGGTTGCGCTCGAAGTGTTTATCCTTGAATATGACATGTATCGTGCTCCTTTCTGGATTTGGTCATTTCTTCATTTCACACGCCACGCAGGGTGACATGTAACACATCATGTCGTGGAACTGCTCCTTCTCGACGCAGGGCGGGCTCAGGTTCGCGCAGCCGCCGCATATGGCCCTGTCCCGCTCCATGTAGGTGCAGCGGGCCTGGCAGGCGGGACAGACCTCCATGCATCCCCCGCACAACCGGCATACGTCGGAACGCACGTCGAAGGGGGTGCCGAGGCTCCTGTCCTTCCCCCGGCCCCTGAACCCGATGGCGCCTGCCATCATCTGCTCCCTGCACATCCTCACGCACAACCCGCAGAGGATGCAGTCCTCGTGCTCCTGCCTGAACCGCTGCTGCCGGACGTGGTGCCTCGACGCGATGTCCTGGATGATCTTCGACTGCGGGCACGACGCGAGCAGCAGCTCGATGATCATCTTTCTCGCCCTGACGACGCGCTCCGAGGCGGTCCGGACCTTGAGCCCCTCCTCGGCGGGATAGGTGCAGGAAGAGACGAGCCGGGCACCGGGGCCTTCCCCGATCTCCACCACGCAGAGCCTGCACGCCCCGTAGGGTGAGAGCCCGTCTTTATGGCAGAGCGTAGGTATGGGAAAGCCGAGAAACCGTGCGGCCTCGAGGACCGTTGTTCCTTTCTCCACTGATACGGACAAGCCGTTGATCGTAAGGTTAATCATGCTGTGCTCCTGCAGTTGCGGCACGGGCCGCTGTTTCTTCCGAACGGGTGGCCGTGAATTCCAGATCGCATCTCAGGCAGCGCCTGCACTCCGACCGTGCCTGATCTTCGGGCAAGGCCATCTCGATTTCATGGAAGTTCTTGACCCGGGCCGAGGGCGGCAGTGACGGCGGTACTGCGCGGGCCGCCGTCTGCTCGCTCGATTCTTCGATCACAGCGGGCTCGATGTAGGTGCTGGGAAGTTTCGGCACAGCCGGCTTCGTGAGCTCCTGCCCGCTCAGGTACCGGTCGATGCTCTCCGCGGCTTTCTTCCCTGCCGCAATGGCGTCGATGACGGTATTGGGACCGGTCACCAGGTCGCCGCCCGCGAAAACCCCCTTGAGGCTCGTTTCAAAGGTTTTGGTATCGACCTTTACCCTGCCTCCCTTGTCCACCTCCAGGCCCATTGAAGCGAGGAACTCGCTCTTGGGCTTTTCGCCGATGGCCACAACAAGGGTGTCCAGGTCCACTCTGAACTCGCTTCCCGGCACCGGGACAGGGGTGCGTCTGCCCGAGGCGTCCACTTCGCCGAGCCGGTTCCTGATGCACTCGATTCCGACGAGGCGGCCTTCCCTGGCATAGATCTTTATGGGCGACACGAGGGTCTCCAGCTCGACGCCTTCCCGGACGGCCGCTTCGATCTCCTCCTTGCGCACATGTATCTTGACCGGCGAGATGAGGGTTTCGATCCGGACGCCCTCCTCGAGGGCCGCCTCGATCTCCTCTTCATAGGCGGGCATCTCGTCGCGGGTGCGCCGGTAGAAGAGGGACACGGCCGTGACGTCCTTCTGCCGCAGCGCTACACGCGCGGCGTCCACCGCCGAGTTTCCCCCGCCGATGATGCCTACGTGGCCCCGCGCAAGCTCGATGCCCTTCATGTTGAAGGCCTTCAGGAATTCGATGGAAGGGAAGATCCCTTCAATGTCTTCGTTCTCGAGGTCGAGGCGCCAGCTTTCGTGGGCGCCCATGGACAGGAAGACCGCCTTGAACTTTTTCTTGAACAGGTCCTTGAGGGTCATGTCCTTCCCTAAAGACCTGCCGTATTCGATGGTGATGTTTTCGTTCATGAGGCTTTCGATTTCCTTCTCCACGATGTCCTTGGGCAGCCGGTACGTAGGCAGCGAGCATGTCAGCATGCCTCCTGGCCTGTCCTCCGCCTCGAATACGGTGACGCGGTATCCCTTGAGGGAAAGGCCGTGAGCCGCGGTGATGCCTGCCGGACCGGCGCCGATGACCGCCACCTTTTCCTTCTTCCTTTTCGCCTGTACGGGCTTGTACACGGAAGGATCGACCCTGTCGGTCACGAACCGCTTCAGGGCCCGGATCGCCACTGCCTCGCCGCCGCTTGCGCCGAGGCTGCAGCGGCTCTCGCACTTGCGGTCGCACACCCGGGCGCTGACGGCCGGGAACGGATTGGCGGAGCGTATCGCCTGGTAGGCCCCCTCGTAATCGCCCTTTTCCACCAGCACCACGTAGCGCCACGGCTCCGTATCCACCGGGCATGCAGCCTGGCACGGGGCGCCGGTGAGCTCTTTGCAGACAAAGGCGTCGCAGCGCCTGTCGTGGATGTGCCGCTCGTATTCCTCGCGGAAATAGCGCAGCGTGCTCAGCACGGGGTTCGGAGCGGACTGGCCGAGCGCGCACATGGTGGTGTCCTTGACGGTCAGGGCGAGCTCTTCGAGCAGGGTCAGGTGTTCCGGGGTCCCTCTGCCGAGCGTGATGTCCTCGAGGAGCTCATGCATCCGCTGGGTCCCCTTGCGGCAGGTGAAGCACTTCCCGCAGGACTCGTCTTTCAGAAAGCTCATGAAGTATTTCGCGACGTCCACCATGCAGGTGTTCTGATCCATGACGATCATGCCGCCCGATCCCATGATGGAGCCCACCTTTGCCAGGCTGTCGTAATCGATGGGCAGGTTGAACATGGAAGCGGGGATGCAGCCGCCGGAAGGCCCTCCGGTCTGGATGGCCTTGATCTTCGCGTCGCCCACCGGGCCGCCGCCGATATCGTAGACGACCTTGCCGATGGGCGTGCCCAGCGGCACTTCCACCAGCCCGGTGTTCTTGATCTTGCCCACCAGGGAGAAGATCTTCGTCCCGGAGTTGTTTTCCGTGCCGATCTTCAGGTATGCAGAGGCGCCGTGGTTGATTATGTACGGGACGTTCGCCAGCGTCTCGACGTTGTTGATGCAGGTGGGGTGGCCGAACAGGCCTTTCTCTATCGGATAGGGCGGGCGCTGCCGCGGTTCGCCCATCTTTCCCTCGATGGATCTGATGAGCGCCGTCTCCTCTCCGCACACGAAGGCGCCTGCCCCATGGAATATCTCCATCTCGAAATCGAAGCCCTGGCCGAGGACGTTCTTTCCCAGGAGACCCATCCTGCGGGCTTCGGCGATGGCGATCGTCGCATGCTTGATCGCCAGGGGATACTCGGTGCGCACGTAAATGATCCCACGGTCGGCGCCGATGGCCAGCGCGGCGATGATCATCCCTTCGATGACCGCGTGGGGATTGCCTTCCAGCATGCTCCGGTCCATGTATGCGCCGGGGTCTCCCTCGTCGGCGTTGCAGATGATGTACTTCCTGCCGCTTGCACTCTTCGCCTTCCGCGCCAGCTCCCATTTCCTCCCGGTGAGGAAGCCTGCCCCGCCGCGTCCCCTCAGCTTCGACTCCAGGATCTCCCTGACGATCCATTCCCGGTCGGGTCTGCCAAGGGCCTTTTCCAGTGCCGCATACCCGCCCATCTTCAGGTAGTCGGTTATGCGTATGGGGTCCACGTGCCGGTTCTGGCCGAGGACGATCCTGGTCTGTCCCTTGAAGAAGGGGATCTCCTGCTCGGATACGCGCCTCACCGTGGAGCCGGGCTCCCGGTACAGGAGGTCTTCGACGATCTCTCCGTTTACGGCCGCGTCGATGATCCTCGGCACGTCGTCCATTTTGAGCTTCGGGTAGAGGTTGTTCCCCGGTTCGACGATGATGAACGGGTCCATCTCGCAGAAGCCCAGGCAGCCCGTGACCCTCAAGGAGAGCTTGCCGAGCAGGCCCTTCTCGAGTATCAGGCGCTTGATCGTGCGGATGAGGTCGTTCGAGCCGCTGGCCTGGCCGCCGGTCCCCCCGCAGATGACGATGCAGGGCTTCCCCGGGTCTCCGGCGGTTGACAACGAGAGGCGGTAGGCACTGAATTCGCTGACAGTCTGAAAAGTTTTCATCGTGTTTCCCTTCATCGATTCTCACGCAGATTGGTCTGATCGAGATTCAACAGGTGTCCCCGGCAGCCGGAGCGGGTGCATATCTCCCAGGAGCAGCCGTCGCCGACCAGCAGTGCGGCCATGGAAGCCCCGCACTCGGGGCAGCGGGAAAAGCTCGGGAGCTCGCCCATACAGTGCGGGCAGGAGATCGTGGCCAGGGCGTTCGCCGGGGCCTCGTGCTCCAGGGCGACGGCGTGGCTGCCGTAGAGGGAGGACAGACGCATCCAGCCCTTGTCGCCGTTGCACGAAAAGTCGAATCTCACCGAGGGGTGGCCGTCCATGAAGTGGTCAGGGTCCATGAGGCTCTTTCCGCACGAGGGGCAGGAGACGTTCAGGGGGAACATCCGGCCGTCGGCGTCCGCACCGGTGTTTTCCATGCCTTCCTTCATCATGGTGATGATCTCCTTTACCCTGCCTTTGCCCACGTGCGGGAAATACCTTCCGTCCGCCACCACGGTCGGCCCGAGGGCGCAGGCCCCGAGGCAGTTGACCGTCTCCAGGGACGTCTCGTTGTCAGGGGTGGTCTCACCAGGCCGTATTCCCAGCTCCTGCGAGAACTCGGTCACGATCTTCTGAGCCCCGCGCACGTGGCAGGCTGTGCCCATGCACACGGACACGCAGTGCCTGCCGCGCGGCTTCAGGCTGAAGGCTTTGTAAAAGGTGGCGACACCGTAGATATCGGTGAGGGAATGCCCGGTTTCACGGGCCACCAGCCTCAGGGCGTCCTCCGGCAGATAGGTGCATGCACGCTGGATCTCTTCGAGGATGGCTATGAGCGCCCCTTTGTTCTTGCCGTGCCGCCTGATGATCTCAAGAATGTCTTTCTCGTCCATGGGTCTCCCTTTCTCGCCGGGCGGGCTTTCCTTTCCCGGTCCGGGTTTCGTCACTCATATTCCCTGCAGTGCCACACGCCCGATTCCGGCCTGGGGAAGGTGCACCCCTTCCGGTGAGCGCAGTTGACGCACAGTCCCAGGCTGGCAGAGCCGGAAGGCAGGGTGCGGGGCCTGGGCTTCGCTTTTTTCCCTCCGGGAGCCGTGTTCCCGCTCTTCCGGACAGCCTCTGCAAAGCGGTATTCCTCACAGAAAAAGATCTCTTCGAGAGAGGGCTTTCTGATATTGCAGCCCGGCATGAACCTGCAGTTCGAACACAGGCCTCGAGTATCCTTCTGCATAGCGTCCCTCCTTTGTTTTCTCCTGAACAGCAAGGGGTGTGCCGGGGCCGGACAAGGCCGGTGCAGGAAGGGGAACCGGGCGGCGATTATTAAAAATAAATAGTTAAAACCAAGACTTGTTATGATGGGTATGCCGGTTTGGTAAGTACGTGCCCGGGCATCCGCCCTCGTGCAGGGTGGTGCCGATGGGTGGTGAGAAATTCACCGGTGGAGAGATTCTCCCCGGTCCGTCTCCGGCGGGGAGGCAGGGGTTACGTCTGTCCGAGCTTGTCTCTGAGGGTCTTGCGGTCTATGCCGAGGATCTGGGCCGCGCGGGACTTGTTGCCCTTCACGCTCGCCAGGACCCTGCGTATGTACGCGGTTTCCTCTTCGGCGAGCGACCTCAGCGGCCCGGCGTCGGACCCGGCCGAGAAGCGCATGATGGAGGGCAGGTCGGGGACCTCGACGGTTTTCGAGTCCACCATGATGACGAGCCGCTGGATCAGGTTTTCCAGCTCCCGGATGTTCCCCGGCCAGGAGTAGCTCATGAAGACGCCGAGGACCTCGTCGGAAAAGGACGGGACCGGCTTTCCCAGCTCGTCAGCGAACTTCCCCGCGAAATGGGATATGAGCAGCGGAATGTCGTCCCTCCGTTCACGCAGGGGCGGCACCTTTATGTTGATGACGTTGAGCCTGAAATAGAGGTCTTCCCGGAAGGCGCCGTTCTTCACCATGGTCTGCAGGTCCTTGTTGCTGGACGCAACCACCCGCACATCGATCTCCTGGGGCCTTCTCGCGCCGACCATGCACACCTGCTTGTCCTGGAGCACCCTGAGAAGCTTTACCTGCATGGCCGGGCTCGTCTCGCTCACCTCGTCGAGGAAGATCGTCCCCTTGTCCGCGGTCTGGAAAAAGCCTGCACGGGATTCCGTCGCCCCGGTAAAGGCCCCCTTTACGTACCCGAACAGCTCGCTTTCCAGCAGCTTTTCCGGTATGGCCCCGCAATTGACCGGGACAAAGGGCGAAGAGGCGCGCCTGCTGTGGTAGTGGATGGCCCGGGTGACCAGTTCCTTGCCGGTCCCGCTTTCGCCGAGCACGAGCACCGTGGCGCTCGACGCCGCGGCCTTGCCGATGTCCGCGAATACCTTGCGGATAGCCTTCGATTCCCCGATGATCCCATATGCGTTCGGGTCGAGCTGATGCCTTCTCCCCTGGGCGCCCCTGCGCAGGTCCTGTTTTTTCATGGCCCTTTCCACCGCGGAAAAGAGCTCCTCGTCGGTGAAGGGCTTGGGGAGATACTCCTCCGCCCCCATCTTCACCGCTTCCACCGCCCCTTTGACCGAGGCGTAGCCGGTGATCATGATCACCTCCGTATCGAAGCAGTTCTCCCGTACGTGGCGGATGAGGTCGAGGCCGCTGACCCTGGGCATCTTGTAGTCGGTGATCACGAGGTCTATGGAGGTGCTTGCGAGGACCTTGAGCGCCTCCTCCACGCCGGAGGCGGTAAAAACGGTATAGCCCCGCGGCACGAGGTTCCGCTCGACGATGGCGAGCGCCGTGGGGGCGTCGTCCACTACCAGGATGCGTTTATGGGAGGGTGTCATGTGTCGTCCTTTTCTTCCGGGTCTCGGAAGGGGTGCAGGGAAGAGTGATCGTGAAGCGGGTCCCTTCTCCGGGGGCGCTTTCCACCTGGATAAGCCCCCTGTGGGACGTGATGATGCCGTGCACCACTGCAAGGCCGAGGCCGGTGCCCTGGCCGATGTCCTTTGTGGTGAAGAACGGCACGAAGATATTGTTCTTCACCTCTTCGCTCATGCCGATGCCCGTGTCTTCGACCATGAGCGAGATCGTCTTCCGGTCGCTGCACAGGGTCCGGATCGTGAGCAGGCCTCCCTGCGGCATGGCCTGCAGCGCGTTCACCACCAGGTTGGTGAGCACCTGCAGCATCTGGGCCTTGTCGGCCGTTATCTCGGGCAGGCGGGGGGCGAGGCTTCGCCTGAACTCGACCCCGGACTTTGCGCACATGGCCTCGAAGAGGCTCAGCTCTTCTTCGATGACCCTGTTCAGGCTGAACCTGCTCCTGCACGGGGGCGTCTGCCTGGCGAAGATGAGGAGCTCGCGGATGATCTTGCGGGCGTGCAGGGATGCCTCCGTGATCTTCTCCAGGTCTTTGCACGCGCATGAGGGAAGGTCCGGGTTCTTCTGCACGAGCTGGGCAAAGCCCAGGATGGTGTTCAGGGGCTCGTTGAGCTCGTGCGCCACGCCTGCCGCGAGCTGGCCGATGGCGGCCAGCCGGTCGGCGTGGATGAGCCGGGACTGCAGACCGGCATTGGCCTTTTCCGTTTCCATGAGCTCGATCATGTCGGAGATCTGGCCGGCGATGTTGGCGATCAGGTTTCGCTCTTCTTCCAGGAACGGATTCGCCTGGAGAAAAGACCGGTCGTCAGGATAATGGACAGCTACGTACCCTCTCTCCTTCCCTGCCGTGCGGATGGGGGAGCGCAGCATCCGCTTGCCGTCCCTGAATCCGGGTGTCTGGACGGACACGCCGTCCGCAACGATCCGTGCGCACGCATCAGCGGGATACTGCCACGCCTCGGGGAGCAGCTCGACGATGCGCGCGAGCTTCTGCTCGAACGAAAGCTCCCGGTCCGACCGGATCTGCGCGATGCCGTACAGGCAGGAAAGCTCTTTGACGCGCTCCTTGAGCTTCGCCTGGGACAGGTGGTGGAGCAGGGCGAGCTCGAACTTGGCCGATACGGTCTCCAGGTACTCGATCCTTTCCTTCTCGCAGGAGGTCCTCTTTTTCTGCTTGCATATCAGGCAGCCTATCTGCAGGGTGCCGAAGCGCAGCGGAAGAAGGATCAGCGACCGGTATCCCTTGTGGGCGCGCAGGTCTTCCATGAGGGGATGCAGGGGATGCCCTTCTCCCCCGGGGACGGGCTTCAGGACATCGTGTATCCAGACGCTCCGGTTCCTCGTACACGTACAGAAGGGGTCGCCGGCAAGCCCGGACGGCTCGATGCGGCCGATGAGGTCGAGAAGCGTCCCTCTCAGGGACGAGACAGACCTTCTGCCGCCGCGGGATTTCTCGGGGACGATACGGAAGCTGCAATCCCCGTCCCCCGCAGCCGTTGCCTCGCAGAATATTTCCACCCCTTCTTTCAGCCAGAGCTCGACGGCATCGCACCGGGAGACTTTCAAGACATTTTTCAGCGTATCCGCCAGGAAGTCGATGGTCGCACCACCCTGGGACGTACACTTCAGGAGATGCTGCGAGAAATCGAGCCTTCCGTCTGAAAAACCATCGTCCTTCAGCACGGATGCCGCTTTTTTGTCTCTTGCCTGCATGCCCCCCGCCAGAACCCCCGGGCCCTGTGCAGGCCGCCCCGCCACACGAAGTAAGCATTCTGCAAAGGCTCGAAGGCATGTATTGGCCCGGCACCTCTTGCCGCAAACGGTATACGGCTCCATGCCGGGGTCCCGCTTCAGTGGATGTGTCCGCCGGCTCAGTAAGATAGCATAACGTGCAATCTTGTGCAATTGTTTCAAATACATACCGGAAGCGACAAGGAGACCGGGAGCGGGCGTTGACGGAGACGGCAGGCAGAGAGACCGTCATCTCCCTGAGAGCCACTGGGGGAGGGCAGGGGGGCGTGCAGGTCCGGGACGTGCCCTCGGCATGGAAAGTGGCGCTGCCCTGGCCCACCGGCTGGGGAGCTTAAGCGGCAGGAAGGGACGGGCCCGGTTTCCATCGGACGGGCCCGTCCTTGCAGGTTATTCGTACAGGCCTTCGATCTCGGAGGTGAAGCGCTTGATGACCTCGTTGCGCTTGACCTTCATCGTGGGCGTCATCTCGCCCGAATCCACCGTGAGCTTGCGCGGCAGGATGATGAATTTCTTGATGCGCTCGTAGTCTTCGAGCTCGGCGTTGGCCTTCTGGATGTCCGCGTCGATGAGGGCCTTGAGCTCCGGCCTGTCGATGAAGTCCTGGCCCACGCTGGTGCATACGGATGCGCCGTCCTGCTCGGTGAAGACCAGGGCGCCCCTGTCGTAGGCGATGCCCTGCTCGTCGAAGTGGCGGATGAAGGCGTCGAAGTTCGGCACCACCAGGGCGGTAACGAACTTGCGGTTGTCGCCCAGGGGCACGACCACGTCGATCCAGCGCGACAGCGAGAACTTCGACTCGATCTTGGCCGAAGGCACGTTCTTGCCCGTGTCGAGCACCATGAGGCCCTTCTTGCGGTCAACGATGCGCAGGTACCCGTCCGCGTGCATGGTCACGATGTCGCCGGTCTTGAAGAACCCGTCCTCGGTGAAGGCCTCCTTCGTGGCCTCGGGGTTGTTCCAGTACCCGGCGAAGATGTTCTCGCCCTTGACCTGCCACTCGCCGTCCTCGGCGATCCGGCCCTCGACCCCGGGGGCCACGGGCCCCACCGACCCGGGCAGGATCTTGTCCACCCGGTTGATGGTGATGGTGTTGCAGGTCTCCGTGGACCCGTAGCCCTCGTAGATCCTGATCCCCATGGCCAGGAACACCTTGCAGAGGTCGGCGGGCAGGCTGCCGGCGGCGGAGAATGCGAAGCGGAACCGGCCGCCCATCATGGCGCGCACCTTCGAGAACATGATCCTGTCCACGATCCTGTACCTGATCTTCAGGGAAAGGGGTACGCCCTCGGTGACGTCGACGCCCTCGGCCATGTTGATGAACCCGTTCTCGTCGGAGCGGGCCTCCACCAGCTCGAGCCCGGTCTTCATGGCAAAGTCGAAGATGGCCTTCTTGAGCCTCGAGCCCGAGGTGCGCGACTGCATGGTCATGTAGATGCGCTCGTAGAGCCTGGGCACGGACACGAAGGCGGTGGGGCGGAAGATCCGCATGTCGTCCACGAGGGACTTGGGGTCGCTGTAGGCGACGGTGACCGCGCAGTGCATGGCGCAGCCGTGGCCGCACTCGCGCTCGTAGGTGTGCGACAGGGGCAGGAACGACAGGATGACGTCCTCGGACGTGAAGGGCCTGGCGGAGAACAGGGACAGGTCGCGCCTGCAGGCCGCGTTGATGCTGCGGTGGGTGTGTACGGCGCCCTTGGGCACCCCGGTGGTGCCCGAGGTGTAGACGATGGTCATGGGGTCGTCCAGCTTCACCGAGCGCCAGCGTTTGTCCCAGGCGTCGGGCTCACGGGCCAGCAGGGTGCGGCCGAGCGCCCTCAGGTCGCCCAGGGAGATCACCCTCTCGTCGTCGGACACCTGCCAGTCCTCCAGGAAGACGACCTTCTCCAGCGTGGGCATCTCCTGCCAGACGCTCTTGATCTTGTTCAGGTTCTCCTCGTTGTCAACGTAGAGGAACCGGGCGCCGGAGTCGTTCACGATGTGCCTGATCTCAGCGGGCGAGACCGAAGGATAGATGCACACGGTGATCGCCCCTCCGGAGAGGATCGAGTAGTCAGCCCACACCCACTGGGGGCATGTGTGGGACATGATGCAGGCACGGTCTCCCTTGGCGAGGCCCAGGTGCATGAGCCCGGCGGAGAGCTCCCGCACGATGTGCTCAAGCTGGGCGAAGGTGATGGACCGGGTGTTCGTGCCTTCGGTCTTCCACCACTGGGCGCGCCGGTCGCCGTACTCGGTCGCGTTGCGGTGGAGCAGCTCGGGGAAGGTCTGAACCGTGATGTACCAGGGTTTTGGTGCGGCATTCATGGTGGCGTTCATGATGGAGCCTCCTCTGATCAGATGGCGTAGATGATTAAAGATAAAGCAATAACGAAGCTAAGTCAAACGCAACGCACACAGTACGGAGGGCAGGGTGCCCCTGGAGAAATATTGTCTTCAAAAAGACGGCCCATGAATGGTAAAGTCACGTTATGCTGTTCAGAATCCTGCTCGTGCTCATCCTCGCCACGGTTGGGGAGATCTACGTCCTGGTCAAGGTCGGGAGCCTCATCGGCGCGCTGAACACCGTGGCCATCCTCATCCTCATGGGGTTCGCCGGCGCATATCTCGCCCGCCTCCAGGGCAGGTATGCCCTCGCCAGGATCGGGGACAACCTCAGGGATGGCAGGATGCCCCCGGAGGAGCTCGTCGACGCCCTGCTCATCCTCGCCGCCGGCATCCTGCTCCTGCTGCCCGGGTTCATCAGCGACCTGGCAGCGCTGATCCTCCTCGTTCCCCCAGCCCGGGAGCTGGTGAAGAAGCCCATCATGGACAGGATCAGGCTCTGGATCATGACCCACAGGGTCCACATCAACTACCGCCCGTAAGGCCGCTCCCGGCCCCTGGTCGAGCCCGCCTTCCCCCGTATCATTATGCTCAGGCAAAAGGCCGCGCTTCATGGGCGCGAGACCTGCAAAGGAGGCTGACACGTGGACAGGACCCACTATCCCCGCCTGCTCGTCATGGCCGGCCTGTCGTTCCTCTCCATGTACGTTCTCATGTACTCGATGGTGGACGTCATCGGCAACGTGTACCCCAACTGGAACCAGTTCTACATGGCCGGCCTCATGACGGCCCCCATGGTTGCCATAGAGCTTTCCCTCATGAGCGCCATGTTCGGGAACAGGAGGCTCAACATCCTGATCTACGGTGCCAGCCTCACCGCGCTGGTGCTCTTCTTCCTGTTCATCAGGCAGCAGGCCGCGATTTCGGACGAGCAGTTCCTGAGATCCATGATCCCGCATCACGCCGGTGCCATCCTCATGTGCGAGCGGGCAACCATACGGGACCCCGAGCTCAGGAAGCTGTGCGACGGCATCGTCAGAAGCCAGCAGGAGGAAATCGACCGGATGAAGGCCATGCTGGCGGAGCTCGACAAGTAGGGCCCGTTTCCATGGCTGTTCCGCCGGGGCTTTCCAGGAGCCGGACGGCACCGGCCCCTGCCCGGGCGGCTGTACGTGTCCGGATACAGGGCAAGGCATCCCCCGCCTGCCCGGCAGCTCCTTTGAACATTTTCCGGTCATCCCTATATATGGATCATGGAATGCATGACCGGCCACGCAGCTTCTCGCCGGGCAGGAGCTGCCCTTCGTGCGAAGCCGCGGCTTGGCGGGTTATGAACATGACTTGGCAATAGGGCTGAAGGGAGACAGACCATGGAAACGGGTACAAGCTCAACCTTGCAGAAAGGGGAGCTCATGATAATACGCACCTTCGACGCACCGCGCGAGGAGGTGTTCAGATCGTTCACCGAGTGCGACCGTATGAAGTGCTGGTGGGGGCCCAGGGACTATTCTGCGCCTTCCTGCACGATGGATGTCCGGGAGGGAGGAAGGTACCTCAACAGCATGCGGTCGTCGGACGGTCACGAGTACTGGAGCACGGGCGTGTTCCGCGAGATCCACGCCCCGGACAGGCTCGTCATGACCGACTGCTTTGCCGACGAGAACGGCAACGTGGTCCCGGCATCCCACTATGGCATGGAAGGCGACTGGCCGCTTGAGATGCTGCTGACGGTGACCCTGGAAGAGCAGGACGGAAAGACCAGGCTCACCCTCAGGCATTCGGGGCTCGACAAGATCAGCGACGCCGACCGTGAAGACATGCAGCAGGGCTGGAGCGAATCGCTCGACAAGCTCGAAGGCTGCCTGTCCAGGCACTGAAGTCCGGCACACAAAACTCTTCAATCGGGGTCGGGGTCGGTATCGGGGTCGATCCCGATATACTCTTTCGACCCCGATACCCGAAAAGGATATCCATCCAAAAAGGGGATAAATTTTTTTCAAAAAAATCTGTCCCCTTTTCGGGATCTCCGCCCCCGCCCCGCATAGGCCCGGGGCCATGCCCGGGTGTCCCTACATCCTCTTGTACGTGATGGCGTTGATCATGGCGCCCTGGGGGTCCTGGATCACGCAGAACCGTCCGACGTCCGGGATGTCCGTCGGCGGCATGAGGACCTTCGCCCCGAGCCCCTCGGCATCCTGCGCTGTCTTGTCCACGTCGTCCACGGTGACATAGGTCACCCACATAGAGGGCATGCCCGTCGCGTCCTTCGGCATGGACATCATCCCGCCGATCTCCCTGCCGCCGGCCTTGATCACGGTGTAGGTCATCCCCGGCATGGGCATGTCTTCGGTCTCCCACCCGAACAGCTTCGCATAAAAGGCCTTTGCCCCCTCGATGTCCGTGGTCATCAGCTCGCTCCAGCTGAACGCCCCGTGCTGCCTGTACTGCTCGTCCATGTCCTTCCTCCTGTCACTGCCGAAGAGGTGGAACGCTTCGGCTGTCTGACATCATAATAAGGCGTACGACGGCGTTTGCCCACATGCGGCAGACAACACCCGGACCCCGGGATCACCCCTGTCCCTCTCTCTGCAAGTCCTCGATAAAATATGATGTTTCTCGGGACAAAACTGAAAACAACAAAAAAGAACCGAAAACAATAAAAAACAACAAAAATGAATCACAAAAGTGAGCAATAAACGATAATGGCTTCTTCAGATTCATCATACTGATAATTATAATTAATAAATTCATATAGGTAGAGGCCAGTTTCCCTGCCTGGCACCGTGGTTGCACTGTCCGGGCATTCCACATTCCAGGAGGATTTATTCATGATAAGCTCGGGAGATACTGCTTGGATGCTCGTTTCAGCCGCCCTCGTCATGCTCATGACGCCGGGCCTGGGGTTGTTCTACGGAGGGATGGTCCGCACCAAGAACGTCCTGGGAACGCTGATGCACAGCTTCATGTGCATGGGGATCGTGTCCATCATCTGGGTCCTCTACGGGTACAGCCTGGCCTTCGGGCCTGACCTGGGCGGGTTCATCGGCTCGCTCGACTGGGCAGGGCTCACGGGCGTGGGCATGGAGACGGGGCCGTATTCCGACAAGATCCCCCACCTCGTGTTCTGCGCCTTCCAGCTCATGTTCGCCATCATCACCCCGGCCCTCATCACCGGGGCCTTTGCCGAGAGGATGAAGTTCTCGACCTTCATCCTCTTCACCATCCTCTGGAGCACCCTGGTGTACCTGCCCATGTGCCACTGGGTCTGGGGCGGGGGCTGGCTGGGCAGGATGGGGGCGCTGGACTTCGCCGGCGGGACGGTCATCCACATCCTCTCGGGCGCCGGGGCCCTGTCCGCCGCAATCATCATCGGCAAGCGCAAGGGATACGGCCGCGAGCCCATGTATCCCAACAACCTGACCATGACCATGCTCGGCGCCGCCCTGCTGTGGTTCGGCTGGTTCGGCTTCAACGCGGGCAGCGCGGTCGCGGCCAACGGGGTTGCGGGGCTGGCCTTCTTCACCACGCACATCGCCACCGCCACCGCAGCGCTGTCGTGGATCATCTTCGAGAAGATCATCCGGGGCAGGCCCACCAGCCTGGGATTCGCCTCCGGCGCAGTGGCGGGCCTCGTGGCCATCACCCCTGCGGCGGGCTTCGTGACGCCTCTCCCTGCGGTCCTCATCGGGTTCGTTGCGGGCCTGCTGTGCTACCTCGGAGTCCTGGCGAAGGAGAAGCTCCACTATGACGACTCCCTCGACGTGGTGGCAGTCCACGGCATCGGCGGGCTCTGGGGCGCCATCGCCACCGGGCTCTTCGCCTCGGTGAACGGCACGGGCCTCTTCCACGGCAACGCGCACCAGCTCGTCGTTCAGCTCACGGCCTCGGTCACCGCCATAGTGTTCTCCCTGGTCATGACCAGCGTCATCCTCCTCGTCCTGAAGAAGACCGTGGGTCTGAGGGTGGACGAGGAGCAGGAAGAGGAAGGGCTCGACAAGAGCATGCACGGCGAAACCGGATACTACATCTCAACGGGCAGATAAGCGAGGTGCGCGATGAAAAAGATAGAAGCGATCATTAAACCGTTCAAGCTGGATGAGGTAAAGGAAGGGCTTCAGGCCATCGGGGTAAACGGCATGACCGTCACCGAGGTGAAGGGCCACGGCAGGCAGAAGGGGCACAAGGAGATCTACCGGGGCGCCGAGTATCTCGTGGACTTCGTCCCCAAGGTCAAGATCGAGATGGTGGTTGCGTCCGATGCGGTGGACAGGGTGGTGGAGGCGATCATGAAGTCTGCCCGCACCGGCAAGATCGGCGACGGCAAGATCTTCATCCTGCCCATCGAGGACGTGGTGCGGATCCGCACCGGCGAGTCGGGGGAGGATGCGATCTGACGAACGCGCCTAAGTCCTGACCGGCTGAGCACTGCAATGAATATCAGCACTTTCCCTCCCCCCGCTCGGGGGGAGGGCTTTTACGTTCTTCCCGTACCCGGAACAAGGAGGTGCGCACTGCCTTCGGGGTCGGGGTCGGTATCGGTATCGGGGTCGAATCAGATACCCGAAAAGGCGACTACCCGAAAAGGGGACAGCTTTATTTTTTAGAAAAAAGTAAATCTGTCCCTTTTTCGGATTTTTTCGACCCCGATACCGACCCCGACCCCGAGGGCAGGAAGACCTTGCCCCGATCAGATATCCTTCAGCCGCAGGTTCGCGTCGGACCCCTCCGTGAGCCTGGCGAACTCCTCGAGGGACTTTTCGATGCGCTCGAAGGCAGGCGTCCTGGCCACCGGGATGTCGCTGACGCCGGATTCTTCGAGGGCCTCGATGACCGAGGCCACGGTGATCAGGTCGGTGTCCTTGGCCGGCTGATAGGCCTTCATGTCCGTGCCCTCGACGGGGATGGCCACGGCAAGCCCGGCCTTCGCCAGCGAGTCGAGGATCCCTGAGACGATGCCGTGGGGGATCTTGAGGTCGGCGCACACCCGGGAGACCTCCAGGGGCTTGTCGCCGTCACGGAAGTTCTTCACCAGGAGGTGGGCCACCTGCAGGCTCAGGAGCGTCCACTGGGAGTGGCTGATCTTTTCCGCCACGCGCTCGAACCCGTAGGTCTCCTGGTTCTGGTGGGCATAGACGATCTCGACGCCGAAGAGCACGATGAACCAGCTGATGTTCAGCCAGATGAGGAACAGGGGCAGGGCCGCAAAGCTCCCGTAGATGGCGTTGTAGCTGGCCACCCCCACCTGGAAGTTGATGTAGCCCCACTGCACGAGGACGAAAGCCGTGCCTGCCATGATCCCCCCGATGAGCCCGGAGAGCGGTTTTACCTTGGTGTTGGGCAGGAACACGTAGACGAAGGTGAGCAGCAGCCAGATGAGAACGTAGGGTACGATCGCCAGGCCCAGGGTGATGACCGGCGCGAACAGCCCCAGCCCAAGCCTCTCCAGGAGCACGTTGATCTTGGTGGCCAGCAGGACCACGGCGGAGCTGGAAGTGACGATGAGCACCGGGCTTACGAGCATGATGGACAGGTAGTCGCTCAGCTTCCTGCCCAGGGGCCTGCCCCTGTCGATCTCCCAGATGTCGTTGAACGCCTGCTCGGCGAGATCGAGGATCCTGAACACGGACCAGATGAGGAAGATGGCGCCCACGCCCGCGATGACGCCGCCGCTGGTGTTCTCCAGGAGCCTGCTCGAGTACTCGAGCAGCCGGGTAAACACCTCCTGCTGGCCCGCGAACTGCTCGACGACCATCTTCTCGAGGTATTCCTGCAGCCCGAAGCCCTTGGCCACGGCAAACCCCATGGCCAGGACCGGCACGAGGGAGAGCAGGGAGTAGAGGGTCAGGGCATAGGCCCAGAGGACGCACTGGTCCTTGAAGAACTGCTCGCCCGCGATGAGGAAGATCCTCAGGTACTTGACGCCGAACCTCTTAAGCCCCCGGTAGTCCTTGAGGTCGGCCCTCCAGATGCCTGTCCTGAGAAACCACACGATCCTCGACATTCCGGTGCCCTGTTCCATGGTTTCCTCTCCTCACTTGAGCGTGAGCTCGACCCTCGAGCCCTTCGTATCCTGCCCGGGTTCCGGTGCAGGCTTTTCGGTCTCGATGAGAAAGATCCGGGAGGGCTGCACCTGCAGAGACGCGGTCAGGTGCTCCTGGACCTTGCGGGCCCGGCTCACGGCCAGGAGCCTCAGGTCGCTCTCCCCCACCTCGATGTGGTCGCGCATGAGCTTTTCCATCTGGGCGGGCGGGAGGTCCTTGGCCAGGCCGATGAAGTTCCTGGGTTTGGGGAAGTCCTCCTCCTCGTAGGCCTTCTTCAGGTAGATGGGATACTCCTCGGGGGTTATGGTGACGTCCCGGATGGAGACGCCGCTCGTGCCGCGCTTGAGCAGGTCCTTGAGCTTCTGGGCCTTGAGCATCCTCTCGAAGAGATGGTCGGCCAGCCCCTTGCTGTCCCCCTCCGGGTCCGCATATCCCCGGATCTCCACGTTCAGGGCGGGCTTGTCCTCCAGGATCTTCGCGAGCGTGGCGAGCTTCGGACCTGCATCCTCGGGCAGGTCGCTCAGCCCGGGCGTAAAGATGAGCGTGTTCGACTGGGAGGCCCCCGGGTACAGGGCCTCCAGGAGGAGGAAGGGCGATGTGGCGGCCTTGACGATGATGTTTTTGATCATCCTCAGGATGATGCCCATGACGCTGAACTCGGGGTCGTCGGTGCGGCCCTTGACCGGGAGATTGAGGTCGATCCGCCCTTTCGAGTCCTTGAGCAGGGAGACGGCGAAGCGCACGGGGAGCTTCGTGGCCGTGAGGCTCTGCACCTCCCGGCCGAAGGTGAACTGGTCGATGTGGACATTGTTCTGGGAATCGAGCTCCTTGTGCCTGATGAGGTAGCTCAGGTCCAGGGAGAGCTTGCCCTTCTCGATGGCATAGCCCACGTACTTGCCCGAGTACGGGCTCATGGGGCTCAGGTCGAGGTCGGACAGGGTGGTGTGCAGGTCCACGAAGAGGTTCTCCTTGAAGGGGTTCATCGTGCCCGTGATGAGCACCGGGGCGGTCTTGTCGAGCATGCCCGAGAGGTTCACGTCGGCCCGGGCGAGCCTGCTCGAAGAGATCCCCCTGATGGTCCCCTTGAGCCGGGAGAGCTCTATGGAGTACCCCTCCCTGACGGACTTGTCCAGGAAGAGGACCCGGGCGTTGTCCACCACCACGGTCCTGACAGCGATCCTTTCGAAGACCGGCTTCTCCTCCCGTGCCGGGGAGGCGGCGGGGCCGGGCTTCGGCTTCTCCTCCTTCTTCACGATCGAGGCGAGGTTCACGCTCCCGTCTTTGGCCACCAGGACCCGGGAAGAGAGGTTCCTGATCCTGACGCTGGCGATGTCGATGAAGCCCGGGTTGATGCCCGCCTTCACCGTGTCGAGGGTGAGGCCGCGGCACCTCAGGAAGTCATCCGAGGTGGCCTTGTCCAGGGAGGCGAAATCCGTGAGCGAGACGTTTCCCGCGAACTCGACCCTGGGCTTTGCGGAGCCCTTCTTTTCCACCTTCAGGGTGCCGTTCGTGGAGACGCTCCCCCGGGTGACCGCTATGCGGATGCTGTCCGTGAAGTAGGGCTGGACCCACGCCGGCTCGAAGCCTTCGATCCCGATCCTGGCTTCGCAGACGAGGGGCTTGAGGCTCAGGCGCGCGTTCGTGGTCACCTGGCACCGGGTATTGACCCTCGAGGACAGGTCGAACGAGCCGCGGGCATCCGGCTTCGTGGAGAGGCCCCTGGCGTCGAGGCTGATCCCGTCGGCCACGAGGGTGATCGGGCTTCCCTTCGACAGGTCCGTGAACCTGACCGCTCCCTCCTTGACGGTGAGCCCGTCGAGCTTCACCACGAACGGGCTGCCCGAGTCTTTTTCGTCCTCGGCTTTGGTCTTCTTCGGGGACCCGACCGACGACAGGTTGAGCCTTCCTGCCCTGTCCCTGGTCACGAACACCTCGGGGGAGACGAGCTCGAGGGTGCCGATGTTGACCAGCCTGCTCATGAGGGGAGAGGGGGCGAGGTCGAGGCGCGCTTCTTTCAAGGTCAGCAGGGGCCTGCCTTCCCGGTCCTTCATCGAGAGGTCGTGGGCCGCCAGGTTTCCCCGGACGCTCAGGCTGGGCATCTTCCCCCTGTACTGGATGTAGGAGAGCCCGGCCTTCAGGTCGAGGGTGCCCCTGTCCACGCCGAGGCCGAGGCCCTGGGGCAGGTATCCCATGTAGAACGGCAGGGAGAGCCCCTTGAGGTCGATGCTCAGGGAGGTCTCCAGGCTGTCCTTGAACGGCTTCGACCCCCCGGCGAGCGCGAAGGGCGTGCCGTTTATCCGTGCCGAGAACCTCGGCTGCACGAAGACGTCGAGGAACTCGTCGAGGTTCGACACAAAGGGTATGGCCAGGTTGATGTCGTCCACGCGGTGGCTGGTGCGGGCCACGCTGTCGACGAAGTCCACCGACCCGTGCTCGATGACGATGTTGCCGATGGAAAAGCGCAGGGGCCTGCGGGGCTGGGCGGGCGGCTCTGTCTGCTTCTTCGCCAGGAGGTCCGAGAAGTTGTAGGTCTTCGCGTCCATGCGGGTGATGTGCACCTTCGGCCCGGTGAGCCTGACCTCCTGCACGATGGGGCCGCCCCTTACGATCGACTTCGCCTGGGCGTTCAGATACAGCCTGTCGAAGGAGACGAACTCCTCTCCGCCCCCTTTCCCGCGGACCGTGAAGCCCTCGACGGCGACGCTGAGCACGAAGGGATTCACCTTCACCTTGCGGATGGTCACCTCCCGGTCCAGGGCCAGGGAGAGCTTCTCCTCCAGCTTCGGGCGCAGGAACGCGGGCAGGGCGAAAAACCCTGTAACGGCGTAGAGCGCAAGGAGGACGATGAGAACGACAATGCCCTTCCTCAGCATGACAGGTATTCCACGAACAGGCATATTGATGTTCATATACCAGATAATGATTTCAGAGTGGAAGCAAGAACGTAATCAGAGGCATGGGTTCCGGGACCCGTCCTTGGCCCTTGAGCGCGGCATGACGCGGGGAGGGAGGCGTAAGCCTTCCCTCAAAAAATCTGTCCCTTTATTGATCATGATAGTCGAGGTTTATTCCATGCCTCCTGGCATTATAGGTTAAAAGATAGCAACTAAATGAGGGGTGGTCATAAATCAGGCAGCCCTCAGTAATGGTTTAATACCACGGCCAATATTTTGTTGATTCTCGGACTGATAAAGCAGGGCCATTTGATAGAGGAAAACGGCTCCGAGGATGATCAATTGAGTTCGGAGAAGGCCCTTCACCGGAACCTGGCCGCTCCATTCGAATATGTTTTTGAACAAGCCATTGAAGGGTTCGATAGCTTTCGTTCTCAGGAGATGGAAGATCTGGCGAACTGCAGAGCCCTGATCGAGATGAGGTGTATTAGTCACGACTTGATCGGACAGTAAGTGATTGCCAGTAAGTGGT
>DAOPXM010000011.1:0-99374 GCA_035352355.1 Deltaproteobacteria bacterium | reverse complement strand
GGTAAGGATGCCAAAAAAGTATTGAAAAAGTCAATAGCCTATTATACATTGACGACCTTTGAGAAAGACGGGCAAGGTGTGCCTTTCCGGGTTTAAGAACCTTTGAGAGCGGCAACGAGGCAATGATGACAGATGCAAACATGCCTGAAATTCAGGGAAGCCTGGCGTACTCCTGCATCGGATGCGGTGTGGAGTACGACATCTACGATTTCGTCTACACCTGCCCCGAGTGCGGGTCGCTCCTCAAGATAAAGAACCGGAACTTCGACCTGTACAGGAAGACCTCCCCTCAGCGCTGGAAGGAGATCTTCGACTCCCGGAAAAACACCACGCTCCCCGAGCTCTCGGGGATCTTCCGCTTCCACGAGCTCATCCTGCCCATCGTCCCTCTGGAGGACATCATCTACCTGGGCGAGGGGCAGACCCCCATGGTCAGGGCGAACCCGGAGCTGAGCGCGTGGGTGGGAGCCCCGTTCCTCGTGAAGAACGACGGGCTCAATCCGTCCGCGAGCTTCAAGGACCGGGGCATGGCCTCCGCAATCTCCTTCCTGAACCACGCCATCAGGGCCAGGGACCTCGACAACGTGCTGGGCATCTGCGCCTCCACCGGGGACACCTCCGCCGCGGCGGCCCTCTACCTGAGCTACCTGCCCAAGTCGAAGGTGCGGGCGGTGGTGCTGCTCCCCAAGGGCAAGGTCACGCCGGCCCAGCTCTCCCAGCCCCTGGGCTCGGGCGCCACCGTGATCGAGATGCCCGGCGTGTTCGACGACTGCATGCGCGTCGTGGAGGAGCTGGCCCAGAACTACCACGTCTTTCTCCTGAACTCGAAAAACCCGGTGAGGATCCTCGGGCAGAAGTCCTATGCATACGAGGTGGCCCAGCAGCTCGACTGGGACACCACCGACCTCGTGGTGGTGGTACCCATCGGCAACGCCGGGAACATCACCGCGGTCATGGAGGGGTTCCTCGACCTCGCCGAGCTAGGCATCATCGCCACGCTGCCCACGATCCTGGGCGTGCAGAGCCACCACGCCGACCCCATCGCCCGCTGGCGCGCCTCCGGGACCTATGCCCCGCTCAAGGTCTCCCCGTCGGTGGCGCAGGCTGCCATGATCGGCGACCCGGTGTCCTTCCCCAAGGTCAGGAAGCTCGTGGAAGACCACTACCACGACCGGTTCCACGTGGTGTCCGTGAGCGAGACCGAGATCATGGAAGGCATGCTCACGGCCAACCGGCACGGGCACGTGGTGTGCACCCAGGGCGGCGAGTCGGTGGCGGGGATGAAGAAGGCCCTGGCGGACGGGATCGTGAAGAAAGGCGGAAGGTTCGTCCTCGACTCCACCTCCCACCAGCTCAAGTTCAGCACCTTCCAGCAGATGTACTTCGAAGACTCCTTCGACCCCGAGTACGGGGTGGTGACCACGGAGGCGCTCAAGAGCAGACCCGTGTCGCTGGACGGGAACGCGGGCGTGATCGCCCGGTACCTCGATCTGAAGAAGAAAGGATAGCGTGCCGCAGGGCCATGTGCGCCCTTGCCGGCGGCAGGCAGTCATGAAATTATGGAAGAACCGAGATGCCTTATGACCAAATATACCGTTGAGGACGCATCCATAATGGTATATCCGAAGTTAGCAGTGAGATGAATAAAGATCATTAGGAGGAGCAATTCATGGCAAACAAGAATTTTCTGTTTTCATCCGAATCCGTCACGGAAGGCCATCCGGACAAGGTGGCGGACAACATCTCCGATGCAGTCCTCGACGAGATCATCGGCAACGACAAGAACGCTCACGTTGCCTGCGAGACCATGGTCACCACCGGCCTCGTGGTCGTCGCCGGCGAGATAACGACCTCTCACTCCTTCGACGTACAGAGGGTGGTACGCCAGACCATCAAGGAGATCGGATATACGGAAGGCATCATGGGGTTCTCCTGGAACACCTGCGGTGTCATGGTGTCCCTGGACAAGCAGTCCCCGGACATCAACCAGGGCGTCCAGGAAGGCGAAGGACTCTTCAAGGAGCAGGGCGCCGGCGACCAGGGCATGATGTTCGGGTTCGCCTGCGACGAGACCGAGGTCCTCATGCCCGCACCCATCTACTACGCCCACCTGCTCACCAAGGGCCTCACCGACATGAGGAAGAACGGGACGCTCGAGTTCCTGAGGCCCGACGGCAAGTCCCAGGTCACGGTCGAGTACGTGGACGGCAGGCCCAAGCGCATCGACGCCGTGGTCATCGCATCCCAGCACGACGAGGACGTGGACAACGCCACCATCGTGGAGGGGATCATGGAAGAGGTCATCAAGAAGCAGATCCCCGCGAGCCTGCTGGACAGCAACACCAAGTACTACATCAACGCCACCGGCCGGTTCGTGCTGGGCGGCCCCCACGCCGACTGCGGGCTCACCGGCAGGAAGATCATCGTGGACACCTACGGCGGGTTCGCCAGCCACGGCGGCGGCGCCTTCTCCGGCAAGGACCCCTCGAAGGTCGACCGCTCGGCTGCCTACATGGCCCGCTACGTGGCCAAGAACATCGTGGCCGCCGGCCTCGCGAAGTGCTGCACCGTCCAGCTCGCCTACGCCATCGGCGTGGCCCAGCCCGTCTCCGTCATGGTGGACACCCAGGGCACGGGTACCATGAGCGACGAGAAGATCGCCGGTCTCGTGAGCGAGGTCTTTTCCCTGAAGCCCAAGGGCATCATCGAGAAGCTCGACCTCCTGCGCCCCATCTTCAAGAAGACCGCTGCCTACGGACACTTCGGCAGGACCGAGCCCGAGTTCACCTGGGAAAAAACCGATATGGTCGATAAGCTCAAGGAAAAGGCAGGGAAATAAGATGTCAGAAACCGCAAAGCAGGTGAAGGTGGGCAGGATCCCGGACTACACGTGCCTGAGCTGCAAGGTGGCCGACCTGTCGCTCAAGGACTTCGGCAGGAAGGAGATCGAGATCGCCGAGCAGGAGATGCCGGGCCTCATGGCGATCCGGGAGAAGTACGCGGCATCCAGGCCCCTGGCGGGCGCCCGCATTACGGGATCGCTGCACATGACCATCCAGACCGCGGTCCTCATCGAGACCCTCAAGCTCCTCGGCGCCGAGGTCAGGTGGGCGTCGTGCAACATCTTCTCCACCCAGGACCACGCGGCATCCGCCATCGCGGATACCGGCACCCCGGTCTTCGCCTGGAAGGGCGAATCCCTCGAGGACTACTGGGCCTGCACGCTGGCTGCCCTGGAGTTCCCGGGCGGCAAGGGTCCGAACCTCATCGTGGACGACGGCGGCGACGCAACGCTCATGGTCCACCGGGGCTACCAGGCCGAGAACAACCCGGCCATCCTCGACGAGCCCACCACGAACAGGGAGCTCGCCATCATCAATGCGGCCCTGAAGGCCAAGCTCCAGCAGGACCCCACCTTCTGGCACCGGGCTGTTCAGGAGATCAGGGGCGTGTCTGAAGAGACGACCACCGGCGTGCACCGGCTCTACCAGATGCTCGACAACGGCACCCTGCTCTTCCCCGCCATCAACGTGAACGACTCGGTCACCAAGAGCAAGTTCGACAACCTCTACGGCTGCCGGGAATCCCTGGCGGACGGCATCAAGCGGGCCACGGACGTGATGGTGGCCGGCAAGGTGGTGTGCGTGTGCGGCTACGGCGACGTGGGCAAGGGTTGCGCCCAGTCCATGCGCGGCTTCGGCGCCCGGGTGATCGTCACCGAGATCGACCCCATCTGCGCCCTGCAGGCAGCCATGGAAGGCTACCAGGTGGCCACGGTGGAAGACGCGCTGCCTGAGGCCAACATCTTCGTCACGGCCACGGGCAACTGCCACGTCATCCGCATCGAGCACATGGAAAAGATGAAGGACCAGTCGATCGTGTGCAACATCGGCCATTTCGACAACGAGATCGAGGTGGACAAGCTCCAGTCCTACCCGGGCATCAGGCACACGAACATCAAGCCCCAGGTGGACAAGTACACCTTCCCGGACGGGCACTCCATCTTCCTGCTGGCCGAAGGCAGGCTCGTGAACCTGGGCTGCGCCACGGGCCATCCCTCCTTCGTCATGTCCAACTCCTTCACCAACCAGACGCTGGCCCAGATGGACCTCTGGCAGAACCCGCGGGAGGTCTCGGTGAAGACGCTGCCCAAGGCCCTCGACGAAGAGGTTGCACGGCTCCACCTGGGCAAGCTCGGCGTGAACCTCACGAAGCTCACCAGGGAGCAGGCCGACTACATCGGCGTATCCGTGGAGGGGCCGTTCAAGCCCGACCATTACCGGTACTGATCCCCCCATCACCGGGAAACGAAAAGGCCGGCCGGGAAGATATCCCGACCGGCCTTCCTTATCTCTTAAGTCCATGCCTTACACGTGGCTGTCGAGCCAGGCGTTCAGGTCGGCGAGCACCCGTGCCCGGTCCTCGGGCAGCTCGTTGTAGACCTCGTGCTTGAGGCCCTCGTAGAGCCTGAAGGTCTTGTCGGTGGAGCCCATGGCATCGAAGAGGTCCTTCTGGCCGGAGAAGGAGGTGTCCAGCGAGCCCACCTGGATGAGCACCGGCACCCGTATCCGCCCTGCGTTGCCGGCGCCGATGGCCTGGAAGGTGTTCATCTGCTCGGCCAGGCGGGGGGTGATGACGTTGTAGACCAGGGGGTCGTTCACATAGGCCCTCACCACCTCCGGGTCCCGGGAGATGAACTCGGGGGGGAGCGGGGACTTCACGTGGAGAGAGGGCACGATCTTCGAGAGGATCCTGGTGAGGGACACCAGGATCTTCGGCACGGCCGGTCCGGGCCTCGCACCGGTCCCGGACAGAACGAGCGCCCTGACCCCTTCGGGAAACTGCTCCACGTAGTTCATGGCGATGAGGCTGCCCATGGAGTGGCCGAGCACCACGTACGGGAGGCCGGGGAACTTCGGCCTGACCACGGTGGAGGCGAAGAGCTTCTCGTCGTCGATGAAGTCCTGGAAAGAGCTCACGTGGCCCC
Source organism: Deltaproteobacteria bacterium (assembly GCA_035352355.1). Taxonomy (GTDB): domain Bacteria; phylum Desulfobacterota; class Desulfomonilia; order UBA1062; family UBA1062; genus Phosphitivorax. The sequence continues at coordinate 94,387 of DAOPXM010000011.1, read as the reverse complement.
TCCTGCCGCCGCTCCTGCCGTGGCCCCGGTGGTCGGCGCCGAAGACTGCGTAGCCTGCGGGGAGGAGCTGGTTCACCAGGAAGGCGTAGCGGTCGATGTGCTCGGCATAGCCGTGGATCACGTGGAGGGCCGCCCTGGGCTTTCCCTCGGGGAGCCATGCCTTCCAGAAGAGCGAACAACCGTCTCCGGCCGTGAGGTTTCCGCTTTCAGTCTGCACAGAGAGCCTCCTTTCCACCTGATTTCATAGACATTAAAAAATTATGACACAAAAGAAAGGGGGGCACAACCGACGATTTCCGGGCATATGGGGACATGGAAGCTTAATTCTGGCAGGATACTCGAAGATTTGTTGACAGACGACCTGATTAGGTCTATAAGAATGAATGCTCATTCAGAAAACGAGTACAAGTCTGGCAAGACAATTCATGTAAGGAGGATATTATGGCAAGTCAATGGGTAGACATGAGGGATATGAAGTTCCTGATCCATGAAGTCTTCAACATCGGTTCTCTCCTGGGGAAAGCTCCTTTCGAGGACCACGACGTCGACATGATCAACATGGTGCTCGAGCAGGGTGCGAAGTTCGCAGAGAACGAGATCGCTCCCACGTATCCCGACGAGGTGAACAGGAAGCCGGTCGAGGCCAGGTTCGAGAACGGCCAGGTCTTTGCCCCCGAGGCGTACAAGAGGCTCTGGAAGCTCTATGCAGAGGGCGGCTGGTTCGGCACCTCTGATCCGTACGATGTCGGCGGCCAGGGTCTTCCGGCGATCGTCTCCGCTGCAGCGGCGAACATGTTCCTCGCCACCAACCAGGCATTCCTCATGTACCCCGGCCTTACCCACGGCGCAGCACGCCTCGTGTATGACTTCTTCCAGCATCCGCTGAGGGACGTTATCCTCCAGAAAATGTTCGACGGCACCTGGGCAGGCACCATGTGCCTCACCGAGCCGGGCGCAGGCTCCGACGTGGGCGCCCTGAAGACCACCGCCAAGAGGCTGGATGACGGCACCTTCCTCATCACCGGCACCAAGTGCTTCATCTCCGCGGGCGACCACGACCTCGCCGAGAACATCATCCACCCCGTGCTCGCCAGGATCGAAGGCGACCCGGCCGGCACCAAGGGCATCTCCATCTTCATCGTGCCCAAGTACCGGATCAACCCCGACGGCTCCTGCTCCGGCGAGTCCAACGACGTGGCCACCGGCAACATCGAGAGCAAGATGGGCATCCACGGCAACTCCACCTGCACGCTGAACTTCGGCGAGAACGGCAAGTGCATCGGCTGGCTCATGGGCGAAGAGCGCCAGGGCATGGAGATCATGTTCCACATGATGAACGAAGAGCGCCAGGGCGTGGGCATGATGGGTGTCGGCCTCTCCACCGCCGCTTACCTGCATGCGCTGGCCTATGCGAAGGAAAGGCTCCAGGGCGTCAACATCATGGAGATGAAGAACCCCGATGCCAAGCAGACGCAGATCATCAACCATCCTGACGTCCGCAGGATGCTGCTCAAGCAGAAGAGCATGACCGAAGCCATCAGGGCCCTGGCATACTACTGCTACTTTGCCATGGACTGCAGGGCCGCCGCGACCGCAGCCAATAACGATGCAGAGAAAGACAAGTGGCAGGGCATCATCGAGGTCATCACCCCGATGGTCAAGTCCTACTGCACCGACGCTGCCGACGACATCATCAAGATGGCGATCCAGACCTACGGCGGCTACGGCTTCTGCCGTGAGTACCCGGTGGAGCAGATGGCCCGCGACAACAAGATCAACACCATCTACGAAGGCACCAACGGCATCCAGGCCCTCGACCTCCTCGGCCGCAAGCTCGGCATGAAGAAGGGCATGTACTTCATGACCCTGCTGGGCGAGACCAACGCAGAGATCGCCAAGGCAAAGGCCGGCGACGCGTTCAAGGAAGAGGCGGCCATCGTGGAGAAGGCCATCGGCAAGTGCGCGGAGACCGCAATGACCTTCAGCGCCCTCATCAAGACCAACCCCTTCATCCCGCTCATCGCTGCGTACGACTACCTCAACTGCCTGAGCGAGGCGCTCTGCGGCTGGTTCCACATCTGGATGGCCAACGTCGCCACCGAGGCCCTCAAGACCGCGACCATCGACTCAGAGAAGATGTTCTACACCGGCAAGATCGAAGGCGCCAGGTTCTACATCAACAGGATCACCGCACTGGTTCCGTCCAAGCTGGAGACCCTGACGAAGGACGAGATCAGCGCCTGCAGGATCCCGGAAGAGGCATTTGCTGTCTAAGATTCACGTTGTTAGCCGGCAATACCGAGCGGGGAGACACGCATCTCCCCGCTCGTTTTATTTTGAGAAGTGGGATGGTGGAGCAGCCTGGAGGTCGTTTTTTATGTTGATTCAGGCAGCCGGTGCTGACCGTGTCCTGAGCCTGACACCCGCCCGCTTCGTTCGTACTCCTCGAATACTGCAGGCGTTCATGAAGAAACCTTGAATTTCAGGACCTTAGCTCTATACTAAACAATGATCACTATCGAATGCTGTCGTGAGGGGCGGGAACAGGTATGGAGAAGAAGCACACGTTTTCCATCTGGTATGTCTTTATCGGGATATGGGGCGTGCTCCTGGCCCACAGCTACATAGACTCCATGATGGCGGTGAAGGCCATCCCCTACAGCCAGTTCATGACCCTGCTGAAGCAGGGGAAGGTGGCCGAGATCGCCATCTCCCAGGGCGAGATCCAGGGCAAGATGAAAAACAACGAGGGCAAGCTCGAGGATTTCAAGACCGTGCGGGTGGACCCCGAGCTCTCCACCATCCTGGAGCAGTACAACGTCACCTTCAAGGGCAAGGTCGAGTCAACCTTCGTGCGCGACATCATGTCCTGGGTGCTGCCCGTGTTCCTGTTCGTGGGGATCTGGTACTTCCTCATGAAGCGCATGACCGGCAAGCAGCCGGGCTTCATGTCACTGGGCAAGAACAAGGCCAAGATCTACATGGAAGACGAGCTCAAGGTACGGTTCGACGACGTGGCAGGCGTGGACGAGGCCAAGCAGGAGCTCGTGGAGGTGATCGACTTCCTGAAAAACCCGAAGAAGTTTGGTGAGCTCGGGGGGAAAATCCCCAAAGGCATCCTGCTGGTGGGCCCCCCGGGGACCGGGAAGACCCTCCTGGCCAAGGCCGTTGCCGGGGAAAGCGGCGTGCCCTTCTTCAGCATGAGCGGGTCCGACTTCGTGGAGATGTTCGTGGGGCTCGGCGCGGCGCGGGTGAGGGACCTCTTCGTCCAGGCCAAAGAGAAGGCGCCCTGCATCATCTTCATCGACGAGGTCGACGCCCTGGGCAAGGCCCGGGGCATCGGCGGCATGACCGCCGGGCACGACGAGCGGGAGCAGACCCTCAACCAGCTCCTGTCCGAGATGGACGGCTTCGACCCCAAGGCCGGTGTCATCCTCATGGCTGCCACCAACCGGCCTGAGATCCTCGACCCCGCCCTCCTCAGGCCAGGCAGGTTCGACCGGCACGTCCTCGTGGACCGACCGGACAAGACCGGCCGGGCGGAGATCCTGAAGGTCCACCTCAAGAACATCAAGACCGGCGGCGACATCGACGTCGAGACCCTGGCGGGCATGACCCCCGGCATGGTGGGCGCTGACCTCGCCAACCTGGTGAACGAGGCGGCCCTGCTGGCGGTGAGGCGCGACAAGCCGGTCGTGGGCATGCCCGAGTTCCAGGAGGCGGTGGAGAGGATCATCGGGGGCCTGGAGAAGAAGAACCGGCTCATCAACAAGGTCGAGCGCGAGATCGTCGCCTTTCACGAGATGGGGCACGCCATCGTTGCCATGAGCCTCCCGGGCACGGACCCGGTGCAGAAGATCTCCATCGTACCCCGGGGCATTGCGGCGCTGGGCTACACCATGCAGGTCCCCACGGACGACCGGTTCCTCATGCGCAGGACCGAGCTCCTGAACAAGATCGCGACCCTGCTCGGCGGGAGGGCGGCCGAAGCGCTCATCTTCGGCGACATCTCGACGGGCGCGCACAACGATCTTTCCCGCGCCACGGACATCGCCAAGAGCATGATCAAGGAATACGGCATGAGCAGCACGCTGGGGCAGGTCTACCTCGCCCACGACCGGCGCTCTCGCTTCCTCGACGTGGGCCAGCAGGAGCAGGGCGACTACAGCGAGCTCACCGCCCAGGCCATCGACAGCGAGATCCGGCAGATCATCACGGACCAGTACCAGGTGGCCCTGGACATCCTCACGAAAAAGAGGGACGCCCTCGAAAGGGGGGCACAGCTGCTCCTGGAAAAGGAGAAGATCGACAAAGACGAGATCGCCGGCCTCATGCAGGCAGCCTGAGAATCCCCCTGGCAGGGCTGCAAGAGGACATTCCTCACGCGCACGATCAAGGAACGGAGAGGGGTGCTGCCGTTGTCCTGAACCCGGACACCGAACAGGGTTTTTCCTCATCCCTGGAAAATATGCTCATGAACATGAGCGCTCTTGTGGCTCCTTCTATCCTCTCTCGTGAATAAATCACTTGTCTCCGCGATACACCCCTCCGTACTCGTCCGTTGACAGCGAGGCGCCGGGTTTCTTCTGCTGGCCTGCCGTGATGCGGGCGATGAACAGGGTATGGTCGCCGGTGTCCACGGTGCGCTCCACCTCGCAGTCGAGATACCCCAGAGACTCGTTCAGGACCGGGTTTCCCCCGGGGGTAAGATCGAATCCGATCCCGTTGAACTTCCTTTTCCAGTCCGGGATCTTGAACCTTTTCACCGAATCGAGCGCCTCTTCGGAGAGGACGTTGATGGCGAACTTCCTGGTGCTTGAGATCTGGGAGTGGGAGAGCCTGTTGTTCCTGATGGCAACGGCAACGAGCGGGGGTTCGTGGGAGCATTGGGTGACCCACGAGGCTATCATGCCGTTGAGACTGCCCTCGGCATTGATGGTTATGAGATATATGCCATAGTGAAATTTGTCGAGTACATCCTGCACCGATCTTTCCATATCACGAGCCTCCTTTACAATTATATATAGGAGTGCAAGTTTGCTTATTAAAGTCTTGACAAGGCCATATCCGGTCTTCTTTTTCGTGAAGGCATGCCGGGGCGGGAAAGCGGGCAGGCGCACCCCCCTGCCCGGGGGGGCGTGCCCGAATGTTCCGTCGGGCCGGTTACAAGTCCCTGTACGCGGACCAGGTCTGGTAGCCGCCGCTGAGGTTCTTTGACCTGAACCCGTGCTGGGAAAGGATCCGGTGGGCGAGGTATCCCCTCATGCCCACGGCGCAGTACACGACGTACGTCTTGCTCCTGTCCAGCTCGCCCAGCCTGTCCCTGAGCTCCCGAAGCGGGATGCGAACCGCGCCGGGCACCATACCCGTGGCCTCGACCTCCCACTCCTCCCTCAGGTCTATCACGGCATGGTCCCCGTTAAGGCCCGGGAGGTCTTCCGGGTGTATGATCTCCACGTCTCCCTTGAGGATGTTGCCGGCCACGAACCCGGCGATGTTGACAGGGTCCTTCGCCGAGGAGTATGGCGGCGCATAGGCCAGCTCCAGCTCCTCGAGATCGGAGACGCGCATGCCGCCCCTGATTGCCGTGGCGAGCACGTCGATTCGCTTGTCCACCCCTTCCCCGCCGACGATCTGGCCCCCCAGGACGCGGCCGTCCCCCGGGGAGAAGAGGAGCTTGATGGCCATCATCTGAGCCCCGGGGTAGTAGGCTGCGTGGGACCCCGAATGGGTGTGGCTCGCGAGGTACGGGACGCCGTGCGCCTTGAGGGTCTTTTCGCTCGCCCCCGCTCCGGCCGCCGTGAGGTCGAACACCTTCACCACCGAGGTGCCCAGCGTGCCGCTGAACGCCGAGGGCCTGCCCATTGCGCTGTCCGCCGCGATGCGGGCCTGCTTGTTGGCGGGCCCTGCCAGCGCGGTTGCCGTGGGGATGCCCAGAACGGAGTCCTGGACGCACACCGAGTCGCCCACGGCATGGATGTCCCTGTCCGAGGTGCGCATGGCGGCATCCACCCTGATATGGCCCCGTTCGCAGAGCTCGAGGCCGGCCTCGCGAGCGAGCGCGCTCTCGGGCCTGATGCCGACGGACAGGATGAGCATGCCGCAAGGCAGCACCGTACCCTTCTCGGTCGTCACCTCAAGCCCGTCCCCGTCTCCTTCCACCGCCTTGAGGCCGTTGCCGAGCTCCAGGGAGACCCCGTTGCGCCTGAGCTCCCGGTGCACCAGGGCCGCCATCTCCGGGTCCAGCGGGGGCATGACCTGATCGAGCTTCTCGAGGATGGTGACCTTCAGCCCCCGGTGCACGAGGTTCTCCGCCATCTCGACGCCTATGAACCCGCCTCCTGCCACCACTGCGGAGGATGGCTTCCTCCTTTCGATGCAGGCAATGATCCGGTCCGCATCCTGGATGGTCCTGAGGCTGAACACGTTCTCCCGGTCGATGCCGGGGACAGGGGGCCTGATGGGCTCGGCCCCGGGGGAAAGGATGAGCTTGTCGTAGGACTCCGCATACTCCTCCCCCGTGAGGAGGTTTTTCACCCGCACGGCCTTTTTTGCCCGGTCTATGGCCAGGGCCTCGGTAAAGGTCCGCACGTCGACCCGGTACCTTGACGTGAAGGCCTTGGAGGTGGTGACGAGCAGGCTGCTCCTCTCCCTGATGACCCCGCCGATGTAGTACGGCAGGCCGCAGTTTGCGAACGAGATGAACTCGCCCCGCTCCAACAGCACGATCGTGGCATGCTCGTCGAGCCTCCGGGCCCTGGCCGCGGCAGTCGCCCCCCCGGCCACTCCTCCGATGATCACCAGCTTCATGTCAACCCTCCTTCAGCACGATGCTTTAGCAGGGGCATAACGGACGCACGCATCCCAGCCCCATGACAACTGTATAGCATACTGTATGGTTAAGGGAAGCGCTTCCCCGTGGACCATGGTCCCGTACCGTACATCGACCCCTTCCCCGGGAAGTGTTCCTTCCCGCCCACACCCCCATCGAAGCCGTTCGAAAACATCGTATAGTATATAGAGAACATGCTTGTTCTGCAGGGAGTCCTGCGGAAAGGAGAAGAGCGATGGCGCCATTTACCGAGCACAGGGTGCACATTCGGAACAGGACACGGATCCCCTCGGATGTGGAGTGCGTGAGCTGCGGTCTGGACGACTGTTTCCGCGCGACCATCTACAACGTCAACGGCGACGGCCTCTATCTCGAGTCGGACCACCCCCTGGACAGAGGACAGGGCATCCTCATCCACACGCTGCAGCATGTCCCGGCCGGCCTGACCGACGGCAGGGACATCGACGACAACGCCGGCATAGTGAGGTGGACAAGGTCCATGGAAAGGAACGGCAGGCAGCTCTTCGGGGCGGGGGTGAGGTTCTTCTACCCGGGCCTGGGTGAAGACCGGGAGGCCCTGGATGCGTTCGAGTATTACTGCGACCTCTGCAGCAAGGCCGTCGGGCGGAAGATCGGCATGCGCCGCAGCGACGAGCTGTGGATGTGCCCCAGGTGCAGCACGTTCGTCGATCACCTTCCGACCGAGATCCACTACGTGACCATGCGCTACCTCATCGGCAACGTCCTGTAACGGAGGGGCTGATCCGGGCGCCGGCCGGCGGCGAAATCGCCGCGGGAGCGCTCCCCGCCGGCAGCGGTCGGGCGCCATCGGGAGAAACCTCCCGCCGGTGCTTTCTCGCAGACAAGGCCTCAAATATCAGGCGGATTGCAGGTCATTTTGGTCTTTGACTAAGCCGGTGCTCTGTGCTAGGGGATGGCTATCATGGACGAAGAAAGCGATAGAAACCTTAAAGCTTGATCCCTCGCCCCCGGCGTGAGTCATCTGTCCTCGGGCGAAGGAGAGATGATGAAGCCGGTTTCTTAACCAAAGCATAATCTTTAAGACCCGGTCGACTCAGTGCTGATTCAAGAAGGGTGCGGATGTATGCTTATGTATGATCGCCTCACATATATCCGGGGTTCAGGTGTGTTCCTTCCGGCGACCGCATCGCCGCTGAGCCCTCAGACGACGCGCGTTCCCTGCGCACGGACAGCCGTTTTGCACCACGCCGCACCCCGTGCTTTCCGCACACCCTGTGACGTTTCCGGAAGCCCCTTTTCGCCCGGGCCGGAAACCCCGGGCGCGTCTGTTCCATGCCGCAGGAAGGGCCTTCAGGGCCGCGCCCGCCCCGGGCGCAACGGGGGAGGTCCGGCGTGTACTGGCTGAGCAAGACCTTTCACCGCATAAACCGTTTCCAGAGGAGGCTGCTCATCTTCCTCTCCGTGCTCGGCCCCGGGATCATCGTCATGATCGCGGACAACGATGCCGGTGGCATCTCCACCTATGCCGTCACCGGCTCCACCTACGGATTCAGCCTCCTGTGGGTCTTCATTTTCCTGCTCCCCATGGCCTACTATGTCCAGGAGATGACCGTGCGGGTGGGCGCCGTGACCAAGCGCGGCCAGGCGGAGATCATCTTCGAAGGGTTCGGCCCCTTCTGGGGGTGGTTCTCCATCATCGACCTGGTCATCATCAACTGGCTCACCCTGGTGACGGAATACGTGGGCATGACCGCGGCCATGAGCCTCTTCGGCGTCCCGCCCCTGGCCACCTTCATCGTGGTGACGATCATCCTGTTCGCGGTGGTGCGCACCGGACAGTACTGGACCTTCGAGAAGATCACCCTCTTCTTCTGCCTCTTCAACCTCGTGTACATCCCGGCCGCCATCTGGGCCATGGACACGCCCACTGCGCCTGAGTGGAACGAGGTGTTCCGCGGCTTCTGCTTCCCGGACATGGGCGGGTGGAACGCGGACATGCTCTTCATCGTCCTCGCCAACCTGGGCACCACCATCACCCCGTGGCAGCTCTTCTTCCAGCAGAGCGCGGTGGTGGACAAGGGGCTCGACATCCACGACATCTCCTTCGGCAAGGCGGAGACCTTCGTGGGGGCCTCGCTCACCTGCCTGGTGGCGGTGTTCATCATCATCACCACAGGGGCGGCCTTCTACTACCACATCCCGCCCATCGTCATCGAGGACGCCCGGCAGACCGCCGAGGCCCTCGTGCCGCTCATGCCGGCTGGCTACGGAGACCTGGCGCGCAAGCTCTTCGCCATAGGCCTGTTCGACGCCGGCTTCCTGGGTGCCCTGTGCATCTCCCTGTCCTCTTCCTGGGCCGTGGGAGAGGTCTTCGGCTGGGCCCACTCGCTCAACCAGAAGGTCAAGGACGCCCCGTGGTTCTACTTCATCTACCTCGTCATGCTGATCACCTCGGGCGCCGTGGTGCTCCTGCCGGGCGCTCCCCTGGTGACCATCACCATGTTCGTGCAGGTGGTCGCGGTGACGCTGCTCCCGGTGTCGCTCATCTTCCTCCTGCTCATCCTCAACGACAGGGCCTTCATGGGGGAGCATGTGAACACCCGCTGGCAGAACATCACGAACTGGTCCATCGTCATCCTGGTCATCACCGTGTCGTCGCTCATGGGCATAAGCACCCTGTTCCCGGGGTTATTCAAGTAAGTACAGGGAGGTAAGGTATGGCAGCCGACAATGGGACGAAATTCAAGGGCATGGAAGGCCTCCACGGGTCCGACCCGTTCCGGTTCCTCTTCTTCTCTGAACTGCTCAAGCTGCCGGTATACAAGGAAAAGATCGGAAACCGCATCGGCAAGCTCTCGGACCTCGTGTTCCTGCTCAAGGAGCCCTACCCGGAGGTGGTGGGCATCTACATCGAGCACGGCTGGGGCAAGCCCACCGAGCTCATCCCCTGGTCCAAGGTGATCAAGATCGAGGAGGACGGCATCTTCGTCAGGCCCCCGGACGAGGGGGACACCTATCCGCGCTTCGTCGACCAGCCGGGCTGGATCCTCATGGACAAGCACCTCATGGGCAAGACGGTGCTCGACATCGACGGCAGGCGGGTGGAGGTGGTGAACGACGTGCACTTCCTGGAGACCCGGGGGACCCTGCTCCTCGTCCACGTGGACTTCTCCTTCGGAGGGTTCTTCCGCAGGTGGGGCCTGGGCAGGCTCGAGCTGGTGAAGAGCAACCTCATCTCGTGGAAATACGTCCAGCCCCTGTCTGTGGAGGACGCGGTCGCCACGGACAAGGTGGCCCTCTCGGTCACCAAGCATCAGATGCTGGAGCTTCCCAGCGAGGACCTCGCCGACTTTCTCGAGGAGCTCCCCGGTGACGAGCAGCAGGTGCTGTTCTCGGCGCTGGACTCCGAGAAGGCGGCCGAAGCCCTCATGGAGGCCGAGCCCCGGGCCCAGCGGCAGATCATCGCCAACCTGAGGGAGGAAAAGGCGAGGAAGATCCTCTCCGAGATGACCGTGCCCCAGCTTGCCGGCCTGTTCTCGGTCCTTCCCCACGACGACGTCACCGAGCTCATGGCCTATCTCGACAGCGACATGGCGGAGAAGGTCAGGGAGATCCTCTCCGAGCGGGAGATCACGGTGAGGAACCTCATGTCGCAGGACTACCTCCTGGCGAAGGCTGACGAAAAGGCGGGAGAAGTGCTGGGGCGGATCAGGGGCACAGGCCTGGAGCCCAGGAGCGTGTCGTACATCTACGTGGTCAACGGCGACGGCAGGACCCTGCTCGGGGTCGTGGACCTGCGGGAGCTCGTCATGACCCCGGACGAGGTGGTCATGTCCGAGGTCATGAGCTCACCGGTGGTGAGCGCCGAAGAGGACGACGTGCAGGACGACATCGAGGAGATGTTCGCCAAGTACCACTACCGGATGATCCCCGTGGTGGACGGACAGGACCGCATCCTGGGGGTCATATACTACAACGACGTGATGAAGGGCGCTGCTTCCCGCTGAAGGATAAAAGGAGGAACCCATGCCGCGTGTGCAGCTGACGAAGTTCGGCAAAATTGCCCTGTTTTTTCTCCAGTTCTACATCGTGGTCCTGCTGCTTCTCCTGCTGGTGAAGTTCCTGAGGGTCATCGAGGTCATTCAGTAGGGCCTCCTTCCCCACACGAAAGAGAGCATCATGAGTTCAGGCGTATGGAAGGGATATCTGAGCGTGGTGTGCGCCGCCCTGCTGTGGGCTTCCTGCGGCACTGCGGGCAAGGCCCTGTTCAACGACGGCATGGACCCTCTGGTCCTGGTCCAGACCAGGGCCACCTTTGCCCCGTTCATCCTCATCGTCGTGCTCCTCGTCTGGAAGCCTTCCCTGCTCAAGATCGGCGTCCACGACATCCCCCGGTACATGCTCCTTGGGGGCGTGTTCACAGCCCTCATGCAGCTCGCCTACTTCATGGCCATCTCCCGGATCCAGGTGGCTTCCGCCGTGCTCATCCAGTACCTGGCCCCGGTGCTCGTGGCGGGCTACTCCATGACCTTCTGGAAGGAGCGGGTCACCCCGGGCAAGCTCGCCTCCCTCCTCCTCTCCATCGCCGGGTGCTTCCTCGTGGTGGGGGGCTACAACCTCGAGCTCGTCTCCATGAACCGCGCAGGCATCCTGTGGGCCTTTCTCTCCGCCGTGGCCTTCGCGCTCACCACGCTCCTCTCGGAGAAGATGATGCAGCGCCACCATACCCTCACCTCGCTCGCCTACGGACTGGGCTTCGCGGCGTGCACCCTGAACATCGTCCACACCCCGTTGAGCATCTTTACGGGCACATACACGTCCGGGCAGTGGGCGGCCCTGGCGTACATCGTGGTCTTCGGCACGCTGGCGCCCTTCGGCCTCTACTTAGCGGGCGTGAACTACATCCGCTCCACCCGCACCATCATCACCGCCACCCTCGAGCCCATCTCCGCCGCCTTCATGGCCTTCTTCCTCCTGGGGGAGGCGCTCTCACCCCTGCAGATCACGGGCGGTATCGCCGTGATCGCGGCAGTGGTCATCCTCCAGCTCCAGATCGAGCACGACGAGCTGTCCCCGCACATCATCAGGGCAGGACGGGTCAGGCAGGATGCCGACGGTCCGGCATAGCGGCTCCCAGGGCATAAGCCCTGCGGCGGCCAGGTTGCATTTTCCCCGTGCCGGGTTTATGCAAGGGATTACCTGCTGGCAGTATTTCCCTGCGTAAGAAGCATCCTCCAGCTGAAGCGGAAACGGGCCGGGACAGGAAGAGACCTCCCCGGCCCGTTTTTTGTCAGCCTCTCTTGAAAAGCCGCGCAAATGCCCTACATTCGGTTCACCACAACAGCTCCTGTTGGGGGATGAAAGGATATTCAGGAGGTGCTGACATGGCAAAGAAGGCTGTTCTTCATCTGAAAAAGGGAAGACCATGGCTCATACACATGGGTGGGAAAAAGAGGAGATCAATGATTTGGAATGACAAGGCACCCCTTCCGGAGGAGTACGGCGAGGACTCAGGGCTGTCCGCCTGCGCGCTCCCGCTCTCGGAAGCCCGTGCCGGAGACAGCCGGTGCGGCATCGCTCTGCACCCGTATCCGGCCGATATCGTAGACGGTTTCGGGCACTACTTCCACCCGGTGGAGAAGGCTGCGTAAGGAAAGGAGGATCAGAACTCTCAGCGCCTGCCGCCAGCAGGAGGGCAACCGGCTCACCCGCAGGCGGCAGGCGCTTTTTGCTTTCAACAGGCTTTCCTTGCCGGAAAGGGCTGCCGCACGGCCCCGTTACCGCCTACACCTGCCTCAGGCCCAGCCTGCCCCGGCCCAGGAGGTCGTGGAGATGGACCACGCCCTTGAGCTCGGTCCCCTCGTCGGACACGATGAGCGAGGTGATCTGGTGCTTTTCCATGAGGTCCAGGGCGTCGATTGCGAGCTTGTCGCTGGAGATCCGCTTGGGGTTTTTCCCCATGATGTCCCGGGCGGTGAGGCCCTTGAGGTTGTCCCCCCACTTGAGGAGCACGCGGCGAAGGTCGCCGTCCGTGACGATCCCCTCGATGTTCGACTGCTCACCCACCAGGGTGAAGCCCAGGGATTTGGCGGTCATTTCCTTCACCACCTCGGCAAGGGGCAGCGACGGGTCCACCAGCGGTATCCGCTCCCCGGTGATCATGACCTGGGAGATCCGGAACATGAGCTGCTTGCCCAATTCGCCTGCCGGATGGATGAGCTTGAAGGCATCGCGGTCGAACCCCTTGATGTGGGAGAGCACCACGGCCAGGGCATCGCCCAGGGCGAGCTGGGCCGTGGTGGAGGCGGTGGGCGCCAGGTTCAGGCCGCACGCCTCGCGAGCCACGGAGCAGGACAGCGCCACCTGCGCCTGGCGGGCCAGCGGGGATTCGGGGTTGCCGGTGATGGCGATGACCGGGACGCCCAGGGACGCGAGCGGCGCCAGGAGGTTCAGGACCTCGGCCGTGGTCCCGCTGTTGGAGAGGACGATGGCCGCGTCCCCGGGGGTGATGGTCCCGAGGTCGCCGTGGAGGCCATCCACCGGGTGCATGAACACGGCATTGGTTCCGATGCTCACCATGGTGGAGGCGATCTTCCGGGCAATGATGCCCGACTTGCCCACGCCCGTGAGGATGACCTTGCCCTTGAGCCCGGCGATGATGCCCACGGCCTCGGCGAAAGGCTCGCCCAGCTGCCCGACGACCCCCTCGAGGCCTTCGATCTCGGTCCGTATGGCCTCTCTGCCCAGCCTGATGATCTCCTCTGAGTTCATAGAATTCTCCCCACCAGATCGTACTCCATTGCCTCGGTTATCTCAACCTCGGAAAACGACCCGAAGCGTGCCGTGCCCTCGTTGATGATGACGTGGCCGTCCACCTCAGGCGCCTGGAACGCCGCCCTGCCCTTCAGCAGGAGGTCGGTCTCTGGGTGGTACCCCTCCACGAGCACGCGCAGCGTCCTGCCCACGAGCCCCTCCAGCCTGCGCCGGGAAACCTCCTGCTGGATGGCCATGATCCGGGCGCTTCTCTCCTCCTTGACCTTCTTTGGAACGCTGTTTCTCATGGCCGCGCTCCTGGTCCCCTCCTCGGGGGAATAGGTGAACACCCCGAGGTGGTCAATAAGCCCCTGCCGGATGAACCCCTCGAGCTCCAGGAAGGCTTTCCCGTCCTCTCCGGGATGCCCCACCATGACCGTGGACCTGATCCACACCTCGGGCGCCTCGGTCTTCAGGAGGTCGAAGGCCCTCCTCACCGCGTCCGCCCCGCCCTTCCTGCCCATGGCGGCCAGCACCCTGTCGGAGACGTGCTGGATGGGCAGGTCGATGTACGGGACCACCTTGGGGAGGTTGCGCATGGCCTTCACCACCTCAGGGGTGGTGGTGGCCGGGTGCATGTACATGAGCCTGATCCACTCGATGCCGTCCACCCGGGAGATCGCCTCGAGGAGCCTCGGAAGACGCACCCCTCTGCCCAGGTCGTGCCCGTAGGAGCCCAGGTCCTGGGCCACGAGGACAACCTCCTTCACTCCGCGGGCCGCCAGGTCGGCGCACTCGCCTACCACCTCGTCGACGGGCTTCGAGACGAGCCCTCCCCTGATGCTGGGGATGAGGCAGTAGGAGCAGTTGTTGGAGCACCCCTCGCTCACCTTGACGTAGGCAAAGGAACCCGTGGTGGCATGGGTCCTCCTGACCACGCCGCCGTAGCAGGCGGAGAGGAGCTGCGGGCCCGATTTGAGCGCCTCGGCCAGGTTGCCGTAGGTCCCTGGAGCCGCGAAGAGCTTCACTTCCGGCAGCTCTGCGATGAGCTCTGGACCGTACCTGCTCACGAGGCACCCGGTGCAGATCACCTGCTTGCCCTCCTCGAGAAGCTCGAGCATGGTCCGGACCGATTCCTCCACCGCCGAGGTGAGGAAGGCGCAGGTGTTCACCACCACGGCGTCCGCATCCTTAGGCTCGGAGACGATCTCGTAGCCGGCCTCGCTCAGCCTTTCGCAGATGTACTCCGAGTCCACGAGGTTCTTCGGGCAGCCGAGGCTCACCAGCGCGATGCGCTTCACTGATACGGGTCTACTCGAATGCGGTAAACTTGGGGATGACGACGATCCCGCCGGGCGAGATGTCGTACTTTTTCCTGTCTTCTTCAAGGTTGTAGCCTATGGTCGTATTGGGTGGGATGTTCACGTACTTGTCGATGATGGCGTTCTTGATCTTGCAGTTCCTGCCCACCGTGACACCGTCGAGGAGCACCGAATCGAGCACCTCGGCGTAGGAGTTCACCCGCACGTTGGGCGAGACGATGGTCCGGGAAACCCGGCCGCCGGAGATGATGGCGCCGTTGCAGACCACGGAGTCGAGCACCGTGCCGATGCGCTTGCCGTCGTCTCCCCCGGAAAAGACCATCTTCGCGGGCGGATAAGGGCTGTACACGGTGTGGATGGGCCAGTTCGGGTTGTAGAGGTTGCACTGGGGCGTCACCGACACGAGGTCCATGTGGGCCTCGTAGTAGGCGTCGAGCGTCCCGATGTCGCGCCAGTAGGAGTTGCCCTCGATGCCCTTGAAGTAGTAGGCCAGCACCTTGCTGCCGTTGGCCACCATCTTGGGGATGATGTCCTTGCCGAAGTCGTGGCTGCTGTCCTTGCGTCTGGCGTCCTCGATGAGGTGCCTGATGAGGGCGTCGGTCCTGAACACGTAGATGCCCATGGAGACGAGGACCCTGGTGGGGTCGTCGGGCATGGTGACCGGGTTTTCCTTGGGCTTTTCCTGGAACCCTGCCACGCTCTTGTCGGAAGCCGCCATGACGATGCCGAACTCGGAAGCGGTCTCCACGGGCATGGGGACCACGCCGATGGTGATGTCCGCCTCGGTCTGCACGTGGTAGTCGATCATCTCGGCATAGTTCATCTGGTAGATGTGGTCGCCCGAGAGGATGAGGGTGTATTTGGGCTTGTCCTGCTGGAGGGTGTAGACGTTCTGGAAGACCGCATCCGCCGTGCCCTCGTACCAGGAGCTCCCGATGCGCTGCTGGGCCGGGATGTTGTAGATGTACTCGCCCATGGGGTAGGAGAAGAACGGGAGCCAGCCCCGCTGGATGTGTCGGTCGAGCGAGTGGGACTTGTACTGGGACAGCACGTAGACCTGCTTGAGGCCGGAGTTGACGCAGTTCGAAAGGGTGAAGTCGATGATGCGGTACATGCCGCCGAAGGGAACCGCGGGCTTTGCGCGGTCCTTGGTCAGGGGATAGAGGCGCTCGCCTTTCCCGCCGGCAAGGATAATGACGTCAATGTCTTTAGCCTGCACCATGGTCATTCACCAATAAGCTCCTTGATGGTTTCCTTGAGCTTCGTGAGATCGTGGGATTTTTCGATGTACGCGTCGGCGGCCATGACCATGACGTCGTCCCGGTAGCTGGAGTACGCGGTGTGAATGATCACCGGCGTGCTCTGGCGGGACTTGATGATGTTCCCCATGGTCTCGAACCCGTTCATCCGGGGCATGCGCAGGTCGAGGATGATGAGATCGGGCTTCTGGCCGTTGGCTCCCTCGAGGTATGCGAGGGCTTCCTTGCCGTCGGAAACGATGTCGATGCCGTATCCCTCGTCGGTGAGTTCCTCCTGGAGGAGTCTCTGGATATTCTTATCGTCTTCGACCACGAGGATACGTTTCATAATCAGTAATAATACCTCCGGACCCCTGATAAGTCAAATAATTATGCCCGAATTCTCCTGAATTTCCCTGGTCTTCCATCCTGACGGCTGAAAAAAGGCGTTTCACGGCCCATGACGGAGACCCGGGATCACCCCTTGACCGGCTTGGTGGCCAGCGAGATCCGCTCGTGGCCCGATGACCTGAGGACGTCGAGGATCGTGACCACTTTGAAGTAGGGGATCTGCTTCGAGGCGAGGATCACGATGTCCTTGCCCTTGGGCAGCGCCTTGAGCTCGCCTTCCCGTGCGATGTGGCCGTTGATGAGGAGCTCCTTTTCCGTGACCGTGACCGTGACGGCCTCCCGGGTGAGCGAGTCGCCGCTGCTCGTCTCCGGCAGGCTCACCTGGTTGAGCTTGAGCGGGGTGCCCAGGGTGAGCAGGAAGAAGATCTGCAGGAGGAACATGATGTCCACCAGCGGGGTGACGTCAAACGATGCTGAGCTCAATCCCCTTTTTCTCTTTCTGAACTGCATGATCTTCCCCTTTCAGGTATTCGAGGATACGGGCAGAGGTCTTTTCCATCTCCAGGATGAGGAAGTCGCTGCGCGCAAGGAGGAGCCGGTAGCAGACGAACACGGGTATGCCGATGCACAGTCCCGCCACCGTGGTGATGAGGGCCTCGGATATCCCTGCCGCCAGGAGCTGGGTGGAATTCGAGCTGGCCGTGCTCACGGCGTGGAACGACTTGAGCATGCCCGTCACCGTGCCCAGGAACCCGAGCAGAGGCGCAATGGCCGCGATGATGCCCAGGACGTCGATGTAGCGTTCGATGACGTTGGCCTCGGTGGCTCCGGCCTCTTCCATGTAGTCCTTGATGATCTCCCTGCGCATGCCCGCGTTCTTGATGGCCACCATGACCACGGGACTGATGGGGGAGGTGCTCCTGCGCATGAGCCGCTCGATATCGTCGAGGCGCCCGAGACGGGCGAGGCGCTCCACCTCGTCAAGCAGGTTTTTCGGGAGGATCTTGCTCCGGCGCAGGGCATACGACCTCTCGATGATGATTGCCAGGGCGATGACGGAGCAGGCCAGAAGGGGCCACATCACGGGTCCGCCCTTGATGAAAAACTCCCAAAGCGTCATAGCTTCCCCTCGCTCCTCATGTGGAATTTTCGTCCCCCTTATCCCACAAATGATTTCTCTATTCAATGACAGATAAGATTCCCGAAAAGAATCCTTGATAATTATTGTGTAAGATTGCTAACATGGTATTGATGGAAAACATGGAGAACAACATCGAAAAAGTCGAGGAAAAACCGGCAGAGGAGCTCTCCCCGGTCAAGCACACGAAACTCGTGTGCGTGCGTTTCCCCGCTCTGCCCATGTCCTACATCTTCGATGCGAGGGACCTGGAGCTCTCCGGCGGGGACATGGTCCTGGTGAACACCGAGTCAGGGCTCGCGGTGGCCAAGGTCCTGGGCTTCCCCTCGGAGGGCGAGGCAGAGGGCCTCGAGGACATCAAGCCCGTGGTGAGGAAGCTCACGAACGCGGACTACGAGAAGCTCAAGAACATCTACGCAAAGGAGAAGGAGTGCTTTCAGTTCGCCGCCGAGCGCATCCGCGCCCGGGACCTGCCCATGAAGCTCACCCGGGTGGAGCAGATGTTCGACGGCTCGAAGATCACGTTTTCCTTCGTGGCCGAGAGCCGGGTGGACTTCCGCGACCTCCTGAAGGACCTGGTGGAGAAGTACCGCACCAGGATCGAGCTCAGGCAGATCGGCAGCAGGCAGGAGTCGGCCATGCTGGGCGGCATCGGGAGCTGCGGACGCGAGCTGTGCTGCGCGGTGTACCTCACCGGGTTCCAGCGCATCTCCGTGAAGATGGCCAAGAACCAGAACATGACGATCAACCCCACGAAGATATCCGGCCTGTGCGGCAAGCTCAAGTGCTGCCTCGCCTACGAGAAGGAGTCGTACTCGAACCTCATCGACAACCTCCCCAAAACCGGAAAGAAGGTCTTCATCCAGGAGGGGGAGGCCGTGGTGGTGAGCATCAACATCATCAACCAGACCTTCGTGGCAAAGCTCACGGATCGCCGGTTCATCAAGTGCAAGGTTTCTGATATACTGACCGAAGAGGAATTCCGCCAGATGAGCGATTCGAAGCCCACCGACCTGAGCAGGCTCAAAGACCCGCTCATGACGGAGACCGTCCGGAAGGAGCCTCAGGCATCCGGGGACAAGCCCAAGCGCAGACGGAGGTCCTCCCGGCAGAGAAACGCCAGGAAGAAAAGGAGCAAACCTGCATGAAGGGGTATTTCTACATCACCACACCCATCTACTACGTGAACGCAAAGCCCCACCTGGGGCATGTCTACACCACGGTCATCGCGGACGTCATGGCAAGGTACCACAAGCTTCTGGGCAAGGACGTCTTCTTCCTGACGGGAACCGACGAGCACGGCGACAAGATCGTGGAGACGGCGAGGAACCTGGGCACCACGGCCAAGGCCCTGGCGGACGAGAACAGCGCCCGCTTCCGCGCCATGTGGCCTCAGATCGAGGTGGAGAACAGCCGCTTCATCCGCACCACGGAGCCGGACCATGTCAAGGTGGTCCAGGCCATCCTCCAGGACGTCTACGACAAAGGCGACATCTACTTCGGCGAATACGGAGGCCACTACTGCATTGGGTGCGAGCGCTTCTTCACCGAGACCGAGATGGTGGACGGCAAGTGCCCCATCCACGACAAGGAGCTCGTCTTCCGCCAGGAGCAGAACTACTTCTTCAAGATGGAGAAATACCGCTCCTGGCTCATCGAGCACATCAATGCGAACCCGGATTTCATCCGCCCCGAGCGCTACCGGAACGAGGTCTTGGGCATGCTCAGGGAGCCGCTGGACGACCTCTGCATCTCCCGGCCCAAGACGAGGCTCACCTGGGGCATAGAGCTGCCCTTCGATCACAACTACGTGTGCTATGTCTGGTTCGATGCCCTCATCAACTACCTCACGGGCATCGGCTACCCCGACGGCGAGCACTTCAGGGACTACTGGGGAGCGGCCCAGCACATCGTGGGCAAGGACATCCTCAAGCCCCACGCCGTGTACTGGCCCACCATGCTCAAGTCCACCGGCATCGACCCCTACTGCAACCTCAACGTGCACGGGTTCTGGAACGTCGATGCGGCGAAGATGTCGAAGAGCCTGGGAAACGTGGTGGACCCCCTTGATCTGAAGAACAAGTACGGGGTGGACGCCTTCCGGTACTTCCTGGTGCGGGAGATGGTCTTCGGGCTCGACTCGAACTTCTCCGAGGAGGCCCTCATCGAGCGGTACAACGCAGACCTGGCCAACGACCTGGGCAACCTCGTGAGCAGGAGCACCAAGATGGTCTCGAAGTACTTCGGCGGCACCCTGCCCGACGGCTCGGGGCCGGAGACCGACGACGACAGGGAGCTCAAGGGGCTCGCTCTCAAGGTCGTGAAGGACTACGAGGCCCGGATGGAGAACTTCGAGCTGCACACCGCCATGATGGCCGTGTGGTCGCTCATCTCCGCGCTGAACAAGTACATCGACAAGTCAGCTCCCTGGACCCTTGCCAAGAACGACCCCGAGCGTCTCAAGACCGTGATGTACAACATCATGGAAGGCGTGCGCTTCGTTGCCGAGCTCATCTTCCCCGTCATGCCCGCCACCTCCCGGAAGATCCTCTCCGGCCTGAGCCTTGCGGATTCCATAACGGCCCGGAACCTGGACCGGTTCGGGGCTCTGGGAGCCGGCTCGAAGATCGAGGCTACGGACGCGCTCTTCCCCAGGGTCGAGCGCATGAAGAAGGACGAGGAGGCCCCCGCCCCTGCGAAACCCAAAAAGGAGAAGGCCGAAAAGCCCAAGGAAGAGGTGAACCTCATCGACATCGCGGACTTCGCCAGGTGCGTCATCAAGGTGGGCAGGATCCTCGAGGCCTCGAAGGTGGAGAAGTCGGACAAGCTCGTGCTCCTCAAGGTGGACGTGGGCACCCCTGTCCAGATCGCGGCGGGCATCGGCAAGGCGTACACGCCGGAGGAGCTCGTGGGCAAATACATCGCCGTGGTCACGAACCTCAAGCCCGCGAAGCTCATGGGCATCGAGAGCAACGGCATGCTCCTGGCGACGGACACCCCCGACGGCAGGCTCTCCCTGGTGGGCTTCGACCGCGAGCCGGTGGTGGGCGCCAGGATCCGCTGAACGTCCTCAGGAGAGACGCCATGCAGAAAATCCCCATCGGCCTCGCAGCGCCGGGCATGGTCCTGGCCAAGCCCATCTTGAACGAAAAGGGCATGCCGCTGTGCGCCGAGGGCACGGAGCTCACCGAGATGCTCATCGACCGCTTACGGGCCATGAACGTCACCATCCTCACGGTCAAGGGCCACCCCATCGACACCGGGGACAGGGAAAAGACCCTTGAAGAAAGGCTCGCCGAGATCGAGGACCGGTTCATCCGCGTCAAGGGCGACCCCATCATGGACGAGGTCAAAGACGCAATCATGCGCGCGGTCAGGAAAGAGGCGGCCGAACGCGAGGCCATGGAAGCGAGGGAAGGATCCTCATGAGCAAGGCCGAGAAGATCAAATCCATCACGAAGCGCATCCAGGGCCTGCCCACCCTGCCCCCGGTAGTGAGAAAGCTCACCACCATGGTGGAGAGCCCCGACGTGACGGCCCAGGAGGTGGGGAGGCTCATCTCTTCGGACCAGGTCTTGAGCGCCAAGGTCCTGAAGCTCATAAACTCGTCCTTCTACGGGTTTCCGGGCAGGATCTCCTCCATCAGCCACGCCGTCATCCTGCTGGGCTTCAACGTGACCAAGGGCGTGGTGCTCTCCGCCTCGGTGTTCGAGATCATGGAGAAGTCCATGATGGGGCTCTGGGAGCACTCGCTGGGCTCGGCCATCATCTCCGGGACCATCGCGAGGGCACTCGGCCTGAAGGAGCCCGAGGAGATCTCCACCGCGGCCCTGCTCCACGACATCGGCAAGGTGCTCGTGAAGGTCTCCTTGAGCGACGACTACGACAGGATCTCCCGGGTGGTGGAAGACAAGGGCTGCTCCTTCCGGGAGGCTGAGGCCGAGGTCCTGGGCGTGGATCATGCGGACATCGGCCTGTGGCTTGCCCAGGAATGGGGCATGCCGGAGCGCCTCACCATACCCATCGCCTACCACCACGAGCCGGATGCAGCGCCGAAGTTCAAGGACCGCGTCGCGGTGGTCCACATCGCGGACAGCCTGGTGCGCGCCTTCGGCGTGGGGTACAGCGGAGACAAGTGGGTGGGCAGGATCAAACCTTCGGCGTGGGAGGCCGTCGGCATGCCCGGGCTCGATCTCCCCACGCTCATGCGCAAGATACTCACGGAGCTGGAAGAGGTCGAGAACTTCCAGTTGCAGGGGGTCCCTTGAAGACGGTCGTCATTGTGGAAGAAAGGATCGGGCAGGACCTGTCGTCCATCATCACCGGGATGTCGGGCACGGTCCGGGCCATCCGTTCGGGCGAGGACATCGTCTCGCTCGTCTACATGGACCCTCCCGACCTCATCTTCATCGACCGCTCATACCTGAAGAAGCACGGCAGCCGGATCATCGACGAGATCAGGAGCAACACCGTCTACGGCCACCTGCCCATCATCGCCGTATATAAAAAGGAAGACCTCAAGGATGCCGCATGCATCGAGCTCCCGGTGGACGACTACCTGGTCATGGACCATCCGAAGGTCGAGACCAGGCGCAGGATCGAGTTCATCTCCCGCCGGGCGGGGCGGCACTTGGACACCAATCCCCTCACCAGGCTGCCCGGCAACGAGTCCATCATCCGCTGCATCCAGAAGATGCTCGACGAGGAGAAGGAGGTGGCCATCGGCTGGGTGGACATCGACGACTTCAAACCTTACAACGACCGCTACGGGTTCGCCAGCGGCGACGAAGTGCTCATGGCAACGGCCCGCATCATCACGAACGCCATCCGCGAGGTCAGGGAGGAGGACACCTTCGTGGGCCACGTGGGGGGAGACGACTTCGTGTTCGTGTGCCCCGTGGCAAGGGTCCGGGCGCTCTGCGAGGAGATCGTGTCCCACTTCGACATGGTGATCCGCAACTTCTACGCGGACGAGGACCTCGAGCAGGGAGGCATCGTCTCCACGACGCGTTCCGGCGAGACCACGAAGTTCCCCGTCATGACCATCTCGGTATCGGTTGTCACGAACGAGAAAAAGCATTACAAACACTACGGCGAGGTCTCCCAGGACACCTCGGACATCAAGAAGTACATCAAGGGCCTGGAGGGCAGCAACTACATGATAGACAGGAGAGGGAAAAAGGAGTGATCAGGCGCTACACGAGAAAGGTCATGGAGGAGATCTGGTCGGACGAGAACCGCTACCGGAAGTGGCTCGACGTCGAGGTCGCGGTGTGCGAGGCATGGGCTTCGAAGGGGAAGATCCCTGCAGAGAGCATGAGGAACATCAGGGAAAAGGCCGCCTTCACGGTGGAGCGGATCGAGGAGATCGAGGAGATCACGAAGCACGACGTGATTGCCTTCGTGTCCTGCGTGGCGGAATACGTGGGCGAGGACGCCCGGTTCATCCACATGGGCATGACCTCCTCGGACGTGCTGGACACCGCCTTTGCCCTGCAGCTCAAGGAGAGCGGCCTCATCCTGCTGGACGACATCAGGGCGCTCATGGAGGCGCTCAGGAAGAGGGCCTTCGAGTTCAAGCACACCCCGGCCATGGGGCGCTCCCACGGCATCCACGCGGAGCCCGTGACCTTCGGCCTGAAATTCGCCCTGTGGTACGCGGAGATGGAGCGCAACCTCAAGCGCATGGAAGACGCCATCGAGGCGATCTCCTACGGCAAGATCTCCGGCGCGGTGGGCACCTTCGCGAACATCCCCCCGGACATGGAGGAGTTCGCCTGCGAGCGCCTGGGACTCAAGCCCGCGCCCATCTCCACGCAGATCATCCAGCGGGACCGGCACGCCCAGTTCTTCTCCACCATCGCCATCATCGGCTCTACGCTCGAGAAGATCGCCACCGAGATCCGCCACCTCCAGAGGACCGAGGTGCTCGAGGCCATGGAGCCCTTCGGCAAAGGCCAGAAGGGCTCGTCGGCCATGCCGCACAAGAAGAACCCCATCCTGTCGGAAAACATCACGGGCCTGGCCAGGCTGCTGCGGGGCTACTGCCTCTCCGCCCTGGAGAACGTGGCGCTCTGGCACGAGCGCGACATCAGCCACTCGAGCGTGGAGCGGGTCATCGGCCCGGACGCCACCATCGTGCTCGACTTCGCGCTTGCCCGGCTCACCCGGGTGATCGAGGGTCTCGTGGTCTTCCCGGAGAACATGCAGAAGAACCTCGACCTCACGAAGGGGCTCTGGCATTCCCAGGGCGTGCTCCTGGCCCTGGTGGACAAGGGGGTGGCACGGGACACCGCCTACGGCTGGGTTCAGCGCAATGCGCTCAAGGTATGGGACGGAAAGGAAGACTTCAAGGACCTCCTGAAAAAGGATGAGGATGTCGTGCGGGTGCTCGGGGCCGATGCGATCGACGGGCTCTTCGACCTCTCCCACCACCTCAAGTACGTGGATACCATCTTCGAGAGGGTTTTCTCATGAAAATGTTCGACGAGCTCAAGGATCTCGTAAAGAAGGATGCGGTCAAGTTCGGAAAATTCACCCTCGCCTCGGGCAGGGAGTCTGACATCTACGTGGACATGCGCAAGGTGACGCTGAACCCGAAAGGCGCCTTCCTCATCGGGTCGCTCATCTACGAGATGATCAAGGACTCCGGGGTCGAAGCCATCGGCGGCCTCACCATGGGGGCCGACCCCATCGCCACGGCTTCCAGCCTCGTTGCCTATCAGAAGGGCATGGAGCTCTCGGCCTTCCTCGTGAGGAAGGAAAAGAAGGACCACGGCATGAAGAACGCGGTGGAAGGCCCGGTGCAGCCCGGCCAGAAGGTCGTGGTGGTGGACGACGTGATCACCACCGGCGGAAGCACCATCACCGCCATCGAGAACGCCCGGGCCATGGGCCTGGAGGTCGTCATGGTGATCGCGGTCTTCGACCGGCTCGAGGGAGGCAGGGCCAACATCGAGGCCCTCGTGCCCGACGTGCGCGCGCTGCTCACGAGGGACGATCTGTAGGAATCAATGAAAATCCTCGCCATAGAAACGTCCTGCGACGAGACCTCCGCAGCGGTCCTCGAAGACACCGGAACCGTGCTCTCGAACATCGTCGCCAGCCAGATCAAGGACCATGCCGCCTTTGGCGGCGTGGTTCCCGAAATCGCTTCCCGCAGGCACACCGAGCTCATCGAGCCCGTGGTGAACGAGGCCCTCGCCACGGCGGGCATTGACGCCACCTACCTGGGCGCCGTGGCCGTGACCCAGGGCCCGGGCCTCGTGGGCGCCCTGCTGGTGGGCATCTCCTTTGCCAAATCGCTGGCTTACGGCCTGGACATCCCGCTGGTGGGCGTCAACCACCTCGAAGGCCACCTGGCTGCCGCCATGATCGACAACGAGGTCACCTACCCCCACATCGGGATGGTGGTCTCCGGCGGCCACACCTCGCTGTACCGGATCTCCTCCCCGTCGGACGTCGAACAGATCGGCCAGACCCTGGACGACGCCGCGGGCGAGGCCTTCGACAAGGTCGCCAAGCTCCTCTTCCTGGGCTACCCGGGCGGGGTGGTCATCGAGAAGCTGAGCAGGGGGGTCGATCCGAGCTCCATCGACCTGCCGAGGCCGCTTATGGGCGACGACACCTGCGACTTCAGCTTCTCCGGGCTCAAGACCGCGGTGCTCAACCGGGTGATCAAGGAAGGCATCTTCGAAGACATGGACATGGGCTTCTCCGGGCTGCCAAAGGAAAAGAAGCCCCTGCCCGGCAAGGAAGACATGGTCCCGAAGATCGCCGCGTCGTTCCAGGCCGCCGTGGTGGACGTGCTCGTGGCGAAGGCCTTCAAGGCCGCGCTCGATTACCGCATGGACCTTTTGGTGGTGACGGGCGGCGTGGCGAGCAACGGGTACCTGAGGGACAGGCTCAGGGAAAGGTCGGAAGAAACAGGGGTCAGGCTCATCATCCCGGACCGGAAGTACTGCACCGACAACGCCGCCATGATCGGACGGGCAGGGCTCCGCTTGATCAGGGAAGGCAGGTTCGCATCGCTGGACATGAACGCCGTGTCGCGCTGGACCTGGGAATGAGACCGAAATCCTCCCTTGGCCAGCACTTCCTGAAAAGCCGGGGCATCGTCGAGAAGATCGTCCGCCTGGCTGACGTGGGCAGGGAGGACACGGTCCTGGAGATCGGGCCGGGCACCGGGGTGCTCACCTCGAGCCTGGTCGGATGCGCAGGCAGGGTCATTGCCGTGGAAAAGGACGACGAGCTCGCGGCGCGCCTGCGTGAGAGGCTGGGAGACACGCCCGGCCTGACGATCCTGCACGGGGACATCCTCGAGCTTCCCGTTGAGGAGCTGGTGAGCCCGGGCATGAAGGTCGTGGCGAACCTGCCCTACAACATCGCCTCCCAGATCATCCTGCGCCTGGCGGAGGTGGCTGCCTCACTCACGGTAGTGGTGGTCATGGTCCAGAAGGAGGTGGGCGAACGGATCTGCGCCCAGGCAGGGGACAGGGACTACTCGGCGCTTTCGGCCATCCTCGCCTCACGCTTCCGCTGCACGCCGGGCTTTGCCGTTGGACCGAAGAACTTCTTCCCCGAGCCCAAGGTGGATTCCCTGGTCATCAGGCTCGAGCCCAGGGAAGACGCCCTTTCCGAGGCCGAGTTCGGGGACTATCAGAAGGTCGTGTTCACAGCCTTCGGGATGAGGCGCAAGATGCTCCGGAACTCCCTGCTCGGCCTGCCCGGGATCACGAAGGAGCTGCTCCCCGAGCTCGCCAGCCGTGCGGGCGTGAGCCTCGACGAGCGGCCCCAGAACCTCTCCCCCGAGACCTTCACCCGGCTCGCCCGGGCATATCGTCAGATCCTCAACACATGACAGGACCGCATAAACACTCAATTGTAACCAGGATTACAATCCTTTGTAACCGGAATTACGAACCGGTAACCGGTTATCGCTGTGTAATTTGACATTCCAGTTCTCGAATGCCTTTATCTTATTGTTATTGTTATATGATTAATATTTTCCCTTCTAGTCACGATATTGGCACCCGCCTTGCCTTATCCCCCCGTGGACCGTCACCGGTCCGGGGGGTATACGATGAAAAGAACAAAGGGAACACTCATTGGAATCCTGGCGGGAATCATCCTCAGCTTGCCTGTGTATGCGACCGATTACGTACCCGGAGAGCTCATCGTGAAGTTCAGGAGCCCTCTGGGCGCATCGAGCGCCGTGAAGGGCGAAGCAGACGAAAAGCCGGTGGTCATTGCCGTGGACGACACGGCCACGGCCCTTTCCGAGCTCCAGTCCCGGGACGACGTGGAATACGCGGAGCCCAACTACATCATCGAGGCCGAATCGATCCCGAACGACTGGGCGTATGACCTTGACCTCTGGGCCGATGCCCGGCTTCCCCAGGCGTGGGACCTGCTGAGCGCGTCGGGGCCCGGCCAGGTGGTGGTCATCGCCGTGATCGATTCCGGTGTGGACACCGACCATCCCGACCTTGCGGGCATCCTCATCCCCGGTTACGACTATGCGAACAACGACGCCGATCCCGAGGACGACTCCGGCCACGGCACCCGGGTGTGCGGGATCATCAGCGCCCTGGGCGACAACGGGACCGGGATCGCCGGGGTCGCGTGGAACATCGACACCCAGATCATGCCGCTCAAGTTCATGAAGCTCTCCAGCGGCAAGACCACGGGGAGCGTTTCCGACGCCATCGAGGCCATCTACGATGCCGTGGACCAGGGCGCGGACATCATCAACGCGAGCTGGGGCTTCAGCAACTACTCAGCGGCCCTGGAGAGCGCGATCCGGTATGCCCGCGACCACGGCGTCCTGTTCGTCTGCTCCGCGGGGAACAACGCAAAGGACAACGACACGAACGACCACTACCCGTCCAACTACACCCTGGACAACATCATTGCCGTGGCCGCCCTGAACAGCTACGGCGAACTCGCGAGCTTCTCCAACTACGGCCGGGTGAGCGTGGACGTGGCTGCCCCGGGTGTGGGCCTGAGCTCCACCGACCTGAACGGCGGCTATGTCTCCTTCATCTCCGGCACCTCGTTCGCCACTCCGTTCGTGGCCGCCGTTGCGGCCATGGTGAAGTCCCAGAACCCCGCTTTCTCGTACAAGGCCCTGCGGAGCACCGTGATCAACTCGGCCATCGCCACAAAGGCTCCCTCCATAGAAACCATCGCCAGCGGCGGGTGTGTCGACGCCTATCAGGCACTCGTGGCCGAGGGGATCGAAGACACCTCCGGCGACACCTCTGCTGGCGGCGGCCAGAACGGCTCGGACCAGAGGGCGAGCAGCGAGGGCGGCGGCGGTGGCGGCGGCTGCCTCATCGATGCCAGCAAGAACCCCGGCAGCGCCCTCATGATCCTGGCGTTCCTTACCCTGGCAGTTCTGTTCCGGATGCCTCACACGAGACGTTCGGAATAATCTATACCCCCCGCCCCCCTCGAAAGAGGGGGGCACCCCCCCTCACACAGGAACCCGCCCCTTAAGGCGGGTTTTATTTTTCGGATGCTCATGAACGGCGGCACATGCAACCCCTCTGTTTTCACGGGGATGACACTCTGCGGTGTCCCCGGGGGCCTTTGGGGGTCTTTAAATGTTCACCTCAGACCCTTACTCTCATTTCAACGGGTGGTTCTCTCCCGTAGAACAAGGGGAGGTGCATAAAGGATGAAGGGAAACGATCGAGTCATTGAGAGTCTGAACGAGCGCCTGATAGAGGAGCTCACTGCGATCAATCAGTACATGGTTCACGCGGAGATGTGCGAGAACTGGGGGTACACAAAACTGCACGAGGTGGTGGAAAAGCGTGCCTTCACCGAGATGCGCCACGCGGAAAAGCTCATCGCCAGGATCATCTTCCTCGATGGGAAACCCATGGTGAGCAAGCTGAACGACATTCACATCGGCCAGGACGTGGAGAACCAGCTGAACAACGACCGACTGTCCGAGCAGGACGCCATCAGGCACTACAACGACAGCATCCGCTTGGCCACCGAGGTTGGCGACAGCGGCACCAAGGTCCTTCTGGAAGAGATCCTCAAACAGGAAGAGGATCACATCGACGAGCTCGAGGCGCAGTTGGACCAGATCAGCCAGATGGGTATCACGAGCTTCCTGGTGCCCCAGGTCGGCTGAAGCCCGGCAACCTCACAATGGCGGGCAGCGGTGCTGCCCCTGTTTTTCTTCAAGGGCCTCAGAGCAGAACAGCCTGCCTCATTCTTTTTCGGGCCGCGGGGGGACCTTTGCCCCTTCTTTCCTTGCCTTTGACAGACCTATGGCAACCGCCTGCTTTCTGCTCTTCACCTTTTTGCCGCTCTGCCCGCTTCTGAGCTTTCCTTCCTTGAACTCTTCCATGGTCTGCCTGACCTTTTCCTGTGCCTTCTTGCCGTACTTGGCCATATTCCTGCCTCCTGGTTCCTGTGCCTGTTCCGAATTGTGCGGACCGTGACCCAGCGGGGGCTTCCACGATGGGTTCCCCCACGGTCGACGGAGGTGCGGACAGGAGGGGCCGGGCATTCCGGTCCTGCCCCTCCCGTGTCTTCGTGCCTGATTAGAGATGTCTGGCGCGTGCTCTTCCGGAGACCGCCCTGGCGACCGCCACCACGAGGATGGCGCCCAGCAGGGCTATGAGGAGCGTGACCAGATTGAAGCCGGCCACGGGAACGCCGAAGATGGCTCCCGCCAGGAATCCACCCACCAGGGCTCCGAGGATGCCCAGCCCGATGTCGCCCAGGATGCCGTACCCGCTGCCTCTCATGATGACACCGGCCAGCCATCCGGCTATCAGGCCGATGATGATCCAGGATAGAATACCCATACGCTCTATCCTCCTTGCGTGTATTTCCATCAGAGCAATGCTGATGGATATGATGCATGGAGTAGGGGTTTGACGATGCATATTCAATTATGACCATGGGAGCGATTCATTATTGTGGTATAAACGCCAGCAAATACTGAGAATATAAACACTTGCGAACCAGTAACAGATGGGATAACTCTTCAGGCCGCAATCGGAGGAATGGAAGTCAAGCAACAGGAAAGACGTATGCACGGTCCCCGGCATACAGCCATTGGCCGATTCATCAGGGGACAGGGAGTTGAAACACGTGAAACAGGAACTCGAAAAGGTGAACATGAACGTAGTCAGGTATCAGGCGGCAGACGGCCAGGAGATCACCCTCGATGCCGAGATGGTCAGGAGATTCCTCGTGCATGGGAAACCCGAGCTGGTCTCCAACCAGGAGCTCGTCTTTTTCATGAACATCTGCAAAGCCCGGAAGCTCAATCCGCTCGTCAAGGACTGCTACCTCATCAAGTACGGCAACGAGCCCGCGGCCATCGTGACCTCCATCGATTTCTACCGGAGGCGCGCCAGGGCCCAGAAAGACTGCACCGGGTGGAAGAAGGGCGTGATCGTGCTCACCAAGGACGGCACCCCCAAGGAGACCTATGGGATCGTCCTGCCGGGAGAGAGGCTCGTGGGCGGGTGGTTCGAGGCCAAGCCGAAGGGGTGGGAAGAGCCCTTAAGGGTCGAGGTCAACCTCGAGGCCCACATCAAGAAGACCTCGGACGGCAGGACCACCA
Source organism: Deltaproteobacteria bacterium (assembly GCA_035352355.1). Lineage (GTDB taxonomy): Bacteria > Desulfobacterota > Desulfomonilia > UBA1062 > UBA1062 > Phosphitivorax. The sequence goes on along the minus strand of DAOPXM010000011.1, from coordinate 64,173 downwards.
AGTTCTGGTCGAGTGAAAACCAGGCCTCCCAGATCATGAAGGTGGCGGAGTCCCAGGGGCTGCGCACCCTGTGGCCGGATGAGTTTGCAAAACTCTACACCCAGGAGGAGATCGTCACCGGGGAAGAGGTCATCTCCCACGAGGAAAAGCTCCACGCCATCGACGCCGAGACCGTGAAGGGCGAGCCGGTAGGCCGGGAAAAGGTCGAGCACCCCGCCACGGAAGGCGAAAGCGTCAAGGAGCTGTTCGACAAGGCGCTCAAGAGCACCGGTGTCAAGTACCCCAAGAAGAAGATGCTGGAGTTTGTCGGCAAGTGCGCTGACCACAACAGGATGGATACCGAGGCCATCATGAAGGGCGCCCTGGAGAACATCCAGGGGTTCATGGCCGGCTTCACGAAGTGGCTGGCCAACAGCGAGAGGAAGCACGAGGAAGCTTCGCCCACCGACGAACTCATGAAGCAGTTCGACATCCTCTGCTCCGAGAAGGAGCTCTTCGATTACAACCGGGAGGACTTCCTCGGATTCTGCCTCAAGGGGAGCGAGAACACGAAGGCGCAGATGGAAAAGATCATCAACGTGTTCGACACCCTCTATGAGACCTATTGCCAGAAGAAGGAGCAGAACCACTGATCGGCACCCCCGGACAAGGGACAGCGGGCCCCGGGGAAGCGCATTCCCCGGGGCCCGTACTTTTTCAGAGTGACCGTCTCAGGCGCTCAGCTCCAGCAAAGCCTGGGCCTCCCCGGGCAGGACCTCGGAGAGGAACCCCGAGGGGGCCTGGAACCCCTCCCTGCCGTAGACCGTCCTCTGCCTCGACCAGGAGAGGCTCACCTCCTTCTTCGCCCGGGTGATGCCCACGTAGAGGAGCCTGCGCTCCTCCTCGACCCCATAGCCTGTGTCCATGCACCTCGCGTGGGGGAGGATCCCCTCCTCGAGGCCCGGGATGAACACGTAATCGAACTCGAGCCCCTTGGACATGTGGAGCGTCATGATCGAGACCCGCTCCCCCGCCTGGGCGTCCGCCCGGCCCATGAGAGACTTCTCTTCCAGGTACAGGCACACGTCCCTCGCATCCGTGGCGCTGGCGATGAGCTCCCGGACGTTGTTCAGGCGGTCCTCCCCGTCCGGCTCCTCCCTGAGGGCCTCTTCATATCCGGTAACCTCCATGATACACTCCAGGAGGGAGGCCACGTCGCCGGAACCCGCCCTGCAGGCGATCTCGGTGTAGATCCGGTGGAACTCCTCGAGCCCTTTGAGCTGGGCGCCCCAGGCCGCCTTGTCCAGCACGGCCTCGCCTGCGGCATGGGCGATGGGGATGCCCCTGTGCCGCGCGTACTGCCTCAGCGTCTCCACGGTCTTTTCCCCCACGCCCCGCCCGGGCACGTTGACGGCCCTCGCCAGGGCCTCCTCATCGCAAGGGTTCACCAGGATGCGCAGAAAGGAGAGCAGGTCCCTGATCTCCCGGTTCTCGTAGAACCTCTTGCCGCGGTAGACCGCATAGGGGATGTTCCTCTTGACCAGGGCCTCCTCGATGACCCGGGAGAGCGCGTTGACCCGGTAGAGCACGCCGATGGAGCCGGGACTTATCCCGGAGGAGATGAGCCTGTCGATGGCATGGGCAATGCCGTCCGCCTCTGCGGCGTCGTCCGCGAACCCGCCCACCGTGACCTCCCTGCCCCTGCCCCTGGCGGACTTCAGCTCCTTGGGTACCCGGTGCCTGTTGTGGGAGATGAGCGCCGTTGCGGCCTTCAGGATGGCCTGCGTGGAGCGGTAGTTCCGATCGAGCACCACCACCTGCGCCTGGGGGAAGTCGTCCCTGAACTTGAGGATGTTGCCCACGTCCGCGCCCCGCCATCCGTAGATGGACTGGTCGTCGTCGCCCACCACGCAGATGTTTCCCCGCTCTCTCGCAAGGCTCATGAGGAGCAGGTACTGGGCAGGGTTCGTGTCCTGGTATTCATCCACGAGGATGTAGGGGAACCGGCCGGCGTACGCATCCCGCAGATCCTCGTCCGCGGAGAGCATGGTGAGCGGCGCGAAGATGAGGTCCGCGAAATCGAAGGCATGGCTCTCCCTCTTCCTCTTCTCGTACAGGGAGAGCACGGGGAGCGGGTCGAACGGGAGGCCGCTCGCGAGCTCGCTTATGTCCTGCATGGTGTCCCGGGCGAAGTTCGCGAGCCAGGCCAGGGTGGCGCTCACACCCCGCCCGGGCTGGGCGCCCAGGTGTTTCAGGCACCTCGAGATCAGCGAGCGCTGGTCGGCCTCGTCGTAGATCGCGAACGAGGACGGGTAGCTTATCCGGAACGCCTCCCTCCTGAGGAACCAGGCCCCGAAGGCGTGGAAGGTGCCCGCCCACACCGGGACCTCGTCCTCGCCGAGAATGGCCCGGAGCCGGTCCTTCATCTCGCCTGCCGCCTTGTTCGTGAAGGTCAGGCACAGGATCTCCCGGGGGGACACGCCCTTGTTGATGAGGTGGGCCACCCGGTGGACGATGACCCGGGTCTTGCCGGAGCCCGCGCCCGCGAAGATCAGGAGCGGGCCCTCGGTGTGCTTCACCGCGCGCTTCTGCTGCGCATTGAGGCCGAGGAGGATCCTGTCCCTCACCACGGAAGCCCCCCGGTCTCCCTGGGGTACGACGTTCCGGGGCTTCCCGCTGCTGGTGCGAGGTTTCCAGAGGTGTGCATGACCAGGCCGGTATAGCCCACCAGGGATAATTTCACAAGGCAAAAGGTGGCGGTTACGAGCCCTGGAAGGGTTTTTCCGTTCATATCGGGCAACACTCTCAGCGTTATCCCCTGCATGTCGGATGGCCCATGCTTGGGCGGTGACGCCGGAATGATTGTCAAAATGTGAAAATAAGCCTTGCATAATAAAATTACATCACATAGCATGCCAGATGAGAGCGAACACCTGTGGGGAAGCATTCTACGCTTACGGACAGAGAAAACCTTTAAAGAAACCCAGTTAGGTCATAGAAGCATATAAGGAGTAAAGCGACGTGGCAGGATACGTGAACAAGGTCATCCTCATTGGGAGACTGGGCAGAGACCCGGAGATGAAATTCACCCCCAATGGGAAGGCCGTGACGAACTTCACCATGGCAACGAACGAGATATGGTCTGATCAGAACGGCGAAAGACAGGAGCGTACGGAATGGCACCGCGTGGTGGCCTGGGACAAGCTGGCGGAGAACTGCGCCAGGCTGCTCGAGAAGGGCAAACAGGTCTACGTGGAGGGCCGCATCCAGACCCGGCAGTGGGATGATCGCGACGGGAACAAACGCTACACCACGGAGATCGTCGCAAACAGCATGCAGGTCCTCTCGACCATGGACTCGCTGGGCGCCCGGCTCCCCAACCCCCCGGCGTTTGACGATATACCCTATTAGAGAAACATCGGCCGTGCCCGGCTCCCCCTTCCCCATACGGCAGGGGTAGCGGGCACACTGCTGCTCTCATCGGCGCAGAATGCTCTCCCCCGTTTTTCAATGAAAAAGGGGCACGCAAAAAACCCGTGCCCCTTGCAGTGTTCTCAGGCAGGAAACGCTTACACGAGCTCGATGGCCATGGCCATGCCCATGCCGCCGCCTATGCAGAGGCTTGCGAGGCCCAGAGGGGTCCCGCGGCGTTGCATCTCGTGGATGAGGGTGACGATGATCCGGCAGCCCGTGGCGCCGATGGGGTGACCGATGGAGATGCCGGAGCCGTTGACGTTCACGATGCCCTCGTCCATGCCGAGCTCGCGCATGCACGCAAGGGCCTGGGAGGCGAAGGCCTCGTTGAGCTCCACGAGCCCGTAGTCCTTCACGCTGGTGCCCGTGATGCGGAAAAGCTTCCGGCAGGCCGGGATGGGGCCCAGGCCCATGTAGGCCGGGTCGATGCCGCCTGAGGCATAGCCCTTGATCCGGGCGAGGGGCTTCAGGCCCAAGGCCTTAGCCTTTTCTTCGGTCATGATGAGCGTGGCCGCGGCCGCGTCGTTGATGCCCGAGGCGTTGCCGGCAGTGACCGTTCCGCCCTTCTTGAACACGGTGGCGAGCTTGCCCATCTTCTCCATGCTCGTTTCCATGGGCCGCTCGTCCCGGGCGAAGAGGATGGGGTCGCCCTTCTTCTGGGGGATGGCGACGGGTACGATCTCGTCCTTGAACAGGCCCTTGTTGGCGGCCTCGATGGCCCTCCGGTGGGACTCGACGCCCAGCCTGTCCTGGTCCTCGCGGGAGATGCCGTAGGACTCGGCGATGTTCTCCGCCGTGATCCCCATGTGGTATCCGTAGAACCCTTCATAGAGCCCGTCGAACACCATGAGGTCGTTTATCTTTCCGTAGGGCATGGCCATCCGGTACCCCCACCGGGCATCGGGCAGGGCAAAGGGGACCTGGCTCATGTTCTCCATGCCGGCGGCCAGGACCACCTCGGCGTCTCCGGCCTTGATGGCGGCAGCGGCAAGAGCGATGGCCTTCAGGCCAGAGCCGCACACGATGTTGATGGTGTAGGCCGGGGTCTCCTTGGGGATGCCGGCGCGGATCATGGCCTGGCGGCCCGGGTTCTGGCCCTGGCCTGCCTGGAGCACGTTGCCCACGACGATCTCGTCGATGGCGATGCTCTGGTTGCTCTCCGGCCAGCTCCAATATTCCTTCTCCACCGGTGCGAGCTCGCTGGGTTTGATCTTGTCAGGTGCATCTTCCATGGCATGGGCGGGCATTTCAGGCTTCAGGCCGCTGCTGAGCAGGACTTCGCGCATGACGAGGGCCCCGAGATCCTTTGCCGCAATATCCTTGAGGGATCCGCCAAAGGATCCGACCGCCGTCCTCTTGGCGCTGACGATAACAACGTTCGACATAATGCCTCCTTGTTTTCTTGAACTCTCTGACGATGCAACACTATCCCATAATAGGATTGTCATGGCAATAATGAATCCTGAATTCTATTATTCTAAAAAGCGCTCTCCTTGATTCGCCAAAGACTTAGGTGTAATCTTATTCTATGACCGTCCACCTGGAGTCGTTCCTGAACGAATACAAGATGTTTCTCCTGGACCAGCGGGGGCTTTCGAAGGAGACCTACCGGGCCTACGTAAACGACATCGAGGACCTCATCCTCTTCCTGGACGAGAAGGGGTGCGCCGTCCCGGACCGCCTTACGGTGAGGTCCTACATGATGAGGCTCCACGGCCGCTACAACCGCGCCACCATCAACCGGAAGCTGAGCTCCATCAAGGGGTTCTTCGACTTCGTCACGACCCGCACCGGCCTCGAGGCGAACCCCTTCTCCCACGTGCGCTCGCTCAAGAAGCACGAGGACCTCCCGAAGTTCCTCACCCCCGAGGAGATCATCGACCTCATCGAAAAGGTCGAGGACGAGCGGGACCGGGCCGTGCTCGAGCTGTTCTACTCCACCGGGGTCAGGGTGGGCGAGGTGGAGGGCATGAACTGCACGGACGTCGACACGGTCTCGGGCTTCATCCTGGTGACGGGCAAAGGGTCCAAGCAGCGCAGGGTCCCGGTGGGCCGCAGGGCCCTGGCAGCCATCACCGCCTATCTGCGCACCCGGGGCATCGACGACCCCATCTACTGCGGCGAGCCGCTGTTCCTGAACTCCCGGGGAAAGAGGCTCACCTCCCGGAGCATCCGAAGGATCGTGGACCGCTGGGCAATGACCGCGGCCCTGAACCGGCACATCAGCCCGCACGTGATCCGGCACACCTTTGCCACCCACATGCTCGACGCCGGCGCCGACCTGCGCGCCATCCAGGAGATGCTGGGCCATGCGAGCCTGTCCACGACACAACATTATACGCATTTAACCCTGGACAAACTCATGGATGTATATGATAAGGCCCATCCTAAGGCAAAGGAGGATTGATGGAAATACGTGGCACGACCATTCTCTGCGTGCGCAGGGATTCGAACGTGGTGCTCGCCGGCGACGGGCAGGTGACCATGAACAACGTGGTGCTCAAGGCCAATGCCCGCAAGGTCAGGAGACTCTACGAGGACAAGGTCCTGGCGGGGTTCGCCGGGTCCACGTCGGACGCCTTCACCCTCTTCGAGCGCTTCGAGGCCAAGCTCAAGGAATACCGCGGCAACCTCACCCGGGCCGCGGTCGAGATGGGCAAGGACTGGCGGACGGACCGCATCCTCAGGAGGCTCGAGGCCCTCATGATCGTCGCCGACGCCTCGAAGACCTTTCTTTTGTCCGGCTCCGGGGACGTGGTGGAGCCCGATGACCATGTCTGCGGCATCGGCTCGGGCGGCCAGTTCGCCGTGGCCGCCGCCAAGGCGCTCATCGAGAACACCGATCTCCCCGCACGCGAGATCGCCCGGAAATCCATGGATATCGCCGCAGACATCTGCATCTATACGAACAAAAGCATTATTGTCGAGGAACTTTCATGAACAGCCTTTCCCCCAAGCAGATCGTTACCGAGCTTGACAAATATATCGTGGGCCAGGACAGGGCCAAGCGCGCCGTGGCCATATCGCTGCGGAACCGCTGGCGCCGCCAGCACGTCGCCGAGGACATGCGCGAAGACATCTACCCCAAGAACATCATCCTCATCGGCCCCACCGGCGTAGGCAAGACCGAGATCGCGAGACGGCTCGCCAAGCTCTCGGACGCGCCCTTCATCAAGGTGGAGGCCTCGAAGTTCACCGAGGTGGGCTACGTGGGCAGGGACGTGGAGTCCATCATCCGCGACCTCATGCGCATCGGCGTCCAGATGGTGCAGAAGGAGGAGAGCGAGAAGGTCAAGTCGAAGGCCCGGGACATCGCCGAGGAGCGGGTGCTCGACTACCTCCTGCCCGTCGGCAGGGACGCCCAGGTGCACACCGAGAGCCGGGACAAGATGCGCTCCATGCTCAAGGAGGGCCTGCTGGACGAGCGGATCATCGAGGTGGAGGCCAGGGAGTCCTCCATGCCCACCATCGAGATCTTCTCCGGCCAGGGCCTCGAGGAGATGGGCATCGACTTCAAGGAGATGTTCTCCAACTTCATGCCCAAGAAGACCAAGCGCAGGAAGATGCCCGTGAAGGACGCCCTCGATTTCCTCGCGGCAAAGGAGGTCTCCCGCCTCATCGACATGGACAAGGTGGCCGAGGAGGCGCGGGTCAGGGTGGAGAACAACGGCATCGTGTTCGTGGACGAGCTCGACAAGGTGGCGGGACGGGAGTCGGCCCATGGCCCGGACGTGTCCCGGGAGGGCGTGCAGCGCGACCTGCTGCCCATCGTCGAGGGCACCACGGTGAACACCAAGTTCGGCCCCGTGAAGACCGACCACATCCTGTTCATCGGCTCGGGCGCCTTCCACGTGAGCAAGCCCTCGGACCTCATCCCCGAGCTCCAGGGCCGGTTCCCCATCCGGGAGGAGCTGGACCCCTTGAGCCAGCAGGATTTCGTCCGGATCCTCACCGAGCCCAAGAACGCCCTCATCAAGCAGTACCAGGCCCTGCTCGCCACCGAGGGCATCGACCTCGAGATCCTTCAGGACGCAATCGAAGAGATCGCCCGCATCGCCCAGTACATCAACGACCACACCGAGAACATCGGCGCCCGGAGGCTCCACACCGTGCTGGAGAAGCTGCTGGAGGACATCTCCTTCGAATCCGCAGACGCAGCGGGCAAGATCCTCATCGACGCGGACTACGTCACCAGCAAGCTCGGCCCCATCATGCAGAAAGAGGACCTGAGCAGGTACATACTCTAGGCAGGGGCGGCCGCCCGGCCGCCCTTCATTATTTCACCGCTCTTTCTTGATTGCGTGTTCTTCCCTTAGGAAAGCTGTGCTACAATGAAGGCAGAGGGGAGGCTGTATGATATCGAAGGGCAAGTTCGTCACCGATCTCCACGAGGGAGAGGGCGTAAAGGCCGTCTTCATGATCTCCGAGCGCAGGATACTCATCGCCCGCAACGGCAAGCCCTACGCAAAGGTGCTCCTCACCGACAGGACGGGCGACGTCCTGGGCATCGTCTGGGAGGATGCGCGCCAGCAGGTCGCCCCCCTCGTGCCCGGAGACGTGGTGGGGGTCAAGGGCAACGTGGAGTCCTACGATGGCAGGGTTCAGGTGAGGATCGAGCGGATCGTGAAGCTCAAGGACGACGAAGTGGACATGTCCGCCCTCGTACCCACGACGGCCAGCGACATCCCCACCATGATGGCCGAGGTGCGCAGGCACATCTCCGGCATCAGGAATCCTCACCTGAAGGCCCTGGTGGAGAAGATCTTCTTCGAAGACGGCCTCGCGGAGCTTTTCCAGAAGGCACCCGCCGCCAAGGGGATCCACCACAACTACATCGGGGGCCTCCTGGAGCACACCATGTACATCCTGAGGTGCGTCGAGGCCGTCTATCCGATCTACCGCCACCTGGGGCTGAACAAGGACCTGCTCACCGCAGGCGCCCTGCTCCACGACATCGGCAAGGTACACGAGTACTCCTTCAGCAAGGTCATCGAGATGACCCCCGTGGGCAGGCTCATCGGCCACGTCTACCTGTCCACCCACATCGTGGACCATGCCATAACGAAGATCGAGGGCTTCCCTGACGAGCTCAGGCTCCAGCTCGTCCACATGCTCCTGGGCCACCACGGCCAGCTCGAGTACGGCTCGCCCAAGCTGCCCATGACCAAGGAGGCCATGCTCCTCAACATGCTCGACGATCTCGACGCGAAGCTCATCGGCTTCTCCTCCATCATCAACGCGACGGCCGAGGAGGAAGACTTCTCCTACTCGGATGTCTACGGCAGGTACCTGTACACGAGGGTTTTCGAGGAAGAGGACAGATAGGCGCCTCGACCGCAACCATGCCAGCACGGACCCTGGGCGTCTCCCCGGGCGCCAGAGGGCGGGAGGTGGCTCTATGGAAGGCAGGTTCAGCAGGGAGCACGGCCTTGCCCTGGTGAGGATGGCCAGGGAAACCATCGAAACCAGCTTAGGCATCAGGTCCGGAGAGGACGACCCCGAAGACGCGCTCCTGAACGATGCGGTCATGGAGAGCAAGCACGGCGTCTTCGTGACCCTGACCAAGGACGGAGACCTGAGGGGGTGCATCGGCTTCCTCGAGGGCCGGGAGTCCGTGAAGGACGCGGTCAGGCACAACGCCCTCAACGCGGCGTTCAACGACCCCCGCTTCCCCCCGTTGAGGGCCAGCGAGGTGGGGGACATCGACATCGAGGTGAGCATCCTCACCGACCCTGAGCCCCTCGACTACTCGGGCCCTTCCGACCTCCTGAACAGGCTCAGGCCGGGCATCGACGGGGTCATCATCCGCTCCGGCCTCCACGCCGCCACCTTCCTGCCCCAGGTGTGGGACCAGCTCCCGGACAAGGAGGATTTCCTCGACCACCTCTGCCTCAAGGCAGGACTGCCTGCCCGTGCCTGGAAGCGGGGGGACCTCGAGGTCCTCACCTACCAGGTGCAGCACTTCGAGGAGGAAAGGTAGGCGGCTGCTCATCAGTTACGAGAGAAAATCCGGGCAATGGAAGGAATGAAGAGGGGTTTCAGGCCCCAGGGCCTTCACGATGAAAGCCCGGCACCGGGTCACGCCTGCGCCCCGGTACCGGGCTTATTAATCTATAAATCTTCTACTCCTGAAATTCGAAGGCCCCCATGTCCACGTGCGCCCCGCTCGTGCGCGGGTTGCCGGAGAGATCGAAGAGGATGCCCGCTGCAGCCCCGTCGAGACCTGCATCGATGCAGGGGCTTCCCGCCTGCAGGGTCAGGTCCGCGCCCAGCAGGGGGTCGTCTGCAATGTTGCCCGCGCCTGCCGCGCCGCCCTGCACGCAGGAGTAGCTGATCGCTGCCATGCCTGCCACCTGCGCCCATCCGCATCCCGCCGCATTGTCCCACAGGATGGAGTTGATGATGTCGGTGGCGCTGCAGAGCTCGGTCTTGACGCCGCCGCCCCATTTCTCTGCAGAATTCCCCACGATGGTAGAGCCGTTGATGAATGTATTGCTTCCGTTGGCAGTGTACAGCCCGCCGCCGCTGTTCGAGGCCGAGTTCCCGGAAAAGACGCAGGAGAGCACTGCCGGATTGCTGGAGCAGGTGCTGTACATGCCGCCGCCGAATGCCGCCTTGTTGCCAATGAAGATGCACCCTGTCACGGTGGGGGAGCTGGCGTAATTGCTCATCCCGCCGCCCTGATAGGACTCGTTGCCCGTAAAGATGCAGTTGGTCACGGAGGGGCTGCTGGAGGAATTGACCATGCCGCCGGAGTTGCACATGAAGGGGCTGTAGGCCCCGGTGATGGTGAAGCCATCCAGGATCGAGCCGTCGGCCCCCCTCACCACGCAGTACGAGTTGTCGGTCTTGTTACCCTGCACGTTGATGTCGCCGGACAGGATCGCTTTGTTCGTTTCCGGGTCGCGCGCCTCGCGGTTCGCCTCGTCTCCGGCAAACCCGCCATAGAGGTCGAGATTTTCCTTCATGACAAAGGACGCTCCGCGGTCGTAGCCGGCCGTGGGGCGGTAGGTCCCTGCCGCAACCCAGACCTCGATCCTCTCGCCGTCCGGCACCGGGGTCAGCGCGCTCTGGAGGTCCGTGTACGCGTCCGTCCAGCTCGTCCCGTCGTTATTGCCTGCCGCGTCGAGCTTCACGAACCTGACCTTCACCGCCGTGAGCTCTGCAGCGTTCGAAGCAGCGCTCCCGCCCGCGTTCGTCAGGATGCACCTGAACCACGCATGAGCGTCGGCCGCCAGCCCATAGGAGCTGTCTGTCGCCCCGGGAATGTCTGTCCAGTCGGTGCCGTCAGCTGACTGCTGCCACTGGTAGGTCACCCCGGACGGGTCCATGGCTTCCACGAAAAACACTGCCGTGGCTCCGACCGGCACGGTCTGGCTCAAAGGATGGGTCTTGATCACGGGCTTGTTCACCACTTCTTCGCTGACCCCTTCGCCGCCTCCATTGTCTTCACCGCCGATGCCGTAGTGCCTGGAGCTCTGATGCCTGCACCCGGCAACGAGCATCGCCATCAAGAGGATAATCATGATGCTCCGAATCGTCGATCTCGTGGTTCCCATAAAGCCTCCTCGTTCATATTGGTGGATGGTATATGGTACGGGCTGCCGAGCCGGTGAAATGCACAGGAAAGACACAGCAACCGTTTCATATAATAAGCACATCATATACCTTTATACAAGCATCGCGATAACAATGACCTGCCCTGCCTGTCCTGGATGAACGGGGAAGTGGGAACCTTTCTTCCAGCAACAGGCATTTTTACAGGCATGAACGAAAGCCCGCGGGACTGCCCGGCACCCCGATTGAGAAGATGCCCGAGCAGGTTATTCTAGTAAGGTATCCGCACTCCTAACGTCGAGGGCCTGCGCCTTGAGCATGCCTGCAGCGGCATGAGGCAGGACCCTCCGCAGGCAGGGGAAGCGGCCCGCAGAAAGGAGATCGTCCCCATGGATGCCATTGCCCAGGGAAGAAGTCTGGAAAGCAGGGTCTCGAAACACACCAGCCCCTTCATAAACGAGATGCTCATGACGCAGATCGAGAAGACGCTCCTGTTCTACCAGGAATATCCGGACAGGATCGACCGGCGGATAAACCGCCTCAAGGGGGAATGGGACATCGAGCGTGTCCTGGAGACGAACGCCTCCTTTCTCGCCCTGTTCGGGCTGTTCATGTCGCTGGTGCTGCGCAGGACATGGTTCATCCTCCTGCCCGTCATTGCCCTCGGGTTTCTCCTCCAGCACGCGATCCAGGGGTGGTGTCCCCCGGTCTCGCTGTTCAGGCGCTTCGGCGTACGCACCAAGGAAGAGATCCGGCTGGAGCTCTACGGCCTGCGCATGCTCAGGGGAGACTTCAGCGACGTGCTCGAGATAGGCAGCCTGCCCCTGAGGAGCCAGGTGGAGCAGATCATGGAGAAGCTGAGCAGGTAGCCGCCTTTTCTGCTTCGGATGCCCAGGATGCCGTTCACGGCAATTGTGCCTGGTCAATAATAGACGGCCGGACCGGGGAAACGGATCATCTCTATCGAGAAATACCCAAAGAAACCTTGATCGAACGATCAGATAGTGATACGAATTTGGGAAATAAAAGCTGATCGCTCAGAGGGGAATCTCTGTATGGACATCAAGATCACGAAATGCACCCCGGACCGGATGAAGGCGAAGCCTTCCGACGAGTCGAAGCTGGGGTTCGGCCGGGTCTTCACAGACCACATGTTCACCGTGAGGTACCGGGCCGGCAAGGGCTGGCATGATCCAGCCATCGTTCCGTACGGGCCCATCACGCTGGACCCCACGGCCATGTGTCTCCACTACGGCCAGGAGATCTTCGAAGGCCTGAAGGCCTATCGGGGAAGCGACGGGGGCATCTACCTCTTCCGCCCCATGGAGAACATCAATCGGATGAACGCCTCGGCGGAGCGCCTCTGCATGGCCACCATCGATCCGGAGCTCTTCATGGAGGGCATGAAGCAGCTCGTGCTGCTCGAGCAGGACTGGATCCCCCGCGGGGCCGGGACGTCCCTGTACATCCGGCCCACCATGATCGCCACGGAATCGGCCCTGGGTGTCCACCCGGCGGACCAGTACCTCTTCTTCATCATCGTGGGCCCCGTGGGGGCCTACTACCCCGAGGGGTTCAGCCCCACGAAGATCTACGTGAGCGAAGACTACGTCCGGGCCGTTCGCGGCGGCGTGGGCAACTGCAAGAACGCGGGCAACTACGCGGCCAGCCTCTACGCGAGCCAGAAGGCCAAGGACATGGGCTACACGCAGGTCCTGTGGCTCGACGCCATCGAGCGGAAGTACGTCGAAGAGGTGGGGACGAGCAACGCCTTCTTCGTGATTGACGACGAACTCCTCACCCCGCCGCTGTCGGGCTCCATCCTGCCCGGCGTCACCCGGGACTCGGTCATCAGGCTGGCCCGGAGCTGGGGGGTGAAGGTGACGGAGCGGGCGCCATCCATGGACGAGATCATCTCCGGGATCGCCGACGGCTCCGTGAAGGAGGCCTTCGCTTCCGGCACGGCCGCCATCGTCTCCCCCATCGGCCAGATCTACTACCAGGGCAGGGAGCACCTCATCAACAGCGGCAGGACCGGGGCGCTGACGGAGCGCCTGTACAACGAGATCCTGGGGATCCAGTACGGGGAAAAACCGGATCCTTTCGGCTGGCGCGTGCAGATAGCGGGCTGAAGGCCTTAGCGGACGGGCTCTCCCGGCCCGCATCACGGAAGACGCGGGATGCGCTCAGGCGGCGTCATGCCAGACCGTATTTCTTCATCTTCCGAAAGAGCGTTGTCCGGGAGACGTTCATCCTCTCGGCGATCTGCCGCTTGGGGAACTTCAGGGTCAGCATCCTGCTGATGAGCTTCTTTTCCGCATCGATCGGCGACTCCATGTCGAGGTCCGGTCCATGGGCATGGAGGGCGCCCTGGATCTCTTGCGGGACGAGGTCGATCGTGAGCTCGTCCGACTGCGCATAGTTCATCATCCGCTCGATGACGTTCTGCAGCTCCCGGACATTGCCGGGCCACGAATACCGCATGAAGGTCTCCATGACCTTCTCGTCGATGCGGCTGATCTTCTTGTCCAGGGTCTTGCCGTACTTCCTGACGAAGAGATCCACCAGCAGCGGGATGTCATCGAGGCGCTGGGACAGGGGCAGCATGTTGATGGTGAATACGTTCAGGCGGTAGTACAGGTCCTTCCTGAAGTTGCCCCTGCGGACCTCCTCGAGGAGGTCCTTGTTCGTTGCGGCGATGATCCTCGTATCCACCGGGCGGACGCGGCTTCCCCCGATGCGGATGACGGACTTGTCCTCGATGACGCGCAGCAGCGCCGCCTGCAGCTCCAGGGGCGTCTCGGCGATCTCGTCGAGAAAGATCGTGCCCCCGTCGGCAAGCTCGAACTTGCCCTGGTTGCCCCCGCGCTTCGAGCCGGTGAAGGCCCCCTCGGAATAGCCGAACAGCTCGCTGGAGATGAGGTCCCGCGGGATCGCCGCGCAGTTGATGGCCACGTAGGGCCCGTCTCTCCTCAGGCTTGCATTGTGGATGGCCTGGGCGAAGATGTCCTTCCCCGTGCCGCTCTCCCCCAGGAGCAGCGCGTTCGAGGAACTCTGGGAGATCAGGCGGGCCTGCTCCAGGGTCATGAGAAACCGGGGGTTCTTTCCGCAGATGTCCTCAAAGCGGATCTTCGCCTTTGCTCCGATCATCTTCGTCACCAAAGTCTTGATCCTCTTGATCTCGGAGAAGATGAGGATCTTCCCCATGACCTTTCCCGCTGGAGACCTGATGAGGTTGCAGGTGAGCGTGTAGTCGCCGTACCCTTCCCTGGTGAAGATCCTGATGTCTGCGTCCGTGAAGGCCTCGTCCGTCTCGATCATGCTCAGGAAGCGGTGATTCACCTCCCCGCTGATCTCCCGGATATGCTTTCCCTTGACCTCCCGCTCTTCGAGACCGAACCTGTCCCTGGCCTTGTCGTTGATGATGGAGACGCACCCCCTGCTGTCCAGGGCCACCAGCGGCTCGGGGATGCACTCGATGACGGACTTCTGCAGGCTGAAGGCCAGCTCCGTCTCCGCGAAAGCCGCCTTGCACTCGTGGAGCGCCTTCTGCGCCCTGAGCTCGTTTTCGATGGCCTGGGCCGCGGCAACGGCCATGCCCAGAGTGTGGGGATTGACGCCGTAATAGTAGGCGGTCAGGGTCAGGCCGCCCATGAGCTCCCCTTCGGGGTTGAAGATGGGTGCGCTGGAGACCGTCAGCTTGTGGAACGTGCGGTTGTAGTGCTGGGTCCCGAAGATCCGGATGGGCCTCTTCAACGTGAGGACCGTTCCCGCCGCGTTGTTCCCGGAGCTCTCCTCATCCCACCGGACACCGGGGAACCACTCCAGGAAGAGATTCTCCCGTGCGGCCTCCTCGTCGCCGTGCATGACATCGAGGACATACCCCTGGCGGTCGAACAGGCCGACCACGAACCTGGACCCTTTCACGAAGCGGTACAGATTGAGCAGAAAGGGCTTGCAGATGGAGATGAACTCACTGTTGTCCTTAAGCAGCCGCTTAAGCTCGCCATCCTTCAGTATCTCATGGCTCGGCTTGTGCAGAGGGTTAACCTTGAGCCTGCGGCACCGTTCCCAGGATTCGAAGACCTCCCTGGGCACAACGGCGGGGTCGACGGTCGCGGCCCCCTTGACGTACCTGTCCCACTCGAGGAAGGTTTTTCGGTACCGCTCTTCATAGACCGGGTCCAGCCTTGACGCGGCCGCCTCACCGTTCGACCTCTTTTCCCGCACAGCCATACCCCTCCCTTTCGTTCACAACGCCGGTGAGCCGGGCCATGTTTCACTTGTGTTCCATAACCCGACCATCAGCGAAACACAGATGAAACCCATATGAAACATAAAAGTTGTTATTTATCAAGGTAAAAGATTTCTATCAATATTATCAATGTTTTTGAAACACGCCTCCCTGTTGGTACGATCGGTGCACTCCCTGTCCGACAAGCGGAGTTTTCATTGCCGGATCAGCACGAGGAGGTTTCTGGTGGAAAGGTGTTTTTGGCAGAGGAACTATGATTACACGGTTCCCACATCCATACGCTATCCCCGCTACCCCGTCCAGACCATGGTCCACCTGTCGGCGGCGCAGTTCCCCAACAAGGCCGCCGTGGACTTCTACGGAACCGAGCTGTCCTTCAGGCAGGTGCGTGACTCTGTTGTGCGCCTGGCCAACGCCTTCATCCGCTTCGGCGTGAAGAAGGGCGACCGGATCGGCATCGCCCTGCCGAACTGCCCCCAGTATGTCATCACCTACTATGCGGCCCTGTCCGCCGGCGCCATCGTGGTCAACATGAACCCCCTCTACACCCATGACGAGCTCAAGCTCATGATGGAGAATACAGGACTGGAAACCCTGGTCACCTTCGACGGCGCCCTTCCCGTCATGCGGCCTCTGGCCTTTGAGCTGAGACTCAGGCAGGTCATCGTGACGAGGCTGACGGACTACATCAAGCCCTTCGACGTGAGCACGGCCAGGGAGCTGGAGCTCGAGAAGGGCTGGCACCATTTTTCCGAGCTCCTGGCTTCCTCCACCTCCACGAAGGTCCCCCCCATCCCCTTAGGCTCCGATGATCCGGCCCTGATCCAGTTCACCGGCGGCACGACAGGGCTGCCCAAGGGGGCACTCCTGACCCACGGCAATGTAGTGGCGGCGGCCCTGCAGTGCCTGCTGTGGGGGAACTCGATCTTTCCCAACACCCCGTGCGAAAAAAGGACGGTCCTGGGCATCCTCCCCTATTTCCACGTGTACGGCAATCTCTGCTGCATGAACTGGGCGTTCATGAGCATGTCGACCCAGATCCTGCTGCCCCGTTTCGACATGGACGAGCTGCTGGGGGCCCTCGCCCGCTTCGAGGGAATCACCTTCTTCCCCACCGTGCCCACCACGATCAAGGCCCTGCTCGACCATCCCAAGGCCTTAGAGATGAACCTGCCGGAGAAGATCCGCTATTTCACCTCCGGGAGCGCCCCCATGCCCGCGGAGCTCGTCCAGAGGATCAACGACCTGGGGATCCTGTTCAGCGAAGGCTGGGGCATGAGCGAGACCACGTCGGTGGGGATCAGCAACCCGGCCCTGGCACACCGCACAGGCACCATCGGGGTGCCGGGCATTGACACCGAGGTCCGCCTCGTCGACCTCGAGGACGGCCTGAACGATGTGGGGATGGGAGAGCCGGGAGAAATCATCATCAGGAGCCCCACCGTGATGAAGGGCTACTGGAACGACCCGGAGGAGACGGCCCTCCAGCTCAAGGACGGCTGGCTGCGCACCGGTGACATCGGCCGGATGGATGAGGACGGGTACATCACCATCGTAGACCGGAAGAAGGACATGATCCTCGCCGGGGATTTCAACGTCTATCCCCGGGAGGTGGACGAGGTCCTCCGGCAGCACCCCAAGATCGCGGAGGCGGTCACGGTGGGGGTCCCGGATCCGTACCGGGGAGAAACGGTCAAGGCCTACATCGTTCTGAAGGCAGGCCAGAGGACCACGGAGTCGGACATCATCCAGTACTGCAAAGGCAAGCTGGCCCCGTACAAGGTGCCCAAGCTGGTGGAGTTCCGCGACGGCATCCCCAAGTCGGTGTCAGGCAAGATCCTCCGCAAGATCCTGCGGGAAGAGGAAGTGGCGAAGCTGAAGGCGTACACGGAGGCCTGAGGGCATGGCCCAAAGGGCACCCTGCCCGATCACGCCTCGATCCCTCGCGAACTGGCCGGACATGCCGCAACAAGGGCATGAAACATAAGGGTAATAACATTAAAGGAGGTAATACATATGGCACTCGCAGTAGAAGCTCAGGCCCTGGATGTCGGGATCGTCGATCCCGCGAAGTACAGAAAGAAGGTGTTGACGATCGCGATCCTCGGCTACGCCTTCGACGGAATGGATATCATGGTCTTTGCCCTTGCCGCGCCCCTGTTGCTGGACGCCTGGGCATCGCTCACGCTCGTTCAGGTCGGCGTCGTCGCCACGTGCATGCTGCTGGGCATGAGCTTCGGGGGGTACATCTTCGGCCCCATCGCCGACAAGTTCGGCCGGAAAACGGCCCTGGTGTGGTGCATCGCCTTCTTCGGCATCACCACCGGTCTGGCCGGCTTCTGCACGAACTATATCCAGCTCTCCGTTCTGCGCTTCCTCGCAGGCCTTGGCCTCGGCGCGGAATGGGCGCTGGCCGGCACGCTCCTGCAGGAGTTCACTGAGCCTGAGCGGCGGGCCAAGATCAGCTCGTACATGATGTTCGGCTGGCCGCTTGGCTTCGGCACCGCTGTCCTGATCTCCCATTTCCTGACCCCGACCTTTGGCTGGCCGATCCTCTATTTCTTCGGCGCAACGGCCGTATTCCTCGCCATCTACATCCAGATCGCCGTTCCGGAGTCGCCCCTGTGGATGAAGATGCATGCGGACAAGATGAAGGGCATTGCCTCCGGCATCCCTGCCGCTGCGGTGGGGTTCGGAGACCTCCTGAAAAAGGAGAACATCCGGGCCTTCTTCTGGGTCGTGATCATCTGCACGTCCCTCATGGTCACCTACTGGTCGGTCAACACCTTCCTTCCCACGGTCCTCGCCAAGGAACGGGGCATGAGCCCGAAGGCATACAACTCGTTCCTGCTGTTCCTGCAGTTCACCGCATGCGCAGGATATCTCATGGGCGGCCTCGTGGCCCACAAGATCGGCAAGCGCGCCACCATGGCCATCTTCGCCTTCCTCGCATCCGTCACGTTCTACGTGTGGCTGGCGTTCGAGTGGCCGGACAACCTGTTCTACGTGTGGGGCTCGCTGAACTGGACGGTCGCATCGGCCATCTGGGCCATCCTGGCCGCGTATCTCGTGGAGCAGTTCCCCACCAACATCCGTGCGGTGGGCGTTGCGGGCGGATTCTCCACGGGGCGGCTTGTCGCCACCATCGTGCCGCTCGCCCTGGGCGCCGGGGCTGCGCAGATAGGGCTCACCGCGGTCATGACCTTCGTATCCCTGTTCTACCTGCTCTGCATGATCGGCGTGCTCATGTTGAGGGATTCCATAAAGAACCTGTAGGGATGCCTGGGCGTGCCTGCGGTGTCATACGAAAACGAGATGGATGAATAAAAAAAGCACAAGGAAAAGGAGGATATGATGAAAAGATTGGTTCTGGTTACGGTGTGTCTGGCGGTTATGGGTCTGGCGGCGTCGACAGTGTCCCGGGCAGCGGATCCGACCATCAACATCACGGGCAAGTGGGCCATGGATGTCGTGACGCCCAAGGTCACCGGCGTCGCGGTGTTCACCTTCCAGCAGAACGGCGAGAAGCTGACCGGGATGTATGCCGGCTCCCTGGGAGAAGCGCCCATCACGGGAACCATCAAGGGCCTCGACGCCACCTGGCAGTTCACCACGGACCCCAAGAAGGGCCCCGCCATCTACACCGGCAAGTTCGACCCGAGCGGCAAGACCGTAAAGGGAGACATCGACTTCGCCGGCATCATGAAGGGGAGCTTCTCGGGCAAGAAGGTCAAGTAGCACGGCGGAAGCGCACACCCGGTGCGCTCCCGCCTGCCCGGACAGTCGTCTCGAAACAGGCATTTCAATCCTTGAGTACAGGGGAATCGGGCCCGGCCCGAGACCCCTTTCTTTTTCCAGGCGGCTTGCGAGCCCAGGGGGCAACCCTTCCCGACCCCGAACGAGGGGCGGTTTTGCTTACAGAATGACCATCCACCGGTATTCCCGGATGTGGTCGAGGAGCTCGTAGAGGAGCTCGTAGCGCTCGGTGGAGCACGCCCGCATGGTGAAGATCATGCGCAGGTCCGCGGTCCGCTTCAGGGGCACGAGGTCGAGGAGCGCACCGGTCCGGACCGTCCTGCCGAGGGCTTTGGCGACCTTCACCAGGTGGGAGAACCGGATGGTGTACTCGCTGTGGTGGTGCAATTTGATCTCCCGGGGAAAGGAGTCCAGGGCAAGGCCCTCCTCGAGGAAGCGCAGGTCCTCCGGGACGATGGGGTCGCAGGAGTGCTCGGACAGGAAGGCCGGGATGCCCCTCAGGCAGATGCCCTCCACGAGGCGGATGGCCCCGATGTTGAGGCAGAAGGGCCCTTTCTCCGGCACCTTAAGGCCGTATTCGGAGATCACGCGCTTTGCCTCCCCGGTGGGGTTCGCAGGGTCGAGGCCGGTGAGGGTGTCGAGATCTCCCATGACTTCGTTCACGATGAGGAGATCGACGCCCTTCAGGGCGGCGATGATGTCGTGGATGTCCGCCTGGATGAAGGTCACCCGGTTTTGCCAGGGCTCGAGGGCGGCGCGCTGTCTCCTGAGCAGCCGCCCGGAGAGGTCGAGCATGCAGACCCGGTCGACGAGGTGGGAGTATTCGGCCAGCAGGCCGCTCATGAGACTGCCATAGCCGCCCCCGAGCTCGCAGACCGTGGCGCCGCGCTGAAGGAGGTTCTGACCGGCCAGGAAATCCCCCACCATGGCGCCGTAGCTCCTGGGCCTCTCAAGGGCCACGGCATACGGGGAGGCCTCGCTCGAGAAGGACTCGCAGATGGTGAACTCCTTCATGAGGTCGACGGGCTCGTCCCTGTGGAACCGGACGGTGGTGTTCATGTTCGCCATAGGAGCAGTTGTATACAGCTTTTCCAGGGGTCTGTACAGATCAACTTGGGTTGACTTGGGAATTTGATATGGGGTAAAACCATGTCATGACCAGGGAGGTACCACATATGCAGAAAGCCGTCAGAACGAGTTTCGTGTGCGCTCTGTTCATCCTCTTTCTTTTCCAGACATCCCACGCCGCCGCCCCGGGAGGATCGCTCACCTGGGTAGCTGACGCCGCCGAAAAGGCTCTGCCCTCGGTGGTGAACATCTCATCCACCAAGAAGGTCCAGGTCAGGACCTCCCCGTTCGCGAACGACCCCTTCTTCAGGGACTTCTTCGGCGGCATGCCCAGGGAGCGGGTCCAGCGGGCGCTGGGCTCGGGGGTCATCGTGTCCAGGGACGGGTTCATCGTCACCAACAACCACGTGGTGGGAGGAGCTGACGAGGTGGAGGTGAGGCTCGCCGACGAGCGGTTGTTCCCGGCGAAGATCATCGGCACCGACCCCAAGAGCGACCTGGCAGTGATCAAGATCGACGCAAAGAACCTCCCCGTGATCAGGATCGGGGATTCGTCGAAGCTCAAGGTGGGGCACTTCGTCATCGCCGTGGGCAACCCCTTCGGCCTCGAGGGCACGGTGACCCACGGGATCATCTCCGCCCTGGGCCGCACGGGCCTGAACATCGGGGTCGACTACGAGAACTTCATCCAGACCGACGCGCCCATCAACCCGGGCAATTCCGGAGGCGCCCTGGTGAACACCGAAGGCGAGCTCATCGGCATCAACACCGCCATCCTCTCCGGTTCCGGCACGAGCGTGGGCATCGGGTTCGCCATCCCGGTCAACCTGGCCATGAACATCGTGAGGAGCCTGGAGAAGACCGGCAAGGTGGTCCGGGGCTGGCTCGGGGTCGTGGTGCAGGAGGTCACCCCGGCCATCGCCAAGGCCATGGGCCTGCAGATGCCCAAGGGCGCCCTGGTGTCCGAGGTGACGAAGGGTTCCCCTGCCGCCAAGGCGGGCATCCGACAGGGGGACGTCATCGTATCCATCAAGGGCAGCGAGGTGAAGGACGCCTCGGTCATACGGCTCTTCATCTCCGAGATACCGCCCGGCCAGACCGTGCCCGTAAAGCTCTTCCGGGACGGCAAGACCCTCACCGTGAACGTGACCATGGGCGACCTTTCGAAGGCCCAGCTCCCCGAGCTCAAGTTCACGGTCAAGGGCAACCGGTTCCTGGAGGGCGCCACCGTCATGGACCTCACCGCGGCGGCCCGGGAAGCCCTGAGCATCGATTCGAAGGTCCAGGGGGTGGTGGTCTCCGAGGTGGTGAGCAACTCGCCGGCCGCAGGCATGGGACTGAGGCCGGGCGACGTCATCATCGACGTCAACGGCGTAAAGACCCCCGGGGTCGCCGAGTTCAAGGGGGCGCTGGGGAAGATGACCGGGAGAAAGGCCAACGTCACCATCTACCGGCAGGGCATGGTCATGACCATGACACTCATCAGGTAACGATCGGGCGGGGGACACCCGCCCTCTGTCGCAGACCGGGGGAAGCATGCGTGCGGTGATCCAGAGAGTGACCAGGGCATGGGTGTCGGTGGACGGCGAGCCCGTGTCTGCCATCGGTCCGGGCCTGTGCTGCCTCATCGGGGTGGAAGAGGGAGACGGCGACGGGGACATCGACTACATCTCCCGCAAGATCTGCGGCCTGCGGATCTTCGACGACGAAAACGGGGTCATGAACAGGGACGTGGGCGAGGCGGCAGGCGAGATCCTGCTGATCTCCCAGTTCACCCTGCTGGGCGATGCCCGAAAGGGCCGGAGGCCTTCATACTCCTCGGCCGGGCGCCCCGAAGACGCGCAGGAGCTCTTCGAGAAGACGGTTGCCGAGATCGCTTCCCTGCACAGCGGGAAAGTAGCGACCGGGAGGTACCAGACCACGATGGACGTGGAACTCGTCAATCATGGCCCGGTCACGATCCTCCTGGACAGCAGAAAGCGGTTCTGAAGGACTCTCCCTACCTGAAGGTGTTGATCCTGTCGAGGAGCTTGTCCTCCGGCATGGCGCCCACGATGTCCCCCACCTTCTGGCCGTTCTTGAACACGAGCAGGTTGGGGATGGACCGGATGCCGTACTTCGAGGCGGTCTGGGGGTTGCCCTCCACGTCGAGCTTGGCAAAGACGATGTCCCCCTGCTTCTTCTTTGCAAGGCTCTCGATGATGGGGCCGAGCATCCGGCACGGCCCGCACCACTCGGCCCAGCAGTCCACGACGATGAAGGGGTACTTCGCCACTGCCGCGTCCAGATCGGCATCGCTCAGGATGATGGGATGGTCCGGGTTGTCCACGAATTTGTCCTCGTTCATGCAAGCCTCCTTTGTCCTCTCTTCTGTCAGTGTGGACTCCAGGCGGAATAGGCAGTCCCCCTGAGCTCCTCGATATACTGTTCTGCCGCGAACGCGGCCGTCGCCCCGTCGCCGCAGGCCGTCACCACCTGGCGGAGCAGCTTCCTGGTGCAGTCCCCGCAGGCGAATATCCCCGGCGCAGAGGTCTTCATGGCATGATCTGCCCGGATGAACCCCTGCTCGTCGCACTCCACCTCTCCCCGTAAAAAGCCGGTGTTGGGGATCTTCCCGGTGAAGATGAAGACCCCTTCGGCCTCGAGGGTCTGCTTCCGGGCAGGGTCCTTCACGTCGCTGACGCGGATGGACTTCACCACCCCGTTCCCCAGGATCTCGTCCACCACGCTGTTCCAGAGGAAACCGATCTTTTCGTGGTTCAGGGCCTGGTCCTGGAGGGTCTTGTCGGCCCTGAGGCGGTCCCTGCGGTGGATAATGGTCACCTTCGAGGCAAACCTGGTGAGGAAGAGCGCCTCCTGCACCGCGGCGTTGCCTCCGCCCACCACGACCACGTGGGCATTGCGGTAGAAGGGGCCGTCACACGTGGCGCAGTATGAAACCCCCTTGCCGGTGAACTCCTGCTCCCCGGGCACGTTCAGGTGGGCGTACTCCGTGCCCGTGGCAATGATGACGGCGAACGCCTCGTAGGCGCCGTCATGGACGCGGACCCTCCAGGCGGCCTTGCCTTCGAGCGTGATCCTCTCCAGGGAGGTCACGTCCTTTTCCACGATCTCGAGCCCGAATGAAGTCGCCTGGGCCTTGATGCGCTCCACCAGCTCGAACCCGCTGATCCCGCCGGGGAACCCAGGGTAGTTTTCCACCAGGTCCGTGGTGGTGATCAGGCTGGGATTCACCTGACTTGTGAGCATGATTGTCCTGAGCTTTGATCGGCATGCGTAGATGCCTGCCGTCAGGCCCGCCGGTCCTGACCCGATGATGATGATATCGTGCATGCTTCCGTCCTTATCGTCTTATTGTAGTTTCTTTATTGTGATCTCTGTTCTTCCAATATATCGATGAGCTTCTGTATCTTCTGCGGTTCTTTGAGATAGTAGCACTTGAGGTTCCCCTTCCTGACGCAGTCCACGATCCCGTTGATCTTCAGGATCGAGAGATGCTGGGAAGCGTTTGCCTGCCGTATGTTCAAAGAACTCTCCACCTCCCCAACGCATTTCTGGCCGCTGATGAGCTCACGGGCGATCATGAGCCTCACCGGATGCCCAAGCGCCTTTAAATAGGAAGCAGTCGTCTCATTCTGCGACATATTGTATTCCTTTAATAACTTATTTTTCAACAAAACTCACGAGTACAGACCGAGAGATTCAAACCTTGACAGGCTCTCAAGCCTTGATTTTTTCTCGGTCTCTAGTAGTATGGCTAGAATACATGATAAAGCATTTTTCCCGGGGGACAAGATATGAAGAGGGTTTTAGCCGTTTTAGCAGGTCTTATCGTCTTTCTGCCAGGGGTATGCGGGGCTGCCGGGTACGTCCTGGTGAACTACGGCATCGGCGGCGACATTGACGAACCGAGCCTGGGCGTCGAGCTGGGCGGCGTTTTCCTCTCGAGCCTCCATCCCTCGGGCGGGGCCTTGAGCTTCGGCCTCGGCGTGAGCGTGGGCGACACGGACGAAGACCCGCCTTCGGCCCCTGCCACGTCCGCACCGCTCACCAATCTGAGGAAGTACAACGACGGGAACGAGTACGAGATCACCGCCACCTTCGGCGCGGAGCTCATCCCTGCGCTCTTCGCCGTGGGAGGGATCGGCTACGCCACCCAGGACACGGTCACCATCGGATCCTCAGGCGCCGATCTCTACGAGCGGGACTCGGACACGGACAAAAACACCACTTGGATGCTCGGGATGCGCTATGTTATAGAAGGCCTGAACATAGGGCTCGGGTTCCACACCCGGCGCGGCATTATGGCAGGGGTCGGCATCGCCTTTTAGATTCCCCGGGGTTTTTGCACCATGGACAGGGTAATGGATGTATAGGCGCCTTGTGCCTCCGAATCACTTCAGCTTCAGGCCTGCCCGGCAGGCGCCGGGGAAGGCGGCACCGTGAGGAAGGGCTTGCCGGGCCTCCTGTGCCTCCTCTTCCTTGCCTTCTTCACCACCTCCTGCACCAGCCTCGTCAGCTATTCACGGATGACCGACCTGGCGAGACTCTCCCTCGCCGAAGGCAGGTTTCCGGATGCGCTCACCCTGTTCCCCGAAACGGCGGCCCGCGGGAGGAACGCGGTGCTCGTCCGCCTGGAGCGGGGCATCCTCCTGCAGGCCATGGGCCGCTACGAGGAGAGCGCCCGTGAGCTCGAGGACGCCTCGGTGCGGATCAGGCAGTTCGAGGACCGGGCCGTGATCTCCGCATCGAAGACCGCCAGCCAGGTGGGGACCCTGCTCATCAACGAGGGAGTGCGGCCCTACGAGGGGGAGGACTTCGAGAAGATCCTCATCCATGCCTTCGATGCGCTGAACTACCTCATGAGGGGTGACCTCGAAGGCGCGCGGGTGGAGATCAGGAACGCCTATGCCCGACAGACCGAGCTCGCGGAGAAGTACGAAAAGGCCCTCGCCCGGGCCCGGGAGGACAACCCGGAGGTGAGCTGGGAGGATTCGTTCCAGAAGGCGGACAGGGCCAGGTACGAGGAGCTCCGGAAAAAGTCCGGGGACGTCCGGAACATCTACCAGAACGCCTTTGCCTACTACCTCTCTTCCTTGGTCTACGAGCTGGGGAGCGAGGAGGACGAGGCCTACATCGACCTGAAGAAAGGCTTGGAGGCGGCGCCCTGGTCCCGGGAGATCGTAAATGACCTCATCCGGCTGAGCAGGAAGCTGAACCGTTCCGAGGACACCGAGAAGTACGAGGCAGCCTTCGGAAAAATCGACCAGAACTACGGAAAGGGGATCGACGTGTTCGTCATCTTCCAGCAGGGGGTGGCCCCGGTCAAGGAGGAGCTCAGCTTCCCCATCCCCCTTGTCCGGGGGGGCCTGGCCTTTGCCAGCCTGCCCGTGTACCGCTTCGTCCCGTCCGCCGACCGCGCTGCCGAGATCTCCTGCGGGGGCACGACCAGGGTGACCACCACCCTGTACGACATCGACGCCGTGGCGTCGAGGAGCCTGCTCGACCAGTTCCCCATCCTGTTCGCAAAGCAGGTAGCCCGCTCGTACATCAAGGCCCGCCTGACCAGCAGGGCCTCGAAGGAGTACGGGACCGCCGGCGTCATCGGAGGGACCCTCGTGTCGCTCTTCACCGAAAGGGCCGACCTGAGGGCCTGGTCCATGCTTCCCAAGGAGATCCAGGTGGCCAGGCTCTTCGTGCCGGAGGGCACCCCGTCGCTGGAAATCAGGAGCGCTTCCACCGGCAGAAACGGCCGTATCGACGTACCGGAAGGCGCCAGGCACCTGGTGGTCCTGTGCAGGGCCACGGATGCCGGCTTGCATCTGCAGACAAAAGCTTACTGAACAGGAGGAGCTGAACATGACAAGGAGGAGATATCTCGTATGGCTGCTGGCCCTGCTGCTCGCGGGGTGCGCAGGCACCGCGCCCAACGTCCTGCACGTCCAGGCAGGGCCGGGGGGCTTGAGCTCCAGTAACGTGGAGATCAACGACAAATGGCTGGCCAGATCCTTGCGCTTCGGCGAGGTGAGCGTCCGGCCGCTGGGGCTCGGGTCGTCCATGGAGGCCCAGGTGATGGTGACGAACTCGGGGTCCGGCGAGGCGTACTTCGAATACCGCTTCCTCTGGTACGACGCGGCGGGCTTCGAGACCTCCACCGTCACCAACTGGATACCGGCGAGCCTCGGCGGACGGGAGTCCCGGGGGTTCAAGTCAACGGCCCCGGGCCCGAACGCTACGAGCTTCAAGTTCATGATCAGGAAGGAGCACCCCGTCACCAGCACGGGATCGTAATCTCATTGCCCCGGCAGATGGAGCGCTGAAATCATATACCGGCCGGGAGCCGTATGCGATTTTTTAAGAACCGAATGCCGGATCACGAAAAGGAGGAACCATATGACCAAACGGACCATCGGCATCGTTGCCGTCGTTTTCGCCCTGTACCTGCTCGCCGGATGCGCGAGCGCGCCCCAGGTCTCGTACGGGAACCCGGAGCAGGTGGAGACCGTGACCACGGAGTTCGGGTCCACCGACCTCCAGATGATCGCGGAGAAGATGGTGAACTCCCTGCTCGCCTCGCCGGTCCTCACCGCGGGCACGAGGCCCGTGTTCTACGTCCACAAGGTCAGGAACATGACCGACGAGCACATCGACACCAAATCCGTCACGGACAAGATCAGGGTTACGCTCCTGAAGTCCGGGAGGGTCCGCTTCACGGCCGTGAACGAGGTGAACGACGAGATCCTCAAGCAGCTCGAGTACCAGACCAAGTCCGGGGTGGTCGACCTCGCCACGGCCAAGTCAGCAGGGCACCAGGTGGGTGCGGACTACTTCCTGTTCGGGGAGATCACGTCCATCAGGAAGTCGGCCGGCAGGGTTCAAGACGTGTACTTCAAGTTCACCCTGAACCTGGTGAACATCAAGACCGGGCTCATCGAGTGGGCGGACGAGAAGGAGATCAGGAAAGAGGCGAAAAAGCCCCTCATGGGCGGCTGATCAGGCAGGGTGGCAGGGATCCTTCCCTGCCGGCCCCCTCATCCCTCGCGGGTGCGGAACGAAGCGCGGTCCCCGAGGGGAGCGGGCGAGGTTGGGCTTGACTGGGCCTGGAGAAACAGCTACAAAGCAGGGCAAAGAATTTTGGAGGAATGAGAATGAGTTGGGAGGATAAACTCGAAAAGATCACGGGCAGGACCGTGCCCCTCTACGCACTGATTGTCCTTCTGGTGATCTTTGCCGATCCCACCTGGACTTCCTGCGCCATCGGAGCCCTGTTCATCGCCGGGGGCGAGGCCTTGCGCTTCTGGGCCACCGGCCACCTGAGAAAGAACGAGGAGCTCACCACGTCCGGGCCCTATGCGCACATCCAGTCGCCGCTCTATCTCGGCAGCTTCATCATCGGGACAGGCCTGTGCATCATGGCGCTCAACGCCCCCATCTGGATCCTCATGACGCTCATCTACTTCAAGTCCTACATCCCCAGGAAAAAGGAGCGTGAGTGGGGCAGGCTGGAGCGGATGTTCGGGGAGGATTTCCTGAAGTACAAAAACGAGGTCCCCTACATGTTCCCACCCCGGATGGAGCCCTACCCACAGGGGGCCAAGCACCTCTGGTCGTTCGCGGCCTCCATCGAGAACACCGAGCACCAGACCGCCATCGCGGTCTTCCTCATCTCCTTCTTCATCTTCATCAGGGTCCTGTAAGCAAGACGACGCTCCGGGCCTGGAGCCTTCCAGGCCCGGAGCTTTTCTTCCTGCACCCCGAACACTCCTGCGTGAATCGACATCACCATGCCGGCCTGCGCAGCCTCTTCCAGTCTTCATCGGGGTCGATCCCGACTCCGAACACAGTGTGCTCCATCGGGCGCTCCTCTCTTGCCCGGGCACAGGACGACGCAAGCGGTCTCTTTCTGCCTGCCCTCCTTGAAAACGTCCCGTCAGGAATGTATCTTTAAGACAGAGGGTGAAATGGCTGTGCATGGAATGGGCTGCCCCGTGTGCGGGACGGCCTGTGGCGAGGAGGACAGGTTCTGCAGGATCTGCGGGTTTTCCCTGGCAGCGGAGGACTCTGCCTCCGAACGGCGCTTCGTCACCGCCCTCTTCTCCGACCTGAGCGGGTATACGACCCTTTCAGCCATCCTCGATCCGGAGGAGCTCAAATCCATCATGGACAGCATGTTCGAGGAGTCCTCCCGTATCATCGTCTCCCTGGGCGGGATGGTGGAGAAATTCCTGGGCGATGCGGTGGTGGCCCTGTTCGGCATTCACCGCGCCCACGAGGACGGCATTGTCCGCGCCATCCGGTCGGCCAGGATGATCCATGCCCTCGCAGGCGAACGGGTCGTTTCGGGAAAACCCCTCTCCATGCACACGGGCATCCACTCGGGCAACGTCCTGGTGGACCGCAGGCGTGCAGGAGGCCTCTCCCTGGGCGCCCTGGGCATGCCCATCAACATTGCGGCACGGCTCTCGGGCCTTGCGGGCCCGGGAGAGATCCTGGTGGACGGGAGCGCCGTGCACGAGGCGGAGCGCTTCTTCCTGGTCGAGCCCCTGGGAGCGAAAGCCCTCAAGGGCGTCCCAGGCCGGGTGGAGGTGTACCGGATCGCCCGCCAGAGGGATGAGCCCTCGAGCCTCCACAGGCCGGCACACTCCTCCATACCCCTCGTAGGCAGGTCCGGGCAGCTTGGCGCCCTCATGGATGCATACGCATCCCTGTCGCCGGGCTCCGGGGGTCAGGTGCTCATCACCGGCGTACCCGGGGCCGGCAAGAGCAGGCTCGGCCTTGAATTCCTGAAAAGGCTCCCGGAAGGGACCCCCTCCGTGACCGTGCACTGCCTCGACCACATGAAAGACATCCCCTACCATCCCGTGGTGTCCATGCTCAGGCGGATGCTCTCCTCACTGGGTGAAGGGGCGGACGCCGCCCTCGAAGACCTTCTGGAGAACCCCAGGCACGCCTTCCATATCCGGTTCCTCCTCGGGATGAAGGAAGGCCACGAGGACCTCATGCCCGACGTGTGGAAAACAGAGATCGCGGAGGCTGTTTTCTCCCTCGTGCAGGCCTACTCCCGCGGGCACACGCCCGTGGTCTGCGTCGAGGACTTCCACTGGGCCGACGCAACCAGCCGCGACCTGCTCCTGAACCTGGCCCACCCGGAGAGCGGGTGCCTGTTCCTCTTCATCTCCCGGGAGGGGAGCCTGCCCCTTGCCGGGTGCACACGGATCACGGTGGAGGAGCTCCCTGCGGAGCACACCAGAACGATGATAGAGGGCCTGCTGGGCTGCGCAAGCCTGCCGGAACGCGCACGCGACTCCCTGCACCGGATCACGGGGGGCAACCCCCTCTACATCGAAGAATACCTCTCGTACCTGAAGGACAGGGGCATCTCCCCCTTCAGCCCGTTCACCGGGGACGTGCCGTCGACCATCGTGGGCATCATCTCCGCCCGCCTCGACAGCCTCGGCCCCTCCTGCAAGTCGCTCCTCCAGGCGGCATCGGTCCTGGGCATGATCTTTCCCGTGTCCCTGCTCAGGGCAACGGCCTCCACTGCCAGAGACCTCGATGAGGACCTCGAGACCCTGGCCCGTGCAGGGTTCATCAGCCTGGATGCCACGGGGGAATGCTCCTTCAGGCACGCCCTGACCAGGGAGGCAGCCTATGCCTCCCTGCTGGGCCACCGCCGCAGGGAGCTTCACCGGAAGACGGGCGAGCATCTGGAAAGGACGGTCGGCAGCCGGGGGGAGCACTGCGGCACCATCGCCTATCACTTCATCCATGCCCGGGAGTACGAGCGGGCGTACCCCTACTGCATGCTCGCAGCCAGGCTCTACCAGGCGGAGGGATCGTGGATGGAGGCGGCGATGCACTACACCTGGGCCCGGGAGTGCATATGCTCGGGCGACTGGTCCGCTCAGCGCGACGAGATGCTCATCGCCGTGTGCGAAGGGATCTGGTCGTGCTCGCGGATCTTCAGCCCCGACAGGGCCATAGCGAGCCTCGAGGAGCTCGCATCCCTCTACGGGAAAGGAGGCCATGCGAGCCAGGAGATCTTTTCCCGCATCCGGCTCATCAACCTCTACTCCCAGAAGGCCCAGTTCGAAAAGGCACTGAGCACCTTCGAGAGGGTGCAGGAGCAGTCCCGGGGAAACGCCTTCCTGTCTTCCGCCGCCAGGACAACCGTTGCCTACACCTACACCTTCCTCGGCAAACCCCTGAAGGCCCTCGAATACCTGGAGGACTCCCGGCCCGCCATCAGGCCCTCGGACAGGCTCCTCCTCCTGACCAACCACCTGACGACCCTGGCGTCCTGCGTATGGAGCGGCCGCATCGGGGAGGCCCTCTCCTGGTATGCCCGGACCAAGGAGCTGAGCTCAGCCTACCTGGACTTCGACCTCATGGCAGAGGTCTGGCTCGGGTACCTCCTGTTCCTCAAGGGAGAGATCCCGAGGGGCACGCAGGTCCTCGGCGAGGTCAGGTCGCGGGAGAAGAAGCTGGGGTGCCTGGCAGGGGGCTTCTCCTACCTGCGGACCCAGAGCTCCATCTACCTGAACACCCATTACACGGGCTTCCTGGACAGGGCGCGGGAAGATTTTGCCCTGGTTCAGGACCAGGGGCCGGGAGACGGGCCCCACGCCCCCCTCATCGGCCTCTATCAGGCGTGGATCGCCTTCGAGGAAGGCAGAACCCGGGAAGCGGCTGACCTGACCCGCGAGGTGCTCCCCTCCCTCGAGCAGGGCATCGCCAACCGGGTGCCCTACGCTCTGAACACCCTCTCCGAAGCACTCTTCGCCCTGGGCGACCTTGCCGGGGCACAGGAGGCGGCGGAGCGGTGCGTCCGGTGGAACACGGAAAACGGGAACTCAGACCAGCTCATCCGGGCCACGAGGATCCTGGGCACCGTGCTCCTGGCCCGGGGCAGCGCGGAAGCGGGCCGGGAAGCCCTGCGCAGGGCTTCGTCCCTGGCCCGGCGCACGGGCATGGCCCCCCACACCGCCTGGGCGCTGGCCTCCTGGGGGGACTACTTCCGGGCAACGGGGCAGGAGGAGCGGGCCCTTGCCTGCTTCAGAACGTCGCACACCCTGTGGGAGTCCATGGGGTGCCCTTACCAGGCGGCGAAGGTACTGGTGCAGCAGGCCCCGAAGGCCCTCGGGAAGGCCTTCTCCGGCTGATCGCCCTCGTGCTCCTTTTCCTGTAAAAATTAGATTTTTGCCCTTAATGTTTTCTCCGATCCTCTCGATACAGACGGTATCGGGGAAGACATTCCGGCACCGGCCCCCTGGAGCTTTCCGGCTCCAAGACAGGATATGGTTCATCGCCCGTGTGCCGGTGCTGGAAGGGTCTTCCGTGTTCTTTGACAATTGAGCGGGCATGCCATGTGTATTCTTTGTTCCAGAGAATAGACATGGGTAAAAGAGTAACGCGTAAAAGCAGCTCACGCACAACGAAAAGAGAAAGAACCGGGGGAATGCGATTCACGCGTTTTTTTAAAGAACGCCGTGTTCTCCTTCACACGCCAAACCACAGGTAACTGTGGGACGGAAAGCCACGGGTCCGTACCCATCGGGGGCACGGACAGCCGGGCCGCCTCCTTGAAGAGCCACACCATGGGTGACCATGGGCCGGAAAGCCACGGGTCCGCAAACGTGCACGGACAGCCGGGCCGTCTGAAAAGGATTCACCAGCACAGTTTCTCTAGCCACACCAGGGGTAACCCTGGGTCGGAAAGCTACGGGTCCACGGGAGCGTGGACAGCCGGGTTGCCTGGAGAACCTCATTCAGAAAGGAGTTCCAATGCGCACTCGAAACATACGTGCCGCCCTTTGTATGTTCGTCCTGCTCACGCTCCCCCATGCCGGGATGGCCGCACTGACGCCCCTGTCCGACGTCCA
Organism: Deltaproteobacteria bacterium; assembly: GCA_035352355.1. Classification (GTDB taxonomy): domain Bacteria; phylum Desulfobacterota; class Desulfomonilia; order UBA1062; family UBA1062; genus Phosphitivorax. The sequence continues at coordinate 32,202 of DAOPXM010000011.1, read as the reverse complement.
GATGAACGACGTCACCGGACAGGCAGGGATTGCCCCGGAAGGGATTGTCGACGAGGTCGCACGCATGGCCTTCAACAATCATTTCGACAACATCCCCGTCATGAACGGCCTTCTCAATCTGGGAGATGTTACGGTTCAGGGCGCCATAGAGACGAGACTCAACGGCACCATGGTAAGCCAGATCACCAGCTCCTCCCTTACGGGCTTGCCTGGCCTCGGGATCATGGGCTTCGGGATGTCGGGTCTCGGTGCGATGAGTGTCGGCACCCATCACATCAACGCCGCCATGGACATCGACCGTCTCTCCATCGGCGCCATACGCATCGGTCAGGATGCAACGGGACCGAGCCTCGGCAGCCTCGACATCATCGGGATGCACATGACAGTCAGAGGAACAGTATCGATTTCCGTGCGTTAGCGGGCAGCCCGTTACTCTTTTACCCCACTTCACTGACGGGGAAGCCGGTACTTCCTCATCTCGTCGAGGTCGACCCTGCGGGTGCTCCGCACTGGGTTGATGTCGATGCCGCCCCTCCTGGTGTAGAAGCACGCCACCGTGAGTTCTTCGGGCCTTACCCTCGAGAGGATGTCCCGATGGATCATGCCGCAGCACTCCTCGCCGAAGCCCGCGTGCGACCGGTAGGAGCAGAGATACCTGAGCAGCGAGGCGCGGTCGATCCTTTCCCCCCGGTACCCCACCAGCACGCTGGCCCAGTCGGGCTGGAGCGTGATGGGGCAGGAGGTCTTCAGCAGGTGGGAGACCAGGGTCTCCTCCGCGTACCCGCCCTGCACGGCAAGGATCCCGGGGTCGACCTCACCTGCGGCTGTCCCGATGTCGATGCCGTCGATGCAGGTCCCCGGGAGAACCGTCTCCCAGCAATGGGACAGGTCGAGGACTCGCACCTCTACCCACGGGGCGTCGAGGAGCCTTTCGAGATCGGCCGACACGGTCTTTTCCACCTCGTCCCGGCCGGAAAAGGAGGTGTTCGAGAGGCTGCCCAGGTAGAGCTTCAGGGATTTCGACTCCACGATGTTCCTGCTCTGAACCGGGTAGGCCAGCTCGAGCATGGCGGCCTCGGGCTTGCCCCTGGGGTCCAGCCACGAGAGCTCGTAGCACCGCCACAGGTCGAACCCGTGCACCACTTCGCGGTCCTGCCTGGGGATGGGGTAGAGGATCCCCGGGTCGTACGCCTCGGGCACGGCCGTCTTCCGTCCCAGCACCGGTTCGCTCATGCCAGGTACTCCGTGGGATCGAGCCCCTGGTCGTATCCGAGGGCCTCTTTCCGCTCGAGGCAGGTGGCGCACCTGCCGCAGTGTCTTTCTGAACCCTTGTAGCAGGAGAAGGTCATGCGGAAATCGAGCCCCAGCTCCCGGCCGAGGTCAGCGATGCCCTTCTTGTCGAGGGAGGCGAATGGCGCCTGGATCTCGACCCTGGCGAAGGTCCCCTCCCGGGCCGCTTGCGACATGGCGGCCGTAAAGCTCTCCCGGCAGTCCGGGTAGACCGGATGGTCGCCGCTGTGGGAGGCGATGAGGACCGTGGGGATCTTCAGGTTCTCCGCATACCCGACCGCGATGGAAAGCATGATTCCGTTCCTGAAGGGCACCACGGTGGACGAGATGTTCCCCTGGGCATACGGGCCCTCGGGGATCTCGGCGCCCGAGCTCAGCAGCGACGAGGAGAAGAGCTCGTTGATGAAGGAGAGCTCGATCCTCGTAAGCCCTGCCCCGTAGTACGAGGCCAGCTCGCACGCCCTGGGGTACTCCCGGCGCGCATGCTTGGAGCCGTAGTCGAAATACAGCCCGTGGACCCTGTCGAACCGGCTGACCGCCCAGGCGAGCAGCACCCCTGAATCCATGCCTCCGGAGAGGAGGATGACCGCTTCCCTCATCACACACCTCGCTCAGTGTCAAAGGCCAGGACGTGGAGCCTCGGGCTCATGCGGTATCCCCGAGCTGCGCAGAACGCGAACACGTCCTTCATGCCCCTGATCTGTTCCTGTCTCGTGGCGCCCAGCGCCATGACGTACACCCGGTCGTGGTCGATCCCGTGCTTCTCGACGAACCCGTCGATGGCTTCCGGCCAGTCACTGCCTGCTGCCAGGAACTTGAAGAAGTCGACCCGCTCCCTGTCCTTCGGGTCGAACCGCCAGGCCCTGTCCAGGAATTTCGGGGAGCAGACCACGAGCGCATCCTTCACGTCCGGGATGCCCGCTTTCCCGCTCGTTTCGTACTGGACCTCACAGCCTTGGCTCACGAGGGCCTCGTGGAGCTGAGAGAGCCCCCGCTCCCACTGGCAAAAGGGCTCGCCCCCGGTAATGACCACGCGGGAACCCGGGCGGGACCGTACGGACTCGAGGGCGGAGCTGATGGACATCTCTTCCCCGCCGCCCAGGGCATAGGGGGTGTCGCACCAGGGGCAGAAGGGCTCTATGCACCCCGCCAGGCGTATGAAGGTTGCGGGCAGGCCTGCCCACGGGCCTTCCCCCTGGAGGGAGTGGAAGATTTCCAAGATCAGGAGGGTGCTCTCTGTGGTTTGATCGCTCTTCATCGTCGGTTCCATCCGCCTTTTCTCATACGGCGCATGAGGGAGAATTTTTTTAAGCGGGATACCCCTCGTCCGCTGGTGATTCACTCATTATACATTCTATGGAGAGACGTCAAGATCCAGGAACCTTTCGCACCCTGTGGCGATTCCGGCTTAACATTGATCTGAATTTCTGTTAATGGGTAAAGAGATCCAGTATACGATCTTGCAGAGGGAGATGGCATGAAGATAATTGAAGAAGCTATCCAGCGCGGAGAGAAGACTCTGAGCGAGCACGACTCCAAAAAGGTCCTGGAGGCGTACTCCATTCCGGTGACCAAGGAGTTCATCGCCAAGAGCCTCGACGAGGCAAAGGCCTTCGCCCGGGAAATAGGTTATCCGGTTGTCCTCAAGGGTCACTCGAGCACCCTGACCCACAAGACCGAGCTCAACATGATCGAGCTCGACCTCAAGGATGAAAAGGCGCTCACCGAGGCCTACAACGGTTTGCAGGAAAGGGGCAAGGGCCAGCTGGAAGGCGTGCTCGTGCAGCCCATGATCAAGGGCGACCGGGAGTTCGTGGCAGGCCTGATCCGCGATCCCCAGTTCGGGCCCTGCGTCATGTTCGGCCTGGGCGGAATCTTCACCGAGGTCCTCAAGGACGTCACCTTCAGGGTCGCACCCCTGGAGAAGCGCGACGCCCTGGAGATGATGGACGAGATCAAGGCAAAGAAGCTCCTCGACAACTTCAGGGGCAAGCCCGCCGTGAACCGCGAGGCCCTTGCGAACACGCTCATCAACCTGGGGAGGATCGGGCTCGAGAACCCGGAGATTGCTGAGATCGACATCAACCCGCTGAAGGTCAGCAACGACATGCCCATAGCGGTCGACGCCCTCGTGGTGCTGAAGGACCGGAAAAAATAACCTCGGGTTCCGTGCATCGGCTGCCGGAAAACGCGCTGCTCACGGCGCCCATGGTGGACCTGAGCCACGAGCCGTTCCGGCAGCTCATCCGTTCCTATGGAGGGTGCGACCTCTTCTACTCCGAGATGCTCAACTCGAGGATCGTCCCCACGGAGAACCCCGGCACCTCGCTGTACCTGAGGTGGTCCACCCTTCATGACCTCGTCTTCCAGCTCCTGGGCAGCGATCCGGACAGGATGGCCCAGGCTGCCGAAAAGCTCGTGGGATACGGCCCCCGGGGCATCGACATCAACATGGGGTGCTGGCTGAACAAGGTCACGGTCCACGGCTGGGGCGCGGCCCTCATGAAGGACATTCCCACCGCGGCAAAGGTCCTGGCCGCGGTGCGCAGCGTGGTGGCGGGCATCCCTCTGTCCGTGAAGATCCGCATCGGCTACGGGCCCGATATGGGCTATCTCCTCGAGTTCGGCTCCATGCTTCAGGAAGTCGGGGCAGACTTCGTGGTGCTCCACGCCCGGACCGTGCCCGAGGGCATGAACCGGAAGGCGAAGTGGGAGTACATCGCGGCGCTCAAGGATCACCTCTCCATCCCGGTGGTGGGCAACGGCGACGTCAAGACCCCCCATGATGCCGTGGCCATGCTCAAGGAGACCGACTGCGACGGGGTCATGATCGGCAGGCAGGCCGTGATCGAGCCCTGGATCTTCCGGGACGTCAGGAACCTGCTCGCAGGCAGGCCCCCGGAAGGAAAGCCGAGCCTTGAAGACGCCATCCTCAGGCTCATGGACCTCCTCGACGGGTTCTTCCCGCCCGACGTCGCCATGAAGAGGCTGAAACCCGCCCTGTTCTGGCTGAGCCAGAACCTCATGTTCGGCCACCACCTGGCCAAGGAGGCGGGCAGGGCCCAGGACATGATGCAGGCAAGGCAGGTGGTGAAGGACATCTTTGTCCGGGGCATCTCCTAGACCACGCCCCCGAAGTCCCTTGCGCTTTTGAATGCCAGCCGGTAATATAAAAGGAGATTGCGTCTGTAGTCTTCCGATGACCAAGCTCATTACTTTCACGGCAAGGAGAGGGGAATGAAACAGTTAGATCTCATGAAGGAACTGCACGTCTCTTCGGACACCAAGATCATCATGCTCGTCATGGACGGCCTGGGCGGGCTCCCGGGCGAGAGGGGCCTCACCGAGCTCGAAGCGGCCAGGACCCCCAACCTGGACAAGCTGAGCGAGAACTCCATCCTCGGCCTCTCGACGCCCATCTCCCCGGGCATCACCCCCGGCAGCGGACCCGGCCACCTCGGGCTCTTCGGATACGACCCCCTGGCGTTCCCCATCGGCAGGGGCGTGCTCGAGGCCTTGGGCATCGGGCTCAAGCTCACCCCGACAGCAGTGGCCGCCCGCGGCAACTTCTGCTCGCTCGACCCGGACACCGGCACCATCACCGACCGCAGGGCCGGCCGCATCCCCACGGAAAAGTGCGCCGAGCTGGTGAACAAGCTCAAGCCCATCACCATCCCGGGCGTGAAGGTCACGGTGGAGCCGGTGAAGGACTACCGCTTCGCGCTCATCCTCGACGCGCCGAACCTTTCGGACAGGCTCACCGAAACCGACCCCCAGCGGGTGGGTGCCAAGCCGCTGCCCGTGGAGGCGCTCGCCCCCGAGGCGAAAGAGACCGCCGGATACTTCAACGAATGGATAAGAAAGGCCTTCGAGATCCTCAAAAGCGAGCACCCGGCCAACGGCTGCACCCTGCGGGGCATCGCCAAGGACCCCGGCCTCCCCTCCTACCAGGAGATCTACGGCCTGAAATCCTGCGCCATCGCCACCTACCCCATGTACAAGGGCCTTGCCAGGCTCGTGGGCATGGACGTGCTCGACGCGGGGGACACCATCGCCACGGAGATCGAGACGCTCAAGGCTCACTGGAACACATACGATTTCTTCTTCTTCCACGTGAAGAAGACCGACTCCTCGGGCGAGGACGGGAACTTCGACGCCAAGGTGAAGGTCATCGAGGAGACCGACGCGGTCATCCCGGAGATCATGGCCTTGAACCCGGACGTGCTCATCATCACCGGCGACCACTCGACGCCTTCGATCATGAAGTCCCACTCCTGGCACGAGCTGCCGGTCCTGCTCTATTCGAAGCGGTTCCTCCGCAGGGACCAGGTGACCTCCTTCGGGGAGACCTCGTGCATCCAGGGAGGCCTGGGACACATCAGGCACGTGGACCTCATGCCGCTCGCCCTGGCGCACGCCGACAGGCTCACCAAGTACGGGGCGTAATACCGGGATATGGACATACCCGCCCGGTCGATGTATCATCCGGGCGAGACATGCGCGTCGTGAACCCGTGATCGCCCTCCGGCATCCTCGCGGGCAGGAGGACCTGCGCTGTCTATCACACAGGACCAAGAGAGGTGGAAGGCATTGAGCTCCAAAAAAGTTGTTGCGATCCTTTTCGGCGGCGTATCCGCAGAGCACGATGTTTCGGTGGTGTCTGCCCGCTCGGTGACCGGCTCCCTGGACAGGGACCTCTTCGAGCCGGTGTTCGTAGGCATCGACAAGCAGGGCTCCTGGCACCTGGGCGGCGGCGCGTTCGATCTATTGGAGACCGGCGCATCCGACGACGTGGACACGGTCATCCTTTCCACCGACCCCGCCCGTCCGGGGTTCCTCTCCCTGAAGACCGGGAACGTCACTAAGGTGGACGTCATCTTCCCGGTGCTCCACGGTCCACGGGGGGAGGACGGCACCATGCAGGGTCTGTTCGAGATCTGCGGCATCCCCTACGTGGGCTGCGACACCATGGCTTCTGCCATCGCAATGGACAAGGACATGACCAAGAGGGTGCTCGCCCAGGGGGGCCTGCCCGTGGTCAAGGGCGTGTGCGTGAGCGCGTGGGTGTGGAAGACCGAGCAGGAGGAGGTCCTCGACGAGATCGCCGAGACCCTCGAGTTCCCGGTCTTCATCAAGCCCAACACCATGGGCTCCAGCATCGGGATCTCGAAGGCCGATTCCGTGGACGAGATGATCAGGGGCATCGACCTCGCGTTGCAGTTTTCCCCCAAGGTGGTCATCGAGCAGGCGGTCCCGAACGCCCGGGAGATCGAGGTGTCCGTGCTGGGCAACAACGAGCCCAGGGCGTCGACCCCCGGGGAGATCATCCCCTGCAACGAGTTCTATGACTTCGAGGCCAAGTACGTGAGCACGGCTACCGAGCTCATCATCCCGGCCAAGCTGCCCAGGCAGTTCCTGGACGACATCCAGTTCACCGCGGTGGAAGCCTTCGTGGCCATAGGCGGCAGCGGCATGGCCAGGGTGGACTTCCTGGTGGGGTCAGATGGGCATTTCGTAAACGAGATCAACACGATCCCTGGCTTCACGAGCGTCTCCATGTACCCGAAGCTCTGGGAGGCGAGCGGTCTCCCCTACGGCACGCTCATCACCACGCTCATCGAGCTGGCGTTCAAGCGCCACGAGGAGCTCGAAGCGCTGACAAAGACCATCACGCTGGAGAAGCGCCTGGGGGTCTGAACCCCTATCTGAAGGCGCCCGCCCCCGCCTCCGGTCTACCGGAGGGGATGAGCGCGGTCGGACCCTCCTGTGCCTCGAGGACGGAGACCTCTTCCACCTCCTCGGTGGGTGTCGCTGCTGCAAGGGCGAAGCCCAGGGCAAGCCCTATGCCTCCTGCGATGAGGATCGGTGCGGTGTTGGAGCCGGAGCTGAACCCGGCGATGGCGGCGCCGACGAGAATGCCGAAGCTCAGGCCGAGGAGCGACGTGGTCAGTATCCTGCTGGGCTTGGTCAGTGCCAGGTCGTCCGCAAGCGACGCACAGGGAAGGCTCGCCAGGGCAAGGCACAGGAACAGGGACAGGAGCGCCTTCTTCATCTCTTTCACCTCCTCACACGGATAAGTATTTTAATATGTGAAAATTGGGAAGATTCAATACGGGAAAAGACCGCGGCCGGACGGTGAGGGACAACAGGGGAGCTCACCCGACGGGTGCGCTCCCGGACAGTCGGACCGATGCCTGCGGGTGTGCCTTACTTCAGGGGCATGCTGAACTGCAGACCGTACACCCTCTGCTTCTCTCCCGAATGGTCGGTATAGCTGTAGAGTACGGGCCTGATCTCGTAGAAGCCGAACGCTATGCCGCAGAGCACCCCGATGCCTGCCCCCTGGGCGATCCGCTCGTAGTGATCGCTCGGGTGGTCCATGAAGGCCATGGTTGCCGCTCCTGCCAGGGCCCCGATGCCCGCCCCCACCACTGCGTCGTAGAGCACGACGTCCAGTGAGGACCCGTCGGCCCGAGAGCTTACGGGGAAGACTGAAACCGCAAGGACGAATGCCAGGATCGTGATGAGCTTCTTCATACCCCTCCCTTTAACCTCTTTTTCAACCGGTTGGCAAGATCTTCCGGATGGAGCTCGAAACATCTGAAGCAGGTGTCCGACGGCCCGGACGGCGGGAAGCCGCGGATGCCCATAGGGATGAGCTCGATGCTTACCGCATTCGTGGCGGCCGTGAATGCGATCCCGGCGGCAAGACCGGAAAGGCTCAGATGATCTTCGGCAACGAAGACCGGCCCTTTCGCGGCCGCTTCCCTGATCTCGGAGGCGTCCAGGGCTAGGGGGCAGGAAACACCCACCACCTCAACGTCGATGCCCTCGGCCTGAAGCGTTTCCCATGCCTTGACCGCCGAGGCGCTCATGGCCCCCAGGGCGAACAGGGTGGCCTGGCTCCCGGGCCTCAGGTGATGGGCCTTTCCGTAGGTGAACTGTTTGTCGGCGAAGAACTCCCGCCCGCTCGTATCGGTGAGCACCGGGGTCTTGGAGCGGCCCACCCCGATCATGACGTTGCCCGGCGTGCTCAGCGCCCACCTGGCCGCGAGGTCCGTCTCGTTGGGATCGATGGGGATGACCACCGAGAAGCCGTCGAGGTTCCGGAGCAGGCCCAGGTAGTCGATGCACTGGTGGGTCTTGCCGTCTTCGCCCACGTCGATCCCCAGGTGGGTGCAGAAGAGCTTCAGGTGCGCCTCGTTGATGGCATTGAGCCGCTGCTGGTTGTAGGTCTCGTCGATGGCGAACATGCCGAAGTCGGCGAACACGCTCACCACCCCCTGGGTGGAGGCGGCGCCGGCCATGGCAGCGGTGTGGTGCTCGGAGATCCCGGCCTGGAAGAACCTCTCGGGAAAGGCCTTCATGAAGGCGTCGGTCTTCACTGAGCCGGCCAGGTCGCAGTCGAACACGGCAAAGGGCACGCCCGCGTTCGCCTGGGCCACGTCAAGGAGCGCGAACCCCAAAGCGGAGCGGTTGTCCGTGAGCACATCCTTGGGGTAGAGCCTGGGCGTGCCTGCGGTGAGCCCGGGGAAGGGCCAGCGATTCCTGGGGGTGTGTCCGCACACGGGCTCCTTGCGCAGGGCGGTGAGCTCCTCGAGAGGCCACTCGAGGTCGAGCTCCGGGAGCGCCTTCTCCATCTCGCCCTTGTTCAGGGGCCTGCCGTGGTAGTCGGCCTTGTTCTCCATGAAGCTCACGCCCTTGCCCATGACTGTGTTGGCGATGATGGCGTACGGCGCCTGCGTGTCTTCCCGGGCCTGCCTGACGGCCTTGTAGAGCGCCTCGAAGTCGTGCCCGTCCACGTCGAGGACCACGAATCCCGCGGCCTCGTACTCCCTGCGGAGGTCCTGGGGCATGACCTCGTCCCTGCTGCCCGAGATCTGCAGCCTGTTGTTGTCGATGATCACCGTGATGTTGGTCAGTGCGTACTTGTGGATGAAGCGCCTGGCCTCGGAGATCTGCCCCTTCTGCTGCTCGCCGTCCCCCATGACCACGTAGATCATCGAAGGGGCGTTCTTCACCCTGGCCGCCACGGCGTAACCGCAGGCCACGGACAGCCCCTGGCCGAGGTTGCCGGTTCCCCACGGGACGCCCGGCACGGTGGGCTCCACGTGCCCCTCGAAGATGCTGCCCACGCGTCTGAAGCCCTTGACCACGTCGACGGGCGGGAAGGCCCCCCTGCGCGCCAAGGCCGAATAGACGCCCGGAGAGGTGTGGCCGTGGGAGACCACCACCTTGTCCACGCTTAAGTCGAGGACGGTGTACAGGAGCGTGTAGATGTCGATGGAGGACATGGAGCCGCCCGGGTGGCCCGATTGGGCCAGAAAGGTCATGGCGACGATGTCTCCCCTGGATTTCCGGGCCTTGAGCTCGAGTTCCTGCCGAAGCTCTGGGGTGAATTCGCGTATCACGTAGGTCTCCTTTTCATGAATGCTTTTTTAGGGGCACGAGGCCGTAAGGACTCGATGATGATCTCGGAAGGGTCCAGAGCGGGCAGGCCGGTGAAGTGGCCCAGCTGCATCTTGCAGGCGCCGCAGTCGCTCACCAGGGCATCCGGCTCGACCGCCCTGATGGCGTTTGCGGCGATCTCCCCGAGGGCTGCCGCGGTCCCTTCGTTCTTCTTCTTGAAGCCATAGCTCCCGGACAGGCCGCAGCAGTCCTCGTCGAGGATGTGGAACTTCAGGTCCGGGATCTTCTCGAAGAGCCGTGCCGCAGGGTAGCCGATGCCCAAGGCCCTGAGGTGGCAGGGGATGTGGTAGGCGACGTGCCGGTCCACCGGGCCGAACTCCACCGTAAGCGTCCCGTCCTCGACGCCCGAGGCGATGAACTCGTGCACGTTGTAGGTGTTCTCGGCAATCTTCCTGCCCTCCGGTATCCGGAGGGTCTCCGGGTAGTCATGCGTGAGCGTGAGCCCGCAGGAGGTGCAGGCATAGAGGATCTTGTAGCCCTTGTTGATCCAGGACACCAGCTCCCGGGCGTTCACCTGGGCGAACTTCCGGGCGATGTCCACGTCGCCGTTGCCCAGGGCCGGCAGCCCGCAGCAGGTCTGGCGGGGCATGACCACCCTGCACCCGAGATAGGTCAGGAGGTCCCTGATCTTCCTGCCCACGTCCGGGCGGTTGTAGTTGAGGTAGCACCCGTGGAAGAAGACCACCTTGCGGGGGGAGCGGAATCTACCCTTGCGCCTGCGCCCCCGGTTCAGGGTGAGGAAGCGGTACTCGGGCAGCGGCAGGTAGGAGGACAGGCCCATCAGGCCCAGCGTTCCCCGCATGAGGGAGGTGGAGGACAGGGCATTGGTGAGGTACGCTGCGGATGAGCCGAGCTTGCCCAGGTAGTGGGTGTTGGCGAAGAGGTGGGCGGTGAAAGGGCTCATGTGCTCGGAGGAGTACTTGAGCTGCGCCTTGAGGATGATCTCCGAGACGTTCACCCCGTAGGGGCACGCGATCTCGCACCGCTTGCACTGGGAGCAGAGCTTCACCCAGGCGTCCACCGAGCGCTCGCCGTCCAGGCGGAACCGCTGGGCGTCCGGGCCTGCCTGCTTGGGGCCCGGGAACTCGGGGTTCACCTTGAACACCGGGCAGTTCTCCACGCACAGGGTGCAGCGGACGCAGTGCTCGAACTTCATGCGAGCCCCCTGGCGCACGCCTGCGCTGCAGCGACCCCGGTGGCGATGGCGAGCCCGTGGCCGCACTGGTTCTTCATGACCTCGCTCCTGGCAAGGATGCTCCCGCACACGAAGAGGTTCTGAACGTCCGCTCCCAACGGCCTGAAGCAGTCGTCGACCTCGATGCCCGCTTTCTCGATGGCGTGGCCGGGGGTGAAGAAATCGGTATGGAACCAGTCCCTGCGCTCGGCCGGGTGAAAGACCGGCAGGCCGAACACCGTCTCCTTCACGGAGTCCCGCCCGGCGTAGAGACCGCCCGAGACGAACGAGCCCGTGGCGAGGATGAAGGCCCTGCCCTGGACGCGCGCAGCCCTGGCCGTGGTGGCCAGTGTCAGGGCCTCGATCTGGCCTCCCTGGCTTTCTACGCTCGAGACGCCCTTGCCCCAGTAGAGGTGTCCTCCCCTGGCCTGCAGCGCCGCCTTCAGGGTCCTGAAGAGCCTCAGGCCCGGTATCGAAGGCGGCAGGGTGGGGAGCTCGAGGACCTGCCTTCCCGTGGCCTCGGAGATCCTCTTCATGACCCTGACCGGATTGCTCAATCCCAGCACCGCCGGGAGCGCGAGCCTGTCGTAGGGGTTCTCGATCCCCTGGAGCCAGGAGATGAACCTGCTGAGGAACCCTTCGTCCTCGAACTTCGCGGCGATCCCCATGGTCGTGGAGACGCCCGCGTCGAAGACCGAAAAGGAGGAGTTCCTCATCCGGCTGGTAATGTAGCTCGGGTAGAAGTCCCTGATGCCCTTGAAGGACACCACGTGGAGGTATTCGCCCTCGTCGAAGTGGGCCCCTGCCATGGTCATGGGCACGAGGCAGGTATGCTTGGCCGTGCCGATGGGGGTGATGATCCTCCTGTTCTCCTCCACGGTGCCCGTATAGGGAAGGCCTCCCTTTTCCATGATCTTCAGGAAGGAGCCCAGGGCTTCCCGGATGGTCTCCTCCCCTGCGCGGCGGTAGGGGTGATCGGCCGGGAGCCCGGCAATCCCCTTCAAAGGGCCGCCGCTTCCGGTCATGACGTCGATGCACCCGGTGGAGAGGCAGCATACCGGGTCCCCCTTCGAGACCAGTGCCACCTTGAACCCCTTGTCGGAGAGGGTCAGGGCGGCCATGATCCCCGAGACCCCGCCTCCCACCACCACGGCATCGTACTCGTACCTGCTCATGGCCTCTGCCCCATGTTCAGGATCCCCAGGTAGATGCTTTCCACGAGCTGCTCTTCCCTGAGCTGGTCGCCCCACAGGGCCGGGCGTATGCCCCTGAACCTCCGCTGGAGGAAGGTTTTCAGCGTCTCGATGGACTCTGCCGGGCTCATCCTTCCGGCCTCCTGCATGATGCCCAGGGCCCGGTAGGTGCAGAACCCTCCCTGGCAGGGGCCCATGCCCAGGCGGGTCCGATGCTGGATGTCGCCTATGTACCCGGTGCCCAGGCTGTTGATGGTGTTTTCCACGGCCTCCCGGTCCACGAGCTCGCACTCGCACACCACCGAGTCGATGGATTTGAGGCGTTTCGACAGCGGGTACCCGGTGAGCTCGTCCTGGCCGTCCAGGGGGAGGTCGGCCGTCCTGCAGCGCGCCTTGATCCCGAAGACGCCCATCACGGCGTCGACGGTCTTCTCCGCCATGAGGCGGTAGGTGGAGAGCTTGCCGCCCATGATGCTGATCATGCCGTTTTTGTGGTCAATGATCCTGAACCCCCGGGAAATGCTCCTCGAATCCGAGGACTCGGCCTTGAGCAGGGGCCTCACCCCGGTGTAGGCGCGGATGAGCCGGGTGCTGCCGAAGCGGGGGATCATCTGCTCGGCCTGGGTAGCCACCAGATCCACCTCGGCGGCGTCCACCTCGACGGCGTCCGGGTCGTCCACCCTGATGGACGTGGTGCCCGCCAGGCAGACCGCCTCGTTGGGCACGATGATGTCACCGTCGGACGGGGTCCTGAGCCGGTTGATCACCATGTTGGTGAGTCGGTGGTTGGTGATGATAAGGCTCCCCTTCGACAGGGTCATGGGGACCTCGCTGCCGCCCATGCGGGCGATGACGTCGCCCCAGGCGCCGCTGGCGTTGATGATCATCTTCGCCCTGATCTCCTTGACCTGGGAGGTGGAGCGGTCTTCGACCTTCACGCCCACGCACATCCCCTTTTCCCTGATGACGTCGATCACCCGGTGGTGGATGAGGATGCCGCCGCCCTTGCGGCGCGAAGTGTAGGCGTTGAGCATGCACAACCTGAAGGGGTCGATGGAGCAGTCAGGGACCGAGATCGCCTCCTCGATGGCGGGATTGAGCTCGGGCACGAGATCGAGGGCACGCGATGGGGAGAGGACCTCGGTGGCGATGCCCACCTCCTCGCAGTTCTTCAGGAAGGCGTCGCGGTATTTCTTGGAGTCGCCGGGCAGCCTGACGAAGAGCCCGCCCGTCCTCTCGACGCACTTCTGGGCGATCTTCCTGAGGATGGCGTTTTCGCTGATGCACTCGGAGGCGGCCACCGGGTCGTTCACCACGTACCGGCCGCCGCTGTGGAGCAAGCCGTGGCAGGCGCCCGTGGCACCGTTTGCGAAGTCCCCCTTTTCCACCAGGCAGTGGGGCACTCCCCGCAAGGCCAGATCCCTCGCGATGCCGCATCCGGTTGCTCCGCCCCCGATAATGATAACATCCGTCTTGATCATCGATTGTCTTGTTCCACATTGCCCGGGATGAAAACGAGACCACCATATACAAGCTCTGCCCCGGGGTCAAGTGATTGTGTCCCAAGGGATTCCCGGTCTTGCGGATACGTTGGAGCTCCCCATGGACCACTGTGCGCTCGGGGTCGAGGTCGGTATCGGGGTCGAAAGGGAATATATCGGGATCGACCCCGATAAAGCTGAGGAAGGTGAGAAAAACAGGACCGCCCCCTGCCGGAAAAGCGGTCTTCGAGACGTGCGGAAGCTAGCCGCCGCCCTGCCGGCGCAGGGCCTCCATCCTGCGGAAGGCCATGGACCCTTCCTTGCCGAACATCTCGACCTGCAGGTCCCTGACGGCCTGCTCCCGGTCCTCGTCCGACAGCGCGGGGTTGCCGGTGATCGCTTTTTCCCGCCCGTAGTACTCGGCGAGCTTATCCTTGTCGAGCACCTTTTCCGCATCAAGCTCTTCGAACCTCTTCACCACCTCTTCCGAGAAGAATTCCTTTCTCGTGGCGTGGATGAAGTCGGCCTTGGCCTCCGGTGTCATCTCCCTCATGTCCTTGTCGTAGATGACGAGCTTCTCGCGGTACTTGTTGTAGGGGTCACTCATGATGGAGGCCTTGTCGAGCTCGTCGGCCTCGCTGCCCCACATCTCGGCGTTGAGATCGGCTATCATGCTCATCTTCACGTCGCCGTAGAGGGTGCTGTTGTTCACGATGGCAGCCCTGCGGATGGAGTATTCCTGGGATTTGATCTCTGCCCTGAAGAGCGCATCGGCCATGTCCGCGCCGAAAAAGGTCCTCCGGAAGTCCTGCTCCTTCCTGAGCAGGGCCAGGGCCTCGGTGGAGTTCCGGGGGTTGCCGTAGGACGTCATCCGCTCATCGAGCCCCATCTCGTATTCGGTGAACAGCTTGTACAGCTCGCAGAGCTCTTCGGCATGCTTTACCGGGGGCTTCCGGGAGCTTAAGTAGCCGCACACATCCCTGTAGTGCGAGTTGAGGTCAGTGCTGCTCCTGAAGCGCCACTGCAGGGACCTGAAGAAGTTCACGGTGTAGTCGTTGACCACACCCTTGCTGAAGTACCGGTTGATCTCGGAGTCGCTGAATTCGCTCTTGCCCACCACCTTCAGGAGCTTGCGGAGGTTTATGTCCTTGTTTTTATCAATGATGTATGCAGCCGTGATGGGCACTTCCTTCGGTGCGCGCCAGAAATACAGTGCCAGCCCCGCAGCCATGACGGCAGCGATGCAGCATCCGGCTATCGTTTTCCTGTATTTCAGCACCTTCACGTGTCGCATCCCTCTGGCGTGCGGGTGAAGAGAGATCGTCGCACGCTCCCACTCCCTCAAGACGAAGCTCTTTATTCATAGCTGGTGTTGCCCGAATCTGCAACAACATCGCTGGTTGGCTGGGAAGGCGGCCCTGCAGGGACGCACCCGGGCTGCACAGTGGCGAAGCCCCGGTCTCCCGATGACCACGGGCCTTCCTGATCCGACAGACACATCACTGATGCGGGACCCCGGCATGGAGCCGTATACCGTTTGCAGCCATACGTGCCGGGTCAATAAGGGCCGGCGGCTGAGAGACAGGACGTGCCGCCCCCCTTGCATCAGCCCCTCGAGACGGTGTCCCCTAGGGGCAGACAGGGGCTGACCCCGGCTCCAGGCTCGCGAGATACTCGGCTATGACAGGGATGTTTTCCTTTGACACGTCCGCGCCCTTGTCGACCATCCTCGTGACCGTGGCCTGCCATGCTTTCCGGTCCTTCTTCCCGATGTTGTCGCAGACCTTCCTGGCATCATGACACGCCGTGCACGCCGACATGACGATCTCTGAAGGACTGCCCGACTGCTGCGCCTGCGGCCTGGCGCAGGAGGCAACCCCGGCTGCCAGGACGATCAACCCTCCAACCGTGACCGGTACCAGCCACGACAGTTTCACCATACGCTCCTCCTGTAATCTAAGATGGATATGCTTTTAGTAAATAAGGTCCGTGTGGGAAAATACAATGCGCAGCGGAGCTGCCCGGGTTTCCTGACGTCAGGTGATCATGCGGAAGGGAAAAAGGGCCGGTTCGCCATGTCATCCTGCTGCAGGTGGTTACCGGCCCGCCTGACCTCCTTTTCGTGCTCCATCCTTGCCTTCAAGCATATAATAATACATTCATATTGACAATGTCATGAACGGACAATTATACTTGCAAAAATGGCCAGGCACCCTGGAGGGCCCGGATGGAAAAGGCTGTCTGCATCAGATCGAGTCCCGTTCTTCCCGTGTACCGCTTGCTGAACACCACCCTCGCCCTCATCCGCATCGCCGGCAAGTTTGGAATAGGGGCTGACGCCCTGCTCGCAGGGAGCGGCATCAGGCCCGCGGATCTGGAAGACCCGGACAAGCTCATCCTTACCGTGCAGGAGCTGGCCCTCATACGAAGGTTCATCGACCTCGTCGATATCCCCTGGATCGGGCTCGAGGTGGGGAAGGAGTACCATTTCAACTTCAGCGGCAAGCTCGGGGCCGCCATCATGTTGTGCGATGACTGGATGGAAGGCCTGCAGATGCTGCACACCTACAGTGCCTTGAACGGCACGTACTTCCAGACGGAGGTCAGGATGCAGGGAGGAGAGGGGCGCGCGCGGATCAGGGAGATCGTCGACCTGGGAGGCAGAAGGTTCCACAGCGAAGCGGAGCTTGGCTCCATGCACACCATGGTCATGCACACCATGGTCAGCCTCGGCTACAGGACCGAGACGGTGTTCAAGGAGGTCCATTTCGCGTTCCCGGAGCCCGACTACGCCCACCGGTATGGAGAGTACTTCTCCTGCCCGGTGAAATTCGGCCAGCCCGAGGCTGCCATCGTCTTCGATGCCAGATACATGCACCACCCCCTGCCGTTCGCAAACCCCCAGGCCAAGGCGGCCCTCGTCAAGGAGTGCGAGGCGCTCACCCGGAGGCTCAGGGAGCACGGAACCCTCACCTCCCGGGTCCGCCACGAACTCCTTTTGGGATATGACACGCTCCCCGGACTGGGCGAGCTCGCCCGGCGCGTCAACCTCTCGCCGCGCACGGTCAGGCGGAGGCTCAGGGACGAAGGCACATCCTTCATGGACATCCTCACGGGCGTCCGCAGGGAAAAGGCCTCCGACCTTCTGAAAGAGACCGGCCTCCCCCTGGAGGATATTTCCGAGCGCCTGGGTTACGGCGACATGTCGAGCTTCTACCGCGCCTTCAGGTCCTGGGAAGGATGCACCCCGGGCGCCTTCCGGGAGCGGCACAAGGACCTCTCGCCTGAGGTGTGAAAACCCCTTGCCGGCGGGAAGCCCCCCTGGTTCGGCCAACGAAATCTGTACAAACAAGCCCTGAAAATGGTAAAAGATTCTGTGCTTCACTCGAGGATCTCGAGGTCCCGGCGGGCCTCACGTCCCGTTATTCCGCACACCTGTTTGGGGAGGTTGTATGAAGATAAACCAGAAAGAGCTGGTACGCAGGCTGTTAGGGTTCCTGAACTTCAGGAACATGATCAAAATGACCATGTGGAACCTCGCTTCCCGCCGCAACCGTACGTTCTTCATCTTCGAGGGCAGGGAGTACACCTACGGCGAGGTGTACCGCCAGTCCGAGCGGTACGCGGACTTCTTCCTGGCCGAGCGCAGGAAGCTCGTGGCAAGCGGCAGGCTGAAATCCGACGAGCGCTTCTCCCTGGGGATCTACACGGACAACGTGCCCGAGTTCCTGTTCGCCTCCTTCGGGGCGGGCCTGAGCAACTCGGTCCTCTTTGCCGTCAACACCGGCTTCAGGGGTGAGACCCTCGCGAAGGTGATCGACCAGGCGAAGATATCGCTCCTGCTCGTCAACGAGAGCACCGTGGCCGAGGTGGACCGGATCGTCTCCGACATCAGCGTGCTCGGGCGGGACGACATCCTGTTCATCGGGCCGAAGGAGGGCTCGGGCGGATACCGGACGGTGGAGGAGGCCATCTCGGCCTCGGAAGGCCTGGCCTCGAAGGACTATCTCGTGCCGGTGGACAACTTCAGCCCGGTCATCGTCATCTACACCTCGGGCATGACGGGCATGCCCAAGGGGGTGCCCTGCACCCACATCAAGCTCGTGGGCGCAGGCTTCAAGGTGCGCTTCGACACCGGGCTGAAAAGCACCGACCGGGGCTACATCTCCATGCCGCTCTTCCACTCGAACGCCTGGTACATCGGCATCCTGCCGCAGCTCGTGGCGGGCGGGAGCTTTGTACTCAAGCGCAAGTTCAGCGCCCGGGCCTTCGAGGAGGATATGCTCGAGCACGGCGTGACCTTCCTCAATTACGTGGGCCAGCCCCTGCACTACATCATCGAGGCCCTGGAAAAGAAGTACGGCAGCCCGGAGGCGGTGGAAAAGGCCCTGGCGAACCACCCGAAAAACAGGTTCCGCATCGCCTACGGCAACGGCGCTACGGCCCTTGACCGAAAGAAGCTCATGAAGTGCCTGAACATGGAGCACATCTACGAGATTTACGGGTCCACCGAGGCGGTCATCACCACCGCGAACAAGCCGGGCGACCCCATCGAGTCCGTGGGCAAGGTGCCCGCGAGCGTGAAGATCCTCGACGCCCAGGGCCGGGAGTGCCAGCCCGGGATCGTGGACGAAAACGGACAGCTGAAGAACTACGATCAGGCCGTGGGCGAGATCTGCGCCCTGGTGGGCTCGGACAACCTGCGGTTCGAGGGCTACTACGGAAACGCGGACGCCACGAGCCAGAAGTTCCGGGACGGGGTCTACCACTCCGGCGACCTGGGCCACATACGGCTGATCAAAGGGAAGCGCTACCTGTACTTCAACGGCCGCACCGACGACTGGATCCGCAAGGACGGCGAGAACTTCTCCGCAGAGGACGTGGTGAGGTACGCCTCGGAGATCCCCTGCGTGGACTGCGCCATCGCCTACGGTGCCCCGTGCGAGGTCTCGGACGAGAAGGTCATGGTCACGGTGCAGCTGCTCCCGGGGCAAACCTTCAACCCCGACGAGGTCCACGCCTGGCTCATGCGGCAGCAGAAGGAGGGCGGGATGGACCCCAAGTGGATGCCGGACTACATCCGGGTCATCGAGAGCTTCCCGGTCACCGAGACGCAGAAGATCATCGTCCGTCCCTTCAAGCGGGAGCACTTCAACCTCGAGGCCTCCCCGGACATGGAGATCTGGTACCGAACGAAGGGGGACACCACCTATCGTCGCCTGACCCCCGAGGGCTACCAGGAAATCAAGCAGGGCTTCATCAAAACCGGGCGGGAGTCCCTGCTCAGCCAGGGCTGAGGGTCCCGTCCCCTGCCAGGGGGCTCTTGTTCCGGTTGCCTTGCCCGAACAAAGTGTGCTAATGAGCCAGAAGAAGCAAGGAGGGAAGTTATGCTCGGCGGAATCGGAATGACAGAACTGATCGTCATCCTGGTAATCGTGCTCGTGATTTTCGGAGCGGGCAAGTTACCGGAGGTGGGAAGCGCATTGGGAAAAGGCATCAAGAACTTCAAGTCGTCCGTAAGCGAGACACCGGAAGACAAGTCTGCCAAGTCTGCGAAGGCCGACATCGAAGACAAGACTCACAAAGAGGCCTGAGAACCACACAAGGCGGCGTCACGCCGCCTTTCCCCTTCGTTTCTCCCATATCACCCCCCCTGATCCGGTGATGTACTCATCACCGCCGGAATAATCTCGACCATGGCACCCCACCCGCATGTTTAAGGTCGTTCTTCCTTCCGGCAGCGTTTTTGCTCCTCATGGCGCCCGCAGGGTGCTGATCTGTTCGAGCAGAAAAAAACCCTGCAGGATCCATCGGGACCCTGCAGGGTTTTCGTTTCCGCGTTCTCGTCTTTCCCGCCCCTGGCTTACCCTCAGCTCAGGGTCTCGACGATGCCGAGGCTGCCGTCGGGCCTCTTGTAGATGAGGTTGATCTGCTTGGTGTCCGAGTTCTGGAAGAGGATGAACTCGGCATCCGTCGTGCCCATCTGGAGGATCGCGTCGTCGGCGCTCATGGGCTGGATGAAGTAGTCCCGCTCATAGACCACCTTGGGCTTCTTCCGGGCCCTGGCCGCCTTCGGGGCCGGCGCCTCAGGCGCTCCCTCGAACGGGGCTTTCCCTCCCTTCTTTTCCTGGAGCTTTTCCTTGTGCTTCTTCACCTGGCGCTCGAGCTTGTCCATCACCATGTCGATGGCGGAGTACAGGTCTTCCGTGATCTCCACCGCATTGATGATCACTCCATCGGCGCTCAGGGTGACGTCCGCGGTGTGGCGCCTCTTTTCCACGCTGAGCACGACATGGACCTCGGACGGTTTGTCGACATACTTGTCCAGCTTTGAGAACCTCTTGGTGGCGTAATCCTTGAGAGCATCCGTGGAGTCGATATTCTTGAAGGTGATGTCTAACTGCATAGTGGCCCCTCCTTTAGTTTACCTATTTAATTTAATAGTGCTTCTTCCTTCGATTTGAAGGGACGATTCCCAGCAGCTCGCGGTATTTCGCCACGGTGCGCCGTGCGATCTTCACACCCTTGGCCTTGAGCTTCTGGGCAATGGCCTGGTCGCTCAAGGGATGCTTCGCGTCTTCACCCTTGATGATGTTCTCGATCTCGTTCTTCACGCTCTGGGAGGCCACGAAGGAGCCGTCGCTCTTCGAGATGCCGCTGTTGAAAAAGAACTTGAGCTCGAAGGTGCCCTGGGGGGTGTGGACGTACTTGTTCGAGGTGACGCGGCTGATGGTGGACTCGTGCATACCCACGTCGTCCGCCACGTCCCTGAGCACGAGCGGCTTCAGGTCGGCGATCCCGTTGTCGAGGAAGTCGCGCTGGAACTTCACGATGCTCTCCGTGACCTTGCACAGGGTGTTCTGCCTCTGCTGAATGCTCTTCAGGAGCCACTGGGCCGATTTGAGGCAGTCAGAGAGGTAGCCCTTGGTGACCTTGCCCATGCAGTCCGAGTTCATCATCTTCTGGTACTGCTTGTTCAGCGTGAGCACCGGGATGTCCTCCTCGTTGAGCACCACCACGTACTCCCCTTCCATGTTCACCACGTAGACGTCTGGCACGACGTACTGGGGCGGCTCGTCCGAATAGTCTCTCGCCGGCCTGGGCTCCATGTTCACGATGATCTCCGCGGCCTGGGAAACCTCGTCCACGGTTGCACCGAGCTCGTGGGCGATCTTGTCGTAGTTCTTGGTCTGGAGGTCTTCGAGGTGGGAGTCGATGATCTTCCACACGAGGGTGTCCTCGAGCTCCAGGCTCCTTGCCTGGATGCGCAGGCAGTCCTTGAGATCCCTGGCGGCTATCCCCGGGGGATCGAAGAGCTGCACCTTCTCGATGGCCGAGGTCACCACCTCCATCGAGGCGCCCGTTGCCTCGCAGATGGCCTCCGGGTCCATGCCCAGATACCCGTTGTGGTCGAGGTTCCCGATGATGAACACGCCCACTTCCCGCTCTTCTTCCGTGAAATCGTTCATCCTGAGCTGCCAGAAGAGGTGGTCGTAGAGTCCGTCGGGCTTGGTGGCCGAAGACTCGAAAGACGGACGATCCTCGTCCTCGTAATAGGGGATGTTGTCCTGTCCGTAGGTTTCGAGGTACGCATCCCACTTCCACTTCAGCATCTCTTCGCGTTCCTTCTGGAGACGCTGGGTCTCGGCGTCGCGGAACGCGGTGGTCTCTGCATCGAGCAGAGGGTTGGACTGGAGCTCCTCGGTGATGTACTCCTGGAGCTCAACCCGGGAGAGCTGAAGCAGCTTTATCGCCTGCTGTAGCTGCGGCGTCATGATGAGTTGCTGTGAAAGCTTCAAATGCTGCTTGAGCTCAAGTGCCATGAAACGCTCCTCTTTACGATAGTGAAAAGTCTTTGCCTACGTAGATCTGTTTGACCTGATCGTTCTGCACAACCTTTTCGGGTGTCCCTTCTTCAATCACAAGTCCCTGGTGGATAATATACGCCCTGTCGCAGATTTTCAGGGTTTCTTTCACATTATGATCAGTAATAATGACACCAATTCCGTTGTTTTTCAAGCTCACGATCATGTCCTGGATGTCCTTGACCGTGATGGGATCGATGCCGGCGAACGGCTCGTCCAGGAGCAGGTACATGGGGTCGAGCGCCATGGCCCGGGCGATCTCCACCCTGCGCCGCTCGCCGCCGGACAGGGAAACGGCCTTGTGCTTCCTCACCCCCTCGAGCCCGAAGCCTGCGATGATCTCGTCGCGCTTCTGCCTTAAATCAGGGCCTTTCAGCCCCTTGGCCTCCAGGGGCACCGAGATGTTGGCCTCCACGGACAGCCCCCGGAACACCGAGGGCTCCTGGGGGAGATACCCGATGCCCTTCCTGGCCCTGCCCGAGAGGTCCAGACCGGTGATGTCGTCGTCGCCCAGGAGGACCCTGCCCTTGTCCGGGTGGATGAGGCCCACGATCATGTAGAAGGTCGTGGTCTTGCCCGCGCCGTTGGGGCCCAGCAGACCGATGATCTCGCCCCGGGTGCACTGGAGGTCCAAGCCCTTGATGATGCGGCTCTTCCCGAAGCTCTTTTCGAGGCGCTCTGCTGCGAGCTTCACTACTTCCATTGGAACACCCCGGTCTCTTCGGACCCGCCCTTCACCCTGATCTTCACCCTGCTGTCCTTCCCGCCCTCCACGGTCTGGCGGTTCGAGAGCATGTCGATGACGATCTTCTCGCCCGCCACCCGCTCGGGTCCCCTGGTGATGACCGCATTGCCCGTGAGCTCCAGGTGCCTCTTCGAGATGGTGTACACGGCCCGGTCGCTCGTGGAGTCCTTGTCCTCCCAGCGGATGAAGACGTTCTTCTCGGCGATGAGCCTGTCGACCTTGTTGGTGGCCTTATCGATGAAGAGGGTGAGCGTTGATCCCCTGATGACCACATCTCCCTGCGTAGCCTTCACATTGCCCCTGAAGACTGCCTCTCCCTTCTCCTTGTTGACCTCCAGCCTGTCGGCCTCCACATCTATCATTTCGGATGCGGGCTTCTTGCTCTTGAGCCCCGTGGCCTTCGGCTTCGCGTCCGCCGCGGCCGCGGCAAGGGCCCAGCACAGGCAGAGCAGGCTAATCAGCAATGATATTCTGCGCAACTCTCGCATGAACGTTCCCTGACAGATGGATCCTGTCGAAGTCGTCGAAAAATTCCGCCCGGTCGGCCCGGATCGTCCCGTCGGCGCCCTCAACCAGCACCGGCTTGCTCGTGACGGCGTGCTCTTCCTTCCTGTCCCAGACGAGGTCCGTGACCCTGGCCTTCCAGCCGTCGGCGGTGTCAACGGTCATGGGCCCCGTCACCTCGATGACGTTTTTGTCCGTGTCGTAGCGGGCTCGCCTGCCCTCGATCTTCGTCCCGTCGGAGCGGTCCACGAGGAACTCGTCCATGAGGAACTCGCTCTCCGAGAGCTGGGTGACCGTGCGTGCGCGGATGACGAGGGACTTGCCGGAATCGGTCTTTCTCTCGTACATCACGACGTTTTTGGCCTCCTTGAGGACCCGGGGCCCCGTGGTCGCCTGCCTTCCGGCCTCGGAGGGCTCCTTCTGCACGTAGTACGCACCGGCGAAGATGGCCAGGACGATGATGAGCACGATCAGGAGCCTAGTCCACATACCTCTGCATCACCGCATCGAGGAGCCCCAGGCGCTTCAGCAGGATCTCCACGGCTTCCCGGACCGCGCCCCGGCCGCCCGGCAGGGAGGTGACCACGTCCGCCCGGTCCTTCACCATGGCCACCGCGTCGCTGGGGGCAAAGCTCAGGGCGCACAGCGCCATTGCCGGAAGATCCACCACGTCGTCGCCCATGTACGCAATCTCGTCGGGCTCCACCCCCACCTTGCCCGCGAAGTCGAGCAGGGCGGCCTTCTTGTCCTTGGCCCCCTGGATGAGGTGCTCGATCTGGAGGTCTTTCGCCCGGTGCTCGAGGGCGGGGGAGAACCTGCCGGTGATGATGGCGACCCCGATTCCTGCCCGCATGAGGAGCTTGATCCCGTGGCCGTCCTTTACGTTGAAGGCCTTGATCTCCCGGCCGTCGTCCGTGTAGACGATGCGGGAGTCGGTGAGCACGCCGTCCGAGTCGAGCACCAGGTACCTGATCTTCATGACAGGGCCCTCTGGATCTTCATGAGCCCTGCCAGGACCCCTTCGAGGTCTCTCAGATCGAGGGAGTTCGGACCGTCGGACAGGGCATGCGCCGGATCGTCGTGAACCTCCATGAAGAGGGCGTCCACGCCGAAGGCCACCCCTGCCCGGGCCAGAGCGGGGATGAACTCGCTCATGCCGCCGGAGGAGTCGCCCTTTCCCCCGGGCAGCTGCAGGCTGTGGGTCACGTCGAGGACCACGGGCCTGCCCATCGACCGCATGATGCCGATGCTCCGCAGGTCGCACACGAGGTTGTTGTACCCGAAGGAAGCCCCCCTCTCCGTGAGCAGGATCCCCTCGTTGCCCGTGCTCGCGACCTTCTTCACCGCGTGTTCCATGTCCCAGGGCGCCATGTACTGGCCCTTCTTGACGTTCACCGGCACTCCGGTCCTGCCTGCGGCGACGAGGATGTCGGTCTGGCGGCAGAGAAAGGCCGGGATCTGGAGGAGGTCCACTGCGCGCGCCGCCGGGGCGGCCTGGGAAGGCTCGTGGATGTCCGTGGTGACGGGGACGCCCAAATCGGCCCTGATGCCGGCGAGGATGTCGAGGCCTTCCTCGATGCCCGGTCCGCGGTAGGAGCTGATGGACGACCGGTTGGCCTTGTCGAAGGATGCCTTGAAGATGAAGGGCATCCCCACCCGTGCGGTGATCTCGAGGATGGACTTCGCCATGAACCGGGTGTGCTCCCGCGACTCGATGACGCACGGGCCCGCGATGAGCACCAGGGAGCCGGTGCCGATGGAGAGTGGACCTACGTTCACCGGCTGCATCTGGTCCCTTCCGGCGGCCCCGAAGGAGCCGGCTGGCCGTCGAACCCCGCCCGTGCCTCGCCGGCAGGTGCGGAGGATGAAACCCTGCAACTGGTGCCAATCGCGAATATTTCCATGCAAGAGATGTACCCCATGGCACCGAGGGGTGTCAAGGATGCAGTGCGCCCGGCGAAAACATCGCATTGAACTGGAAGGGTTTTTCGTTTTATATGAAGGGCTCACCAAAGAGGCAGGAGAGGAAGTCATGAGCAGAAGCAGCGCGGCCCAGATATGGGAATCTCTGGAAAGGATCCGGGAGTCGTCCCCGGTGGTCCACAACATCACCAACTACGTGGTCATGAACACCACGGCCAACGCCCTGCTTTCCCTGGGGGCTTCCCCGGTCATGGCCCACGCCCCCGAGGAGGCCTCGGACATGGCGGGCATCGCAGGAGCCCTGGTGATCAACATCGGCACGCTCAGCAGCGGGTGGGTGAAGGCGATGTTCCTGGCCGGCGAAAAGGCAACCGCCCGGGGCATCCCCATCGTGCTCGACCCGGTGGGGGCAGGCGCCACCCCGTACCGGACCGCAACGGCCCGGGAGCTCGTGCTCACCCTCAGGCCCGCCATCATCAGGGGGAACGCCTCCGAGGTCATGGCCCTGCACGAAGACAGGGGCGCGACCAGGGGCGTGGACAGCACGGACTCTTCCCACGACGCACTTCAGGCTGCTGAGCATCTCGCGGCCGAGTTCGGGTCCGTGGTGTGCGTGAGTGGAGAAACCGACTACATCGTGGGACGGGACGGCACCGTGAAGGTAAGAAACGGCCACCCCCTGATGACCCGCGTCACCGGCATGGGGTGCACGGCAACGGCGTTGTGCGGGGCCTTCGCCGCGGTCCAGGGCGACTTCGGGAAGGCGGCTTCAGGCGCCATGGCGGTCATGGGCATCGCGGGCGAGCTGGCGGCCTCGGGCGCGGACGGTCCGGGCTCGCTCCAGCTCCGGTTCCTCGACGTGCTCTACCGGCTCTCGAAGGAGGACATCGAGGCACGCCTGAGGATGGAGGGCTGAAGGTGCAGGGCCTGTACTTCGTCACGGACCGCGGGCTCTGCGGTGGGAGGCCCCTCGAGGAGGTGGTGCTCCAGGCCGTGCAGGGCGGGGCGAGCTGTGTCCAGCTCCGGGAGAAGGACCTCTCCACGAGGGACTTCATCGAGCTGGCTTCGAGGGTCAGAGACCTCATCAAGCCCCACGGAGTGCCGCTCATCATCAACGACCGCGTCGACGTGGCGCTTGCCGTGGGCGCCGACGGCGTCCACATCGGCCAGCAGGACATGCCCTACGGGACCGCCCGGAGACTCCTGGGCCCATCGGCCGTCATCGGCCTTTCCGTGGAGACGTGGGAGGATGTCGTGAAGGCCAGGGGCCTTGACGTGGACTACCTCGGGGTGAGCCCCGTGTTCCCCACCCCCACCAAGACAGACACCAAAGGCGCCTGGGGGATCGAGGGCCTTGCCCGCATCAGGGCATACGTGAAGCACCCGCTGGTGGCCATCGGGGGCCTGAGCCGGGAGAACGCCGGGGCCGCGGTGGAGGCGGGCGCCGACGGCATCGCCGTGGTATCCGCCCTGTGCTGCGCAGCCGACCCCCGAACGGAGGCCCGGGAGCTGAGCTCGCTCATCAGGGACGCCCTCTCCCGGAGATAGGTCCTACTCGTACCGCTCCCGTTTCCATTGCCAGGGCACGTCGACGATGGTGCCGGGGACGGTGATGCCCGTCAGGGCCTCGAAGGCCTTGAGCAGGACGGCCCGCTGCTGGGCCCGGTTGAAGGGCTCGCCCAGGGGGTGGCCGAAGGGCCAGCGCAGAAAGACCGTCCTGGGCGGCTTGACCTTTTCCGTGTACTGCCTGACGATGGAGATGCCCACGGTGGGGATGCCGTACCCCTCGATCACCCGCTGGACCAGTCCCACGGACTGGTTGCAGATCGCTCAGCCCGGGGTGACCAGCACGCAGTCGACGCCGTCCTTGAGGAGCCCTTCCGCCGCCGCGGGCGCGGTGACGTTCATGAGGGTGTAGAGGTGGGGGCCCACGATGTGGCCCATGAAGCTGTACATGCTCGGCCCGACTCCGCCGATGACCCCTTCCCGGGCGAACTCCTTCAGGCGCTCCACCGGGAGCACGATGTTGATGTCCCTGTCCGCGTCCGCGTGGTCGTAGTAGTCGTGGGTGATCATCAGCTCTTCGGAAGGGGTGTCCCTGCCTATCTTCCGGTACGTGGGATCGCCGTCTGGGTCGGTCATGACGAAGGGCTCCTGGCTCCTGAGGTGGACGCCCGCAGTGGTGACGAGCCCCACGATGCTCTCGCTCAGGGGCTTCCTCACGGGCGTCCAGGGGATGCCCTCGGTCTCCCGGGGCGTGTAGGCGTCGATGAGCCCCTTGGCCAGAGACGGGAAGCGGGTGATCACCTTCGCAATGATTTTGTTCTTGAGCCTCGAGTGCCTCTTCCGCATGCGCATCCCCCCTTCTCTCCTCTCTGCACAGTATCATAACTCCAGCCACCCATGAATCCTATGCCCTGGTATTTTTATCAAAAGAGAACCAGTACAGAGGAATGACACGATGAAGCATCTATTGACCATAGTATTGGCCCTCATGCTCCTCGTCCCGGCGATCCCGGGGTATTCCGCCGGAGCGAAGCTGGAGAAGGCCACGTTCGCAGGAGGCTGCTTCTGGTGCATGGAGCCGCCCTTCGAGAAGCTGCCCGGGGTGGTGAGCGTGACCTCAGGGTACACGGGCGGGACGGTCGCCAACCCCACGTACGAGCAGGTGAGCTCAGGCAGAACCGGCCACCTGGAGGCGGTCGAGGTGGTCTACGACCCCGCGAAGATCTCTTACGGGAGGCTCCTCGACGTGTTCTGGAGGCAGATCGATCCCACGGATGCCGGCGGCCAGTTCGTGGACCGGGGAGATCAGTACCGCTCCATGATCTTCTACCACACCCCGGAGCAGCGTGCCCTGGCGGAGCGCTCGAAGCAGGCTTTGGCCGGGTCCGGGACGTTCGACCTCCCGATCGTGACCGGCATCGTGCCCGCGGGGAAGTTCTACCGGGCCGAGGAGTACCACCAGGACTACTACAGGAAGCACCCCGTCAAGTACCGGTACTACCGGGAGCGGTCGGGCCGGGACCGGTTCCTGGAAAAGGCCTGGGCCGACGACAAGCTCGTGCGCTTCACCCCCTATACGGCCGAGGGCTACCAAAAGCCCACCCGGGAGGAGCTCAAAAAGAAGCTCACGCCCCTGCAGTTCGAGGTGACCCAGGAGAACGGGACCGAGCCTGCCTTCGACAACGTCTACTGGGACAACAAGAGGCAGGGCATCTATGTGGACCTCGTCTCCGGGGAGCCGCTGTTCAGCTCGCTGGACAAGTACGACTCCGGCACCGGATGGCCGAGTTTCACGAAGCCGCTGGTGCCGGGCAACCTCGTCGAGCGGGAGGACCGGGGCCTGTTTTCCGTCAGGACGGAGATCCGGAGCAGGCACGGGGACTCGCATCTGGGCCACGTCTTCGATGACGGCCCTCCTCCCACGGGGAAGCGCTATTGCATGAACTCGGCCGCGCTGAGGTTCATCCCCAGGGAAGACCTCGCGAAGGAGGGATACGGCAAGTACCTCGGGCTCTTCGGGAAGTGAGCACGGCTTCGCCAGCAGCCGGACCCAGTACGCCGCCAGAGTGCGGGGCCGCTGTCCATCCCCGGAAGAAGGCCTCAGCGGAACACCTCGAGAGTGGTGACGTACGAGGTGACCTTTCCCTTCGTATTGTCCGAGTCGCTCATGATCCCGATCGTCGCCCGTGCCGGCGGGTCCTTTCCGAAGGCCTTCCGGTAGTCGGCGATGATGTCCACCTCCTCTTCCACCCAGGTCCCTGCCTTTCCGGCCCCCTGCTGGAGGATGATCATCCTGCTCCTGTCCGTGTAGGCGCTCACGATGACCCTCTCGTCGTATACGCGGCTCGACCACACATAGTTGAGCGAGCCCTCAGGGGGATATTCTCCGTAGAGGAGCCGGGCGGCGTTGTACTGCAGGCGTTGGGCGAAGCCCGCCCGGGCAGGGTCATAGGCGAAGGCGATGTAGATCCTGATGGGGACGTCGTCCCCGGCCTTTGATTTCAAGTCGGCCCCGGGCAGGACGTTTTCGATCTTCCAGCGCCACCTCACCTTCGGATACGCGTAGGGGTCGAATGTCCGCCTGCAGACGAGCAGGGAGGCCGAGGCGTCGCTTTCGGCCCGGAGAAAGGTTTCGCCGTCGGATCTCACCGCCGCGTACTTCGTGTGGGCCGGGATCTTGGGGAAGAACACCTCCTTCCACGCCTTCAGGTCGCGGAAGTCTTCCCGGAACAGGACATCTTCCCCCCGGGCCGGCCCGCCTGCGAGAACAATGAGGAGCACGGCCGCTGCCATGAACCTGCCCACGCTCATGCCTGCGTCTCCCGGACTCCGCTGCCCGGCTCGGGGGACCGGGTGAAAACGGCGGGCACCCTGTCCGTACGTCCGGGGGCCGGACTCATTCCACTCAGCGCACCGCCCGGACCCGTCATCCCATCCCCCCTTCCCTGCCCAGCCTCTTCCTGGCATGGGAGACCAGAAGGGAGACGGCCACGGCCGCGGCCAGGAACACCGCGAGGAGCGTCCAGGGGATGCGGCCTTCGGAGATGCCGCTCACGAGGGCATCGGCGCCCACGACGTAGAGAACGGTCCCCGGGAGCATGCAGAGCCAGGACCAGAACACGTACGTCGAAAACCTCACCCGGGTGAGCCCAAACCCGTAGTTGAGGAAGTTGAACGGGAAGACGGGCACGAGCCTCGTCAGGGCCACGATGACCGCACCGTGCCTCTCGCTCAGCTCGTCGAGGGCCGTAAAACTCGGGCTGGCCTTGAGCCACTGCGACACCGTGTCCCGGGCGAGGTACCGGGCGATGAGAAAGGCCAGGGACGCCCCCAGGGTCGAGGAGATGCTCACCAGCACGATCCCCTGCAGGGAGCCGAACACGGCGCCCGCCAGCACGGTGATGGCCGAGCCCGGAATCATGGCCACCGTGGCCGCCACGTAGACGACCACGTAGACCACCGGCGCCCAGGGGCCTAAGGATGCGATCCAGTCCCTCAGGCCGATGAGCCTGTCGCCTATCCCGAGCACCCGGGCGAGGACGAAGAGGGCGACGATGGCCCCTGCCAGCGCGAGGAGCTTCAGCCATCCGCCCCCGGCAGAAGGGGTATCCGGTGCCCTGTCCAATGCCCTCGCCCTCAGGGGGAAGTGAACCTGCGGCGGACTTCCTCCATCCGCTTTCTGTTCACCCCCAGATCGGAATAGCCCAGCTGCGAGGCCGACCGGAACTCGATGACCCTGGCATGGTCGTCGACGAGGAACTCCACGTCGTCCACGAACCTGAAAAGGGCGGAGGTGAACTCCACGTGCAGGTAGTTCTCTTTTCTGGTGACGATCTTCGCCCTCTTCATGGAACGGATCACCTCGACGAGCCTGAGCATGGCGTCCTGCGAAGAGCCCGTATACGGGATGGGGGCGATCCGGTGCTGCCCGTCGGACGCCTTCGTGGAGACGCAGTTCGGGGATTCGGGGCAGGGGGCCAGCTCCCCGTTCCTTACGCCGAGGCCCTCCGGCCTCGTCCCCGAGCACCCCGAGAAGAGGAGAGTCGCTGCCACCACCAGTGAAACATGCCTCATATCCTCGCTCCTGTCATGGAAAAATCCTCCATTGCCCTATGCAGGCGTTCCTGAACCAATATTTTAATAATAGCAGTTATTTCAGCACTGGCAACGACAAGGGGAAATCACATGCGCAGAACACGCTATCAGTACGATCTGGCCGTCATCGGCGGGGGGGCGGCCGGGTTGACCGCGGCGGCCGGCGCAGCCCGGTTCGGGGCGAAAACCATCCTCATGGAAAAGAAAGGCCGCCTGGGAGGTGACTGCCTGCACACGGGATGCGTCCCGTCGAAGGCGCTCATCCGGGCCGCCCGCGTGCTCTCCCTCGCGGGTCGGGCACAGGGGTTCGGGCTGCCCCCGCTGAAGGCCGAAGGATCCGTTGATCTCGGGGCTGTCATGGACAGCGTGCAGGAGGTCATCGACGCCATCCAGGTGCACGACTCACCCGAGCGCTTCCGCTCGCTGGGGGCCCAGGTGCTCTTCGGCTCCACCCGGTTCGTGGACGACCATACGGTCATGATGGACAACAGACGCATCACGGCAAGGGCCTGGATCATCGCCACCGGATCGCACCCGGCGATCCCCCCGGTGGCGGGGCTCGACAAGGTCCCCTGCTGGACGAGCGAAAACCTCTTCAGCCAGCGGGTTCTGCCCGCGAGGCTCATCGTCCTGGGGGGAGGGCCCATCGGGCTCGAGATGGCGCAGGCCTTTTGCAGGCTCGGGTCAAAGGTCACGGTGGTCGAGTTCATGGAGAGGATCCTGAGCGTCGAGGACCCCGCAGTGACCGGCATACTCCACCGGCGCCTCGAGGCGGAGGGGATTGAGATCCGCACAGGCACCAGGGCCGTGAAGGTCGAGCACGCGGACGGCACCTTCCGGCTGTTCACCACCCCGGCACAGGGAAACGGCCCGGAGAGCACCATCGAGGGAGACGCCCTCCTCGTGGCCACCGGCCGCATCCCGGCAACCGAAGGCCTGGGTCTCGAGGAAGCGGGGGTGGCGTTCAGCGCCAGGGGCATCCCCACCGACAACCGCATGAGGACGAACGTCAGGCACATCTATGCCTGCGGCGACTGCACCGGCCGCCTGCCCTTCACCCATGCCGCGAACTACGAGGCGGGCGTCGCCCTGACGAACGCCATCCTCCACCTGCCCCGCACGGTCGACTTCGGGAGGATAGGTTGGTGCACCTACACCGACCCCGAGGTGGCCAGCATCGGGCTCAACGAACAGCGCGCAGCGGAGCAGGGTGTCGAGTACCGGGTGTTCGAAGAGGAATTCAAGGACAACGACCGCGCCCAGGCGGAGCGTGAAACAGCCGGCAGGATCAGGCTCCTGGTGGACCGCCGCGAGCGCCTGCTGGGCTGCCAGATAATCGGCCCGCACGCAGGCGAGCTCATCCACGACTGGGTGGTGGCGTCTTCGGGCAAGGTCAGGCTTTCGGCCATGGCGGGCATGGTCTTTGTGTACCCGACCCTCTCGGAGATATCGAAGCGGGTTGCCGGGGAGGTCTATGCGGAAAAGGTGTTCGGCGCGCGCACAAGGGGGCTCCTGAAACTCCTCTTCGGCTACAGGGGCAGGGCCTGCCCGCCCCGGGGGGACAACTGTTAAGCTCTCCTCTGCGCATGGAAATCATCCCTGTCTCCATCGGGGTCGGGGTCGGTATCGGTATCGGGGTCGAAAGGAAATTATCCGGATCGACCCCGACCCAGAACGGTAGTGCGCTCCATCAGACGCTCCTTCATCTCCCGGGGCACAGAAAAGCTCTGCCCGCAAAGGAGAGAGGGGACGAGGAAGCCCCAAAAAAGCCCGAGGGGATCCCTTGATGGAAAGAAAAAGGCCCCGCTCAACTTCAGCGGGGCCTCGTGATACCGTAAAATACCAGGGTCAGTTAGTCTTTGTCGTCGCGGTAATCCGCATTTCTCTGCATATCCGGCGTGACCTCGGCCCTGATGGAGCGGTTGATGCCCCTGGCAAGGATGGCCGCGATGGTGAA
>DAOPXM010000010.1:0-106030 GCA_035352355.1 Deltaproteobacteria bacterium | reverse complement strand
CGCCTGCCAAACTGGTACACCTTCAAGTTCAGCTTCCGCAGACTCTCCTCGTACTCACGCGCATTCATGAGCTTTCCCATGCGTCCCTCCCGTTCTCTTTTCTCCAGATAATAATCGCCGGCGCCCAAGATGCCATAGCCGGGGGCCTCGCAGGGGCGGGAGGATCCCCGCCCCTGCGGCGCCGCCTACTTCTTGTACTCGTACCACCCCTTGCCGGTCTTTTCCCCGTACTCGCCCTTTACGTAACGCTCCACCAGGGAGGGCGACGGCAGGTCGGCCTGGTTGCCGGTCTTCTTGAACTTCTCCATGGCCAGGATGTAGTTCAGGTCGATGCCCGTGAGGTCTTCGAGCCGGAAGGGGCCCATGGGATGGCCGAGCCCGTACACGCAGGCCTTGTCGATGTCCTCGAACGAGGCCACGCCCATGTCGTAGAGCCACTGGGCCTCCCGCTTGATGGCCCAGAGGATCCGGTTCAGGAGGAAGCCGTCCACCTCCTTCCTGATGTGCACGGGCACCTTGTCGATCTTCCTGCACAGCTCGATGGACAAAGCGCAGGTCTCGTCCGAGACGTGGGGACCCTGCACCACCTCCACGAGCTTCATGACCAGGGCCGGGTTGAAGAAGTGGAGGTTCACCACCTTGTCCGGCCGGTTCGTGAAGTCCGCGATGCGCGAGCTCACGATGAAGGAGCTGTTCGTGGCCAGGATGGCGTGCTCGGGCGCGAAGCGGTCGAGCTCGGCGAAGAGCTCCCGCTTGACGTTGATCTTCTCGACGGCCGCCTCGATCACGTAGTCGGCGGACCCGACGGCCTCCTGGAGGTCGGAGGTGAACCTGAGGTTCCCGAGCGCCTCGGCCGCCTTGTCTTCGGTGAGCTTACCCTTCTCGACCCGGCCCTTGAGGTACGACCGGGCAAAGACGCCGGCCTTCTCGAGGGCCGCCTCGGAGATGTCCGTGCACAGGGTCCGGTAGCCGTACAGGGCCAGGTGCAGCGAGATCTGGTGTCCCATGTTGCCTGCGCCCACGACGCAGACGGTGCGGATGTCGTCGATGTTCATCGTTTCCTCCTGCGCTACTGATAGAGCGCCTGCAGCATCTCGCCGTACTTCTTCATGACGTTGCGGCGGATGAGCTTCATGGTCTGGGTGAGCATGCCGTTCTCCAGGGTGAAGTCCTCGTGGATGAAGAGGTACTTCTGGGGGATCTCGTAGCCGCCGAAGGACTTCTTCAGGTGATCGGTGATGGCCTTCGACAGGTAGTCGGTGAGCTCGGGGTTCTTCACTGCCTCCTCGGGCGTGCCCTGGCACCACTGCGCGGTCTTCGGGTCGAGCTTGAGTGCCTGGAAGTCGGGCACCACCAGGGCCACGTTGTACTCCTTGCCATCGCCGTAGAGGATGGTGTTCGCAACGAACCTGAGCAGCTTGATCTCGAGCTCGATGGCCTCGGGGTGGACGTACTTGCCGTTGGAGAGCTTGTACTCGTCCTTGAAGCGGCCCGTGATGTGGAGGAAGCCGTCCTCGTCGATCCACCCGCGGTCGCCGGTTCTCACGCCCCTGAAGCCGTTCCACGTGTCCTCGGTCATGACCTCGGCCGTGGCCTCGGGCTTGTTGTGGTAGCCCTGCATCACGTGGGCGCCGTAGGCGATGATCTCGCCGTCCGGACTGTCCTCGCCCACCCGTGACTTGTCGATGACCAGGTGCATGCCCGGCACCGCCTTGCCCACGGTGCCGTACTTGTTGCCGTCCCGGGGCGAGTTGAGCGTGAAGGTGGGCGCGGTCTCGGTCATGCCGTAGCAGTCGAAGGTGGGCATGCCGATGTCCCGGAAGAAGAGCGCGATCTCGGGCTTCATGATGGCGCTGCCCGTGACCACGAGCTTCAGCTCTCCACCGAAGATCTCCCTGATCTTCGAGAACACGAGGGCGTCGAAATCCTTGAACTCCTTGGTCTTCTCGGACAGGCCGCGGTTCTTCACCGCCTCCGCGCACGCGGCGTCGAAGAACTGCTTCTTCACCGGGTCCGCGGCCACGCCCTGCATGATGACGTCGTAGATCTTGTTGAAGACCCGGGGCACGGCGGACAGGCCGGTGGGCTTGACCTCCTGGAAGTTCTTCATGAGCATCTCAACGGACTCGGCGAAGGCGATGCCCCCGCCGCAGTGGATGTAGCAGTGGAGGTCGGCGCTCTGGCCGAACACGTGGGCCCACGGGAGAATGGACACCACGTGCATGTTCTCGTTCAGGTAGAACGCCTCGACGCCTGCCTTGGCCGAGCACGTCAGGGCCCCGTGGGACAGGAGCACGCCCTTGGGGTCGCCGGTGGTGCCGGAGGTGTAGATGATGCTCGCGGTCTCGGACCAGCGGGGCTTGTAGGACTCGACCGGGTTCGCGGCGCCGATCTTTTCGAGTCCGGTCATGGAGTTCTCCCCCTCGCCGAAGATGACGAAGATGTCCTTGAGCGTGGGTATGGAGTCCTTGAACCCCATCACCTTCTCGTAGATGGCCTTGTCCCTGACAAAGAGGTATTTCACTGCAGCGTCAGCGATGATGTACTTCCAGGTCTTGACGAGCTCCTTTTCGTACATGGGCACGAACACGCCCCCGAGGCCGTGCGTGGCTCCCTCGCACACGAACCACTCGGTGCAGTTGCTCACGATCACGCCCGCCTTCTCGCCCCTGGCGAGCCCGAGCCCGGCGAGCGCCGCCCTGAGGTTGTTCACCCGCTCGGCCACGGCGCCGTAGGTGATCCACTCGTACTGGCCCGACTCCTGGTTCTTCGTGCCGAAGAGCCGCTTGTCGGCCCACTTTCCGACGCTGCTCTCGAAGAGGTCCACGAGGTTGCTCGGATACGTGTAAAAGGCATCCATCCCGGTCACTTTCCCGTTTTCCGCAAGTTCCATACGTACCTCCTGTCAGGGTTCACTTATTCATGCTCTTCCTCGGGAGCTGCCCGGGGTCAGCCGAAACAGGCCTGGTCCAGGTCAGCGAAGGAGCACTCCCGGTTCCGTATCGCCGCAACCTTGCCCTGCACCACAGGCAGGACCTTTGTGATGAAGAAGCGCGCCGAGGCCAGCTTGCCCGCGTAGAAGGCGGCCTCGCGGTCGTTCCTCACGAGCTCGCGCTTGTCCTCCTCGGTGGATGCGCCCTTTGCGCTGTAGAGGGCCGAGAGCTTGTCAAGGGCTATGCCTGCCTGCCACAGGTGCATCCACCCCAGCAGGACGTCGCCGGTCACCTCCAGCAGCGGCGTGGCGCCCATGAAGGCCTCGTGCGCCTTGCCTTCCGCGATGAGGCCCCGCAGGAAGGAGACAGCCTCCATGCAGAGGTCCCGGGACCTCATCACGCCTGCGGCAAGACCTGCGAGGGACTCCTGCCGGGCCGCCGACCCGCAGGTCTGAGCGATGAGGCCCATGAGATGGGAGAACACCTCGCCCTGCGCCATGGGGATCTTCCGCGCCAGGAGGTCGATGGCCTGGATGCCGTTGGTGCCCTCGTAGATGGCCGTGATCCGGCAGTCCCGGGCATACTGCTCCACCGGGTAGTCCCGGCAGTAGCCGTAGCCGCCGAGGACCTGGATGGCGGTGCTGCACGCCATGAACCCCATGTCGCTCGTGTAGGCCTTGCACACGGGGGTGAGGAACTCCACCAGGCCGCTCATGAGCGTCCGCTCGGCCTCGCTTTCGGCTGCGTTGCGCCGGTCGATGCAGAAGGCCGTGTAGTAGTTGAGCGCCCGCATCCCCTCCACGTAGGCCTTCATCCACAGGAGGGAGCGACGGATGTCCGGGTGGGAGATGATGGGTATGGCGGAGGCGTGTCTGCCCTTGACCGCGATGTCCGACCCCTGGATGCGCTCCCGTGCGTAGTCCAGCGCCCGGAGATAGGCCGTGGCCGAGAGGCCCAGGGCCTGCTGCGCCACGATGAGCCTTTCTTCGTTCATCATGTGGAACATAATCTGGATGCCCTGGCAGGGCTCGCCCAGGAGCTCGCCGATGCACGACCCCGCGTCGCCGAAATTGAGCGAGCAGGTGGCCGCGCCCCGGATGCCCATCTTGTGCTCGATGCCCGAGCAGGTGACGTCGTTGGGGCCCGCCAGGGTGCCGTCCTCGTTCACCCGGTACTTGGGCACGATGAAGATGGAGATGCCCCTGATCCCTTCAGGGTCGCCGTCGATCCTGGCCAGCACCGGGTGGATTATGTTGGGCTTGCCGTCGTGGTCGCCCGCGGTGATGAACATCTTCTGGCCCGTGATCCGGTAGTACCTGCCGTCGATCTTTTCCGCCCTGGTGGTGATCCGGGCCAGGTCGCTGCCCGCGCCGGGCTCGGTGAGACACATGGTGCCGCCCCACTCGAAGCTCAGGAGCCTGTCCAGGTAGAGGCGCTTCTGGTCTTCGGTGCCGAAGAGCTTGATGAGGAGGGCCGCCCCGTGGGTCAGGGTCATGTACTGGCTCATGGCCATGTTGCCGGCCGTGAAGGCCTCGTAGCAGGCCGAGAACAGGGCAAAGGGCAGGCCCTGGCCCCCCACCTCGGGCTCCTCGATGGAGGCCACCCACCCCTGCTCCGCATACTGCTGCAAGGGGCCGTGGAACGACGGCGGCAGGGTCACCTTGCCGTCCTTCCACTGGGCGCAGGTCTGATCGCCGTCGGCGTTCGTGGGCGCCAGGTCGTTCTGGGCGAACCGGATCGCCTGGTCGAGGACCATGCCGAAGTCGTCCTTCGTGAGGTGAGAGAAGATGCCGGCGCTCGTGAGCCCGGCAAGGTCGAGCTGCTCGTAGAGGACGAAGTCCATGTCGCGCCTGTCAACGAGTGGTGATGCCATAGTCCCCTCCTGTCTTGTCTGAATGTTCTCCCGGGTCCTTGCCCGCGGGGGATCCGCTCACGCCGGGCATGCCCGCATGCGGCCCGTGGCGGTCCGGCTCCACGGAGGGCAGCCGGGAAAGGGCGTAGCGGTCCGAGTCGAGCGCATGCAGAGCCTGCCGTGAGCACAGGCAGGCGGCGCCTGGACCGCCCGTACCGCGCACGGTCGTATCCCCTGCATGAAGAAGTTGGAAATCCGGGATCCCTGAAACCCTGCTCTGCTCAACGACCATCCGCATACCCCTTCTGCCCTGCTGGCGCGGGCAGTCCCAGGTTCATTATTAACCAGTTAATTGTTAACATATTAATTAATAACATCCCCAAGGTCAACCCTGTTTTCTGTCCCCGTTCTCTCGATCATACCTTGTCTTTGTTATTTACCGATTATATACCCATTGATTATACATTAGCAAGGCTTTGTCTGATTGCCAATGTGTTTTTTGTTTTCATTTCATATTGTCATTTGGTTTTAATTGACTTTTACCGAATAGTAATTATATAAAGAGGGAAATCACAGGGGGATGGCATGAGGCCGCCGGCCCCGCCCGTTTAAGGCAGTCGTTCACGGGATGCCGCCGTCACCCCGCAAGGAGGACCAATGGCAAGGGGAAAGCCCAAGGTCGGAAAGAGGGAAATGATCCTCGATGCAGCCCTGAAGGTCTTCGCCCAGAAGGGCTTTCAGGACGCCACCATCTCCGAGATCAGCAAGGCCGCTGGGGTGGCGGACGCCACCGTGTACGAGTACTTCAAGAGCAAGGAAGACCTCCTGTTCTCCATCCCTGAGAGGATCACCCGGGAGTCCACCGAGGTGACCGCCAGGGTCCTGTCGTTCGTGCGCACCGCCGAGGCCAAGCTCAGGGTCATCGTGCAGAACTACATCGAGACCTACGAGAAGAACCCCGAGTACGCCTCCCTCATCATGCTCCACCTGAAGGCCAGCCGGAACTTCCTCAAGACGAGTGCGTACGAGGTGGTGCGCACCGCGGCCAAAGACCTGCTGGCGAGCATCAGGGAAGGGATCGAGAACGGAGAGTTCAAGCCGGACACCGACCCCTTCCTGGTGCGGGCGACCCTCCTGGGCGCCATCGAGCACCTCGCCACGAGGAAGCACCTCCTGGGCACCCCGGCGAACCTCATGGAGTACATCGACCCGCTCCTGGACATGATCCTCGAGGGTATCCGGGTCAGGAAGGAGGGCAAGGCCATCACCATCCACCTGCACCTCTCGGGCGACGAGCTCGTCCCGGAGACGAACCCCAAAAAAGGAAAGAAGGGCTGAGCATCCGGCCGATGAGGCCCCGCATGAGGGGGCGTGAACCTGTTCGCTGACAAAGGAGGACACCATGCGCACGAAAGAACAGTATGTCGAAGGCTTGAGGAAGATGCGCCGCAACCTGTACTACAATGGAACGCTCATCGACCGGGACGACGAGCTGCAGCAGGCGACCATCGACGTGATGGGCATCACCTTCGACGCAGCCTTCGACCCGGAGCTGAAAGACCTGTGCACCGCCACCTCGCACCTCACGGGCGAGACCATCAACCGCTTCACCCACATCCACCAGAACCCGCAGGACCTCCACAAGAAGCAGGACATGACCCGGGCCCTGTGCCGGCGCTGCGGCCTGTGCATCCAGCGCTGCATGGGCATCGACGCGGTCAACGCCGTGAACGCGGTGTCCTTCGAGGCGGACAAGGCCAACAAGGGGGCCACCGAATACCACAAGAACTTCCTGAAGTGGCTCGAAAACTTCCAGAGGAACGACCTCGTGGGCGCGTGCGCCCAGACCGACGTCAAGGGCGAGCGCCTGAAGCGGCCCTCGGAGCAGACCGACCCGGACGTGTATCTGCGGGTGGTGGAGCGCAAGAGCGACGGCATCGTGGTGAGGGGGTGCAAGGTACACATCTCCGAGGCCTCCACGGCCGACGAGATCATGGTGGTGCCCACCCGGGCCTTGGGCCCCGACGAGAAGGACTACGCGGTGGCCTTTGCCGTGCCCGCCGACCACGAGGGCGTCAGACAGGTGCTCTCCATCCACAACGTGCGGCCCAAGAAGCACTACAAGCGCGGCTTCACCCACGGCTACACCGACTCCACCGTGATCTTCGACGATGTGTTCGTGCCCTGGGAGAGGGTCTTCCTCTGCGGCGAGCACGACCACGGCGGGATCTGCGCCCTGCTCTTCGCCCTGTTCCACCGCCACTCCTACTCGGGCTGCAAGCCCGCCACCTGCGACGTCCTCATGGGCATGGCGTCGCTGGCGGCCAGGCACAACGGCATAGAGAAGACCGGGCACGTCCGGGAGATGCTGGCGGAGTTCATCAAGATCACCGAGCTGGGCTATGCGGCCGGGTACACCGCTTCGGACAAGGGGAAGCCCGAGGTCTACATCCCTGGCGTGGGCAGGGTGCCCTACGGCCCCGGCTCCTGTATCCCGGACTCCATCTACTGCAACGTGGGCCGCTGCCTCACCGGGGAAGCGGTGTTTCACGAGCAGGAGATGCTCTGCAACATCGCAGGCGGCCTGCCCGCCACCTTCCCCAACGAGGCCGACCTGCTCAACCCCGAGCTCAAGGGCCTGCTGGAGAAGTACATCAACCGCAACCCCAGGATCCCCATCGAGGACCAGCTCAAATTCTGGCTCCTCTTCATCGACTACAACTGCTCGGGGTTCACCGGGTTCATGAACTACGGGGCCTACCATGGCGGCGGCTCGCCCGTCATGGAGCAGATCGCCATCACCTCCCAGTACGACATGAAGCTCAGGGAGAACCTCGTGAACTTCCTGGCCGGCGTGGAGGAGCTCAAGCCGGGCACGCTCACGAAGAATTGAGCCGCACGGGAGGCCGCATGCCCGACCGAGCCCCTGCCGCGATCGCGGCAGGGGCTTTTTCATGGCTCAAAAAAGACATGGTTGCCGGTCCGGCAGACACATCACTCAAAAGCGGGACCCCGGCATGGAGCCGTACACTGTTCGCGGCAAGAGGCGCCGGGTCAATAAAACCCCTTGACTTATCATCAGTTCGTGGTCTTCTAGTAACATGGGAGGCAACTGATAGATTTCAGCATTTTTCTCACCACAAACCAACATCTGGAGGTGCTTCATGTCGGAAGAAAGGAAAAACCCGAAATCCATCAGCAGGCGCAACTTTCTCAAGAAGGCTGGAGGGGCGGCGGCAGCGGCCGGGCTTGCAACCACGGGCATTTCATTGACGCCGTGGACGGCCGAGGCTGCAGAGATCCCGAAGAAGTGGGATGAAACCTTCGACGTCGTAGTCGTCGGCAGCGGATTCGCCGGGCTGGCTGCCGCTTACGAGGCAAAAAAGGCAGGGGCGTCCGTGGTCGTCCTGGAAAAGATGCGCCTCCCCGGGGGAAACTCGATTATCAACGGCGGGGTTATTTCGGCAGCGGGATCGCCCCTGGAAGAAAAAGAAGGCATCAAGGATTCTCCGGATCTCCTGCTGAAAGACATGCAGACCGCCGGACTCTTCCTGAACCATCCCGAGCTGGCCAAGACCGTCGCATACCAGTCCAATGAAACGGTGCAGTGGACCATCAACGAGCTGGGCGTAAAATACAAGGACAAGGTCTCACAGGAGGGCGGGCACTCCGTTCCCAGGATGTACAGCACCTACAACCAGAGCGGTTCGGCAATCGTCCAGCAGCAGCTGCTCAAGCTCAAGGAGCTCGGCGTGCAGCCCAGGATGCAATGCTGTCTGACCCGGATCTACCGCGACGCCGACGGCCGGGTCAAAGGCGTCCAGATCCGGGAAAACTATGTTTTTCCGGATGCCGGCAGCGGCACGGTGAAAAACATCAAGGCCAGAAAGGCCGTCGTCATGGCGACCGGCGGCTTCGGGAACGACGTCGCTTTCCGGACCATCCAGGATCCCCGCCTCACGCCCGAATTCCCCAGCACGAATCAACCCGGCGCCACCGCTGAATCTCATCGCGAAGCGCTTCGCATCGGATGCACCCCGGTTCAGCTCTCCTGGATACAGCTCGGCCCCTGGGGAAGCCCGGACGAGAAGGGAATGGGACGGACGCCGTTCTTCGCACAGCTGTGCTGCGCCATGTACGGCCTCTGGGTCGATACGATAACGGGAAAACGCTTCGTCAACGAGCTGGCCGACCGCAAGATCCGGGCGGACGCCATCATCCGCGTGGGCAATAAATGCATCGCCTTCACGGACGCCAAAGGGTTTGCAATCGGCGAGAAGCTCATTGCCGAGTCAATTCCGCCCCTGCTGGAAAGCGGGGTGGTCAAGAAATATGATACGCTCGAGGCGATGGCAGCGGCATACAATTGCCCCATCGAGCCGCTCAAGGAGACCATCGACAAGTTCAACAAGGGCGTGGCCGCGGGCAAGGACGA
The DNA here is from genome assembly GCA_035352355.1 of Deltaproteobacteria bacterium. Lineage (GTDB taxonomy): Bacteria > Desulfobacterota > Desulfomonilia > UBA1062 > UBA1062 > Phosphitivorax. Next base: position 96,810 of record DAOPXM010000010.1, on the reverse strand, counting down.
GGAGTGGAACAGGTATCTGCAGAAAAACCAGATGCCCCTCAACACCGCCCCCTGGTATGCTGTGAGGCTCACGCCCAAGATCCATCACTGCATGGGCGGCGTTCGCATCAATCAGAAGGCACAGGCCCTGGACGTAGCGACGGACAAGCCGATCCCCGGGCTGTACGCAGCGGGCGAGTTCGTCGGCGGCGTGCACGGCGCCGTTCGCCTGGGCAGCTGCGCGACGCTCGATTGCCTGATCTTCGGACGTATCGCCGGGCAGAACGCTGTGAAGGAAAAGGCCTGGGGCTGATAACCCATCTTCGTACCAATGGCGGCCGCTCGGGAAACCCCGGGCGGCCCCCCTTCCTGCAGGTTAGACGGTCTTCTCGATGATGTCGAGGATCTGGACGAGCTTGGTGATCTCCTTCTTGCCCACGAGCTCCTCGATCTTCCGGTTGAGATTCTGGGCCACGGGCAGGAGCGTGGTGGCAAGCTCACGGCCCTTGGGGGTGAGGTGGATCTTCATGGCCCGCCGGTCCTCCTGGTCCACGAAACGCTCCACGAGGCCTTCCCTGATTAGGCGGTCGACGAACCCGGTGACGGCCGGACTGTCCACCTGGACCCGCTCGGCGATGTCCTTGACGGACGAGCCGTCGTGGTCGAGGAGGTCGAAGAGGATGAAGGTCTGGCCCACAGTGATGCCGTATTTGCCGTACTCGCTGTTCACGTACCGCCAGATCCTGCGGGTGACTGCGCCGATGCGGAAGCAGTAAAAGCCGTCAAGTATGTCGCTCATAAGCCCCTCTGATGCCATCCCCTCGCGGAGCCGCATGCGCCTTCGTGAAGGATTTCCCGGTTTCTTCGCAAAACACCAATGTTATGAAGGTAATATTAATTACCCCGCAGAGCCCTGGCAGTCAATAGCCGATTGGAGGATCTTGTGCCACCATGGGCCGGTGACGTACGTTCTGCAGGGATCAGCCCCTGTTCCCCGGTCCTTGATATATCCTGTTTGTCCTGTAATATGATAATGAAGTCAAAAGCATATCGGCAACCTGTATGCTGGGGGAGCGGATGCCCTCCCGGAGGATGCGCATGGCCACGCAGGATGACATCAGACGGTACCGGCGGAACCTGTTCGACGAGCTGGAGGCCAAGACCCTCTATCAGTGCCTGGCCTCGGTGGAGCCCAACCCGGAGATCAGCGGGGTGTACCGTGCCCTTGCCGAAACCGAGTCAAGCCACGCGGCCGCCTGGGCCCGCAGGCTGCAGGAGGCGGGCGAGGAAGTGCCCAGGTTCAAACCGGGCTGGCGGACGCGGGTCCTGTGCTGGATGGCCAGGAGATATGGCCCCGCTTCCGTGCTCCATACCATCGCCGGCATCGAGCAGAGGGCCAAGGCGCACTACCGCGGCCAGCCCGAACCCGAAGCCTCGCAGATGTCCAGGGACGAGGAGGCCCATGCCAACGTCTTCAGCCAGCTGGCAGGCGCCGGGCCCGGGCTTGAGGGAAGCGCTGTTGCGAAATTCGAGGGCAGGCACCACGCCAGGCGCGGCAATGTGCTCAGGGCTGGCGTGCTGGGTGCCAACGACGGGCTGGTCTCCGTGTTCAGCCTGGTCATGGGCGTTGCCGGCGCAGGCGTCGGCTCCGGAGAGATCCTGCTCACCGGCTTTGCCGGTCTCCTGGCGGGGGCGCTGTCCATGGCCCTGGGCGAGTGGCTCTCGGTCCAGAGCTCCCGAGAGCTCTACCAGCATCAGTTAGGCATCGAGAAGAGGGAGCTCGAAGAAAACCCGGAAGAAGAGCTGGAGGAGCTCACGCTCATTTACCAGGCCAAGGGCGTGCCCCCTGATTCCGCGCGGGAGATGGCCGGCAGGATCCTGTCCGACCATGACACGGCGCTGGACACCATGGCCCGCGAGGAGCTGGGCATCGACCCCGAAGAGCTGGGCGGCTCGGCCTGGGTGGCTGCCCTCACCTCTTTCCTGCTCTTCGCCCTGGGCGCGATCATCCCGGTGGCCCCCTACTTCTTCTTCACCGGGAACGCAGGCATCCTGGCAAGCTGCCTGGCCTCCACCGCGGGCCTCTTCGCCATCGGTGCGGCCATCACCCTGCTCACCGGCCGAAGCGCGCTCTTCTCCGGGCTCCGCCAGGTGGCCTTCGGCCTTGCCGCCGCCGCAGTCACCTTCGGCGTGGGCCATCTCATCGGCGTCAGCTTGGGCTGACGGTATCCGGTGACGCCGTCCCCCCTCGTCTAGGGTGCCTTCTCTTGCTGCCCGGCAGTTGAGCGCAGTACCTTCGGGGTCGGGGTCGACCCCGATACCGACCCCGACCCCGATGAAGACCAGGAGAAACGGGGGACAGAGAGGCCATCACACCGAAAAGACTGGGCGTGCTCCTCGGCCCTTGACAAACTCCGCGGAATTTTCTTTATGATACCCCAGGTTCATGTATGGTGTTGTTATGCACGGGCAATGATGTCGGATGTATGCGCACGGCTGTCGAGGGTGAACGTATAAGGAGGAAGCCAATGATCCAAGTCGAAAAACTCACCAGGTTCTACGGCACGTTCTGCGCCGTGGACGGGATCGATCTCGATGTCCGGAAGGGAGAGATCACCGGCCTGCTGGGGCCGAACGGCGCAGGCAAAACCACCACGCTCAGGATGCTCACGGGCTACCTTGCGCCCACTTCCGGGACGATCCGCATCAAGGACTGGTCCATCGACGAGCACCTGCTCCAGATCAAGAAGCTCATCGGCTACCTCCCGGAGTCCGCCCCGCTCTACCACGCCATGCTGGTCTACGACTATCTCGACTACATCGCGGGCATCCGGGGCCTGGACAAGAGGCGCAGGATGGAACGCATCCACGAGCTCTCCGACCTCTGCGACCTGCGCTCCATCATGCACAAGCCCATCGGCGAGCTCTCGAAGGGCCTCAGGCAGCGGGTGGGCCTGGCCCACGCCATGATGGAGGACCCGGAGATCCTCGTCCTGGACGAGCCCACCTCGGGGCTGGACCCGAACCAGATCGCGGAGATCAGAGACATCATCCGCCACTTCGGCAGGGAAAAGACGGTCATCCTCTCAACCCACATCCTGAGCGAGGCCGAGGCCACCTGCGACCGCATCGTCATCATCGACAAGGGCAAAATCGTAGCGGACGGGTCCACCGAGGCCCTGAAGAAGGAGAGCACGGCCCAGGAAAAGGTCGTCGTGGTGACCCTGCTCAAGGCCGACTTCGCCTCGGCCAGCATGCGGTTCAGGCTGCTGCCCGGCGTCACGGGGGTGGAACTCATGGAAAGCGCGGACCCGGACATCCTGCGCCTGAGGCTCACCACGGACAGCAGGGACAACCTCAGGGAGATGATCTACTCCTGCATCAAGGAGACCGACTGGATCCTGCTGGAGCTCACCACGGAGGACAAGTCCCTGGAGAACATCTTCCGCGAGCTGACAAAGGAGGCATAGGGCCATGACGAGCGCCATGAACATCTTCAAGAAGGAAATCCAGGATTACTTCATCACCCCCATCGGCTACATCGTCATCGGGATCTTCCTCCTGGTCACGGGCTGGTTCTTCTTCACCACCTTCTTCATCTATTCCGAGGCGAACCTGAGAAACTTCTTCAACCTGCTGCCCATGACCTTTTCCCTGGTGATCCCGGCCATCACCATGCGGCTCTTCGCAGAGGAGCTCCACTCGGGCTCCTACGAGATGCTGCTCACGCTCCCGGTGCGCCTGAGGGACGTGGTCATCGGCAAGTTCCTCGCCTGCACGGTCTTCGTGGCCATCATGCTCAGCCCCACCCTCATCTACGCCATCAGCATCGCCTTCATCGGCCACCTGGACCCCGGGCCCGTAATCGGCGGATACCTGGGGGCCATCCTCCTGGGCGCCGCCTACAGCGCCGTGGGGGTCTTCGCCTCGTCCATCACCCGCAACCAGATCGTGGCCTGCATCGTGGGCATGGTCATCTGCTTCGGACTGACCCTCTTCGACAAGATGGTGTTCTTCTTCCCCGGGCAGATCGTGGAGGTCTTCACCTACCTGGCCGCTGCTGCCCACTTCGAGAACATCTCCAAGGGCATCATCGACACGCGGGACCTGCTGTACTTCTGCAGCGTGACCTTCGTCTTCCTCTACACCTCGAACCTGGTCATGCAGTCGAGGAGATAAGGAGGCATCCAATGACAAACGCACACCGGAACGCCACCCGATACGCCCGGTACGTCGCCTACGTGACGGCCGTCATTCTTATAAACATCGCGGGTTTGAGCCTCTTCTACCGGTTCGATCTCACCGGCAACAAGGTGTACTCGCTCTCGAAGGTGAGCACGCAGGTGGTCTCCTCCCTGTCCGAGCCGCTCACGGTCAACGTGTTCTTCACCAAGGACCTGCCCGCTCCCTACAACACGGTGGAGCGCTACCTGCGGGACCTGCTTGGCGAGTATGCCATCTACGGCGGCAGGAACTTCAACTACCGGTTCTACGACGTGACCCCCGAAGACGAGGGCGGGTCCGCCCAGAGCACAGAGAACCGCAAGCTGGCCCAGGACTACGGCCTCTACCCCGTGCAGATCCAGGCCATCGAAAAGGACGAGGTGAAGTTCAAGAAGGCCTTCATGGGCCTGGTCATCCTCCACGGGGACATGATGGAGCGGATCCCCACCATCACGGAGACCGACGGGCTCGAGTACCGGATCACCACCTCCATCATGAAGCTGGGCAACAAGGTCAGCACCCTGCTGAAGCTCAAGGACCCCGTGGACATCAGGCTCTACATCTCGCCCTCCCTGCGGGAGGTGGCGCCCTACATGAGCCTCAAGGACATGCCCGGCCTGGCGACCCAGGTGAGCGAGATCGTGGGAAGGCTCAACAAGAAGATGTACGACCGCATCACCTTCTCCCTTGTGGAGCCGGAAGAGCTCGACGAGATCAAGGACCTGTCGAAGCGCTACGGCCTCATGCACTTCCAGTGGGGCGACATCAAGGGCACGAATCTCAAGGCCGGCAACGGCATCATCGGCATCGTCGTGGAGCACGGCAGCAACACGTCCGTGCTGCCCGTGATCCAGGTGTACCGCATCCCCCTGTTCGGGACCCGGTACAACTTCTTCCAGCCCGAAGAGCTCGACGAGATGATCTCCCAGGGCATCGAGTCCGTCATCGGTATCAACGAGGGCATCGGCTACCTCGCCGACCACGGGACCCTGCAGGTCTCGGCCATGCCCGGCAATACCGGGAGGGAGCCCATCGCCAACTTCGGCGAGCTCGTGAGCCAGAGCTACACCCTCAGGCAGGTGCAGCTCGGGGAGACGGGGATACCGAAGGGCATCAGGAGCCTCGTCATCGCCAGCCCCATGGAGCCCTTCAGTGACTGGGAGCTCTACCAGATCGACCAGGCCCTCATGCAGGGGACCAGCCTCGCTGTCTTCCTCGACCGGTTCCAGGAGGTGCAGTACGGCCAGCCCGGGAGCCCGTTTGCGCAACAGAGCCAGTTCATGCCCGTGAACACGGGCCTCGAGAAGCTGCTCGTCCACTACGGCGCCAGGGTCGAGGACGCCATCGTGCTCGACGAGAAGTGCTACAAGCAGCGCCTGCCCGTGGAGTACGGCGGGGGAGAGCAGGACGTGCCCTTCGCGCCCATCATCCAGGAGAAGAACATCAACACCGAGCTCCCCTACATGAGGAACATCAAGACCCTGATCACGCTGGCGTCGTCGCCCGTGGCCATCGACGAGGGCAAGCTGGCCCAGCACGAAGCACGGGCACTGAGGCTCTTTTCGTCTTCGGAGCGGTCGTGGGAGATGCGCGACAGCATCGTGCTCAACCCCATGTACATCAAGCCTCCGAAATCCGACAAGGAGATGCGGAGCAGGCCTCTGGCCTACCTCCTCGAAGGGAGCTTCAAGAGCTACTTTACCGGCAAGCCCATCCCGGAGAAGCCCCTGGCGGCCGATGCCGGCCAGGAAGAGCCCGGGGTCAAGGACCCGGCAAGCGCCGCGGCAGCCGCCGTCACCGAGGCCGGGACTTTCCTGCCCAAAAGCACGAAGCCGGGCAGGATCTTCCTCATCGGGTCCTCCCAGATCCTTGCCAACAACCTCCTCGACACGAGCACCCAGAACCCTGGGGCGACCTTTGTCATGAACATGCTCGACGTGCTCAATGACCGAGTGGACATCTCCCTGCTGAGGAGCAAGACCCTGACCATCAACCCCCTCGATGACATCCAGGCCCGCTCCAAGATGTTCATCAAGTACTTCAACATCGCGGGCGTGCCCGCCCTCATCGCGGCCGTCGGGCTGCTCGCGTGGGTGAGGAGGCGCATCCGCAAGAAGCGCATCGAGCTCATGTTCGCCAGGAGGGCCTCATGAAGAAAAAGATCGAGATCGTCATCCTGCTGGCTGTCATCCTCGGGCTGGGCGCGTATCTCCTCCTCAAGCGCACCGACCGGGTGCACTACGAGGTGCCTGAGCTTCACAAGGTCGACACCGCCGCCATAACCTCCATCGAGATCTCCTCGGCCGGCCAGGGAGTGCTTCTGACCAGGAAGGGCAAGGACTGGACAGTCGGTCCGGAGGGCTTCCCGGCCGATTCCCGGAAAGTGGAAAAGATGCTCCGGAGCATAAGCGCCCTGACGCTGACGGACCTCGTATCCGACTCGAAGAACTACGGCCGCTACGAGCTTGGCGACAAGGAGAAGGTCACGGTGAAGGCGTCCGAGGGCACCAGGGTTATCCGCCAGGTCGATATCGGCAAGGCCGCACCCTCGGGGCGCCACGCCTTTGTCATGGTCCCCGGCTACGGGAACGTCTACCAGGCCGTGGAGGTGTACCGGGAAGACTTCCAGGGGAACGAGGCCTCCTTCAGGGACAGGAGGGTCTTGAGCTTTCCCGTGGACGACATCGCCAGGGTGAGCATCGTCACGGGCAGGACAACGGCCGTCCTCACGAAGCAGGAGCCCAAGGACAAGCCCGGCACGCCCGCTTCCTGGGTGGACAAGGCAGGCAGGGAGGCGCCGAAGGACGAGGTGGACCTGCTGCTCTCCAGCCTGAGCAGCCTCGAGTGCAGCGAGTTTCTCGATGACCTGAAGAAGGAGTCTCTGGTTTCGCCGGAGGTCACGATCACCCTCACCGGGTCGAGCGAGCACACCTTCAGCCTCTATTCGAAGCGTGAAGGCAGGACCCCGGCCGTCTCCTCAGGCTCGCCGTACGTCTTCACCCTGCAGGACTACCGCCTCGAGGCCATCCGGAAGGCCGCCAATCAGATGATGGGAAAGAAGTAGGCCCCGGGGCGGACGTCATGGGCAGCGTCCCCGATGGGGGACGCTTATGCACTCAGCCCGCTCCCACGGTCTCCCAGAGCAGGGGCTGGAGCCTTTCCCGGTAGATGGTGTCCCAAGTGCAGTCCCTGAAGACCCGCTTGAACGTCCTCACCGGGCCGTGGGCCGCGAAGGCCTCGATCCGGCCGGCCTCGAGCCTCCTGATGCGGTCGTGGTACTCGACGGAGCCGGGATCGTGGGGATCGATGCCTGCCCTTCTTTCTCCTTCCTGTCCAGAGGCGGCGGGGAAAAACATGAATCCCTTCCCCATCTCCGACGGCCCGGGCGTATGAGACATTGGACATGCGCCCGTATTTGCGGTAACTATGGCACAGTGCTGAAGCCCCGTGGGCATGGCCGCGATCATGATGACGTGAAGGAGCAGGAAATAATGACAGAGAACAGAATGCCCCAGGTCCTCGTGCAGGATATCGGAGACACGGATCTCTCCTATCTCCTCTACGAAGGCGACGGCCCCACCCTCATCCTCATGCACGCCACCGGGTTCCTGCCCTGGCTGTGGCACCCCATCGCCCGGAAGCTCTCGAAGGAGTGGCGTATCGTGGCGCCCTACTTCTGCGACCACCGGGAGAGCGACCCGGAAAAGGGGGGGCTGAGCTGGATGCGGATCGCCGAGGACCTCGCGATCTTCTGTACCAGGCTCGGAATCGAGAAGCCCGGGCTCGTGGGCCATTCCATGGGTGCCACCGTGCTCACCCTCGCCCATGCCGCCTTCGGCATCGACGCCGAAGGCATCGTGCTCTTCGAGCCCATCTTCCTGCCCCAGGACTTCTACCGGATGACCATCACCGTGGACCAGCACCCCCTGGCCTCGCGATCCATCAAGCGCAGGGACACCTGGCGCGACCGGGAGGAGGCCCTCTCCTACCTGAGGTCCCGGTCCCTGTTCAAGAGCTGGGACGACGAGATGCTCTCCCTGTACCTCGAGTACGGGTTCAGGGAGGGGGATGCGGGCGGTCTCACCCTGGCGTGCTCGCCCAGGCGCGAAGCGTCCCTGTTCATGGGGGGCAACCACTTCGACCCCTGGCCGCTCCTCCCCGAGGTGAGCTGTCCCGCCCTGGTCATCGAAGGCTCGGAAAGCGAGAACAGGGCGTTCATCGACCTCAGGAAGGCCACCTCCCTGATACCCGGGGGCAAGTACATCCTCATGGAGGGCGCAGGCCACCTCATCCCCATGGAACAGCCGCAGCAGGTTACCCGGATCATCAGGGAGTTCTTCTCGAAGTCATGATCGATCTCGTGAAAAAGATGCTCGGCATCTCCCGGGAATCCCGGGCAGAGGCCGACGAGGGGGCCTCGGAGCACCGGGCGCTCGTGGCAACCACGGCACTGCTGCTGGAGATCGCCCTCATCGACGGGTCCTTCACCGAAGACGAGAAAGGCCGCATCGTCACCATCCTCACGGCAGAGTACGGACTCGACGAGGCCGAGGCAGAGGCCGTCATGGACATAGCCCGGGCGCAGCTCAAGGGGAGCATCGACCTCTGGCAGTTCACCAGCGCCATCAACAGGCACTTCTCCGAGGAGGAGAAGGTGAAGGTGGTGGAGATGGTCTGGAGGGTGATCTTCGCCGACGGCACCCTCGACAAGTATGAAGACTTCCTCGTGCGCACCATCTCGAACCTGCTCCACCTCGAGCACGGCCAGTTCATCGATGCCAAGCTCAGGGCCCGGCAGGCCGCCCCGAAGCGTTGAAGGGGCTGCCCAAGGGCCTTACCCCGTCCAACGGCGTTTTTCTCCTTACAAAACCAGGGCAGACCTGATAGAGGGTATCGAATACGTGAAAATAGGGGGGGCCATGAAGGAGCGGCGCGGTGAGACAAAACGGATCCAGGGAAAGGCGAAGCAGACCTTTCTCACCGTCTCCGAGCCTTCCGGGCTCCTGGAGTTCCTGCTCGGGTCACTGCCTGGCAAGAGCCGCACCACAGTAAAATCCCTCCTGGCGCACCACCAGGTGTCGGTGGACCACAAGGCCGTGACCCAGTTCGACCACCCCCTGAAGCCCGGCCAGCAGGTAGTCGTGAACTTCTCGAAGGTGCAGCAGAAAAGCCTGCTCAAGGGCCTGAAGATCGTGTTCGAAGACCCCTGGCTCATCGTTGTCGACAAGGCCCCGGGCCTGCTGTCCATTGCCACGGACAAGGAAAAGGAGCGCACCGCCTACCGCATTCTGAGCGATTCCACCAAGAAGATCAACAGGAAGGCGAGGATCTTCGTGGTGCACCGCCTGGACAAGGACGCCTCGGGGCTCATGATGTTCGCCAAGTCCAAGCAGATCCAGGAGGAGCTGCAGGGCTCCTGGCAGCACGACGTCCTGGAGCGCACCTATGTGGTGGCGGTGGAAGGCGCGGTCGAGAAGGACCAGGGCACCGTCGTGTCCTGGCTAAAGGAAAACAAGGCCCTGAACATGGTCTCCAGCCCGACCCCCAACGGCGGCCAGAGGGCCGTGACCCACTACAAGGTGCTCAGGCGGAGCCAGCGCCATACCCTGCTCGAGGTGCGGCTGGAGACGGGGAGGAAGAACCAGATCCGCATCCACATGCAGGACCTGGGGCACCCCATCGTGGGGGACAGGAAGTACGGCTCCACGAGCTCGTCGCTCAACCGCCTCGCCCTCCATGCCAGGGTCCTGTCCTTCAGGCACCCCGTCACCTCCGAGGTGCTGCGCTTCGAGACCCCTGTCCCGGGGCCGTTCCTGGCCCTGTTCCGCGGCTAGCGCCGGTCCTGCCGGCCGTTGATTCCCCAGGCCGGGCGGTGTAGACTGATGCGGCGTAAGGGGCGGTGGGCATGCGCAAGATCATTCATATCGACATGGATGCCTTCTATGCATCAGTCGAGCAGCGGGACAACCCGGAGCTCAAGGGCAGACCCGTCATCGTCGGGGGAGACCCCCGGAGAAGGGGCGTGGTCGCGGCGTGCTCCTACGAGGCGCGCAGGTACGGCATCCATTCAGCCATGGCCTCCTCGCAGGCCAAAAAGCTCTGCCCCGGCGCGGTCTTCCTTCCTCCCCGGTTCGCCGTGTACCACGAGGTATCCTCGCAGGTCATGGAGATCTTCCACGAATACACTCACCTCGTGGAGCCCCTGTCCCTGGACGAGGCCTTCCTCGACGTAACGGAGAACCGCAAGGGCCTGGCATCGGCCACCAGGATCGCCCAGCTCATACGCGCCGAGATCAGGGAGAGGACCTGCCTCACCGCTTCCGCCGGCGTGTCCTACAACAAGTTCCTGGCCAAGTCCGCATCGGATTTCCGCAAGCCCGACGGGCTGACCGTGGTGAGGCCCGAGGATGCGCGCGCCTTCATCGACAACCTCCCCATCGGCAAGTTCCACGGGGTGGGCAGGGTCACGGAAGAGCGGATGCTTTCCCTGGGGATCCGCACTGGCGCCGATCTCCTGAAGTTCACCGAGGCCGAGCTGGTGGCCATCTTCGGCAAGGCCGGGGCCTACTTCCACAGCATCGCGCTGGGTGTGGACACCCGGCCCGTGATGCCCGTGAGGGTCAGGAAGTCCATCGGCAGGGAGGTCACCCTCGAGGAGGACACGGGCGACCTCGGGTCCATGGTGTCCATCCTGGCGGAGCTGGCAGCCGATGTCTCCGTGACCCTCGAGCGCAAGGGGCTCAAGGCCAGGACCGTCACGCTGAAGCTCAAGTACGACGACTTCCAGAGCATCACCCGGAGCCTGACCCTTGAGCGGATGATCGATTCGGCCGATGAGATCATGAGGCACGCGGAATACCTGCTCAGGGAGACCGAGGCAGGGGTGCGGAAGGTGAGGCTCCTGGGGGTCACGGTATCGGGTTTCGAGGCTCCGGAGCGCAGGCTTCGAAGGCCGGGCCAGCTCATCCTCCCCATCTTCGGCGACGACTTCGTCCCGTGAGACGTCCCGCCTTGAGTCTTGCACCGGCGTGCTGTTTGAGATAGGGGTAGAGGGAGAATATCAGTCAGGTTGTCGGGGAGGCGCACCCCGTTTCAGATGCGCAAGGGAGTCAGGTTGAGATGGAATTGTATGGAGATAATAATGAGCGGCGGCGGCACCACCGGAAAAAGGTGAAGGTCACGGCCCTGCTCAAGATGGGCATCCATCTGAACGGCAGGGGCTACGCAAAGGACGTCAGCATCGGCGGCATGTGCCTGGTCGCCCCGGGTGTGTTCCAGTTCCTCAAGCCCGCCCAGATCAACGACTACCTGGGCGCCCACGTGAGGGTCATGTTCCCCTCCCAGTCCCTGACCGTGACCTGCGCCCTCATCAGGGTCGACCACGTCAAGGGGGAAGGCGCCCTGCAGGTCGTCAGCACCTCGAACGACTCCGCATGGGAGAAGCTCTGCCAGGAATGAACCCTCCCTCCTGACCCAGGGCACATCTCCGTGCCCGATCACGGGGCTTCCTTATAACCATTCAATAAATTTGACAAAAGCACCTTTCTGTGATCAATAAGTACCCAGTTGGACGTGAACTGTTTTTTTAAGCCTGCGGGCTTGTTCAGGGCAAGGTTTCGGTAGTGCACGGTCTGTTTGACAGGGAGATTGTCGTCACCATGAAACGGCTGATCGTACAGGTTTGCGCGATTGCTATCTGCACAGGGATGTACCCCTTGGTTCTGCCGGGCTTGAGCTTCCACCAGGACGCAGGCCCCGGAGCCGGGGTGCCGCACTTCAGCGCACCCGCCCTCCATCAGGGCGCTGCCCCTGAGGATGTCCTGCGCACGGACGTGCCCGCAATCCCCGGTCCGCAAGAGGACCGCTGGCTCCGGGAGCTGGCCACCATGAACCTCTTCGCCACGGTATGGCCCGGAAGCCAGGACATGGCCTGCTCCATCGATCCGGGCACCCTGTGCATCACCCTGGACAAAGACGGCACCTCACGCGTCTTCCCCGTGGTGTCGGATTCCCGGGGCAGCCTGCTGGAAGAGGTCTGGTCTCGGGACATGGTCCCTGCGGGCTCCCTCTCCGTCACCATGGTCCTCGCCGGCCTCGGGCTCATGGCCTTGTCCGGCCTGTGGGGGAGGAAACGCAGCGCGTCCCGGAAGGAAAAGGTCCCGGCCGTGCACCCCGCCGCAGGGCCTCCTGTCCGGACGGTGATCGAGGAAAAGAGCGCATCCCGGTCCATTGCCGCATAGCGGCCCTGACCGCCGGGAAATGGCCTAGAACAGGGTCGGCTGCAGAACCCCTGTCTCGCCTTTTTCGTATGCCGAATCCGCAGGAAGGTCGGGGCTTCGGGCCGCCTGTTTCGCCAGGGCGTCGCACCGCTCGTTTTCCCGGTGTCCGGCGTGGCCCTTCACCCAGACGAAGGTCGGGCTGTAGGTGTCGCTCAGGTCGAGGAGAACGGACCAGAGGTCGATGTTCTCGGCACGGCTCCGGCTGTCCCGCATCCAGCCGTTTCTCCGCCACCTCCTGGCCCAGCCCTTCATGATGCCGTCCACCACGTAGCGGGAATCGGTGCACACCGTGACCGGGCTCACCTTCCTTCCGCCGAGTGATTTGAGGCCCATGATGGCGGCCGTGAGCTCCATGCGGTTGTTCGTGGTGAGCCGGTAGCCGCCGGAGAGCTCCGTGCGCCTGCCGTCCTCGATGACCACGACCCCGTATCCCCCCGGGCCCGGGTTGTTGATGCTCCCCCCGTCGGCGTAGATCACTACGCCGGGCCCGTCCTCCGGAACGCACTCGTGCTTTTTCTCCACGACGGCGCGCTGCGTAGGAGAGCCGGTGTGGTCCGGGAGCCCGGGGAACCCCATGGAGGAGGCCCAGGAGCATGCCTCGTCATGACTGGGAAACCCTTTGTACAGGGCGCCGGGGAAGTTGTCGATCTGCTCGTGGGCACCGCCCTTCCCGAACCAGGCTCCGTAGATGCCGGGGGATCTGCCCTTGAGGACGGCGTAGAATTTTTTCGCGCTCTTTGCCATGGGAACCGCTCAAGGCCCGGGGACGCCGGGCCGGGCTGGCGGGAAGGACATGCTCAGGCCCGGGCCTTCCTGACCATCTTCTCGAGGATCTCCTGCGCGCCGGTGTGGCCCTGCTCCGCTGCCTTGGTGAACCATGCGACGGACTGGTCGTGGTCTTTCTTGACCCCCTCGCCCCTGCCGTACATGAACCCCAGGTTGTACTGGGCGTCCGCGTCGTTCTGCTCGGCGGCCTTGAGGAACCAGACCAGGGCCTCCTCGAAGTTCCTGGGCACGCCTTCGCCGTGATAGTGGATGATGCCCAGGTTGTACTGCGCGTCCACGTCCCCTGCCTCGGCCTTGCGGGTGTACTCCTCGATCTGCTCATGGGTCACGTCCGGCGCATCCCCTCCGGGCTGCGGCTGCGATCCCTTGGGCAGCCTGGCCTGGGCGTAGCTCACCCACTTGTCCGACTCGAGCATGACCCGCGCTCTGGCATAGCCCTGACGCGCGGCCATGGAGAACCACTTGTAGGCATGGTCGTCGTCCCTGGGCACGCCTTCGCCCTTCTCGTACATGATCCCCAGGGTGTACTGCGCCTCGATGTGGTCCTGCTGGGCAGCCTGGAGGAACCACTTCGCGGCCTCGGCATCATCCCGGGGGGTACCCTTTCCCTCGTAGTACATCATGGCGAGCTTGTACTGGGCGATGGGGTCTCCCGCCTGGGCCGACTTCATGATGCTGCCCATGAAGTGAACGTCGTCCTTGTCCTGGGAACGTTTGGAGAGAAACCAGACGAGACCGATCAGGGACAGAAAAACGAATATGGCGACCAATACTTCCATGCATCCCCCTTATCACATATCACCTTATTTATCTACAAATGCGAAGACATTCAAGCCCGGAGTATCGGCCGGGTCGTGCTTCTTGCCAGTTGCCCCAACCCGGGTCGGCAAGGGGCGCCGCGAACAGCCTTTTTTCCAAAACAGCGTAAAAGCGCCACCCGGCCCCGGCAATTGCCCGTTTCCCGGGATACTGATATAATGGGGACCACTCAGACCAGCGGCGGGGTGATCGGATGGACTCGATAAAGCGGGAATATCAACGCAGCACCAGGAAGATCAGGGCGATGACCAGCATCAGCATCGAGGCGACAGGGGATGCCTTCGTACGTTCCGGCAGGGGCGATACGGGAGTAAAACTCATGTCCGAGACCAAGGACATCAGCTGGAGCGGGTTCTGCCTGAGGTTCCCGTCGCTGCCCGACGACCCCGGGAACCGGTTCTCCACCGCCAGGGCGCATACGCTCGTGGGCAAGGCCATCAGGGTGACGCTGGAGAACCCGAAGCTCACCCTCTGGGGAGAGGTGGTGAGGTTCGACGCCGCTGCCCGCGAGATGGCGGTGGTCATCACCAAGGTGTCGAACTACGACCGCTGGCAGCAGGTCTGCGATGCGTAAAGGGCGCCCCCATCAGATCCGCTCGATGTTCTCGGCGAACTCGGGATCGTTGAGGAGCATCTTGGCGAACTTCAGGTATTTCGAAACGATGGACCGCACGGCGAGCTGCAGCGCATAAGGCCTGACAGGCTTCTCCAGCAGGTGGTTCACCCCGGACGCCACGCACATGTCCACCACGTCGTCGTTGGCGTTTCCCGTAATCATGATCGTGTCGTGGTAGCAGTTGGGGTACTTGTCCGCAATGGCGTCCAGGAACAGAAAACCGTTGCTCTCGCCCACGAACACGTCGATCACGAAGATCATGATGCTGCCCGGCCTGCTCTGACAGTAGGAGACGGCCCTCTCCACGTCGGTGCAGGTGGTGACGTCGCCCCAGGTGTAGAACTTTTCGATTTGCGAAGAGAGGACGTCGCACAACTCCTTCTCGTCGTCGATGATCAGAATATCCAAACCGTCGGACATGACATTTCCCCCCGTGAAAAAACGTGCCTCATTCAAATCTTAGGCATGCATTATACAAAATATCCGAACGCAACACAAACGGAATCGCTTCCCGGCAGGAGAGATCGAGGCGTCCGCGGCAGGCGGACCTGACTGACGGATTGCCCCTTCCGGCATGGGGCTACTCTTCCCCTGGGGTAATGATCTTGAACGTGTTGGCGGAGCCGATCCTGCTGTAGGGCTCGCTCCTCACCAGGATGAGGGTCTCGCGCGGGCCCAGGCAGCCCTTTTCCCGCAGGTGAAGGACCATGTCCTCGTCCGAGGCGAGGCTGCCCAGGGGGACGGGCACGACCCCGTAGGAAAGGCACAGGGCCCTGGCCACCGCTTCGTCGCTGCACAGGGCGAAGATCCAGGCATCGCCCTTGAACCGCGAGATCCTCCTGGCCGTCAACCCGTGCTTCGAGGGCACGACCACGGAACGGATGCCCAGGGACACGGATGCCCTCATCACATCCAGCGAGATGGTGTCCTCCACCGTTCTCCCGGCGAGCTCGATGGCGTACATGATGGTGTCCGGCACCACGGTGCCCGAGACCACGGTGGACCGCCTCGTCTCGGCGGTCATGACGACCTTCGAGAGCATCTCGAGCGCCTCGAGGGGATACCTGCCCACGGCGGTCTCCTCCGAGAGCATGAGGGCATCCGTGCCGTCGAAGACCGCGTTGGCCGCGTCCGTGACCTCCGCCCGGGTGGGCCGGGTGTTTTCGGTCATGGACTCGAGCACCTGGGTGGCGGTGATCACCGGTTTGGCGGCAAGGTTCGCCTTGAGGATGAGCTGCTTCTGCACGATGGGCACCTCCTCGACGGAGATCTCCACCCCGAGGTCCCCCCTGGCGACCATGATCCCGTCGGCGGCCGCGATGATCTCGTCGATGCGCTCGAGGGCCTGGGCACGCTCGATCTTGGCGATGAGGAAAGGCCTCTTCCCCCTCTCCCGGGCAAAGGCACGGACCCGCTCGATGTCGTCCGGAGAGCTCACGAACGACAGGCCGAACATGTCGACCCCCTGTTCCAGACCGAAGGCCATGAGCTCGAGGTCGGCGGGTGTCACGGCCTCGAGGTCGAGGCTGGAGTCCGGCAGGTTCATGCCCTTTTTCGACAGGAGCGTGCCGCCGATGACCACCTGGCAGATGACGTCGCGCGCGGTCTTCTGCAGGACCTTGAGCTGGATGAACCCGTCGGCCAGGAAGATCCTCTGCCCCGGTTCGACGCAGTCCGGGAGGTCCTTGAACTGCACGGGGATGAGCGATGAGGTGCCCTCCACCTCCCGCAGGGTGAGCATGACGCGGTCGCCCTGCCGCAGCAGGGCAGACCCGCCCTTGAGGTGCCCTATCCTGATCTTCGGCCCCGGGAGGTCGGCCAGGATGGGGACGTTCCTGTCCAGCTCCCCTTCGACCTTCCGGATCTTCGCGATGTCCGCCGCGTGGGCCGCAGGGTCCCCGTGGCTTAAGTTGAGCCTCGCCACACTCATGCCGGCGAGCATGAGCCTCCTGATGTTGTACTCGCCCCGCGTGGCCGGCCCGATGGTGCATACGATCTTCGTCTTGTGCCCTGGCAAAGGGTTTCCCATGATCACCATGTTACCGGCTGCCCTTCCCGTGTCAAGGGCTTCCAGACCCCCGCGTGAACAGGTCGTTGCAAAGTGAGAAAATATATAATAATATCATTTGTTGCCATGATGAGACGCCTTTTGAGCCTCATGCTGCCCGCCTTCCTCGCAGCCTTCGTGCTGGCCTCGTGCAAGGATGAGGTCAGGGAGGGCGACACGGCGTGGAACACTGACGTGGCCCCGTTCCGCAAGACCCTGGACATGGGGGGCTACACCCTGCACTACATCGACCTGGGCGAAGGCGAGCCGGTGGTCCTTGTGCACGGGTTTGCGGACTCGAGCTATTCCTGGCACCAGAACGCACTCGCCCTCAAAAGGGCGGGCAACAGGCTGATCATGGTGGACCTGCCCGGGCATGGCCTCTCGGACGCGCCCCCGGATCCCTACCAGTACACGGTGGACAACCAGGCGCGCGCAGTGGTCACCCTTACGGAAAAGCTGGGAATCAGGGACTTCAGCATCGTGGGGCACTGCACAGGCGGAAGCATCGCCCTGTTCATCGCGCGCAACCACCCCGAAAAGATCCGCAGGCTCGCGCTGATCGACCCCATCCCCTACAAGCCCCCTGCCATCCAGCTCCTGAAGCTGCCGGGCGCCGAGTTCATCGCCGCGAACTACGGCGGTCCCTTCACCGTGCGGATGGGGCTCGAGGATGCCTTCTACGACAGCAACCAGGTGAGCGAGACCATGGTGAACGAATATGCCCGCCCCATGAGCAGACCGGGCTACGCAAAGACCCTCGTGAGCATGCAGAAGCAGTTCTACTCGCCCGGGTTCTACGCCGCTGCCCGGGAGTACGAGAAGATCCGGAGGCCCACCCTCATCATCTGGGGCAAGGCCGACACCTGGGTCACCCCGGAGGAAGGCCGGAGGCTGAGCGCGAGCATCAGCGGCTCGGACCTGAGGATCCTGGACAGGTGCGGCCACAACTCCCACCAGGAATGCAGGGACACCGTCACCCCGCTCCTCATGGAATTCCTCAGCGACGCCGCCCCCCGCATCGATCCCCACCTCATCCGCCCCGGCACGGGCGTAGGCGAGATCACCCTGGGCATGTCACGCGAAGAGGTGAAGAAGCATGCAGGGAGGCCCGTGCTGTCCATGAAGTCAGGGGACCAGTACGAAGGGTTCATCCTCAGATACGCGGGCGACCTCGTGGAGGAGATCCTCGTGAGTTCCTCGGCGTACCGCACCAGGGAAGGCATCTCCACCAGGTCGGCCATGGAGAGGTTCCTCGCGGTCTACCCCGACGCGACCCGGGTCTGCTACCAGGCGCGGTCCGCGGGCTACGTGTCCAGCGGGGTCATCCGCGACGCGCTTGCCGAAGGCATCGCCTACGACTGGAACGTCTACGAGGGGAAGCGCCGGGAGGAGTCGGTCACCATCACCATACACAAGCCCGGAACGCCTGCCCACGTCTTCGGCACCCCCACCCCCTGCCCCTGAACAAGGGGCTGAGGAGGGGCATCGCACCTGTCCTCCCGAGAAACCCCTCCGGTTCCCTTCAGCCTTCATGAAAGGGCCTCGAATAGGGGGCGGAGAATACGCGCCCCCGGTTTCCCCGGACAAGGACCCTAGGACGTGTAGTCGTACACGCCCTTGCCCGTCTTCCTGCCGTAGCGGCCGGCGCGGACGAGCTGGACGAGCATGGGCGCGGGGCGGTACTTGTCGCCCAGCTCCCTGTGCAGTCCTTCGATGACATGGAGCAGCGTCTCGAGCCCCACGAGGTCCGCCAGGGCCAGGGGGCCTATGGGGTGGTTGCAGCCGAGGACCATGCCCTTGTCGATGTCTTCGGCGCTGGCAAGCCCCTCGCCCAAGACGAAGAAGGCCTCGTTGATCATGGAGACCAGCACCCTGTTCACCACGAATGCCGGGGCCTCCTTCACCACGATGCAGTCCTTGCCGATCTTCTTCCCCCAGTCGAGCGCCGTTTGAAGGGTCTCGTCCGAGGTCTCGTACCCTCTGATGATCTCGAGGAGCTTCATCACAGGCACGGGGTTGAAGAAGTGCGTGCCGATGAACTTGTCCGGCCTGCTCGTGACCGATGCCATCTCGGTGAGGCTCAGGCCCGAGGTGTTGCTGAAGAACAGGCAGTGGGGAGGGGCGATCCCGTCGAGCTCCCTGAGGACACTCTTCTTGATGTCCATGACCTCGATGATCACCTCCACGACGGCGTCCGCGTCGCCCGCAGCTTCCTTCAGATCGAGGGTGGGCGTGATCCGGGACAGGATGGCGTCCGCATCCTCCTGCGTCTTTCTGCCCTTCTTCACGTCACCTGCGAGGTTCTTTCTGATCGTGTTCATGCCGCCGTCGATGAAGCGCTGCTCGATGTCCCGCATGGCCACCCTGTACCCCGCCTGGGCGCACACCTGCGCGATCCCGCTGCCCATCAGCCCCGCTCCCAGAACGCATACCTTCTTGATCTCCATGGAAACCCTCCTCCATCGCACGAATGTTTTTCCTGTCCGCATGGTGCCGTGCACAGGTCTTCATCATTCATGATCGAAATCATTGGGCAAAGTCAATCTTTTTTGACCTGAGTGTCAGACATCGGCGTGATTCCGACCCTTCCCCGGGGCCATCCAGGATAAATGGCAGCTGAGCGTACCCTCTCTGCCGGCAGCCATCATAAGGCCCGCAGATCATGCACAACTTGGAGGAACCTCATCTTTCATGGGCCCCCTCGTACCTCGAGGCAGGGCAGAGTCCCCGTGTTCCAGGAGCAGTCCAGGGCCATGGAGTGCACGGCCGCCGTGTTCAGGACGGGGCTGAAGGGAAGCGGAGCGCCTCAAAAGCAGATGAGCGCCAGGAAGACGCTGCCTGCCAGGGCCAGCGACAGGAAGTCCCGGCCATGCGCCTTCATCACCTTCATCTTCGTGCGCTCGATGCCCGGGGAGTAGCCCCGCAGCGTGAGCGCCACCGCCAGGTCGTCGGCCCGCCGGAACACCCCGTGGAGCAGGGGCACGAGGATGGGCACGAGCGAACGCACCTTCCGGAATATCCACCCCGACTCGATATCCACGCCCCGGGCCTTCTGGGCCTTGAGGATGCGGTCCGTCTCCTCGAACAGGATGGGGATGAACCGGATGGCCAGCATGATGAGGAGCGCGATCTCGTCCACCGGCACCTTCAGATACTTCAGGGGCCTCATGTACCACTCCATGGCCCAGACCATGTCCAGCGGAGAGGTGGTGAGCGTGGTCAGGGTGGAGAGCCAGATGGCGAACACGAGCTGAAGGCCCACCCGGATGCCGCCCTCCAGACCCTCCCAGGTGGCGTTGGGAACCCAGGCTATCGGGTCGCCCGGGGTCATGAACACGTGGAGGAGCGCGGTGAACGCGAAGAGCCACAAAAAGGGCCTCAGGCCCGACAGGAGCCTGCCGAACGGCACCCGGGAGAGCAGGCCCAGCAATGCGCACACCAGGGAAAAGATGGCGAGCTCAACAGGGCTGTCCATCCGGAAGGCGGTCCCGATCCCGAGCCCCATGAGAAACAGCTTCACCCTCGGGTCGGTCCGGTGGACGAACGAGTCCCCGGGCAGATACTGGCCGAGCGTGACCCTCACCTGCGCCCCCCGGATCTCATCTGCCGCCGATCACGAGCTCGGCGATCTGCACCGCGTTAAGCGCTGCGCCCTTGCGCACGTTGTCCATGGCCGACCACAGGGCGATGCCGTTGTCCGCGGACTGGTCCTCCCTGATCCTGCCCACGGAGCACTCGTCCTTGCCCGCGGCATAGACCGCCAGGGGGTAGACCCCGGCCGAGGGCTTGTCCTCCACCTTCACCCCCGGGGCGCCCTTGAGCAGCCGCTTCACCTCGGCGGCGGAGACCTTCTTTTCGGTCTCCACTGCCAGCGACTGGGAGTGGGCATAGAACACGGGCACGTGGGCAGTGGTGACGCTGATCCTCAGGCCGTCGCCGAGCATCCTCCTCATCTCCGCCATGACGCCCGTCTCTTCGCTCGAGTACCCGCTCTCGAGGAACACGCCCACCTGGGGGATGACGTTGAAGGCGATCTGGTGCTGGAACACCGACGAGGCGGCCTCCTGGAAGTTGAACAGCTCGGTGATCTGCTCGGTGAGCTCGTTCATGGCCCCTTCCCCGGCGTCAGAGACCGCCTGGTAGGTGCTGGCCACGACCCTCCTGACAACGGCCTTCCGGTGGATGGGCACGAGCACGAGGGCCATCTGGATCGCCCCGGCCGACGGGCAGGCGATGATGCCCCGGTGGGAAAGGGCGTCTTCTGGATTGATCTCGGGTATGACGAGGGGGACCTCCCGGTCCATCCGGAAGGCCACGCTCAGGTCGATGACCACCGCGCCCTCGCTCCGGGCCTGCCGGGCAAAATCCATGCTGACCCTGGGCCCCGAGGCGAAGAAGGCGAGATCGAACCCCTTGAACGTGCCTTCCTCCAGAGTCCTGACCGGGATGTCCAGCTCCAGGAGCGCCCCGTGGCCCTCCATGGCCCCCCTGGCCTCCAGGGCCACGACCTCGAGGGCAGGGAAGGCCCGCTCCTCGAGTATCTTCACGATCTCCTTGCCCACCGGCGTCGATGCGCCCACGATTGCGATGCGGTATCCTTTCGGCATCCTGCTCTCCTGTGCCTTTCTGCAGCCGGCCGCCTGCGTTCTCGACCCGCCTTAGTACCTCATTATGTTCGCGTGCCGCGAAAAAGAAAATCGCGGCCATCAAGGGCCGCGAGTGGTGCGTGCTCGAAGCGGGCTGCCGAGATGCTTCGAGCCCGCAAGTCCTTCCCTGTCCCTCTAGATCCCGCCCGTCTTGCGGATGTGCTCCATGAGACCGCCGTCGGCGATGAGCTCCTGCATGAAGGGGGGAATGGGACGCGCCCGGTACTCCCTGCCCGTGGTCAGGTCCCTGATGAGGCCGCTCGCCGCGTCCACCTCCACCGTGTCGCCCTCTTTGATCTCCGCAGAGGCCTCGTCGGACTCGAAGATGGGCAGCCCCATGTTGAAGGAGTTGCGGAAAAAGATCCGGGCAAAGCTCGACGCGATGACGCAGCTCACGCCGCAGGCCTTGATGGCGATGGGCGCGTGCTCTCTGGACGAGCCGCAGCCGAAGTTCTTGCCCGCCACGATGATGTCGCCCTTCCTGACCTTCGAGGCGAACGAGGGGTCGGCGTCCTCCATGCAGTGCTTCCCGAGGTGCTCGGGGTCCGAGGTGTTCAGGTAGCGGGCCGGGATGATGGCGTCGGTGTCCACGTCGTTGCCGAACCGGTAGACCTTGCCTTCGAACTTCATGACTCCACCTCCTCTGGCGACGAGATCTTGCCCGTGACGGCCGAGGCCGCGGCAACGGGCGGCCCCGCGAGGTAGACCTCGCTCGCCGTGTCACCCATGCGCCCCACAAAGTTCCGGTTCGTGGTGGCGACCGCCCGTTCGCCTTTGGCGAGGATGCCCATGTGTCCGCCCAGGCACGGCCCGCAGGTGGGCGGTCCCATGATGGCGCCTGCCTCGAGGAAGGTCTTCACGAGCCCTTCGTTCTCCGCCTGGAGGTAGATCTCGGGTGTTGCCGGCATCACGATGCACCGCACGCCCTTCGAGACCTTCTGGCCCTTCATGACCCTGGCCGCCTCCCGCAGGTCCTCGATCCTGCCGTTGGTGCAGGAGCCGATGATGACCTGGTCGATCCTCACCTCCCCCACCTCGCTGATGCCCTTCGCGTTCTCGGGCAGGTGCGGGAAGGCCACCTGCAGCTCGATGTCCGCGCAGTCGAACTCGGTGACCGAGGCGTAGCGCGCGCCCGGATCGCTCTCAAAAACCGTGTACGGCCGGCGCGCCCTGCCCTTCACGTAATCGAGGGTTTTGTCGTCGGCCTTGATGATCCCTGCCTTGGCCCCTGCCTCGATGGCCATGTTGGAGATGGTGAGCCGGTTGCTCACGTCGAGCTTCTCGATCGCGGGGCCCTCGATCTCCAGCACGCGGTACAGCCCTCCGTCCACGCCGATCTTGCCGATGAGGTAGAGGATGAGGTCCTTGCCCCCCACCCAGGGATTGAGCTTGCCCTTGAAGACGAACTTCATGCTCTCGGGCACCTTCATCCAGGCGCTCGCCGTGAGCATGGCGGCGGCCAGGTCCGTGCTCCCCACGCCCGTGGCGAAGGCGCCCAGGGCGCCGTAGGTGCAGGTGTGGCTGTCCGCGCCGATGATGAGGTCGCCCGGGCCCACGAGGCCCTTTTCCGGCAGCAGGGCGTGCTCAACGCCCGCCTCCCCGCCGTCGAAGAAGTTTCTGACCCCGCACCTGGAGGCGAAGTCCCGCACCATCTTGCACTGGTTGGCGCTGGCGATGTCCTTGTTGGGGGTGAAGTGGTCGAGCACGAACACGACCATGTCCGGGTCCGCGAGGTTGGCCCCCGCGGCCTCGAACTCCCTGATGGCGATGGGCGCCGTGATGTCGTTGGCCAGGGCCACGTCCACCCGGACCTTGATGATGTCGCCCGGTGCGATCCCGTCCGCATCCGTGTGCGCGGCGAGGATCTTTTCAGCAATGGTCATTTCCAATGGAGGTTCTCCCTTGACTACAGATGCGGATGGTCCTTTGACTTCCTGTTCTTCAGGAACTCCATCCGGTTCATGGCGTTGACGAGGGCCTTTGCCGAGGCCACGAGGATGTCCGGGTCAGCGCCCTGCCCCATGGACACCACGCCGCGGTCCATGAGCTCCACAGTCACCTCTCCCTGGGCGTCGGTGCCGCCCGTGATGGAGCTCACGGAGAAGCGCTTGAGCTCGGCGTCGAACCCGGTCATGTGGATGATGGTCTTGTAGAGGGCGTCCACGGGGCCGTTCCCGAACCGCGACTCCTTGATCTCCTCGCCCTCCACGGCGAGCACCACGGTGGCGGACGGGGTGGAGACCGTGCCGGAGCTCACGTTCACGTGCTTGAGCTCGTACTTGTCCGGCACGCGGTAGATCTCTTCGATGACGATGGCCTCGATGTCCGCGTCGAAGATCTCCTTCTTCTTGTCGGAGATCTCCTTGAACCGCCGGAACACCTTGCTCACGTCGTCTTCGGAGAGGCGGTAGCCCAGGGCCTCGAGGCGCTTGGAGAGCGCGTGCCTGCCCGAATGCTTGCCCAGCACGAGGTTGGTCTTGCCGTAGCCGATGGCCTCGGGGGTCATGATCTCGTAGGTGGAGCGCTCCTTGAGGTAGCCGTCCTGGTGGATGCCCGACTCGTGGGCAAAGGCGTTCGCCCCCACGATGGCCTTGTTGGGCTGCACGGGTATGCCCGTGATGTGCGACACGAGCCGGCTCGCGGGGTAGAGGTGGGTGGTGTCGATGTTGGTGCTCAGCTTGTAGAGGTCCTTGCGGACGTCGAAGATCATGACCACCTCTTCCAGCGAGGTGTTGCCCGCGCGCTCGCCGATGCCGTTGATGGTGCACTCGATCTGGCGCGCGCCCGCCATGACCGCGGACACGGAGTTGGCGGTGGCCATGCCCAGGTCGTTGTGGCAGTGGACCGCGATGACGGCCTTGTCGATGTTCTTCACCCTCTTCTTGAGGTGGGTGATGAGGTTGAAGAACTCCTGGGGGTTGGTGTAGCCCACCGTGTCCGGGACGTTGATGGTGTTGGCCCCCGCCGCGATGGCCGTGGTGTAGACGTCAACGAGGAAGTCCCAGTCCGAGCGCGTCGCGTCCATGGCCGAGAACTCCACGTCCCTGCACAGGGACCGGCACAGGCCCACGGACTCCTCAACGGATTTCAGAACCTCGTCCTTGCTCATGTTGAGCTGGTACTTCAGGTGGATGTCCGAGGTGCCTATGAAGGTGTGCAGCCCCGGGATCCTGGCCTCCTTCACCGCGTCCCAGGCGGTTCGGATGTCCAGCTCCTTGGCCCTGCACAGGCCCACGATCATCGACTTCCTGATCTCGCCCGCCACGGCCTGGACCGCGTCGAAGTCCCCGGGCGAGGAGATGGGGAACCCCGCCTCGATCTTGTCTACCCCCAGGGCCTCGAGCTGCTTGGCCACGAGCACCTTCTCGTGGACGTCCATGCTCGCCCCCGGGGACTGCTCCCCGTCCCGGAGAGTGGTGTCAAATATGATGATTTTTCCCTGCGACGTGCTCATGCTCCACACCTTTCATCAGCTGCTTCCGTTCACGCGCCCGCACGCGTGCGAGCGCAATTGCATTCACGATCGGCCCCCCCACGATGAACACCATGGCCAGCGCGAAGATCATGACCTCGGGCTTGTACGCCACGACCGCCAGCAGGAGCAGGCCTGCCACCAGAAGCTGGAAGGGGTGGGCCTTGATGTAGGACACGTGCTTGAAGCTCGGGTACTTGACCGTGCTCACCATGAGGAAGGACAGCACGTACATGGCGAACAGGACCGCCAGGGACGGGATGGACCCCACCACGTCGGACAGGAGCACGATGCTCGACACGGCGCCTGCCGCCATGGGGATGGGCAGCCCGGTGAAGTTCGAGCCGTCGCCCGAGACGTCGGTGTTGAACCGGGCAAGGCGCAGGGCCCCGCAGGCCACGAACAGGAAGGCCGCGATGAAGCCCAGGCGGCCGAACTGGTTCACCTGCCAGAGAAAGGCCATGATGGCCGGCGACACGCCGAAGGCGATCACGTCGGACAGGGAGTCGTACTCCTTGCCGAAGGCCGAGGTGGTGTTGGTGGCCCGGGCGACGCGCCCGTCGAGGCCGTCGATGATGCCGGCGACGAGGATGAGCACCGCCGCCATGTAGAAGTTGCCCTTGAGCGAGAACGATATGGAGTAGAACCCGCAGAAGAGGCTCATGGTGGTGATGAAGTTGGGCAGGAACGGGACCGAGCGCTTCTTCTTTTCTTCCTTGTTCAAATGCCGGTGCTTCCTGTTCATCTCTCTTTCCTCCCTATGAGGGTCAGTCCCGCGGACGTCTTGTCGCCCCTCTTCACCTGCACCTTGACGGGCGCAGGCATCCAGCACTCCAGGAGCGACCCGAACCGGATGAGCCCGATCCTCTGGCCCGCCTCCACCGTGTCACCCACCTCGGGGAAGCAGATGATGCGCCTGGCCACGAGGCCCGCCACCTGATCGACCCGGTAGATGCCGTCTTTGTTCTCGATATAGAGTATCATGCGTTCGTTCGCGTCTGTTTTCTTACCAAGGCTCGCGACGTGGAACGTACCCTTTTTGTAGATCTTGTCGATCACCTTCCCGCTCACCGGGGCGCGGTTCACGTGCACGCTGAAGACCGACATGAAGATGGGCACCTTGGTGCACCGCCCCACCCGCTCCTCGGTGGTTTCCTCGACGTCGAGCACCGTGCCGTCGGCCGGGGCAACCACGAGGTCGTCGCCCAGGGGCACGGCCCGCTCCGGGTCGCGGAAGAACCACGTCACGAAGGCCACCGGGATCAGGCCGACCACGCCCAGGCCCATCATGGCCAGGACGACGGAAACCAGCGCCGCCCCGATGATGAACGGGTACCCTTCCCTGCGTATCGTCACCTAGTTCTCCTTTTTGTTGACCTTGCGGTCCTTCGAGATCCAGGGCATCATGGCCCTGAGCTTTTCGCCCACCTTCTCGATGCCGTGGGCCTCGTCCTTCTTCGTGAGCGCGTTGAACACCGGGCGTCCTGCCTTGTTCTCGAGGATCCACTCCCGGGCGAACACCCCGTCCTGGATGTCCTTCAGGATGTCGCGCATGGTCTCCTTCACGTTCTCGTCCACGACCATGGGTCCCCTGGTGATGTCGCCGTACTGGGCCGTGTTCGATATGGAGTAGCGCATGTTCGAGATGCCGCCCTCGTAGATGAGGTCCACGATGAGCTTGAGCTCGTGGAGGCACTCGAAGTAGGCCATCTCGGGCGCGTAGCCCGCCTCCACCAGGGTCTCGAACCCGGCCTTGATGAGCGCGGTGGTGCCGCCGCAGAGCACTGCCTGCTCGCCGAAGAGGTCGGTCTCGGTCTCTTCCTTGAACGTGGTCTCGAGGATACCCGCCTTGCCCCCGCCGATGGCGCAGGCGTACGAGAGCGCCACCGCACGGGTGTCGCCCCTGGCGTCGGCCTCGACCGCGATGAGCATGGGCACGCCCCTGCCCTGGGTGTATTCGTAGCGCACCATGTGGCCCGGGGACTTGGGTGCGACCATGAAGCAGCTCACGCCCTCAGGGATGACGATCTGGCCGAAGTGGACGTTGAACCCGTGGGCAAAGGCCAGGTACTTGCCCTTCTTGAGGTGAGGCGCGATCTCTTCAGCATAGACCCCTGCCTGGAGTTCGTCCGGC
This sequence comes from Deltaproteobacteria bacterium, assembly GCA_035352355.1. Taxonomy (GTDB): domain Bacteria; phylum Desulfobacterota; class Desulfomonilia; order UBA1062; family UBA1062; genus Phosphitivorax. The sequence continues at coordinate 69,805 of DAOPXM010000010.1, read as the reverse complement.
AGCAGGATCATGATGACGTCGGCCCACTTGGCCGCTTCCGACACGGTCATGACCTTCAGGCCCGCACCCTCGGCCTTCTTCCTCGAGGGGCTGCCCTCGCGCAGGCCCACCACCACCTCCACGCCCGAGTCCTTGAGGCTGTTCGAATGGGCGAAGCCCTGGGAGCCGTAGCCGATGACCGCGACCTTTTTCGACTTGATGAGCTTGAGATCGGCATCCTTATCGTAGTAGACGTTCATGTTTACAACTTCCTCCTTCCTTGCATTTCTCTTTCCATGACCACCGTGCCCGTGCGGATGAAGTCGACGATGCCGATGGGTGTGAGGATCTCGATGAAACCCTCGAGCTTGCGCTTGTCGCCCGTGAGGCTCAGCGTGTACGAGCTGGGCGACACGTCGATGACCTTTGCCCTGAAGATGTCCGCGATGCGCAGGACCTCAGCCCTGGTCTCGGCTTCGGCCCTGACCTTGAGGATGATCATCTCCCGCTCCACGTAGTCCTTGTCCGTGCAGTCGATGACCTTGATGACGTTGATGAGCTTGTTGAGCTGCTTCTTGATCTGCTCCAGCACCGCGTCGTTGCCGGAGGTGGTGATGACGATCTTCGATTTCGTGGGGTCCATGGTGGGGGCCACGGAGAGGGACTCGATGTTGAACCCCCTGCCCGAGAACAGGCCCACCACCCGGGAGAGCACCCCTGCCTCATTGTCCACGAGAACTGAGATTGCGTGTCTCATCGGCTCTTCCTCATACCAGGAGCATGTTGCAGATGGCAGTCCCGGCGGGCACCATGGGGTACACGTCCTCTTCCGGGTCCACGACGAAGTCCACGAACACCGGCCCCTTGATGGCCAGGGCCTCCCTGATGGCGTCCTTGACTTCGGAGGGCTTGTCGACCCTGAGCCCGCGTGCGCCGTAGGCTTCGGCCAGCTTCACGAAGTCAGGCGAGGTGGCCATGGAGGTGTGGGAGTAGCGCTTCCGGTAGAACAGGGACTGCCACTGGCGCACCATGCCCAGGTAGGTGTTGTTCAGGATGAACACCTTGACCGGCAGCTTGTACTGCACGGCCGTGGCGATCTCCTGGATGTTCATCTGGATGGACCCGTCGCCCGCGATGTCGATGACCGTCCTGTCCGGGAAGGCCACCTGGGCGCCGATGGCCGCCGGGAAGCCGTAGCCCATGGTTCCCAGCCCCCCCGAGGTGAGGAAGCGCCTGGGCTCCTGGAACCGGTAGAACTGGGCCGTCCACATCTGGTTCTGGCCCACCTCGGTGGAGATGATGGCGTCGTCCGGGGCCAGCTCGTCCACGGACTCGATGACGTACTGGGGTTTGATGAGCTCGCCCTGGCAGTAGCGCAGGGGCTGCTCGAGCTTCCAGGCCTCGACCTGCTTCAGCCAGGGTTCAAGCGCCTTGTGCATCTCCGGGACCTCGGCGCCGTTGCCCTCGAGCTCGGCGAGCATGCCCTTCAGCACCATCCGGCAGTCGCCCACGATGGGCAGGTCGACCCGGACGTTCTTCGAGATGGAGGTGGGGTCGATGTCGATGTGTACGATCTTGGCCTTGGGCGCGAACTCGTCCACCTTGCCCGTGACCCGGTCGTCGAAGCGGGCGCCCAGGGCGATGAGACAGTCCGAGTTCGTGACCGCCAGGTTCGCGGCATATGTGCCGTGCATGCCCAGCATGCCCATGGAGAGCGTGTCTCCGGAGGGAAAGACGCCCATGCCCATGAGGGTGGTGGTGACCGGGATGTGGAGCTTCCGGGCAAAGGTGGTGAGCTCTTCGGAGCTGTTGGAGAGCACGATGCCGCCCCCGGCGTAGATGACGGGCTTCCTGCTCTTGAGGATCACGCTCAGGATGCGCCTGATCTGACCGGGATGCCCCTTGTAGGTGGGGTTGTAGCTCTCGAGCCTGACCGTGTCGGGGTACTTGAAGGTGATCATGGCCTGCTGGACGTTCTTGGGGATGTCCACCAGCACCGGCCCCGGCCTGCCGGTCCGGGCGATGTAGAAGGCCTCCTTGATGACCCTGGGCAGGTCGGCCACGTCCTTGACCAGGTAGTTGTGCTTGGTGCACGGCCGGGTGATGCCCACGATGTCCGCCTCCTGGAAGGCGTCGTTGCCGATGAGGTGGGTGGATACCTGGCCGGTGAACACCACGAGAGGGATGGAGTCCATGTAGGCCGTGGCCACGCCCGTAACCGTGTTGGTGGCGCCGGGGCCTGAGGTCACGACGCAGACGCCCACGTTGCCCGTTGCCCTGGCATAGCCGTCGGCGGCATGGACCGCGCCCTGTTCGTGCCGTGTGAGAACGAAATGAATGTCCGTTGCATCCATGAGGGCGTCGAAGATGTCGAGCACGGCCCCGCCCGGGTATCCGAACACGTCCTTCACGCCTTCCAGTCGCAGGGCTTCTATGAATGCCTGAGCCCCTGAAATCTTCTTCATTATTGCATTACCTCTGAGCCATTCGTGCGGCGGGGCAGGTCCTATGACTCCCGGTGGCCCCGCAGTATTTCCGCTATCCTGTCCTTGCCTTTGAGCTTGAGTTTCTGGAGTTCCTTCCTCTTCATCTCCTCTTCCGTGCTCAGGTAACGCCGCTTGTTCAGTTGATCGAGCTTCGCCTCGTAGTCGAGATGCTCATCCCAGAGCTGCTTGAGCTCCCTGTTCTTGGGGATGAGCTTGCGAATGAGCTGCAGATCGTTCTCTTCCATGTGTTTCACCTCTCAGGAATTGGTAACCTCCATGTAGAACACATATATTTTACCGTGTCAACAGAGTGATTGGCCCATATCACACGGGCTTCACGCGCGTATCTCCACCCTGCGTGAACCATAGACCGGCCCGGTTAAGAACCGCTCCCCGCGGCCCGGATCGGCTTGTAAATAATCCTGGAATACAGTAATAATGATAGACAATTATTGTTCTTGGAGGTGTGCAATGAAGGCATTGGCGAGGGCTCTCGGGAAATGGTTCATCTTCTCTCTGCTCTTTTTCATCCCTCTGTCGCTTCTCGTGGCGGGCTGCAAGAGCACTTCCGGCGGCGGATCCGCTTCAGGGGAAGACGCAGCCCCCCTGGCCTATGTAAGCAGCTACGGAGACGGGATGGTGTCGGTCATCGACACAGGGACCGATGACGTGGTCGCCACCATCGAGCTACCCCACCCGGGCGGTCGCACGGCCGTACTGCCGAAGCTCAACAGGCTGTATGTCACCAGTCTGGTGACGAACGAGCTCACCGTGATCAACACCAGGAACAACCGGATCGTCAGGACGGTCACCCTGCCGGGAAGGGCCGGTGCCATCGTGGCGGACCCGAAGACAAACAAGATCTTCATCGCGGAGCATGGCGACCCGTACAGCGCCTTGCCGCTGCTGCCCCTTGGCACGCACATCTGGATCATGAACGGGTCGACCCTGGCTTCGCCCAAAGAGATCTCCTGCGGGTCGAACCTGCAGGACCTCGCCATCGATTCCAGGAACCGGCGGGTCTATGCAACGGATGCGGGCTCTCCAGGCGTGGTCTACCCCATCAACGCCGATACGGGGACCGTGCTCACCGCCATCGGTTGCGGCAACGAACCCCGGGGGATCGCCGTGTCACCTGACGAGGCCAGGGCGTTTGTAACGAACGCGGGAGAGGACTCCGTGACCGTGATCGACACCCGGAGCGGGACTGCCTTGGGCACCATTGCCGTGGGAAGCAGCCCGAAGTCCGTGGCCATCGACACCCTCCTGGGAAAGGCCGTGGTGACGAACTCGGGTGACGGTACAGTGACCCTGATCGACGTTGCCACCAGCCTGGAGATCAGCCCCTCACCGGTGATCGTGGGTTCCTACCCCGTCTGGGCGGCAGCGAACCACTCCCTGGGCAAGGCCTACGTGGCCAACCTGGGGAGCGACACCGTCTCCGTAGTGAATCTCGCCAACGGCGGGATCCTTGCAACGGTGACCGTGGGCTCCATGCCCGTCGGGATATCGGTGATGGAATAGGGGCAGGAAGCGTCCGCTGCCCTACAGGGACACGAACCCTTTGAAGTACACGTGGACGACCGCGGCCAGGAGCAGGACAAAGGCAAGGGCCCGGTGGACGGGCAGCCACCCTGCCCGCAGGTCCTTCCTGACATAGAAGCCGTACGCCCCCAGGGATGCGGTCGCGATCAGGGCGAGCGCCGCAGCCGCGCCCGTCAGCGAGAGGGCCGACCCCAGGATGACGAGACCCGCGTGGACGGGCAGTATCGCCAGTGCGGCAAGGCCGAAGTACCGGTGCCTCCTGACCATGAACTTCATGAGGCCCCGGTAGACCTTCATGAACCCCTCGCGCTCCCTGGAGATGCCCTTGAGGAAAGTCCTGCTCACGAGCTTGAGGAGATGGTTCGAGAGCGCCCCGAGAATACCCGCCGCCATGATCCATCCAAGCACCTCTACCGCATTTCCCATGGTCTGCGCCCCTTCTGGTGCATCGCTGCCTGGTCTTACCAGAGTTTTTAATTCAGCAGCCCTACCCTGTCAACCTCCCGATATTCCACAAAGCATATTCTCATTTTTTTATTATTATTTTATTATAATCATCCATCCGCATAATCCCGATAGAGAAGGTGTCGAATATATAGGAGAAATCACAGATGAACGTCTACCTTGCCAGGCAGCCCATCTTCACCAAGGACAAAAAGATATACGCATACGAGCTCCTCTTCAGGGGGGGCATGGAGAATTTCTTCCCGGACATCGACGGCGACAGCGCCACCTCGCGGGTCCTGTCGAGCACGTTCTTCTCGTCGGACTTCCAGCAGATCGCGGGCGAGAAGCACACCTTCATCAACTTCACCCAGGGGCTCATCTCGCGGCGCATCCCGCTCATCTTCCCCAGGCAGGTGACGACCGTGGAGATCCTCGAGAACGTCGCGCCTGACGAGCAGTTCATGGAGTGCTGCCGGGAGCTCGTCCGGGAGGGGTACCAGATCGCCCTGGACGACTTCGAGTACCGGCAGGACCTCTCCGAGCTCATCGGCCTGGCGGACATCATCAAGGTGGACTTGCTGAGCACGCCGGAGGACAGGATCGTGCAGTATGTGAAGCGCTTCTCCCCCCTGGGCTGCTCGTTCCTGGCGGAGAAGGTGGAGACGGTCGAGCAGTTCCGCTGGGCCTGCGAGGTGGGGTTCACCTATTTCCAGGGCTACTTCTTCAGCAAGCCCGAGGTCCTGAGCGGCACGGACATCCCCTCGCTGAAGATGAACCTCCTGCAGGTCATGTCCGAGGCGGGCAAGGAAGGCTTCAGCGTCGACGAACTGGACCGCCTCATCGAGCGCGACGTGGGCATCTCCTACAAGCTGCTTCGCTACCTGAACTCGCCCTTCTTCCGGAGGAACACCGAGATCAGATCCATCAGGCACGCCATCATGCTCCTGGGCGAAAAGGGGGTCAAGAGCTTCCTCTCGGTCATCATCATGGCCGAGCTCAGCCAGGACAAGCCCGACGAGCTCCTCAGGAGCTCGGTCATGAGGGCCAGGCTCTGCGAGAAGCTCGGACACCTCTCGGGCATGGGGGGAGACCCTTCGCTGCTCTTCACCCTGGGCCTCTTCTCGCTCATCGACGCCATCCTCGACTCTCCCATGGAGGAGGTGCTGAAAAAGCTCCCCCTTGCCAAGGAGATCAAGATCGCGCTGCTGGGGGGAAAGACCCGCCTGAGCGAACACCTCCTGCTGGCGAAAGAATACGAGCGGGGGGACTGGGAAGCGGCCCTTGCCCGGGCGGCCGCCATGAAGCTCGATCTCGAAAAGCTCCCGGAGATCTACATCGACGCCCTGGGGTTTGCCGACGCGCTCATCGAGACGGCTCGGACGTGAGGCTCAGCCCTTCGACGCCTTGATGATCTCCATGAAGGCGTCGATCCGTGTCTTGGTGGCGCTCTCCGAGAAGCTCCGCTCGTCGGTCATGTGCGACTCGATCATCATGGTGGGGATGCCCTTCTGTTCCTGGACCATCCTCTGGATGTCGTACTGCCCGAAGGAATACGGCTTGCAGCTCCTGTTCGAATGCATCACCAGGCCGTCCACCTGGTACTTGTCGATCATCTCGAACACGGTCTTGGCCATCTCGTCCACGCCGATGTTGAGGTAGATGCGGGTGTAGGCCTCCACGATGGACTCGAAGAAGTTGTTCTCGTCGATATACTTCATGGACCCGCACCAGGCCGTGGTGTAGGTGTCCGCCACCAGGCAGGCGTCGTGGGAAGCGAAGGTGTCCGAGAGCCATTTGAGCCGGTACCAGATGGGCAGGTTGTCCCACAGGATGCGGTACCTCTCGTTCTCCAGGGCGAAGATGCCCTGGTCGATGCGCTCGCCTATCTCGCCGAGGAGCGCCCGGTAGAAGTCCACCGCCACCTGGGTGCCCCGCAGTGTGACGATGAGCGCCAGGAAGAAAAAGGCGTCGAAGGCGGTCATGGGCGCGGGCTTGTGGGCGGTGATGTCGAGGACTTGCTTCCAGAGCCGCTGCCCCTCGATGGAGAGCCTCCCCACCTCCAGGCTCTTCTCCTCGTCGAAGGGCCTGCCGCAGGCGTTCTCCAGGAAGGCGATGTACTCGTCGAACTGCCTGCGCACGTATGCCCTGGCCTGGTCAGGGAACTCGGTATGGCAGAAGGGTGTGTCGAGGACGAAGAGGGGCACCTTGAAATAGCGCGCCAGGACCTCGTACCACTTGAGCACTGTGCCGCAGATGTTGTTGCAGCACACGAGCATGTCCGGCCTGGGCAGCCCGCCGATGGGCCCGCCGTTCTCCACCGCGCAGGCGATGTCGGCCCGGGCATAGGAGCAGAGGTCCGTGCTGTAGCCCATGGCCTCGGCCTTTGCGCACAGGTCGCCGCCCATGTGCGACGCGCCGATCATGGCCCCGTAGTTCTCCGGGTACACGGGGATGACATCCATGACGATGAGCGGCTCCACGGGTCCGCCGCTGGTGATCCAGGCCACCTTCTTCCCGGTCTGGGAGGCGGTCTTGGCATTGATATAGTACTCGGTCATGATCTCGCGCATGCGCTTGGCCGAGCGGAACGACTTCTTTTTGTCCTTGTCAGGCGTGCTCATGGTACTCCCCCCTTCACAGCATCTCTATGAACGTTTCGAACCGCGTCGTCAGCGCACCCTCGGGCGGGAGCCCGCCCTCGATCTCCAGGAGCATGCTGGGGATGCCCTGGGCGTCGAGGAACCCCTTGATGTCGGGGTAGTCGAAGGCGTGCGGGTCGCAGAACTTGAGCATGAGGAAGATCACGCCGTCGATCCGGTGCTCGCGCACGGCGCTGACGATGTTCTCCGCCCGTGCGGTCACGGATGAGTGCTTGGCCGGGCAGATGACCCTGCTGTAGTAGCGCTCGGCAATGGCGGCGACAGGGTCGCCCCCTTCGGCCACGAGCCCTTCGAAGTACCGGGAGCCCGTGCACAGGTCGTCCCACACCACGTCCGCGCCGGAGCGCTCGAGGATGGAGTAGATGTCCGGCTGGCAGCAGAGGCTGCCCACGAGCATGACCCGCCTGCGGGGTTTGCCCTCCTGCGCCTGGAGCCTGCCGAGGCCATCCGCGAGGTCCGCGAGCATGGCCGCCGCGGTCTCGCGCTCGAGGATCATGGAGGCCATGGCCACCCTGTTCAGGTCGCTCCCCGAGATGAGCCACGGCCGGGCCGCGTGGATCTCCCAGATCTTCCGCAAGTACGAGCGGATGATGTTGTATAGCTTGATGGAGACAGCCAGGGCCTCGTCGGTGATGGTGATATCGAAGCCCGCCTCGAGGTCGGCCCTGAACTTCCGCAGCACGGCCTCGAAATACTCCCGGGCGCTCTGGGAGTTCAGCTTCACCGGGAGCACTACGTCGGCAAAGAAGGGGAAACCCGTGTTCAGCCTCCAGATGTCGGAGAGCCTCTGGATGGTGTCGCACGTGTGGGGGAACACGGCGCCGCTCAGGGAGTCGAGCCTGCCGGTGAGCACGTCCGTGAGCACGCCCCGCACCAGCGAGCAGCAGTAGGCTTGGAGGTGCCTGTCCGCGGCGCTCGTATCCGGGCTCAGGCCGAACAGCCTGAAGGGGTGGAGCCCTGCCGCGTGGATCATCTCCTCGGGCGTGTAGCTGCAGCAGTAGCCGATGATTTTTTTCCGGGCGCTCAACGTCTCGATATACTTGACCGGATCATCCAGGACCTTCTGAAATGACCTTATCGCTTCCATATCCCTTCCTCTTCATGAAATGTCATGCACATCAACTGTTTCGTCTCCCGCAACAACGTACCAAAGCGAGCCGTGACCCCGCTGCCGGCGGGAAAACCCTACCCCGTCCTCTTCCTGCCCAGCACCGACCAGTGGCACTTCATGCCGAGCATGGGGAAGTACCTGGTGTCCGCTATGTCGAAGCCCAGACCCTTGAGGAGCTCGGGATAGTCATAGATGGGGTGGATGGCGTTGTCGGCCGTGGCCCAGTAGATGAAGGCCGCCAGGTACCAGTAGGCGGTCTGGAAGGCCTTGTAGAACGCGCTCCCCTCTTTGGGCAGGGCGAAATCGCCCACCACCATGTAGCCGCCGGGCTTCACGAAGGTGGTCAGATGGGTGAGGATCTGCAGCATCTTCTCCCGGGGGAAGACGTTCAGGAAGTAGTTGGCCATGACCATGTCGTACTGTCCCGGGAACTCGACGTTCAGGATGTTGTCGTTGATGATGGTGATGGGCGTGCTCAGGTTCGCCCGGTCGATCTTCTTCTGCATGAAGGCGATCATGGTTTTTGAGATGTCAACAGAGGTGACGTTGATGCCCCTCCTGGCCGCCTCGATGGCCTCGGTCCCGTGGCCGGCGCCCGCGATGAGCATCTTGTCGCCCGGCTTCAGGTAGTCGAGCATCGCCTTCTTGCACTTCGGGATCTGTCCCAGGCTGTAGAGACTGCCCGTGATCTCGTACTGAAACCCCATCAGCCAGTAGCCGTCTTTCACCTCGTGCGTCTCTTTCATGGGTCTCCTCTCAAGCTTGTCTGATTACAGGGCATGCGGTGTAGATTATAGAGCAATTCATCATACTTGTACATGGTATGATTGCACTTCCGCTTTCACTCCCTCCTCTTGCGTGGTATTATCGAATCCTCGCACCTGCCGATGAGGTGATAAGTCTCTGGTTGTTATGATGTTTTGTTATTGGAGGTCTCTATGGAATGCACGTGTGTACGGAAGAGCGCCCTGTGCTCTGCCCTGTTCTGCCTCTCCCTCCTTTGTGCTGCGCTGCCCGCAGGCCAGGCCTTTGCCGGGGGCATCATCGAAGGCAACGATCTCGAGCTCCTGAGCCACTACTACCTGCGCCCGGTGCCCAAGTCGGTCCCGGACATCCTCGAGCGGGCGATGGGTTCCAGCGAGCTTCCTGAACGCCTCGCCGCAGGGGACGACCTGTCCAGCCTCACCTACCTCTTTGCCCGGGTGGCGAGGGACGAGCCCGACCTCCTGCCCCGCTACCGCGAGCTCTTCGAGGGGGGATCCCACGCAGGGAGGGTGTTCCTGATCCGGGTGCTCGGACAGACCGGGGGGGGCGAGACGGCCGACTACCTGAAAGCCAGGCTGGACGATCCGTCCTGTGCGAACGAGCGCGGGGAGATAAGCAAAGCCCTTGCCCTGCTCCCCGAAGGCGTGGACGCCCTTCAGAGGCCCGTGGAGAAACCGTCTGACCTCGACCTGCTCTGGTCCGAGTTCATGGTGACCGGCGACCCGCGGGCTGTGGAGCGGATCATCGACGTGCTCGAGTTCCCCGACCTCACCCGTGAAAGGCTCGAGGACTATCTCAAGGCCGGACGGCTCGATCAGAAGGACGGGCTCGTCTCCGCGATAAGGAACTACCTCTGGGTCCTCTGCGACACGGATACCGGGAAGGTGATCACGTACAAGGACCTCGACATCTCGCTGGTGGTCTTCTCGCTCCGGCCGGAGCACCCCAGGGAGGCTGTCCGGTTCATCCGGGAGACGCTCCGCATCGACGATAAAGCCTTCTCCCTGGCAGCGCTCAAGACGAGCGCGGCGTGGTCGCTCATGAGCAACGCCGCCAAACACCCGAGGCTGCTGGATATCTGCACCGGCAATGCCCTGACGAGGAGCACGCCGGTGAAGCTGGCCCTGCTCTGCGTGCCCGCGTGCTTCCACGAGGACCATCTCCAGGTGGACGAAGCCGTCGAGGCCTTCCGGAAGATGGCCGAGGCCGACCCCACCAACCTCGACGTCCACCTCCACCTCATGCGCCTGGCCATTGAGAGGCGGGACCTCGACGCAGCGCTCAGGGAATTCTCCGTGTTCCAGGAGAACGGCATCGATCCGGGCAGGGGCCCGGGCAGGGAGCTCAGGTTCCTCGAGAAGCTGCTCCTGGGGCCGGACCGGCTCAGGAACACAGGGGAGGCCCTCGACGTCGCCGGGGTGGTCAGGGAGATGGCCAGAGCCACCGGGCTCCTCAGGAGCTACGCATCGGAGCTGTACGTCATCCCCTACCCCAGCTCGGGGCGGAGCCGCAGCGCGGTCAGGTTCAGGATGGAGTGTGAGCGGCCCGACCGCTTCTCGGTGTCGAGACGGTATTGCCGGGACTCCTCCTCTCCTCCGGGCAACGACCGGTGGATCACCCTGGGGCCGGACAACTACGCCCAGCTCAAGACCTGGGTCAAGGTCCCGGTCCCGGCGGGTGGGCACGGCAAGACGAACGCCATGCTCAGGATCGAGAAGTGGGCCGCCCTTCTGGAGGCCAATGCCGTCACTGAGGCAAAGGTCTTCGAGGGCCGGGGGAAACGCTACTACTGCCTCAAATTCCCTGTGAAGCACGGGGAAGAGACGCTCTCCGACCTCATCGCAGAGGGAAAGAAGGCCACGGCGGAGATCTGGATCGACGCCGGGACGCACATCATTGTCAAGGGCGAGATCGCCAGCCGGGCCCGGGATGCCCGGGGAAACGAGCTCGGGCTCACCCTGGAGCAGGTGTTCGACGACTTCGACTCCGCGGGCCCCATAGGGCCACCCGAGGCGTACACCGACCTGAGCGGGTTCAAGGGCGTGATGTAGCCCCTGAAGCAACGAAATGGTTTTCTGTCCGCCGGTGCCCGGGCGATGTCCGGGCACCGGCGGTTTGTCGTCAGTAGGCCTCTTCCGAGGCCGCCTGCTCCGGAGAGATCCTGTCCGAGAACACCCTGTACACCCAGATCTTGTAGAGGATGACGATGGGCACGAAGACGAGGGCCACCACGGTCATGATGGCGAGCGTCGTCAAAGAGGACGAGGAGTTGTAGACCGTCATGCTGTAGGCTGGGTCCAGGCTCGAGGGGATGAGGTTCGGGAACAGACCGATGATGCCCGTGGCGCTCACCAGGAGGATGGTCAGGCTCGAGGCGGCGAAGGCCGCGAGGCCCTGCCCCTTGTTGAGGAAGACCCGGATGAGCAGGAGCGACGCCACGGCCAGCACGGGCACGATGAAGAGGATGGGCGTGCCCATGTAGTTGACGATGAGCTTCGTGGCAAAGGCCGTGTAGACGAGGAAGAGCACCGCCACCACCAGGAGCGCCGTCCACGACCTCGCGGCAAGGGCGCTGGCCCTCACGCTCAAGTCTCCGGTGGTCTTGAGCGAGACGTAGACCGCGCCGTGGAGCACGAAAAGCGCCACGAACAGGATCCCGGTGAGGAGCCCGTAGGGGTTGAGCAGGGTGAAAAGGCTGCCGTGGTAGCCTGCGGCGTCCATGGGCAGCCCCTTGAAGATGTTGCCGAAGGCCACGCCGAAGAGCAGTGCGGGCCCGAAGCTCCCCACGAAGATGCCCGCGTCCCAGAGCTTCTTCCACCCCGGGGTGGCCATCTTGTCCCTGAACTCGATCGCCACGCCCCGGATGATGAGCGAGAAGAGGAGCAGGAGGAGCGCGGTGTAGAGGTAGCTGAACATGAGCGCATACGTGGTGGGGAAGGCGGCGAAGGTGGCCCCGCCCGCGGTGACGAGCCAGACCTCGTTCCCGTTCCACACCGGGCCCACGGAGGCGAGCAGGGCCCGCTTCTCGCCGTCGCTCTTCCCGAGCACGTTGTACAGGGTGCCGGTGCCCAGCACGAAGCCGTCCAGCATGAAGTACACCGCCCAAAGCACGCCCCAGAGCACGAACCAGGTTATCTGAAGGGTCTGCAGAGTCGTCATACCACACCTCCCAGGGCCTCGGGGGCGTCTGCCTCCCCGGCGGCCTTCTCAGGGCCCTTGCGGGCGTATTTCGCGAGCAGGTACACGTCTACCACGCCCAGGGACCCGTACAGGAGCGTGAACGCGATGAGCGACACGAGCACCTGGGTCACGTCCACGGAGCGGGAGACCGCGTCCGAGGTCTTGAGCATGCCGTAGACGATCCAGGGCTGCCTGCCCACCTCCGCCACGATCCATCCCAGCTGGCCCGCGATGTACGGCAGGCCGATGGCCGGGATCATGAGCTTCAGGAACCAGGGAGCAGCATCCAGCCTTCCCCTGAAGGAGAGGTACACCCCCACCATCGACAGGAGGAACATGAGCATGCCCATGCCCACCATGAGCCGGAAGCTGTAGAAGGTGGGCTCCACCGGCGGCCTCAGCTCCCTGGGGAAATCCTTGAGGCCCTTGATCTCGGCGTCCGGGTCCCGGTAGGCCAGCAGACTCCCCAGCTTGGGGATGGTGACGAACTCGAGGGCGTTGCCCTCGTTCGCGCTGTCCGGCATCACGAAGACGCTCAGGGGCGCCCCCTTCTGGGTGTCCCAGATGGCCTCCATGGCGGCGAGCTTTGCCGGCTGGACCTTCGCGATCTCGACGCCGTGGAAGTCGCCCGTCATCATGACCAGGAGCCCGGAGACGAGCCCGAAGACCGCGGCGCCTTTGAACGAGCGCCTGAAGAGCTCGGTCTCGTTCTTTCTCAGCAGGTGCCAGGCAGCGACCCCGGTGACGAAGAACGCGGCCACCAGGTAGCCCGACAGCACGGTGTGGAAGAACTTGATCCACCCGTAGGAGTTGGTGAGCACGGCCATGAAGTCGGCCATCTCCGCCCTCTGGGTAATGAGCGGGTTGCCCGTGATGTTCGCTATCCTGGCGCCCACCGGGTTCTGCATCCAGCCGTTGGCCAGGAGTATCCACAGGGCGGACAGGTTGGTGGCGAAGGCCACGAGGGTGATGGCGAAGGCGTGCATCTTCTTCGACACTCTGTTCCACCCGAAGATCCACACGCCGATGAAGACCGACTCCAGGAAGAACGCGAGCGTCGCCTCGATGGCCAGGGGCGCGCCGAAGATGTCCCCCACGTACTTCGAGTACTCGGCCCAGTTCATGCCGAACTGGAACTCCATGGTGATGCCCGTGACGATGCCCAAGGCGAAGTTGATGAGGAAGAGCCTGCCCCAGAACCTCGCCATCCTCAGCCAGGTCTCGTCCCCGGTCTTTACGTACCGCCACTCCATCCAGGCCACCAGCACCGAAAGCCCCAGGGTCAGCGGCACGAAGATGAAGTGGAACATGCTCGTGACCGCGAACTGCAGCCTGCTCAGCGTCAAGACATCCATGCTTACCTCCTGTCTGTCATTCCCGGACCGTGTCCGTCCTCAATCCCCTGTCCGATACCAGGGTCTTCAGCGTCGCTTCTTCGAGGATGCCCCTGGTGACCGCCTGAAGCCTCCTCCACACCGGATGCACGGTGCAGGTCTCCATGCGCGGGCACGCCCCGCTGTCCATGAGACACCCGTTCGGCACGATGGGTCCCTCGACGGCCTCCACGATCTGGCACAGGCTGATCAGGGCAGCGGGCCTCGCCAGCAGGAACCCTCCACGCGCCCCCCGTGCCGACCTGACCAGCCCTTTGCCTGCAAGGGATTGGAGGATCTTGGCGAGAAACGGACGTGGGGCGCCGACGGCCCCTGCGATGGTGTCGAGCATGACCACTTCGCCTTCGGGCCGTTCCGCCAGATAGAGCATGCCGCGGATCGCGTACTCTGTCTTCCTGGTGAGTCCCATCATACCGGCACCTCAGAATCGGACAATTTTAATCCTCATTGGATAATGCAGATGGTCCCTTTGTCAAGGGGGGACCAAAGACAGGTGCCGCGCAGGCAGGGTCCGGGACCGGTTCACGGCGGGCAACGGGCAGGTGCTGCCTTCGAGCCTGCCCGTATGCGAATATCCAGGTCCGCTCATGCAGCTCGGAAAACAAATGAAGAGATCGGAAGACACCTCACGGGAAAGGGTGCATGAACATGGACGCCGACGGGACCATCATCCGCCGCAAGCCCTGCAGCCGCTCCCTGCTCTCCTGAGTGCCGGGCGTCTGCTCCCTCAATAGCTCCCCGCGTACTGGTCGAGGTAGCCCCTGATGTAGGCCTCGACCCGCTTTTTGCCGGTGAAGATCCCGAAGTGGCCCTCGCAGAGGATGTCCGCCTGGAGCCCGATGAGCCTCTCCATGGAGTCCCTCCAGTGGTCGATGTTCGAGTTGAACTCCCTGCTGAAGGGACCGTGGATGTCCTGGCCGAAGAGCACGCGCATGCCTCCCCGGTCGAGCCAGACGCAGATGGAGCCCGGGGTGTGGCCCGGGGTGTGGATGCAGTGGAGCTCGGAACCGCCGATCTCAAGGACCTCGCTGTCCCCGTGGAGGCGCCTGTCGACCCTGACCCGGGGCAGCTTCGTGCCGTACCACGAGGCTGCGGTGAGCGACGGGTCGCCGGTCTCGATGGCGTCCGCGTCGAGCTCGTGGGCTGTCACGTGGCAGCCGAAGGCGTCCTGGAAATGTTTCACCCCGCCGATGTGGTCCACGTGGCAGTGCGTGAGGACGAGGTGGGAAATCCCGGCCGGGTCGAGGGGGATGTCGCGGATGTTCCGCTCGATGGCCTTCGTGCCCTTGCCCGCGCCGGAGTCGATCATCACGAGCTCGGGCCCGCACTCCACGATGAAGACCGTGGCGTCCTGGAAATGGGAGAGCGACCCCCCTCCCACGAGATGGATCCCGTCGTGTATCAGCTCTGCAGCGCCCATGGGGCCTCCTGGCATATACGCCGGATGCCGGCGTCTTTTTGATAATCTATATCCCTGATCACCCCGTGAGACAAGGGGCTGCATCGCGGCTGGATAAGACGGCAGGATCAGTCTTTTCTGAGCACGTTCCTGCGGTCCATGAGGATCTTGAGCGTGAAGACCGCGCCCGGGTCGGCCTGGGGGATCACCTCAATGAGGGACCCGATCTTGGCCATGGCGATCCTCGCCTCGGTGAGGCCGAGCCCGATCTTCATCGGGTCTGAGGAATAGAAGGGCGCGAAGATCTCGTTGGTGTCGACCGTGACGCCCGGGCCGAAGTCGCGCACGGAAGCGAGGGCGTAGCCGTCCCGGCGCAAGAGGCTGATCTCGAGCCTGTCCGAGCCCGTATCGAGGGCGTTCTCCATGACCCTCCTGAACGCGGTCCTGATGTGGTTCCCGTCGCTGAACGCCACGAGCTCCCGCTCCCCGGCGACGGAGGCGTCCATGAGCCCGGGCATCTCCTCGAGCACGTCCGTGACGATCCTGCGGATGTCCACCTCCCCGTAGTCCACCCTGAGCTTCACCGTGGCCTCGTACTGCTCGATGCGCTCGATCATCTCCTCTATCCGCTCCACTGAGGCGTTGATCCCGGACAGCGCGGCATGCAGCGACTCGCTGCTCATGGCCTTTTCCTTCTTCTCGATCCTCCTCATGTAGGCGCCGATGACCATGAGGGGGTTCCTCAGCTCGTGGGCCAGGCCGTTCATCATGAGGGTGAGGTCCCTGGCCTGCAGGGAAAGCCGGTGCTGCATGGAGCGGAGGTCGGTGATGTCCCTGCCGATCACGGACAGGGCATAGATGTGCCCGTCCTCCACCAGGGGCGTGATCATGAAGGAGAAGATCCCGGTGGTGCCCCGCGCCAGGCGCAGCCTCACCTCGACCTTCGAGGGCGTGCCCTTGCCGAAGCCCTGTTCGACCGCCCCGTTCATGGCCTTAAGGTCATCTTCCACCACGAAATCCCTGAGCGGCTTCCCGGCGAGGGCCTCCCCGGTTTGCAGGTACCGCTTCATGGTCTCGTTGCTGAACATGATCCTGCCGTTCGGGCCCAGGGTGAAGATCAGGTCCGTGGCATTCTTGATGATGGACTGATAGCGCCTGCTGTCCCTCAGCAGGGTCTTCTGCTTTTCCAGGACCGCGAGCTCCTTTTCGTTGAGCGATCGGATGAGCCTGTCCCCGATGTCGTAGGCCTCCCTCATCTCGGTGAAGAGCGTGATGATGGCCTCGATAACCATGAGATCGCGGGGGATGACGCCCACCACCTGATCGGGAAGCGGTCTCGAAATGGGGAGGTCGGAAACGATGTAGACCCTCTGACCCTTGACGGCCTGCCACTCGATGAACCCCTTATCGTCCACGAACACGAGGCTGTTTCCGGGTATCTCGCGGAGGTCGTCCACCTGTGTGACCCCGCTCAGCCCCTCGGGCATGTGTCTGCCCAGCCAGTATACCTTCATGGAGAAATGTTCGGAATACCTGGAGCTTTTCTTGAACTTGCGAGCAGAAGGCAAGGAAAAGGCACCTCGATGGGCTCTCGTGGTGATGGAAAATCGCTGTCGGGATTGCCCGCGCTGCGGGCAGGTGAGCGGTCCCCTGGGGGGAAACCCTACCTGGCGATGAGGAGGTTCGCCTGCTTGAGGCGCTGGGCGAGCGCGGTGATGATCTTGTTGGCGATGTCCGGATCCTCGGCGATGAGCCGCTCGAGGGTGCCTTCCTGGACCGGGATCACCTCCACCACGCTCCTGCCCACCGAGCGGATGGTGGCGCTCCTGGGCTCGTTCAGGATGAAGCTCATCTCGCCGAAATACTCGCCGGGCTTCGAGATCATGCCCACGCGGACGCCCTTCTTGAGGACCTCGAGCCCCACTTCAGCCTGGACGAGCTTGAAGATCTCGGTGCCGAAGGTGCCGTCCTCGATGATGATGTCGCCGTCTGCGTACTCCCGCATGTCCAGTGAGATGACCTCGCTGTACTGGATGTTTGACTCCGCCACGGAGGTGGTCTGCTCGAGCTGCAGGTAGGCTGACCTCAGGACCATGCTCACCAGGCCGGGCTTCGAGAAGACGATGTCCTCGATGCATTCGGACTCGTAGGTGGCGATGCGGGTGAGCCTGATGGCCTTGGCCGTGGTGCTGTAGGGGATGCCCCGGTAGAAGTTCTCCAGGCCGAACACGTCCCGGTCGGAGAGGATGCGGATAGGCTTTTCCATCTGGTAGATCTGGACCTCGCCCTGGAGGATGGCGTAGAAGTACGCATTGGAATCGCCTTCCCGCACGATGACCTCGCCGGGCCTGAACTCCTTGACCGACACCGCCTCTATGGACTTGGGCTCTAACATACCTGCCCTTTCGGCAGAGAGTGCGGGAAACTTGAGATTCTCTTTACAAAAGCGGCCACATACGGGCGTGTTCCCTGATGATGACGTCGAGCTCGGGGAAGGTCGCAGGCTCGATCTCGGGCCCGGGCGCTCCCTTGAGGACCTCGACCATGCACGAGACGGACTCCTTCAGGGCCCCCAGGTTGTAGCCCCCTTCCAGTGCGTACACGGTCGGGGCGCCCACGGCGTGCGCCGCCTCCTGGATGGCGGCCGTGATGGCGGCAAAGCCCCGGGAGGTCACGCGCATGCCGCCGATGGGGTCCCGGGCATGGGCGTCGAATCCGGCGGAGACGATGACCAGATCCGGCTCGTACGACTCGAGGAGGGGCGCCAGCACGAAGCGGTACACCGCCAGATACTCCCCGTCCCCCTTGCCGCCCCTCAAGGGGCAGTTCACCGTGTGTCCGGTCCCTTCGCCGGAGCCGGTCTCGGAGACGTGCCCGGTGCCCGGGTAGAAGGGGTACTGGTGGGTTGAAAAGTAGAGCACGCTGCTGTCGGAATAGAAGCTTTCCTGGGTCCCGTTGCCATGGTGGACGTCGAAGTCGATGATCGCCACCTTCCGGGCCCCGAAGCACGCGATGGCCTTCCGGGCGGCGATGGCCACATTGTTGAAGAGGCAGAATCCCATGGCCTCGTCGGTCCTGGCGTGGTGCCCCGGGGGCCGTACGGAGGCGAAGCCGGTGTCGATCTCGCGTCCGAGCGCCATCCTCACGAGCTCCACCAGGGAACCGGCCGCGAGCAGGGCCGTGTCGTAGGACTCCGGGCAGCACACCGTGTCCGGGTCGAGGTCCACCAGCGTGCCGGCGCTCGAGGCGCGGGCGATCCGGTCGATGTGCCTCCTGCCGTGATTGAGCAGCACGTCGTCCACCGACGCCCGCACGGGCTCGATGAGCCTGAGGAGGGGATCTTCCCGGGGCGCGAACAGGGTGTGGACGTAGTGGATCCTCATGGGGCTCTCGGGGTGGTGCGAGCCGGTGTCATGGTTCATGAAAACAGAGTCAGAAACGATACCGATCATAAAAACGCCCGCGGGGTGCTATACGACGATGTCGAGTGCGTGTCTTCCATAGTTTCCTGGAATGGGATACCCCGTGCCCCTGGCCTTTCCGGGCACGCTCGTGTCGATCCTGCCGTAGGCGAGCTCGTGGATCACCGAGGCCTTCGAGACCATGGGGTCCATGCCGTAGGTGCCCACGACCGGTGAAGAGGTGTAATCGACCCGAATGGTCTTTGCCCGGGCCTTGCCCCCGGTTTCGACGGGAACGGCAAGGATGGCGTTGTCGCCCGATGTACGCGAGGAATGTCCGTTTCCGTTCTCGAGGTATTTCAGGGGACCGGGATACAGCTCGGCTGCACCCCCATTCATGGAACCGATTTGAGATAAAGGTCCCCCGTACGGCATCGAAACTATAATAGACACATTATGTCGATATTACAAGGCTAAAAATACATCCTTGCTGGCTGCGCCCTCCCCGCTCCCTGCCGAGGGGAACGCGGCCAGAAGGTGCCTGTGAATTGTGCTGGATGTGATTCGGTGAGGCGATGGTTCAGGTGCCTGGATGTGAATGGATTATTCGCGGTAAAGCCGGGGTCTATACGTCCCCCAGCCCCGACCTGCTCAGCGCGAGCATGGACGCCTGGTCCAGCTTCCGCAGGCTGCTCAGGAGGAGCCTGATGTCGCGGTTGTTACTGTCGTCGAACTCGATGCCCATGCCCTTGTTCTCTTCCACCCGGACCACGGTGCCGGCGACGTCGATGACCTTGCCAAGGTCCGTGGCGTCCAGGCTCAGGTGCACCTTGGACTGCAGGGCGAGGGTGTTCACGGTTTCGATGTACACGCCGCTCAGGCTGATGTTGCGCAGGACCCCCTTGAGGACCTTCGAGTCCGCGTCCTGGTACCTGGCCTCGATTCTCAGCAGCTTCCTGGAGCTTCTTCTCTTTTCCTTCTTCACATGGACTCCGTGTCGTGTATTCTCATGTCCTGTTCGTCACTTCGGCCTTTTTTCTTGAATACCTGCCCGTCCGGATGCCGGGGCCATATTACAGCCTTTTCGTCACCTGAAGCCCAGGCCTTTAATCCTTCCCGCGCACCAAGAAAACGATTCCCCAAACAAAAGCAGGTATGCTAGATAATCCCGGGGATCATCCGGGTGCGGGTGGTGCCGTATTCGTGACATGAGGGGTTAGCCATGATCAAGGTCAATGAGAACTATCTGAAGCTGAAGTCTTCGTACCTCTTTTCTGAGATCGCAAAGCGGGTCGCCTCCTTCCAGGCCGCCAACCCGCAGTCGCAGGTCATCAAGCTGGGCATAGGCGACGTCACGTGCCCGCTCCCGGATGCCTGCATCCAGGCGCTGCACAAGGCCGTCGACGAGATGGGAAGCCCGGACACGTTCAAGGGCTACGGCCCGGAGCAGGGGTACGAGTTCCTCAGGGAGGCCATCGCCTCGTCCGACTTCAGGGCGCGCGGTGCGAACGTCTCCGCGGACGAGATCTTCGTGTCCGACGGCGCCAAGTGCGACACGGCCAACATCCAGGAGCTCTTCGCCGGCGACATCAGGGTGGCCATCCCCGACCCGGTCTATCCGGTCTACCTCGACACGAACGTCATGGCCGGCCGCACCGGCTCGCCCGTCGATGGCAGGTACGAGGGCATCGTATATCTTGAGAGCACCCGGGACAACGGCTTCGTGCCCGACCTCCCGAAGGAGAAGGTCGACCTCGTGTACCTGTGCTTCCCCAACAACCCCACGGGCGCGACCATCACCAGGGACGCCTTGAGCCGGTGGGTGGAATACGCCCACGAGAACAGGGCCCTGATTCTTTTTGACGCGGCGTACGAGATCTTCATCAGGGACGAGAGCCTTCCCCGCTCCATCTACGAGATCGAAGGCGCCCGGGAGGTGGCCATCGAGTTCAGGAGCTTCTCGAAGACCGCGGGCTTCACCGGCACACGGTGCGCGTTCACCGTGGTCCCGAAGGACTGCTTCGCCTACGATGAAGCCGGAGAAAAACACGCGCTCCACGCCCTGTGGAACCGGCGCCAGACCACGAAGTTCAACGGTGTGTCCTACCCGGTCCAGCGGTCCGCCGAGGCCGTGTACAGCCCGGAAGGGAAGCGGCAGGTGGCCTCCCTGGTGGACTATTACCTCAGGAACGCGAAGCTCATCCGCGAGAAGATGATGGCGCTCGGCTTTTCGTGCACCGGCGGCGAGAACTCCCCCTACATCTGGGTGGACGCCGGGACGGGCTCCTGGGAGTTCTTCGACCTGCTCCTGACGAAGGCGGGCGTGGTGTGCACGCCCGGCGCTGGCTTCGGCAGGTGCGGCGAGGGGTTCGTGCGGATCAGTGCCTTCAACGACTACGACAGGGTCGCCCTGGCCATGGAGAGGATCGGCAGCGTCCTGAAGGGCTGAGGCGTGACGTCCGGAGGCTCACGATACCGTGACGGGGCGCGGGACGCGCTGCCCGTCGTCTTGGGGTACATCGCCATCGGGCTGGCCTTCGGGGTGGTGGCGCAGACCGCGGGCATCACCACAGCCGAGGTCCTGCTCATGTCCCTCATCCTCTACGCAGGCTCCGCCCAGTTCGTGACCGTGGGCCTCATCGTCGCGGGCGCTCCGGCCACGGCCATCGTCGCCACCATCTTCCTGGTGAACGTGCGGCACCTCCTGTACAGCACCGCGCTCTCCCCCCACGTGCGCGGCCTGAAGGCCTGGCAGAACGCGCTCATCGGCGCCGAGCTCACGGACGAGACCTTTGCGGTGGCGTCGGGCTGCCTGAGCACCGGACGCCGGGCGAGCGCGCCATGGCTCCTCGGCATCAACAACGCCTCCCACGCGACCTGGATAGCCTGCACCACCCTGGGCGCCCTCCTGGGGAGCTCGGTTTCGAACACCCGGGCTCTGGGCCTCGATTTCGCGCTGGCCGCCATGTTCGCTGCCCTGCTCGTCCTGCAGATCGTGAACCGGCCCAGGATGAGGGCCGCCGTGGGGGCCGCGGCGGCCGGAGCCGCAACCGGGCTCCTGGGTATCCTCGTCATGCCCGCCGGGTGGGCCGTCATCGCGGCCACCCTTGTGGCGGCGACCCTGGGAGTGATCCTGGAGGGGGGCTCGTGATCAGGGAGCACGTGGTCTGGATCATCGTGGGCACCGCGGTGGTGACCGTGATCCCGCGGGTCGTGCCGCTCGTGCTGCTGAGCCGCATGAGGCTTCCCGCCCTCTTCGAGCGATGGCTCTCCTACGTGCCCGTGGCCGTACTGGCCGCCCTGCTCGCCCAGGCCGTCGCCATGCCCGACGGACGGCTCGACCTTACGATCACGAACCCCGCCCTCCTTGCCTTGGTGCCGGTCCTGGTCATCGCCATGCTCACCCGCTCCCTCATCGGGACCGTGACGGCGGGCATCATGCTCATGGCCCTGCTGCGCTGGATGCAGCTCTAGACACCGGCGCCACCCCTGAGCTCCTTTCCTCCCGGGCGATAAGCGTGCAGTATTCCCTGAAATCTGGACCGTTCCGGCAGGTGAGCAAGTGCGGGTCCTCCCCCTCGACTGAACCGCCCTGTTCGTGCCCCCAATGCCCTTGACTTCAATAGGAGACTCTGTTAATGCTTCCACACCTCTACAGGTACGTATTGTAACTTATCCGGTTTGCTTTCAGACTCTTACACGTGAGGCTCCACAAGAAGCATGGGAAACGGCCGCAATATAGAGTTTACCAAGATGTCGGGGACGGGCAACGACTTCATCGTGGTCGATGCCTTCAACGCCCCTATCGACGTGGACTGGTCGAGATTCGCCGCCACCTTCTGCCCCAGAAGAACGGGCGTGGGGGTCGACGGCCTGCTGATCCTGAGCAGAAACGACTCGGTGGACTTCACCTACCGGATCTTCAACGCGGACGGGAGCGAGGCGGAGATGTGCGGCAACGGAGCGCGGTGCGCCGCCGCCTTTGCCGTGCGCCATGGCATCGCTGGTGACTCGATGAGTTTCAGCACCCTGGCCGGGATCGTTCAGGCGCGGGTGAACCCTTCCAACGTGTCCATCCGGGTCACCGATCCGAAGGATCTGGTCCGCGGCAGAGGCATCGACGTGGATGGACGGACGGTGGACGTCTGGTCCGTCAACACCGGCGTGCCCCATGCCATCGTGTTCACGGACGACCTCGAGGGCGTGCCCGTCGACGTGCTGGGCAGGGCCGTCAGGTACCATGAGGCCTTCGCGCCGGCAGGCACGAACGTGGACTTCGTGCAGGCCCTGGGCGGGAACCGGATCAGGGTCCGCACCTACGAGCGGGGGGTCGAGGGTGAGACGCTCGCCTGCGGCACCGGTGCCGTGGCCTCCGCCATCATCAGCCATGCGGCGCACAAGGTCTCAGGCTCGTCCGTAGAGGTGGGCATGCCCGGCGGAGACCTCACGATAGGCCTATCAATCCACCATGGAGAGTACCGAGATGTCTGGCTCACTGGAGAAGTATCCTTCATCTTCACCGGCACCATCGTATTCTAGACCCGTCCCTCCCGGGGCAGAAGCCTTCGGGAACATCCCCGCATGCCCGAGCGCGTGCACCCTGGAGTAGAACACCATGCGTGAACTCGTCGCAGTCCTCGATTTCGGATCACAGTACGCCCAGCTCATCGCCCGCCGCATCAGGGAGTGCGGCGTGTACTGCGAGATCCTCCCCCACGACACGTCCCTGAACGACCTCATGAAGATGTCCCCCAAGGCCGTGGTGCTCTCGGGCGGACCCAGCTCGGTACTCGATGAAGGGCATCCCTCCATGGACCCCGGGGTCCTCACGGCCGGCGTCCCTGTCCTGGGCATCTGCTACGGCATCCAGCTCATGGCCAAGCTCCTGGGGGGCACCCTCGAGCGGGGCAAATCCCGCGAGTACGGGCCCGCCTACATCGACGTCATCGAGGACGGCCAGTTCTTCTCCCGGCTGGGGCACAAGATCGACGTGTGGATGAGCCACGGCGACCACGTGGACGCCGTGCCGAAGGGTTTCAAGGTCCTTGCCCGCACCGAGACCTGCCCGGTGGCCGCCATGGGCGACACCGCGAGGAACCTCTACGGGGTCCAGTTCCACCCCGAGGTCGTTCACACGCCCCGGGGCAAGGAGATCCTCAAGAACTTCCTGTTCGGCATCGCCCGGTGTTCGGGCGGGTGGACCATGGCAGGGTTCATCGAGGAGTCGGTGAAGAACATCCGGGAGACGGTTGGCAGCGGCCGCGTGGTGTGCGGGCTTTCCGGCGGGGTCGACTCAACGGTCACGGCCGCCCTGCTCCACCGCGCCATCGGGAGCCAGATGACGGCCATCTTCGTGAACAACGGCGTACTGAGGGGCGGCGAAGTGGAGGACATCCGGAAGCTCTTCACCCAGGACTACCCCCTGAACATCGACATCGTGGACGCGAGCCAGCTCTTCCTGGACAACCTCAAGGGCGTCATCGAGCCCGAGCAGAAGCGCAAGATCATCGGCAAGACCTTCATCGACGTCTTCGCCGAGGAGGCGCGTCGGATCGGGGGCGCCGACTTCCTGGCCCAGGGAACGCTCTACACGGACATCATCGAGAGCCGCTCCGCCAAGGGCGGGCCGTCGGCCACCATCAAGAGCCACCATAACGTGGGCGGCCTGCCCGAGGACCTGAAGTTCAAGCTCATCGAGCCCTTAAAGGAGATCTTCAAGGACGAGGTGAGGGTCGTGGGCAAGGAGCTGGGCCTGCCCGACAGCCTCGTGCACCGGCAGCCCTTCCCGGGGCCAGGCCTCGCGGTGCGGATCCTGGGCGAGGTGAACGCGGAGAACGTGGCCATCCTCCAGCAGGCGGACCTGAGGGTGCAGGAGGAGATGCGCAAGTGGGAAGGCTACCCCGAGGTATGGCAGTCCTTTGCCGTGCTCCTGCCCGTCAAGAGCGTGGGCGTCATGGGCGACGAGCGCACCTATGCCAACGTCATCGCGATTCGCGCGGTGTCCAGCCAGGACGGCATGACCGCGGACTGGGTCAAGGTCCCCTACGAGGTCCTGGCCAGGATCTCCACGCGGATCATCAACGAGGTCAAGGGCGTCAACCGGGTGGTCTACGACATCTCCTCGAAGCCGCCCAGCACCATCGAGTGGGAATAGGAAGGCATCCGACATACACTACGAGACGAGGTGATATCCATGGGCGGACTTTTCGGCATCGCATCGCATTCTGACTGCGTCACGGACCTCTTTTACGGCACCGACTACCACTCCCACCTGGGCACCAGGCGCGGCGGACTCGCGGTGGTCAACAAGAAGGGCTTCACCCGCTCGATCCACAATATCGAGAGCGCCTACTTCCGGTCGAAATTCGAGCCCGAGCTCAAGGACTTCCATGGCAACATGGGCATCGGGATCATCAGCGACAACGACGCCCAGCCCCTCATCATCAACTCCCACCTGGGCGCCTTCGGCATCGTGACCGTGGCCAGGATCACGAACCTCGAGGCCCTGGGCAGGAAGGCCTTTGCCAGGAAGAAGTATTTCTCCGAGACCTCAGGCGGTTCCATCAACCCCACAGAGCTCGTCTCCATGCTCATCTGCGAGAAAGGTTCCTTCGTGGAGGGCATCAGAAACGTCCATGAGACGGTCAAGGGCTCGTGCTCGATGCTGGTCCTCACGAAGAAGGGTATCATCGCGGCCCGGGACAGGCTGGGCAGAACCCCCATCACCATCGGAAAAAAGGACGGCGCCTACGCACTCACCTCCGAGACCTGCGCCTTGCCCAACATCGGCTACGAGACCGCGTACAGCCTGGGGCCCGGCGAGATCGTGCTCGTCACTCCGGACGGGTTCGAGCAGCTCCAGGCCCCCGGGGATCAGATGCAGATCTGTTCCTTCCTCTGGGTCTATTACGGCTACCCGTCCTCCGACTACGAGGGCATCAACGTGGAGGCTGTGCGCTACAACTGCGGCAGGGCCCTGGCCAGGAGGGACCCCGTGAAGGCCGACCTCGCCTCGGGCATCCCGGACTCAGGCATAGGCCACGCCATCGGCTACTCCAATGAGAAGGGTGTCCCCTACATGCGGCCCTACGTGAAGTACACCCCCACCTGGCCCCGGAGCTTCATGCCCCAGAACCAGGCGGTCCGCGACCTCGTGGCCAGGATGAAGCTCATCCCCAACCGGGCCATCATCGAAGGCAAGAGCCTCGTGTTCTGCGACGACTCCATCGTCCGGGGCACCCAGCTCAAGGACAACGTGCAGATCCTTTTCGAGTACGGCGCCCGGGAGGTCCACATGCGGGTGGCCTGCCCCACGCTCATCTACCCCTGCGAATTCCTCAACTTCTCCACCTCCCGATCCTCGCTGGCCCTGGCGGGCCGCAAGGCCATCCTGGAGATCGAGGGCACGGACAACGTGCCCCTGGAGGAATACGCTCAGACCGGGTCGGACAAGTGCCGTCAGATGCACGAGTGCATCAGGAAGCGCCTCGGACTCACCACGCTGCAGTACCAGACCATGGACGACCTCGTGACCGCCATCGGGCTGCCGAAGAGCAAGCTCTGCACCCACTGCTGGGATGGAAGCTCCTGGATGTGAACCGGGAAGGGAACCGAGTATTCAGAAAAGCACAGAACCCTTATTGACCCGGCACCTCTTGCCGCAAACGGCATACAGCTCCATGCCGGTATACCGCTTCGGTGATGTGTTTGGCGGATCAGTATAAGGATTTTCTCAAGCTGATCTGTACGATGGGATCTCGGCGAAGACCGCGTCGATCACCGAGCTTACGATGCCTTCGAGCCAGTCGACGCCCTTGGCCTTCACCGCCGGGTCGAGGCCCTGGACGGCCTTGACGTAGCCAAGGCCGGTGTCGCACCCGGTGATGACCTCGGCGAGGAAGTCGTCCCTGAGGGCGTCGTCCCCCGTGGAGGAGCCCAGGAAGGCGAGCTTGTCCTCCACCCGTTTCCAGTTTTCGGAAAGCTCCTGTTTCTGTGCCACCATGATGGGGCGCACCGCTCCCTTCATGAGCTCGGAGTAGCGGCGGATGGACTCGGGCATCTTCGCCGCCACAGCGCCGAGCCGCGAGATGCGCTCGGCAATGGCCATCTCGAGCTTCTCGAGCGCGCCCCTGAACAGGGCGTGCCCGAAGTCGTCCTGACCGAAGAACTGCACGCGCACGAGGCGGTACCATGCCTTGAGCGCGATGAGGTTGGCGATGTAGATCACGTTGTTCCGCACGAGGCGCTTCGTGTTCCAGTAGATGTCCGGATGGAAGTCCCTGACCTCGGGTTTCGGGAACTGGTCGAGCACGAGCTTGCCCGCCTCGAGAATGTCGTCCCGCACGATGGTGCCTGCGGCCACCACCGTGCCGTAGGCGATGATCGAAGGGCCAACGATCCCGCCCCGGCCCCCCAGGAAGATAGGCCGCTCCCCCATCATCACGCCCCTGGGCACGTCGCCGATGAGGGACGCCGTGGCCTTGTCCTGGTTCGGGGTGTAGTTGAAGTGGATGTAGGACGAGCCCACCTCGCTGTGGTCCTTCCGGCTCGTGCCCCCTGCCATGAGGCAGTCGCAGAAGTTGACCAGCGAGCCCAGCGTCACGAAAGGCAGCAGGATGGTGTGCTTGATGCCCACGGAGTGGGCGCCTCCCGCCTCCTCCTCGAGGATGCAGGCCTCCCGCACGTGGGCGCCCGATCCCATGCTCGAGCGCTCCAGGAACACGGACTTCTTGAAGAACCCGCCCTTGAGCTCCACGCCGGCGCCGATCTGGCAGTCCTCGATCACAGCCGGGGCCTCGGCGCCGATGACCGTGCCCGCCATGACGGAGGTCTTTCTCCCGGAGATCCTGCAGCAGGGGTGGATGGTCACGCCCGGGGCGATGAGGTCGAGCTCCACGTCATCGGCGATGGACACCGTCTTTGGGTCCGGGATGACGACCCCCCGCTCCATGAGCCTCCTTACCCTGTCATCCACGCGCGATTCCATAGCCTGCTCCTCCGGGGGCTATCTCTTCCCGATCTTCATGGAGACCACGTCCGCGATCCTCTTGCAGCAGGCCTCGGTCTGCTCCGCAGAAGGGGCCTCCACCATGACCCGGCACATCTGCTGGGTGCCGGAGTAGCGCACGAGCACCCTGCCCCCGTCCCCCAGCTCACGCTCCACCTCCCGGATGACGCTCACCACCTCGGGGATGGTGTCGATGTCGGGCTTCGACGCGACGTCCACGTTCACGAGCTTCTGGGGATAGATCTTCATGATCTTCGCGAGCTCGCTCAAAGGCTTGCCCTCGAATTGCATGGCAGCCAGGAGCTGGATGGCCGAGACAATGCCGTCGCCCGTGGTGTGGTGGTCCAGGAAGATGAGGTGGCCCGAGTCTTCGCCCCCCAGGACGGCCCCGTGCTCGAGCATCTCCTTGAGCACGTACCGGTCGCCCACGTCCGCGGTCACGGTGCGTATCCCCAGGTCCCTGACGGCGAGCTTGAAGCCGATGTTGCTCATGACCGTGGAGACCACGAGGCCGCCCTTGAGCCTTCCCTGCTTCTTCATGGCAGCCGCGCAGACCGTCATCATCTGGTCGCCGGTGAGGATGCCCCCCTGCTCGTCCACGGCGATGACCCGGTCGCCGTCGCCGTCGAAGGCAAATCCCGCTGAAGCTCCCCTCCTGACCACCTCGGCGGCGAGCGTCTCGGGGTGCTGGGAGCCGCAGTCCCGGTTGATGTTCCTGCCGTCGGGCTCGGTGAACAGGGACACCACCTCTGCGCCCAGCTCGAAGAAGGTCTCGGGCGCGATGCGGTAGGTGGCTCCGTTGGAGCAGTCGAGCACGATCTTCATGCCCTCCAGGGAGTACTCGGCCGGGAAGGAGTTCTTCAGGAACACGATGTACCTGCCCGCCGCGTCGTCGAAGCGGTAGGCCTTGCCGATGACCGAGGGATCGGGGTGCAGGCCGGCGAGATCGTCCCGGCTGAGGAGCGCCTCGATCTCGTCCTCCTTTTCGTCGGGCAGCTTGAAGCCGTCCCGGGAAAAGATCTTGATGCCGTTGTCCTGGTAGGGGTTGTGGGAGGCTGAGATGACGATGCCCGCGTCCGCCCGCATGCTCCTCGCCAGGTAGGACACCCCGGGGGTGGGCATGGTGCCCACGAGGAGGGCGTCGCCGCCCATGGACAGGATCCCGGCAACGAGGGCGTTCTCGAGGAGGTACCCGGAGAGCCTCGTGTCGTGTCCGATGAGGATCCTCGGGGTGTGGCCCTTCCTCCTGCTGATGCAGGTGATGGCCCGCCCCACCTTCATGGCCATTTCGGCCGTCATGGGATGCCGGTTGGCAACCCCCCTGATTCCATCAGTACCGAACAACCTGCCCACTCTCGAGCCCCCTTGAGCGTATTCTCCGTACGCGGGCTACCTACCACAGACCGCCTGAGTTCTCAACACCATATCATGATATCGTGCCAGCCCGAGGTCACGGGCCTACGTGGCCCTGCCGATCTTCTCCAGGCGCTCGACAAAGGCGTCCACGTCGTAGTTCGCGTCTTCGGCGGCCCTGAGCAGGGTGATCACCTGGCCGTAGTTGTCGAGCACGACCCGGGTGGAGACGCGCATCTTGCCCAGGGGGAAGGCCACCGACCGGATGACCGTGACGGTGAAGAGCCAGTAGAGCAGGTGCTCGAACGACTCCTTGTTGAACCACAGTCGCCCGCCGAACTCGTTGATCCCGACGAGGGCCTTCACGTCCGGGTCGGCGAAGAGGTCGCCTACGAACCGGGGCAGGCCCTTCTCAGACGCCTCCTCGCCCCATCCCTGGCAGCTCACCAGGACCTTGACGAGGGTCAGCTCGTACTCGGCCCCGCCCTCGCTCAGACCCAGGGACATGAGCGTCTCCTTCATGGCCTTGGAGAGGAGCAGCTCGTCCATGAGCGCCCTGCTCTTGATGGGTATGGCCTGGGGCTCCACCATGGCGCCGATCCTCGCCACGGTCACCCACAGCATGGGTATCCTCCACCAGGACAGGTCTTCCTTTATTTCGGCCGGGATGCGGCCGGAGAGGTAGTCCACGGCCGAGGCCATGTACCGGCTCCGCTTCGTTTTCAGCTGGTCGAGGTTGAACAGGGTGTGGAGCAGCGAGTTCACGGACTCCACGATCGTGTTCACGTCCATCTCCTCGAGCCAGGCGTACAGGTATTCCCGCGTCTCCTTGAGGAAGGCGGCCAGGGCGTTCAGGAAGCTGTCGGGCACCTGCCCGGTGTTCCTGCCCGTGCGCACCGCGTTCAGGAGCATGGACTTGCCGATGGCCGCCCGGAACGGGTCGAGGATGTTCTTCAGGTAGAGCTCCTGGAGCTCGGACATGACATCGGGCACGCCGCGGCCGCCCAGGTAGTCGAAGAGCCTCCTCACCTGGCCGTCGGTGTCTCTGAGCTCCGCGAAGTTCGTGAACATGTTCGACTTGAAGGCCCCGAGGTGGACCTGCAGTCCCTCGGTGCAGAGCGTGCGGCCGCTCCTGAGGTACTGGAGCCCTTCCCGGAAGTCCTCCAGGATGTAGTATGCGTTCTCGTCGCCCGAGAGCTTCAGGCCCTCGCCCAGGCTCCTGTGCACCACCCGCCGGCCACCGCCGGTGTCGATGTTCATGCCCACGGAGCGCCGGACGAAGCCCCTGGCCTCGGCGTAGCGGTTGTTGTACACCACCAGGGCGCGCTCGTCGCCCGCCATGTTGGAGAACGCGAACACGTCCTCGTTCACGTGGCCCTCTTCGGTCACCACGTCGTAGAGGACGAAGTTGTCCACCTCGCTGAAGAGGTAGCGCTTCCGGAACAGGGGGAAGATCTCCCGCTCGTGGCGCGCGACGAGGTCCGTGTCGACCCCCTCGTCCCAGTAGGAGCGCCTGTACTCCATGCCGTACTTCTCGCCGAAGCCCTCGATCTGGCCGTGGCCGAACATGGGGAGACCGGGCAGGGTCGCCATGATGGTGGCCACGCCGAAGTACTTGTCGCCCTTGCCGAACTGAACGACGGCAGGCTCCTCATCCGGGTTGTTCATGAAGTTCACGAAGCGCTTGAGGATCTCGGGGTTGAACCTGAGGATGTTCTTCATGACGTCCCGGTACTTGCTGTTGTCCTCGGTCTTGAGCATGTTCATGAAGGCGCTGTTGTACACCCGGTGCATGCCCAGGCTGCGGACGAAGTAGCCTTCCATGAGCCAGAAGGCCTCGGCCAGGAGCAGCGTGTTGGGCGCCTCCACGGCCACCCTGTCCACGAGCTCGCGCCAGAACTCCTCGGGGAAGAGCCGGTCGAACTCCTCCTGGCTCACGCTGTGGCCCGCCCGGGAAGGGATGTCCCCGCCGTAGCCCGGGAGCGGGTACCAGAGCCGCTGGAAGTGCCTCTTGGCAAGCGTCATGGCCGCGTCGAACCGGATGATGGGGAAGAGCCTCGCCACCTCAACCGTCTTCGCGATGACCGCCTCCCGCACCTGGCTTTTGAGAAAGTCGAGCTGGGCCGTGTCGTTCCAGGGAGTGCTCGTGCCGTCGTTGCCGTGGTAGATGTACCGCGTGTCGCCGGTCCAGGAGTCGTAGCGCTTGAACACCACGGCCGCGTCGGTGCGGTTCCAGTAGCCGTCCTCGATCTGGATCACCACCCGCTCGTCCTCGGAGAGGTTGGGCCCGGTGAAGCGGTAGGACGGGAACGGGGGCTCGCGCAGCTGGATGAACCAGTCCGGGTGCTCGATCGTCCACTTCGAGTAGAGGCCCATGTGGTTGGGCACCATGTCCGTGGCCATGCGGATGCCGTAGCGGTAGGCCCGGCCCTTGAGGTTCTCGAAGGCATCGTGCCCGCCCAGGTCGGCCGCGATGGTGTAGTCGTAGATGGAGTACGCGGAAGAGGCGGCCTCGGGGTTGCCCGTGAGCTGCTTGATCTTCCGGGAGGCAGGGCTCCGCTCCCAGACGCCGATGAGCCACAGCCCGGTGAAGCCCCACCGGGCAAGGCTCTCGAGCTCCTCGTCCGGGATCTCGTCGAGCCGGGATATGGTGCGGCCGTACTTGACCGAGAGCTGGTAGAGCCACACATAGGTGCTCTTGGCGATGAGCACGAGGTGGGGCATCCAGTCGAGGTCGGGGCTGAAGCGCTCGGGCTCCGCGAGGTCCCGGGCGCCGAACCGGGGCGCCAGCGCGGGGCCGGGACCGAAGAACCTGGGCTTGCGCTCCTCCCGGATGAAGTCCATGCCGCCCAGGATGCGCATGAGCAGATCTTTAAGGATGTGGCCCCAGTGGGTGCGGATGTACTCGAGCTGGCCGTAGAGCGAGTTGGGCGACGCCTTTGCCGGGGCCCTGAGGAGATCGAGGAGCGTCTGGCCGTAGGGACCGAAGATGGGCTGGTTTCTGAAGAAGTCCTCGAGGTTCTTCAGGATCTCGGTGTAGCGGGTGAGGGTCTTCAGGTTCTGGTCGTCGAAGAGCTCGATGTAGGGCGTGAACGCGGGGTTCTCGTTGGCCAGGGCGAGCATGATGAGCTCTTCGAGGCTGATATGGCGGTTGGGCACCGCCTCTGTCTCGCCCGCGAGGTAGGCGTCCGGCCCTTCCTCCCCCCGATAGACCTTTACGGGCGGGAAGATCTCCGTGAACCTGAGCAGGGTCTGGTCCGTTCCATCGACCTTCTCCCTCACCCACGAGTAGGCCTCGGAGATGATGGTGGGCTTCACGGACCTGCGGTACTGCTCGACCATGTAGTGCAGGATCTCGTCGATGAGGCCCATGGCATAAATGTCGCTCGCGGACACGGCCAGCTCCGGGTGCTGTCTGACGTTGCGGACCTCGTTCATCCGGTCGGCGAACCTCCGGGCGGCCTGGAAGTCGCCGAAGATCACGTTTCCCGTGATGGTGAACAGGGGTTCTTCGAACCGGTACAGGTCGCGGGCACCCCTCGATATGTGGAATTCAAACATGAGCTTACTCTCTGCCAGAAGATACTGCTGCCCACATGGAGACAGCGCCGTCATTCCTTGACCGAACGTTCAATGGACCATGAGCATCATCCATGAAATTAGAGTAGAATCTAGGGGAAAGAATCTCCACAGTCAAGACCAATCCGCTCGAGGGCGCAACCGGACATGTCCGCAAGGAATCGATGGGCCCGGGAAATGCGCTTGCACCTGTGCTCCGGAACACATAGAAGGGGGCTATGAGAAAAGCCGTCTCCCTCGTCGTTCTCTGTCTTGTCGTCCTTCTGTCCGCGCCCTGCCCTGCCCGGGAAAAGACCTACCGCGTCGAGGTCCTCCAGGTCACCGGCCTCGAGGAGCTCCAGGAGATCTACGACGGGTTCCTCCGGGAGCTCGAGGACAACGGCCTGGTCCAGGGCAGAAACCTCCAGGTCAACCGGACGATCATCGATTTCGACATGGAGAACGGCTCCTGGTCCCGCAAGCTCAAGGTCTACTGGGCCATCAGGGACCAGGCCTCCCGCATCGCCCGGGAAAAGCCCGACCTGGTCCTGACCATGGGCATGCCGGTCACCCAGCACGCCAGGGACAAGATCACCGCAGCGGGCATCCCTCTCGTGTTCACCGCCCTGGCCTACCCCGCCAAGGTGGGATGCAGGTCGCTCACCGAGGCGGGCCCGGGGTTCACCGGCTCCACCACCTGGATGGACATGAAGGAAGCCCTCCGGATCGTGCGCACAGCGCTGCCCGGGGTGAAAACCTTCGGCATGGTGCACAGCGAGTACTCGGGCAGCTCCAACCACGTGGAGGACGTCCTCAGGGAAGGCCCTGCGGCCGGGCTGACCTTCCTCACGAAGACGGTGAGGATGAAGGACCGCATCACCCCTGCCCTCAAGGAGCTTCAGGCCTCGGGCATACAGGCCGTCATGGTGCCTTCCGACCCGTATTACGGGCTGCGGGACTACGAGGCGGCGCGGGAGCTCATGGAGTTTTCGAAAAAGACGAGAATGCCGGTGGTCAGCCTGGTGAGGGACAGGTTCCTCGGGTCGATCCTCGATGTGTGCGTGGAGTTCCGGACCACGGGCGCCCTTGCGGGGTCCCAGGCGGTCAGGATCCTGAAGGAGGGGGCAAAGCCGGAGAGCCTGCCGGTGGTCCGCCAGCAGGGCCTCACCGTGATGGCCAATGCGAAGAACGCCCTTTCCCTGGGCATTGTGCTGCCCCCGGCGTTCCTCCAGACCGCCAGACCCGCCGACGCTGAGCCCAGGCACGGAGACCCGGCCGCGAAAGGGGCGCCGAAGGACGGCAGGGGCTGAGCCGGGCTACTGCGTGGCCGCCGGGTCCTGACACACGATGCCCTTGGCGGACACCTCTTCGATCCTGTCGGTTTCCCTGTTCACCCACCACGCCCGGTATACCCGGTTGTAATACTTGTCCGTGTAGGCGATGATGGCGTCAGTCCTCCTGCCCTTGTAAAAACAGGCGAACCAGGTCACGATCTCCCCCCTGTCCCGCCTGGGGAGCTTCAGGACGTCGACGATCCGGAACAGGGGCTTGCCCGAGGGGTCCTTCCCGACCACGCGGTTGAGCCAGATCATTTCGGATTTTCCTTTCCGCACGTACTGGATGGCGTGGTCGGTCAGCCTGCGCTGCTCGTCAGCGAGGATGCCTCCCCCCAGGTCTTCATAGCCCTTCATCAGGGCAGGACCGTACGTGGTGCCTATCAGAGCCGCATTCGCGGCCGGCTTCGTTTCCTTCTGAGCGGCCCCTGAGATGCCCGGCAGGCCGGCAAGGGCGAGAAACACGAACGCGCACAGGGATGCGCAGATAATTGTCCGGTATCTTTTCATGGTGCCCATCTCCTCTCGAGAGACATAATTCGCCATTCCGGCTAACTCACTTAAATGATACCAGTTTTTTTATCGACAGAAAACGGGAAAACACAACAGACGCTCCGAGACGTTCATCCGTCACCACAGGGTGGGGCTGAGGTGGACACTCAGGCGCGCACAAACCCGGGTCAGCCCCTCTTCGGGGCGACGAAGCTGCCCAAGGGCACGCCCACCTCGGCCGAGATGACCGGGCATTTCACCATGAGGAGGTAAAATACCTCCCGGCCGCACCAGGCGAGCGTCTCGAAATTGCCCTGGCCCTTGGAAATGACCACGTCCGCGGAGAAGAACAGCTCCCTGAAACCGTCGGTGCAGATGCCGAGCGGCGTCCCCGAGACATTGGACCCGCTCGAGACGACCCGGCAGAGCTCCGTGAGCCCTGCCTGACGGGCGTCGGCGAGGGTGGCATCGTTGATGATGGGGGCGGAGCGCACCGCGCAGGTGACCTTTTCCGGCCCTATCCGTCGGATGAAGAGCATGTCGAGCACGATCTCGCCAGCATTGTCCGCGATGTACAGTACGCTCCGGGCCTCCCGCAGCCTCTTCCCGAGCTCCGGGGTGCTGTCAATGGCGAAGGGGGTCGTGAGGGCCCGGTGCACGGTGTCCTCGATCCGGAGGCAGGTGGCGTCGTGGATGCCGAAGTCGATGATGTTGCCCGCCGTGGCCATGCGCAGGCTCGCATCCAAGGGGTCGGGGGCGTCCGAGATCATCTTCTCGAGCCTCGGGACGAGCTCCAAGGCCCGGCGGTTCGATTCGACCTTCCTGCGGGCAAAGGGGTCGGCGGTGCCGGACATCCCTTGAAGGACGTCGTACATCACCCGGGCGAACAGGGGGGGCGGGTTCTCGAGGTCAAAGGCGGCCAGGCGCTCCATGACGGCCTCGAAGAAGGGCTCCCGGTCGTGCTCCGGGAGGTTGTCCCGGGCCAGCTCACGGGCGTGCCTCACGAGGCAGGGGATGCAGTCCGGCCTCGTCTGCACGGCGCCTAGCTCTTCGTCTGCCTGAGGATGTCGTCCACGATCCTGGCAAAGGCCAGGTTCGCCTGGGATGAGTCGTCGGTGGTGACGAAGGGCCTGCCTTCGTCAGTGTCCCTCACGATCCTCTCCTCGATGGGGATGGCGCCCAGGAAACGCACTTTCAGCTCCTCTGCGGCCTTGAACCCGCCGCCCGCCTTGAACAGGTCGATGCTCTCACCGCAGTGGGGGCATGAAAATCCGCTCATGTTCTCGATGATGCCCAGGATCTTCAGATCGAGGGCCTTGGCGAACTCCACGCTCTTGCGGGCATCGAGGAGGGCGACGTCCTGGGGCGTGGTGACGATGACCGCCATGGGGGGGTTCGCCCCGGCCGCGCCCCTGATGAGCTGCGCAATGGACAGGGGTTCGTCGCCCGTGCCCGGGGGGAGGTCCACCACGAGGTAGTCGAGTTCGCCCCATGCCACGTCCTTGAGGAACTGCCTCATCACCGAGTGCTTCATGGGGCCGCGCCAGATGACGGGGGTGTCCCTGCTTTCCAGCAGGTATCCCACCGAGACCACCTTGATGCTGCCGAACGCGACCACGGGCTTGATCCTACCCTCCCCGTCGGCCGTGAGCTGCACGTCCTCTACGCCCAGGACCTTGGGGATGTTCGGGCCGTGGATGTCGCCGTCGAGAACGCCCACCCTGTAGCCCTCACGGGCAAGGCTCATGGCCAGGTTGGCAGCCACCGTGGACTTGCCCACCCCGCCCTTGCCGCTCATGACCATGATCGTGTTCCTGATCTTCGAGAGCTGGAGGTTCAGCTTCGCGTTTTCTTCTTCCCGGGCCTTTTCCTGATCGAGCACTTCGTTGTCGGACATGCGCTTCTCCATCGATGATAAGAGGTATTCTGATGGGTAACACAATCGGGTACACAATACAACAAAATGGGAGGGCTTCAGGGAGACGGCTGCCGCGCGCCGCGTGAAAGAAACGCCAGGCGCTCCCGCGGGAACACGGTCAAGTGCCGGTGTGGATGATCCGTGCGGCGGGCCTTGACTTGCCCAGGGCCTGGTAGGCGTACATCCGGACGTACCAGGAGGGGTCGTTTCTGAAGGTCTGATCCAGCAGGTCAGCTGAGCGTTCGGAGCGGATGTTGCCCAGGGCCATGCACGCCCTGGTCCTCACGTTGAGCTGGGGGTCCTTGAGCCCGGCCGCAAACACCGGAACGAACGCGGCCCTGCCCCTCTTCCCGGCCTCGAACAGCGCCCTGAGCCTGATCCTGGGGCTTTCGTCACGGGAGTACCTGATGAGCTCACGGTCTGTGAACTCCTCAGGGAAGGTGGCCAGGGCCAGGTAGCGCTTCTCCTCGTGCTCTGAGAGCAGGTACTTTGCGATGGCATCCGGGTGGGAACGCAGCTGGTGCTGATCGTAAAAGCCCTTCCACGCGGGCCAGAACAGGGCCAGGTAGACGAGGACCACCACGAGCGCCCCCGCAGGGGAGCGTTCCCAGAGGTTCGCCAGGAAGAGCGCGAACCAGAGCATGAAGAAGACCGGCACCAGCAGGAAGGGCCCCTTGAAGAAGAAGATCCCGATGCCCTGCCTCAGGCGCTCGTTCTTGTCGAAGGCCGTGCCGAGCCCCTCGAAGATGCGGTTGGCCGCGTTCGCAGCCCTCGAATCCGGGAGCACCACCGATTCGCAGACAAGCTCGCTTTGGCTCACCGTGAGGCTGCGCCCCTCGATGCCGCACGGATCGCCCGTGATCACCCACAGGGTCCCGTGGGGTATGGGCCCGATCTGCCTGATCTCGCTGGAGACGGCGATGACCTTCTGCTCCTGGGCGGCCAGCGGTTTTATCACGTGGGCGGCCAGCAGGGTGTGGTCGTAGTAGAAGTTCGAGAGGCCGCGCGCCACCGGCGTGACCAGCATGGTGTCCCGAACCATCTCGAAGGAGCCGTGGCCCAAGGTCAGGAAGAAGACGAGCGGGGAGGCCGTGACGAGCGCCATGGCGAGCCATCTCCCGGGGCTGAAGCCTCTCAGTCTGCTCCTTCGGACGACCCACGCCCAGGCCGCGAAGAAGAAGGCCGGGGCCAAAAGGCCCGTCAGCACGGAGACCGCCGGGTGCTCGCCGCTGTAGCCCAGGTAGGTGAACAGGGCGGCCATGAGGACGTAGACGACGCCGTCGTACGGGGAGAACTTCCCCTTGAGCCAGGGCGCCAGCGAGGCGGCCATGGCGATGAGGCTGCAGAGCACGCCCAGGGACCCGCCGAAGAACAGGGCTGACCCCAGCTTATGGGCAAAGGCCGTGAGGTGGGGATCGTCCGGCCTGACCAGCGGCTGCATACCGGCCTCGAGGAAGAGCCCCATCTGCGCCTGCAGCATGGCGGCGTGAGAGCTCACCAGGATGTACCCGAAGACCGTGTAGAGGAAAACGCAGGAGAGCGTGCCTGCGAACGAGGCCCGGAACCACGTGGTGAGGTCCCGGTGGGGACTTAAGTCGAGGATGGACCTGGGGGGCTCTTCAGGTCCCTGAAGCGATGCCCGATAGAAATCGTCCGTGTAGTCGATGTGAGCTATGGTTGTACCCGCCCTGGTAGCCTTTCAAAGGCCTTGTACTGCTGGAGCAGGGTCTCGATCTCCTGGGAGGACTTCACGCTCTTCCTGCCCCGCACCGCCTCGACGTCCGACCGGGAAATCCACATATTCTTGAAGTTCTTTTCGTTTTTGGTGAAGCAGATGAAGTTCGACAAGGCCTCGTCGCAGACATGGGTGAACCTCCGGTTGTCGCGGAACGCGATGTCCCGGATCTTTTCCACCGTGTCCTTGTCGAGCCTCATGACGTACCTGATGCGCTTCTCGGAGGTGTCGGCCCGGGGACCCACATACCGCTTCTTCTGCCGCGAGGGGATGACCCCGCCGTAGTCCTGCTCCTTCTTGAAGACATAGGCATCCAGCGCAGCGCATACGAAATCCACCATGGCAATATTGAGCATCCGGGAGATGACCCGCAGTTCGCTCAGGTTCTGGGGCTTGAAATACATCATGAACCGTGAAGATCTGTTGTCGCTTTCTCTAGAATTCAAAGGTGCACCTCCTTGGACATGCCAAGACAGGTCTATTCCCCTGGAGCGTGTACTGCCTGCCTTCCTGCGTGTCCCCTGATGTTGTGTCCCGAGATGTCGTAGGTGTGTGGTTCGGCTCCAAGCACCTCATACTTCCATGATCTCTTTTTCCTTGTCGGCAAGAATCGAGTCGATTTTCCTGATGTGCTCGTCGGTGAGCTCCTGGACCTTGTCCTGGGCGAACTTCTGCTGGTCCTGGCTGATTTCCTTGTCTTTCTCGAGATCCTTGAGCATGGCGTTGGCGTCCCTGCGGTGGTTGCGGATCTCGACGCGGTATTCCTCGGCCGTCTTCTTGACCATCTTCACGAGGTCCCTGCGCCTCTCCTCGTTCAGGGGAGGGATGGGCACGCGGATGATCTTGCCGTCGTTGGCAGGGGTCAGGCCGAGCTCGGACTTCATGATGGCCTTTTCGATGGGGGCGATGGCCCCCTTGTCCCACGGCTGGATGGTGATGAGCCTGGGCTCGGGGACCGCCAGGGTTGCGAGCTGCTTCAAGGGCGTCATGGTCCCGTAGTAGTCCACCATGATGCCGTCGAGGATGCCGATGGAGGCCCTGCCGGTCCGCACCTTCTGCAGGGAGGCCTTCATGGCGTTGATGGACTTTTCCATATCCTTTTTCAGTTCGTCGAGAACGTCGTTAATCATGCGAATCCCTCCTGGCGGTCACGATTGATCCGACCGTCTCTCCGGCCAGCAGCCTCATGAGGGTGCCGGGCTCCCTGATGTTGATCACCCGCACCGTGAGCCCGTTGTCGCGGCAGATGGAGATGGCGGTCAGATCCATCACCTTGAGGTTCCGGTTCAGCACCTGGTCGTAGTCGAGCTCCGGGAAAAAGACCGCATCCGGGTGCCCCACCGGGTCCTTGTCGTAGATGCCGTTCACCTTGGTGGCCTTGATCAGGGCGTCGGCCTTGATCTCCAGCGCCCTGAGCGCGGCAGCGGTGTCCGTGGTGAAGTACGGGGAGCCCGTGCCCCCGGCGAACACCACCACCTGCCCTTCCGAGAGGAGCTTCCTGGCTGTTTCGGCGTTGAAGCTCTCCACCACGCCCGGGATGCCCAGCGCCCCCAG
Organism: Deltaproteobacteria bacterium; assembly: GCA_035352355.1. Taxonomy (GTDB): domain Bacteria; phylum Desulfobacterota; class Desulfomonilia; order UBA1062; family UBA1062; genus Phosphitivorax. The sequence goes on along the minus strand of DAOPXM010000010.1, from coordinate 30,487 downwards.
GGCCGTGCAAGCGAGCCCGGCCCGTTCGAAGGCGCCCTTGAGGGCAAGTGCGTTGATGTAGGTGGCGAGCATGCCCATCTGGTCGGCATTGACCCGGTCGGAGGCGATGATGGAATCCTGGCCGCGGAAGATGTTCCCCCCGCCGACCACGATCCCTATCTGCACCCCCGTCCGGGCTGCGTCCGCGATGCCTGACGCGACGGTGTCCAAGGTTGCGGGATCGAACCCGTACCCTTTTTCCCCGCCAAGGGCTTCTCCACTCAGCTTGAGGAGAATGCGCGTATAGGGCACCGACACCCTCCTAGATCTCTTCTCCCAGCGCGAACCGTGCGAAGCGCCTGATCTGGCACTTTTCTCCTGTCTTGCCCATGAGCTCGTCCAGGAGCTCCTTGATGGTCTTGTCCGTGTCCTTCACGAAGGGCTGCTCCATGAGGCACCGCTCGGAAAAGAACTTTGCCAGCCTGCCTTCGGCGATCTTGTCGAGGATCTTTTCCGGCTTGCCGGACTTGAGCGCCTGCTCCCTGTAGATCTCCTTCTCCTTGTCGAGCACGTCCTGGGGGACGTCTTCCTTGTTCACCCACTCGGGGCTCGCCGCGGCGATGTGCATGCCGATGTCCTTCACGAAGTTCTGGAAGTTCTCGGACTTGGCGACGAAGTCGCTCTCGCAGTTCACTTCCACCAGCACGCCCACCTTGCCGCCCATGTGGATATATGCGGAGACCATGCCCTGGGAGGCGGTCCTACCCTGGCGCTTGTTGGCTACTTCCATGCCTTTCTTCCGGAGGTACTCGACCGCTTTGTCGAAATCGCCGCCGCACTCGAGCAGGGCCTTCTTGCAGTCCATCATACCAACGCCGGTCTTCTCTCTCAGTTTGCTTACATCCTTGGATGATATTTCCACTGCTTTTGTCCTCCCTCGGTATTTACGCTAAATCATCGTCTTCATCGGTGCCGGCGGCAGCATCCACAGGCGATTCCTTCCTGGGCTTCCTGCGGGTCTTGCCTTCCTTGACGATGATCTCGATTTCGCCCTCGAGCCCCTTGCCCATGGTCTCCTTGGCCGCCCCGGGCTCGGCCGCTGCAGCACCCTCGGCTGCCGCCTCTTCCTTGCCCTCGGTCTGGAGCTTCTCCATGTACAGGCCGGTGCCTTCGTTCACGGCGTCCGCGATCTTGGAGCTGAAGAGCCGGATGGCCCTGATGGCGTCGTCATTGCCCGGAATTACGTAGTCGATGAGCGTGGGGTCACAGTTGGTGTCCACGATGGCCACTATGGGGATGCCCAGCTTGCGGGCCTCGCGCACCGCGATGTACTCGCGCGACGGGTCCACGATGTAGAGGAGGTTCGGCAGGACCTCCATGTTCTTGATCCCGTGGAGCGAGCGCTCGAGCTTCATCTTGTGGCGCTTCATGGCGATCTGCTCTTTCTTGGGATAGTCCTCTATGGTGCCGTTGTCGATGATGTTCTCCAGCCACTTGAGCTTCTCGATGCTCTTCTTGATGGTCTCGAAGTTGGTGAGCGTCCCACCCAGCCACCGGAAGTTCACGTAGTAGGCGCCCACCCGGGCGGCCTCTTCCTCGATGGCGTCCTGGGCCTGCTTCTTGGTGCCCACGAACAGGACCTTGCCTCCGCCGGCGGTGACGTCCTTGATGAAGTCGCAGGCCTTTTCGAAGAGCTTCTCGGTCTTCTGCAGGTCGATGATGTGGATGCCGTTTCGGGATCCGAAAATGTACGGCTTCATCTTGGGGTTCCATCTCGGTGTCTGGTGGCCGAAATGCACCCCGGCCTCTAAGAGCTGCTTCATGGTTACTACTGGCATTCTTGTTCCTCCTTGGTTTTTCCTCCGTCCTGGGCAGGGCCGATCCTTCATGAAAGGACACCGTGGGACCTGCCTGAAACAGATGGACGTGTGTTTTGGTGAGCCCATACCACACACGGCTCACGGTTTCAAGGCCTGAATATTATTATGAGCGATTATTTCCCAGCCCGGGCCGTTACCTACCTGAACAGGGGGGAAACCTTCTTGAACCGCTCCGTTCCAGCCTTCTCGAGGAGCATGAAAACGATCATCTCCGTCGAGTAGACCAACGCCCCTGCCCTGTTCATCGCCTGAAGCGCTGTCTGGCGGTCGTGCGGCCTGCGGGAGCACACCGCGTCGTCCGCCACCACCACCCGGTACCCTGCCATGAGCAGGTCGATGACGGTCTGGAAGACGCACACGTGGGTCTCGATGCCTGAGACGATCACGGTTTTCCTGGCCAGGGAGTCGACCCGGGCCTGGATGGCCTGGTCGCGGTAGCAGCTGAAGAACAGTTTTTCGTACCGGGGCACGCCCTCCAGGAGCGAGCCCACCTCGTCGATCGTGCTCCCCAGCCCCTTCGGGTACTGCTCGGACACGAGGATCGGGAGCTCCAGGGCCCTGGCGGCCTCGATGAGGATGATGCCGTTCTTGAGAAAGGTCCCCTTGAACCCCTCTTCCATGGCCGCCATCAGCCTCTGCTGGATGTCCACCACCAGCAACATGCAGTCTTCCGCCTGCAGCAGGTATTTGCTCATACGCATTCTCTGGTCATTGGTCTGATAGAGATTCATAGTATAGATGTGAGGCCTTTGCAACACTATAGATTAACGCGTCAGAAGAGCATGGGGTAGAGGGCGGCGAAGACGAGGGCCGGGATCAGGTTGCCGATGCGGATGACCTTGAGCTCCAGGAGGTTGATGCCTATCCCCAGGATGATCATGCCCCCCGTTGCAGTGATGGCCGCCAGGACCGAAGGCTGCTGGAGGAAGCCGATGTGCGAGGCCGCCAGCGTGAGGCCCCCCTGGACCACGAAGACCGACAGGGCCGAGAAGGCCACGCCCACGCCCAGGGTGGAGGCGAGCGCGATGGAGGCCACACCGTCGAGGAGGGACTTCAGGAACAGCACGCTGCCGTCGCCGGTGGTGCCTTCGGTGATGCAGCCCACGATCATCATGGCGCCGGTGAGGTAGAGGACCGTGGCGGACACGAAGCCCTTCACGAAGGTGGCTGATTCGGAACGGAAGCGCTCCTTGAGCCTGGCGCCGATCCAGGCGATGCCGTCTTCGATGCGCATGAGCTCCCCGGTGATCCCCCCCAGCAGGAGGCAGGCGACCATGGGGATGAGGTCCTGGGCGGATAGCGCCATCTTCAGGCCGATGACAGCCACGGCCAGGCCCAGCGCGTTCATGAGGATGGACCGCATGCCCTCGGTGATGAACCTTCCCGCGAAGAGCCCGAAGACCGAGCCTGCGACCACTGCTGCCGAGTTGACCAGGGTGCCCGTTATCACCGCCCCTCCCTTTTCCAGTCTTCTACCCAAGGCGGACTGCCCGGTCAACGGCAAAGATTCCCTGCCTTCCCCTTCATCGGGGTCGGTATCGGGGTCGAGAAAGGATATCCGGATCGACCCCGATACCGATACCGACCCCGACCCCGAGCGTATTGTGATCAATCGGGAGATCCTCTGCCTGCCAACCATCAAGACATTGACAACGTTGTGGGTTCGACTTACATTCGGATCGATGGACAAGGACGTACGAGCCCAGGGCAGCGACCGCCTGGATAGGATACGCAGGATCAGGGAGCTCATGCCTGCCGGAGACCCGGCCTATGCCGAGCTCGCCGAGTTCTTCAAGCTCCTGGGCGATCCCACCCGCATCAAGATCCTGCTCGCCTTGGGGGCCTCCGAGCTGTGCGTGAGCGAGATCGCGGACCTGCTGGACATGAACCAGTCCGCCATCTCCCACCAGCTGCGGCTCCTCAGCAGATCCGGTCTGGTGAGACCGAGCAAGGCGGGGAAGAACGTGTACTACGCCGTGAGCGACCGCCACATCCGGACCGTCCTCGTCCAGGCCCTCGAGCACGTCCAGGAGTGATCGGCCCGATACCGCGGAGGTTCACGCCAAGGGGCGCCTCTCCCTTTCCAGGCTTCAGCCGGTCCGGCTTGTTTCGGGGGAATCCCCCTGCAGATGCCCGAGCAGCTCCCCGGGCTCTTCGATGAGGATGCCTGCCCCGCCTTTCACGAGCTTTTCCCTGGACTGATAGCCCCACAGCACGCCCACCGGCACCATGCCAGCCCTCGTCGCGGTCTCCATGTCGATGCCAGAGTCCCCCACGAAGAGCATCTCCCTCGGGTCGAGCTGCAGGCTCCCGGCGATCTGAAGCGCCTGGGCCGGGTCGGGCTTCCTGGGGCTGCCGAACTCGAGGCCCCTCACCTCGAAGAACTCCCACGAGCCGAGGAGCTCGCGCACCATCTCCTTTGTGAAGGAATCGAGCTTGTTCGAGAGGACGGAGAAGGGGATGCCCCGTTCCGTCAGGGCTTTCAGGAGCTCCGGGATGCCCGGGTACGGCCTCGAGGTGAGCCGCCAGCGCTTCGCGTACTCCTCGCGCATCCGGGCCAGAAGCTCAGGGACCAGCGCCTCGTCCGTGAAGCCCGCAGGGAGGGCCCGGCGCACGAGCACGTCCATGCCCGCGCCCACGAAGGTCAGGTAGGCGCTGCGATCATGGACCGGGAGCCCGTGTTGCGCAAGCACGTGGTTCATGGCGTCCCCGATGTCGCCGATCGTGTCCAGCAGGGTCCCGTCGAGGTCGAAGATGACCGCCTTGATGTCCAACTCACCACCCCCTTGTCCCATTTCCCATAAAACGGGCGGTTGCGCAAGAGAGCAGTGTCCGGGTCCCGGTCGACCCCTTCCCTGAGGCCCTCTTCCCTTAAGCGTCAGGGCTGCTTATTTCTCCTCTGTGCGCTGATCTGGTCGCCTTCCCCGGAGCGGAAAAAGACCAGTGCCTCTGCCTGGGGTTTTTTCATCGAGATGGGAGGGGCGTGCTCCTACTGCTTGACCTTCTTGTACCTCGCCAGGGCGAGCGCCATCTGCACCGCGCCCTCCACCGTGTGGGCCACGGGCACGCCGTTGATCTCGAAGCCCTCCACGAGCATGCGGTACCGTTCCAGCCTCGGCACGTAGGCGATCATGGGCTTGTTGATCTGGCGGCTCGTGATGCTCAGGCGCGCGCCCAGATCCGAGGACAGACCCGGGGCGTACGGCAGGAGGAGCATGAGGATGCAGTCGATCTCGTCGAAGGCCCCCACCACCCGGGCGGTCTCGACATAGTCGTCGTCCGTGGAGGTGCCGGTGAGATCCACAGGATTGACGCAGGTGGCGATCGAGGCGATCCCCGGGGTGAGCCGTGAGCGGATCATGTCCTGCTCGAAGGGCTTGAAGGTAGGGACGTTGATGCCGTACTCGTAGCAGAGGTCCGTGGCCAGGGCACCGTGGCCGCCGCTTAAGGTGACGATGCAGACGTTGCCGTCGATGGGTGTCTGGTAGGCGCTCAGGGCCTCGCTGAAGAACATGAGCTCGGTGGGGTCCTTTGCCTCGACGACCCCATTCTGCCTCAGGAGGGAGGACAGGACCGTGTAGTCTCCGGCCAGGGACGCGGTGTGGCTGGAGACGGCCTTCATCCCGCCGGGGCTCTTGCCCGCCTTCAGGAGGATGATGGGCTTCACCGATTCCTTTGCCTTCTGGAGGAACTCGCGGCCCTCAGACTCCCGGAAGCCTTCGATGTAGAGGCAGGCCACCTTCGTGGGCGCGTTGCCCTGGAGGTAGTCGAGGAGCTCAACCTCCCGCACCACCGCCTTGTTGCCGATGCTCACGGCAAGGGAAAGCCCCACGCCCTCAACCGAGAACCCGATCATCTGGTCCACGAGGAGACCGCCGCTCTGGGAGATCATGGCCACGTTCCCCATCCTGGGTATGGTGAGGCGCTCCTGGGCGAAAAAGAAGCTGTCGTAGTACGGCGGGGAGTAGACCCCGAGGCAGTTCGGCCCGATGAAGGGAAAATCCGCTTCCCTGGAGATGCTCACGATGCGCTCCTGAAGCTCCCTGTTCCCCACCTCGGCAAAACCGCCGGAGATGACGATGGCCCCCTTCACACCGGCCTCGATGCAGTCCTCGAATATCCCCGGTACGGCTTCTGCCCGTGCCGAGATGATGGCGAGGTCCACCTGCTCAGGGAGGTCCTTGATGTTCGGAAACGCCTGCTCGCCCTTCAGGATGCCTGCCTTGGGATTCACCGGATAGGCCTCCACGGGATAGCGGTACAGGTTTTTGTAGAAGATGATGTTCGAAGGGTGCATATCGTTGTGCAGCGATACGCCCACCACGGCAAGAGACCTGGGTTCGAATATGGGTCTGAGGTCCATGCAATCCCCCCTTGAGAGCACTCATGGCTCCACTAATCCATAATAAGGGGGAAAAGTACGTACCCAACAGAAAAAGCTAATCCAGGACGAGCTCCCGCACCAGGGCCTCGTAGACGGGATAGCTCAGGCCGATCCTCTCGAGGATGGCCTCCTTGTCGATGAGCGGGCCCCTGCCGATGCCCGGGCACCTCCGGCAGGCCTCTTCCCAGGCCTCCAGCGAGCGCATGTTCTGGAACCAGAACGGGAAGGTGCTGCACTGCAGCGGGCGTACCGGATAGATGGAGCAGCCGTTTTCATAGAAGATGCACCTGCCGTCGTCCGCCTCCCGGATGCTGTAGCTCGTCTCCAGGAGATAGAGGCACCGCTCCACGAACACCTCCCGCTCGATGGTGGTGTACGCGGCGATGACCGTGATCTCGTCTTCGCTCACGTAGATGACCCCGGGCTCCCCGTTGCAGCAGCCCCCGCACCGGGTGCACTCGAACCTGACGCCCTCATCGAAGAAATACCGGCGCGATTTCATGTCTTCCAGGATGTCCCTGGCGGTACGCTCTTTCCTCTGCATGTTCCCTTCCCGCACACATTTTTAAGCTGTGGGCACAGATACCACAAGCATTGAGAAAAAACAAAAAAAAGGCTTGCCATTTATCCGTATTTTCTATACCAACCTTGCAGAATATCCGGAAAGGAGAGTCACAATGGCGTATGTAATCACTGATGAATGTATCTGCTGCGGTACCTGTATCGACGAGTGCCCTGTCGAGGCTATCAGCGAGGGAGACGACAAATATACCATCGATGCCGATGCGTGCACGGACTGCGGGGCCTGCGCAGACGCCTGCCCCACGGATGCCATCGAGCCCGGGGAATAAAAGCGGAAAAGGATACCCGGATCTCATCCGGGACACCGTGCCCGGGGGCTACCCGGGCACATGGCTTTTTATAGTATCATGCCTGGAGGACAAGGGCCTTTTCGTGCGGGGCCCGTTCTCCGGCCATTGTTTTTCCGTACGGCCTTCCAGAAATTCCTCAGTCTCTCCCTGCTTCCCGCCCGATGCCCGGACAACCCTTCCTTAAAGGGGAGAACCGCCTTTGCCCCACCGGTGCCCATACGGACAGGTGAAGATCACGTGTGCTGCATGCAACGGGGTCAACTGGGGTTTTCGTGAAGGGGGTCCGGGCCGCTCGAGGCGGCTGCCCGGGCCGGTTCGCCCGGAATGGGAGCCCCGGTCGTTTCCGCCGGGTTATCTTCCCGCGAGCTTGGACCTCAGGACGTTCGACAGGGAAAAGGTGACCACGGTCCTCGGTGAGATGACGATCTCTTCGGCGGTCTTCGGGTTGCGCCCCCTCCGGGCCGACTTACCCCTGACCTTCCACTTGCCGAATCCGGAAATGCTCACAGGCTCACCCTTCTCGAGGTTTTCCTTTATGATCTCAATGAACGTCTCGATCCCGTCGCTGGCTTCTTTGCGCGAGAGTCCCGTGTGGAGAACGATCTCGTCGATGATCCCGCTCTTGGTCAAGGTGCTCATGCTTCCCTCCTTTTACCGGCATGTATCTGTATAACTATATAAAATTATTAATAGCGAGGGGGGATAAGTCAATAGCCAGCGGGGTTAAAAGATTCTTTCAGCGTCTTGCTGATGCCGAAATCGCGGGCGATGATGACGCGGATGCCGGCGATGCTGAGGATGCGGAAATCGTGATTGACTCCGTAAGTGAACGAGAATATGTGTATTTTGCCGAATACCTCTTCCTTGGTGATCGGCTCCACCGTGGTCTTCCATCCCCGGGATCTGAGCGCCGGGACGATCTTCTTCAGGTCCTGCCAGGTGAAGCACTCGTTCCAGTAGTCGTCTTCGGGAAGGCCTGACTGCTTCTGGTTTTCCTTGATGATCTCGTACCTGCCAAGGCCCGGCAAGAAAGTGTAAACGTTGTATCTTCTCATATCTGAAGCTATCGTCATTTCCCTCCTCTGTCTTTAATATATTACATAGGAACCCTGGGGAATAAAGCAAGAATACCGCATACTCCGTCGGGTGTCAGGAGAAGTGATCCAGGGCTTCCCGTACGTGGGACACGGGGATGAGCTTCATGCCTCTGAGCGTGGACACGGACTCCAGGTTCGCCGCGGGGATGAGGGCCGTGGTGAATCCCATCCTGAGCGCCTCCCTGAGCCGCGATTCCATGTGGTTCACCGGCCTGAGCTCCCCTCCGAGGCCGATCTCGCCGATGCAGACCGTGCCTTTCCTCAACGGCTTGTCCATGGCGCTCGACAGGACCGCCATGACCACGGCCAGGTCCACGGCGGGCTCGCTCACCTTCATGCCGCCTGCTATGTTCACCACAATGTCGGAGTTCGACAGGAAGACCCCCGAGCGCTTCTCCAGCACTGCCAGGAGGACCGACAGCCTGGACTGGTCGGAGCCGATGGAGATGCGGCGGGGCATGCTGTAGCTCGTCTTGCTCACCAGGGCCTGCACCTCCACCACGAAAGCCCTGCTCCCCTCGATGGTGGCCATCACCGCGCTGCCGGAGATCTCGCCTCCCAATCCGTGGATGAAGATGGACGAGGGGTCGTGCACCTCCTGGAGCCCGTTCCCCTTCATCTCGAACACCCCGATCTCCCCCGAGGTCCCGAATCGGTTCTTCACGGCCCTGAGGATGCGGTAGGCCCCCGAGGAGTCGCCCTCGAAGTAGAGGACCGTGTCCACCATGTGTTCGAGCATCTTGGGCCCCGCGATCCAGCCCTCCTTGGTCACGTGGCCCACCACGAACACCACCGTGTTCAAGCCCTTGGATATCTCCATGAGGGCGCCGGCGCACTCGCGGATCTGGGACACGCTCCCCGGCGGGGCCTCGATCTGCGAGGAGTACACGGACTGGATGGAGTCGAGGATCACCACGTCGGGCTTTGAGGCCGCGATCTCCTCACGGATCTCCTCGAGGACCACCTCGGAATAGACGAGGATGCGCTCCGAGTGGATGCCCAGGCGCTCGCTCCTCATCCTCAGCTGCACCGCAGACTCCTCGCCGCTCACGTACAGGATGGTCATGCCGGTCAGGGCCAGGTTGCTGGCCATCTGGAGCATGATGGTGGACTTCCCGATCCCGGGGTCCCCGCCGATGAGCACGAGCGAGCCCTCCACAACGCCTCCCCCCAGGACCCGGTCGAGCTCTTCGATGCCGCACTTCCTCCTCATGAAGGGAGAGGACGTGATGGAGCTCAGGGGGGTGGGTTCGCTTGCGCGCGCACGCTCACGGGGGCCGCTCTTCCTGACCGGGGCGATGTCCTCCGCCAACGTGTTCCACTCGCCGCAGACCGGACACTTCCCCATCCACTGGGGGCTTGTCCCACCGCAGGCCGAGCAGCGATAGATACGCCTGGGCTTGGGCATTACTGCTGGGTCACCCTCAGGACCTCTTCGATGGTGGTGTGGCCGTCCTCCACCTTGCGGGCGCCGTCCTGCCTCAGGGTGTGCAGGCCTTCCTTGATGGCCTGGCTCTTGATGATGTTGGAGTCGGAGGACTTCAGGATCGTGCCCTTGATGCCGTCACTCATCAGGAGGATCTCGTAGATGCCGGTCCGGCCCTTGTAGCCGGTCCCGAGGCACTCGTCGCAGCCGGCCCCCCGGTAGAGGTAGCCTTCCTTGGCGAGCATCTCCTTCGACAGGCCGATCTCCAGCAGGCTTTCGTTCTCGGGGAAATAGCCCTGCTTGCAGGCCGGGCAGATCTCGCGCACGAGCCTCTGGGCCACGATGGCGTTCACCGAGGAAGTCACGAGGAAGGGCTCGATGCCCATGTCGATGAGCCTGGTGACGGCGCTCGCCGAGTCGTTCGTGTGCAGGGTCGAGAAGACGAGGTGGCCGGTGAGGGCAGCCTGGATGGCGATCTCGGCCGTCTCCAGGTCGCGGATCTCGCCCACGAGGATGACGTCCGGGTCCTGGCGCACGATGGAGCGCAGGCCCGAGGCAAAGGTCAGGCCGACCTTGGTGTTCACCGGTATCTGGCCGATGCCCTTGAGCTGGTATTCGATGGGGTCCTCGATGGTGAGGATGTTCTTGTCCGGCGAGTTGATCTTCGAGAGCATGGAGTACAGGGACGTGGTCTTGCCCGAACCCGTGGGCCCCGTCACCAGGATGATGCCGTGCTCCTGCCGGATGAGGCGCTCGATCTTCATGAGGTCGTCGGGGTAGAACCCGAGCTCCTCGAGCCCGTAGAGCACGCTCGACTTGTCGAGGATCCTCATGACCACGCGCTCGCCGTTCACCGTGGGGACCACCGAAATCCTCAGGTCCACCGAGTGGTCGCCCAGCTTGATCCCGATCCTGCCGTCCTGGGGCAGCCTTTTTTCCGCGATGTTGAGCGACGCCATGATCTTGATGCGCGACACCACCGAGGAGTGGATGCGCTTGGGCAGGGTGACGACGTCGTGGAGGATGCCGTCGATGCGGTAGCGCACCTTCACGTCCGTCTGGTAGGGCTCGACGTGGATGTCCGAGGCCCGGTCGCGGTAGGCCTGGACCATGAGGCGGTTGACCATCCGGATGATGGGCGCCTCGGTCTCCATGAGGGTGATGTCCTGGATGCTCTCGAGGTCCTTGAGGATCTCGTCTTCCTCTTCCTCGATGTCCTCCATGATGTCCTTGGCGCTCTCCTCCTTCATCTCCACGAGGCGGGAGATGGCGCTCAGGATCTCCTGCTTGGGCGCGAGCACCCGCTTGATGTCCCTGATCTTGAGCAGGCGGGCGATGTCGAACAGGGGGTCCTGGTCCGCGGGGTCGTTCACGGCCACGAGGAGCGTGCCTTCATGGAGCTTCACCGGGATCATGAGGTATTTCCGAAGGAAGGAGATGGGCAGGACGTCCACGATGGAGGGGTCGGCCTCGATCTCCTCGATCCTGCCCATGAGCGGGATGTCCCAGAGCTTCGAGAGGGCCTGCAGGATGTCGTGGTCGCTCACGACCCCTGACGAGAGCAGGGCGTCCTGCAGGGGCAGGGCCTTCTCTTTCTGGAGGGACCGCGCCTTCTCCAGGCCGGCCTGGTCGATGAGCTGCATGTCCTGGAGGGCCTGCTCAAGGCTTGGGATTTTCATTCGCCTTCCCCTGCCTGCTGCCCTTCTTCCTGTCCGGGTTCATCATGGTGTCTATTTCGCCGTACTTTTCGAGGTACAGGTCGGTGGCCTTGATGTCCGTGTCGATGATCCTCGGGGTGAGGAAGATGTAGAGATTGGTCTTCTCCGTCTTGCGCGAGCTCGTCTTGAAGAGGTGGCCCAGGAGCGGGATGTCCTTGAGGATCGGGATCCCCGAGTTCCCCCCGCTGATGGTATCGCCGATAAGGCCGCCAATGACGATGTTGTTGCCGTCCTTGACCGTGACCGTGGTCTTGGCCGAGCGCTTGAGCGTGGTGGGGGCGTACTGCTGGTCCCCCGTGCCTTCCACCAGTGTGGAGTTCTCCTGGAACAGCTCCAGGCGGATGTTCCCCTGCTGGTTGATCTGCGGGGTCAGGCGCAGGGTGACGCCCACGTCGCGGTAGTCGAAGGTGCGCACCGTGTTGCTGATGTTCGTGGTGTCGGTCTGCTCCCGGGTGAGGTAGGGCACGTTGGCGCCCACCTTGATCTCGGCTTCCTTGTTGTCCATGGTGATGATCTGCGGCGTGGCGAGGATGTTCACGTCCGTGTCGGCCTGCATGGCAGCGATGAACGCGGTCATGTTCGGGAAGGAGATGGACGTGCTCCCCTTGGTGATGGTGATGGCCTCGCCCACGACGCCCAGGACCGCGGTGGACGGGAGATCGTTCAGGCCGGACACGAACTTGCTGCCGGAACGGCCGAACACCCCTCCCACCCGGTCGCCGTTGTCATAGGCGAAGTCCTCGAAGAAGCTCCACTGCACGCCGAAGTCGAGGTCCTTGTTCTTGCTTACCTCCATGAACACGGCCTTGACGTAGACCTGCTTGCGGGGAATGTCGAGGTATTTGACCGTCTCGAGGATGCTCTGGTAGGCATCCGGGTCCGCGAAGATGATGAGGGAGTTGGTCTCCTTGTCGGCAGATATCTTGACCCTGTCCGAGCCCGCGGAGCTCCTCACCCCTCGTGCCGCGGCATCCGGGGGCATGCCCGGCGCCGTGGTCACAGAGGACGTGTCGGTCTTCGTGGGCGAGGGCATGTCCGTGAGCACCTTCACGATGTCCTCAGCCCGGGCGTACTGCAGGTAGTAGACGTGGATGTCTTCCTTGCCCGAGGGCGTCGGGATGTCGAGCCTCTGCACCAGGGACTCGACCCCTTTCATGTCTATGGCCGAGGCGAGCACGATGAGCGAGTTGGTGCGCTCGTAGGGGATGATCTTGGCCTTGCCCCGTTCCGAGAGCACGCCTGCCCTCTGCCCGAAGGTCCTCACGCCCTGCGCGCCGCGGTTCGTCCTGTCGTCCGAGAGGATCTCCTGGAGCTTCAGGCTCAGGTCGGCCGCAGACGCATGGGTGAGCGGGAAGATGCGGAAGTCCTCGCTGAAGCCGGGAGCGTCGATGAACTTCAGGATCTCGATCATCTTCTTGATGTTCGACTTGGTGTCGGTGATGATGAGCATGTTGCTCTGGGGATAGGCCATGAGCTGGGAGCTTCCCTTGGTGAGCAGGGGCTGGAAGAGAGTCTTCATGTCGTTGGCGTCGGCGTGCTTCAGGGGGATGATCTGGGTGATGAGCACGTCCTCCCTCCGCTTGGGCACGTTCATGGAGGTGCCTATGCTCCTCGACACCGCATCGGCGGCAAGGACCACCTTGATCACACTGCCCATGTTCACCGTGCCGAACCCGTTGACGTCGAGCACGCTCAGAAAGACCTGGTACGCCTCGTCCAGCGTCATCTTCCGCGGCGAGATCACGGTGACCTTGCCGTTGACCTTGTCGTCCAGGATGAAGTTCTTGCCGGTGATGTCCGCGATGAACTTCACGAAGACCTTGATGTCCACCCCGTCGAAGTCCATGGTCACATACTGTTTTCCATCCTTCGACACCTGCTTCTCCGGCCTGTCGGCCTGGGACGGCATGGGCTCGGGCATGGTCTGCGGCTCGGGGGCCTTGCGCATGTTCATGCGGACGGGGTTGCTGCGGGACGCCGGCATCTCCTGGGCCGAAGGATATGCGCCTGTCGGCCGGGTGACGTTCTCGCCCTGTCCGGGTGCCGGTGTCTGCTGAGGCGTCCCGGAGGCAGAGTTCGTTATCAGTCTCGCGCCCCAGACGCCGGAATAGCTGAGCAGGAGTGCGGTCACTGCAGCGATCATGATCGTTCGGATATTCATTCTTCCCCCTTGTCCGTTATTGCGCGCCGATCAAGCGATCGAAATCCCGGTTCCCCTTGAGCGACATCAGATCGGGGTCCGACGCTGCCCAGATTTTCGCCTCGGGATTCATTGTGCATGCCTTCCTGAGATTCAGGACGGCCTTGACGGTATCGCCAAGCCGCGCATACGCGCATGCGAGATTATATACGGGTTCCACATAGTCTTTTGAGATGCTGTTCGATTCCTTGAAATAGTGGATGGCCTTGTCCGGCTGTCCCTGGGCCAGGTACACGCTCCCGATGTTGTTCAGGATGCGGATGTCCTTGCCGAAGTAGTGCAGGGCCTTGGTGTAGGTGAGGAGCGCATTGGCGTAGTCCTTTGCCTCGAAATACCCGTCCCCTGCCTTGAGGTAGCCCTCGATGCTCTCCACCGGGGGCTGGGCGGGCTGGGCCGGGGCCGCAGCCCGAACGGGAGGGGCAGGCTGCGCAGCCGCAGTCTTGGGCGAGGCCTGCGGGCCCGCACCGGGAGCGGGGGCTGGCGACGTCACGGCAGCCGCCGGCTTTTCGCTTTCCGCCCCCATCATCCTGAGCCCGTAGAAGACCCCTGCCGTGCACACCGAGCTCGCGATCACCGCGAACGCAATGATCCACACGGTCATCTTCTTTTTCTGGGTCTCGGAGGGGGGCTCCCTGCGTTCCAGGGGTGCGGTCCATGTTCCCTTGTCCCCCTGAATCCTCCGGAGTGCGTCGTAAATAGAACTCACCTAGGCTCCTTTTTCAAGCATGGACAGGAGCACCATGGTCTCCGGCCCAGCCATGCCATCACTCTTCAGACCAAAATCCTCCTGAAGCTGCTCGACGGCCAACGAGGTCCCGATGTCGTAGAACCCGGTGTGCTCCGCCGCGTAGCCGGCCTGGGACAGGATCTTCTGGATCCTCTCCACCTCCGGGCCGGAGTCGCCCCGATTGAGGGTCTGGTCCTCAGCCTCCCTTGCATAAGCAATCCGTACATTCCATGTATATATCGTTTTGAAATCCTTCATGGGGATCTCCACGACAGCCTTGTCGCGGCCAACGACCCTCACGAAGTCGTCTGTAGCATATACCAGAATCATGTAGCCGTTTTCAACAGAAGCGATGGCAGGCCTGCCCAGATGCTTGAGCCGGTGCGGCTCGGGGTGCAGCGTCAGGATGTCCGGTCCCTGGACCCCTTCCGGCATCAGACTCAGCATCTCCAGGGCGTCCTCGTACTTCAGGATCGTGAAGTCCATCTTCACCGGCATGACGGCCTGCGCTTCCTCCCGCGCGGGCACCTGTGACTCGGTGGCGACAACGGGGGCCGCGGTGTACTGCTCCACCTTTGAGTAGAACGTGGGCCACAGGAAGAAGACCCCCGCCGCCACGGCCGCCGCGGCGCCTGCCGTCACGGGGACGAGCCATTTCATGCGTTTCGGGCCTTCGCCGTAATTCCCCTTGAGCTCCCGGATCGCGGCGTTCACGATGACCCGGTTCACCTTCTGCCTGCCCTTGAGGTACGCCATGAGGAGGGTGCGCTCCGCCAGCGCGTTCATCTTCCTGGGCAGGCCCTGGGAATAGCGGTAGATGCCCCTCACCGCGCCCCGGGTGAAGATGTCGGTTTTGATGGATCCCGCCACCTCGAGACGGTGCTTCAGATAGCTGCCCGTGTCCTTGAGCGTCAGGGGGTGGATGTGGTACCGCAGGGCGATGCGGTCGTTTATCTGCCGCAGGCCCGGCGCGGCGAGCATCTTCGCCAGCTCGGGCTGCCCGATCATGACGATCTGGAGGAGCTTTTCCTTTTCGGTCTCGAGATTCGAGAGCAGGCGTATCTGCTCCAGGACCTCGGGGGTCAGGTTCTGGCACTCGTCTATGATGAGCACCGCGTTCTCGCCGCCCACAAAGACCTCGATGAGGAAGTTGTAGAGCCTGTCCAGCAGCTCCTTCTTGGAGTCGGAGGAGGCGTCGATGCCGAAGTCCTGGTTGATGGTCTGCAGCAGCTCGATGTCCGAGAGCGACGGGTTCAGCACCAGGGCCGTGCGCGTCTTCTTCGAGAGCATGGCCAGCAGCGATCGGCAGATCGTGGTCTTGCCCGTCCCCACCTCGCCGGTGATGAGGATGAAGCCCTTGCGCTGCTCGATGCCATACTGGAGATGGGACAGCGCCTCCCGGTGCACCTCGGAGAGATAGAGGAACTTGGGGTCAGGCGTCAGGTTGAAGGGATTCTCCGCGAATCCGAAAAAGACCTCAAACATATGCTTTATCCATTATCATTTCATTTCGAGCCCCTTGCGTCGAGGGCATCCATGTTCCTTTACCGTTTAATCGGCATCGTGACCGTGGTGGACTGTCCATTCCGCTCGATGTCGAGCTGCACGCTCGATTCGTTCTGGAACTGGGAGTATGCCTTGAAGGCGTCTTCGGGGGTCCGGACCGGGATGCCGTTCACCGAGCGGATGATGTCGCCCGTGCGCACGCCCATCCCGTACGCCGGCGTCTCGGCGCTCAGGTTGCTCACCCTGAACCCGTAGGGCTCGCCGCCCTTGAAGTACGGGACGACCCGGGCCTTGCCCAGGAACTCGTCCAGGTTCCTCATGGGAGAGGCCGGGGGAAGCGACCCTGCCTGCGGGAACGCCCCGCCCGGCCTGGGGACCCTCGGGGCCGCGGCAACCGCCGGGCTTTGTCCGGAGGCCGTTTCCTCGATGATGAGCATCTGCTCCTGGCCTCCCACGTTCATGATGACCTTGTTGCGGAAGATGGCCAGCAGCTTGGCACCCATGATCTCGTCGCCGATCTTGTACATCTTCTGCAGAGTCCCGTTCTCTATGATGGCCCGGGCGATCTCGTCGGGACCGGCTATGGTCCCCTTGAGCTTGAGCCCCATCTCCGCAATGGGCCGCACCGCATCCTTGTCCAGCCCGGAAAAGCCGGAGGATGCCCCGGCCCTGGCGACCTTGAGGAGATCCCGCTCGTAGATGACGTTGTAGGCATCCCTGGTCTGCACGGTTTCCTTTCCGGCGGCTGCGGGGCGGGGGGCCTGCTCACGGGGCTCGGGCACGCTGTAGAGGAGATGCCCGCCCACCGTGGTGATGATTCCTGCGATCACCCATGCGAACAGGGTGAGGACCGAGAGCTGTATGAGCCATGTCAAACGCTTTGTCATAATCTGACCAGTGTTCTCACATTCCGGCCGTCAGACGGCCGCGTCTTTGCCCGCGGGTACGTTCGGATGCCTGCGGACTCGGATACGTTCCGGTGCCAGTGCTCGTACGGTGCTCAGCTTCGCTGTATTCTTCCACAGAAAGCTAGATCTTGTCAAATCCATGGAACCTCATGCTGAAACTTCCCCTGCCGCGCGTCAGGGACCTGAGCGCGGTGGAGTAGCCGAAGGTCCTCGACAGGGGCACGTATGCCTTGACCTGGTGGAACTTGCCCTTGATGACCACTCCTTCGATGCTCGCCTTGCGGGAGCTCAGGTCGCCCACCACGTCGCCGATGTACTCCTCCGGAGAGAGCGCGTCGAGATCCATGATCGGCTCGAGCTGGACCACGCCCGCCTTGGTGACCGCCTCCTGCAGGGCCATCTGGGAAGCGATCTTCAGGCCCTGGAAGGTGGTGCGGTCGTCGAGGACCACCTTGTCCACGGTCACGTCCAGGTCCACCATCTCGTACCCGTATACGGGATCGGACAGACAGGCCTCCTCGATGCCTGCCCTGACATGCCCCGCCTGATCCGGGGACAGCGTCTGGCCGATGGTGATGGTGTTGCCGCTGCCCCTCCGGGCCGGCTTCACGGAGACCGCCACGTGGCCGAAGTGCTCGGCCTCGCCGATCTTCTTGTCGAAGACCTTCTCGGCGCTCGATGCCTGGTCGACGGAAGAGCAGTAGAGGACCTGGGGCTTGCCCACGTTGATGTCCACGCCGAACGCGGTCTTGAACCGGTCCACAGCGATCTCGAGGTGGAGTTCGCCCATGCCCTCGAGGATGACCTGCCCGGTGTCCGGGTCCTCGTCCACCTTGATGGTGGGGTCTTCCTCCATAATCTTGTGCATGGCCTGCTCGAGCTTTGTCGCAGACTCGGAGGTCTTGGGCTCGATGGCCACCGAGATCACGGGCTTGAGCACCATGATGGGCTCGAGCACGAGGTGCCTTCCATCGGACGACCCGATGAGGGTGTCCCCGGTGATGGAGTCCTTCAGCCCCACGGCCGCCACGATGTCTCCAGCCACGGCCTTCTCGATGCGCTGCTTGTTGTGGGAATGCATCTCGAAGAGCCGGGCGATCTTCTCCTTCTCGTCCCGGGTGGTGTTGTAAACTTCCTGGCCTACGTTCAGGGTGCCCGAATAGAGCCTCAGGTACACCATCCTCCTGCCCTCGTCCATGTAGACCTTGAACACGTACCCAAGCAGGGGGCCGTCCGAGGCGACCGCAACCGGCACCTCCTCGCCCGTGCTTTTGTCCGTGGCCACGATGGGCTTCACCTCGTCCGGGGCCGGCAGGTAGTCGATGATGGCGTCGAGGAGGGGCTGGATGCCCTTGTTCTTCAGGGCGGATCCGCAGAACACCGGGATGAACAGGTTCTCCAGCGTGGCCTTCCTGAGCACCTCCTTGATCTTCTTCTCCTCAGGCTCCTCGCCCGCGAGGTAGGCCTCCATGAGCGCGTCGTCGTGGTCGGCCAGCGTCTCCAGCAGGTGCTCCCGGGCCTCGTCGGCCCGTTCGAGGGTGTCCTCGGGGATGGGCTGCACAGTGAAGGTGGCGCCCAGGCTGTCGTCGTCCCACACCAGCAGGCGCCTGCCCACGAGGTCGACCACCCCTTTCAGGACGTCGCCTTCATAGTAGGGGAGCTGGACCGTCAGGGGCTTGATCTCGAGGCGGTCGTTCATCTGCCCCACCACGGCATCGAAATCAGCCCCCATGCGGTCAAGCTTGTTGATGAACGCCACCGTGGGGATCCCGTACCTCCTGCACTGCTGCCACACGGTCTCGGTCTGGGCCTGCACGCCGCCCACCGCGCACAGGATCATCACCGCGCCGTCCAGAACCCTCAGCGAACGCTCCACCTCGATGGTGAAGTCCACGTGGCCGGGCGTGTCGATGATGTGGATCTCGTGGCTGTTCCAGCTGCAGGTGGAGACCGCGGAGGTGATGGTGATCCCACGCTCCTGCTCCTGGGGCATCCAGTCCATGGTGGCCTGCCCGTCGTGCACCTCCCCCATCCGGTGGATCTTGCCGGTGTAGTAGAGCACACGCTCGGTCACCGTCGTCTTGCCGGCATCGATGTGGGCCACGAAGCCCATGTTCCGCACTTTTGCAAGCCTCTTACTGCTCATATCCCTTCCCTGTATGCATATGATCGAAAATCGCACATATATTCTTTATTTCTTATATAATGATCCTACAGGCACAGATCGACCTCGTGGACCTGCTCCATCTTTTTGCCCAGGAAGAGCTCGCCCAGCTTGATGAAGGTGGGCGACAGGTCGGAGAGGTAGAAGACCAGGGACTGATGGCCTCTGGCGCGGGGCCTGCCGTCCAGGAGCCCGTGCACGACGCTGGCGGTGGAGCGTGCCGAGTCGACGATGGTGACCTTATCCCCCATGACCCGTGCGATGACGCCTTTGAGGAGGGGGTAGTGGGTGCACCCGAGGAGGAGCGTGTCCACGTTTGCCCGGATCAGGTCGTCGAGGTACCGGGCGGCCACCTGCTCGGTGATGCTGTCCGAGCACCACCCCTCTTCCACCAGGGACACGAAGAGCGGGCACGCCTTCGAGAAGACTTCGACCTCGGGTTTGAGGGCTCGAAGGGCCAGGTCGTACGAACCGCTCTTGATGGTGGAAGGCGTGCCGATAACGCCGATCCTGCCTGCCCCGGTCTCGATGGCCGCCTTCGAGCCCGATTCCACCACGCCGATCACCGGGATGTCGTACATCTTCTTAAGATCGGGGATGGCGTGGGAACTCGCGGTGTTGCACGCCACCACCAGCATGTCGATCCCCTTCGAGACGAGGAAGTCCGCGCACTGGAGGCTGTAGCGCACGATGGTCTTGGGCGACTTGGTCCCGTAGGGGAGCCGGGCGCTGTCTCCCAGGTAGAGGATGTCCGCATCGGGGACGAGGTCGAGGATCTCCTTGAGCACGGTGATCCCCCCGATGCCGGAATCGAAAATCCCTATGGTGGTACTTTTCTCCATTGATTCTCCGATTGAACCTTCAAGCATACGAAGCGTGGCCCTCCCTTGTCTATGTTTTTTGACCTGATGTGTCAAGCGCCAGAGGCAGGTAAGCGGGCTTTCTCCCGTATCTTAATCAAAAATTCTCTTTTTTCCGAAGGGACAAGGGTGGTAAGGGAAGGATCGACCAAGACATGTTTTCTCGGAGGGTGGTTATGGAACATCGGATCGCTGTGATCGGCCTCGGATACGTGGGGCTCCCCCTGGCCGTCGAATTCGGGAAAAAGTACCCTACCGTGGGGTTCGACATCAACGAGAAGCGTATCGCCGAGCTTCGAGGCGGTCTCGACAGGACCCGGGAGATGAGCGCCGATGAGCTTTCCCAGGCAGGCCAACTGCAGTACACGAGCAGCGAGGAGCTCCTGAAGGGCTGCAATACCTACATCATCACAGTGCCCACCCCCATCGACATCTACAACCGGCCGGACATCACCATGCTCATCAAGGCCAGCGAGACCGTGGGCAGGGCGATCTCGAAAGGCGACATCGTGATCTACGAGTCCACGGTCTATCCCGGCGCCACCGAGGAGGACTGCGTGCCCGCCATCGAACGCGTCTCGGGGCTCAGGTACAACGTCGACTTCTTCTGCGGGTACAGCCCCGAGAGGATCAACCCTGGCGACAGGAACCACCGGCTCACCACCATCAGAAAGGTGACCTCGGGCTCGACGCCCGAGACCGCCACGATCGTGGACAGCCTGTATCGCTCCATCATCGAGGCCGGCACCCACCTCGCCCCGTCCATCAAGGTGGCAGAGGCGGCCAAGGTCATCGAGAATGCCCAGCGGGACATCAACATCGCCTTCATCAACGAGCTCGCCATGATCTTCGCGCGCATGGACATCGACACCAAGGACGTCCTCGCCGCGGCCAGTACGAAGTGGAACTTCCTGAACTTCCAGCCGGGCCTCGTGGGGGGCCACTGCATCGGCGTGGACCCCTACTACCTCACGCACAAGGCCGAGAGCCTGGGCTACATCCCCCAGATCATCCTCGCGGGCAGGCGCCTCAACGACGGCATGGGACGGTACGTGGCCACCCAGCTCATCAAGATGATGGTCAAGAAGGCCCACCGGATCACGGACGCGAACGTGCTCATCTTGGGGATCACCTTCAAGGAGAACTGCCCGGACATCAGGAACTCGAAGGTTATTGACATCATAAACCAGCTCAGAGACTTCGCCTGCAACATCGACATCTACGACCCCATGGCCGACCCTGCCGAGGTGAAGCACGAGTACGGCCTGGACATCATGACCAGGGAAGCGGACCTGAAGCCTTCCTACGAGGGCATCATGGTGGCGGTGGCCCACGATGAATTCCGGAAGCTCGACATCGCGAAGTACAAGGCCCGGGGCTGCGTGGTCTACGACGTCAAGCACGTGTACGGGGATTCGGACGAGTATCTCTGATCTGCACAGAAAAGGGGAGGGAGTTCTTTTCCCTCCCCTTTTCTTTTTTCCCTTCCTGTCGTCCGCCTGCTGTCAGCCCTTGCCGAGGCAAGTATCCAGAAACGCTCGTGGCTTAATAATCGCCACCCCACCGAAATCCGCCACTTTCAGCAAATGTTTGTCACCACTTACAATCACCTTGCTGTTACTGGCTATCGCACAGGCGATGAACTTGTCATCGTCAGGGTCTTCACAGACAGGTTCGGGCAATTGGGGCGATTGGAACAACATTGCATGTATCGTCACCAGACCAAGTATGGAGCTCAAATCAATTGAAGGGAACTGTTTTGACAGCTCATTCCCGACTCTCTGGTACTCATCGAGGATATCAGGCGATACTGCCAGCTCTATCCTGCCATCCCGCCATGCGTCGAGGATGCGTGAAGGTGGGCCCGAAAAGAAGATCCCCGAAACAAATACATTTGTATCGAGCACAATTCTCACTTGTGCGCCCGGGCTTTTGCTATGGCCTCAGAGATGTCCGACTGCTGTAATCCGGCCTGCCGTGCCTGCTTGCGTGCCTTTCGAATTAATGCATCGAAATCCTTCATTGAAGGAGCTTCTATTGCTTTCAGAATAACCACACCGTCTTCGCCCATAACAACGAATTGAGAGCCAGCCTTGAGATTGAGGCGCTTGCGGATATCCTCAGGGATGACAACCTGACCTTTCGACGACATTTTTGTTGTTGCTAGGTTTGCCATATATTCTCCCCTCATGAGGTTATTTTACCAGTAAGATTATAGGATGGATAACCCGGTATGACAAGTCAAATAGATCCACAGGCCCTGAAGCTGATCGGGGGCACCTTCACAGAAAAGGGAACAGATTTATCTTCCACAATCTACTTTTGAGACAGTGTCCCCTTCCTCCCCTCTGTCGGCAAGACTCAGATTTACAACTCCGGACTCCGTGGGTATAATCACCAGACACCAGCACATGGTGCAAGGAGAGACCGAAACCGTATGAAAAACATCTGGGCGCCCTGGAGGATAGAGTACATCAAGGGGCCGAAATTCTCTTCCTGCGTGTTCTGCGACGCCCTCGAACAGGACGATCCCCTCATCCTGAAGAAGGGAGAGGCCTGCTTTGCCATCATGAATCGCTTCCCCTACACGGCAGGCCACTGCATGGTGGTCCCGGACAGGCACGTGGGCGACCTGTCGGAGCTGAGTCCCGGGGAGATGACCGCGATCATGGAGCTCACCCGGGACGTCATGACCGCCATCCGGGCGACCATGCATCCCGATGGGTTCAACGTGGGGTGCAACATCGGCAAGGTCGCCGGCGCGGGTATCGCCGACCACTTCCATCTGCACGTCGTGCCGCGGTGGAGCGGCGACATCAACTTCATGCCCGTGCTCGACGACGTGCACGTCATCCCGGAGCTTGTCAGACAGACCCGGGACAAGATCGCCGGGAACCTGCCTTGAGTCGGGGAAGCGGCCAGGGGCGGGAAGATGCCCTGAAGATCCCCCCCTGGGCCAGGAGGAACCTGGTGCTCAGGGATCTGCACGGAACGAAGTCCGGACTCCGCGGCTCCTGCCTGTCCTCCGTGTGCGAGGAGGCCAGGTGCCCCAACATCACCGAGTGCTTCTCGCAGCCCTCGGCCACCTTCCTCATCCTGGGGGACGTGTGCACCCGGTCGTGCGGCTTCTGCTCGGTCCGCAAAGGGACGCCGGCCCCGCCCGACCCGGACGAGGCCGTGCTCCTGGCCCAGTCGGCCGCAGGCATGGGCCTGAAGCACGTGGTCATCACCTCCGTGAGCCGGGACGACCTCCCCGATCAGGGCGCAGGCGCGTTCGCCCGCGCCATCCGCGAGGTGAGGAAACGCCTGCCGGACGCCAGCGTGGAGGTCCTGGTGCCGGACTTCTCGGGCCGGGAGGACCTCCTGGGCCTGGTCCTGGGCGAAGGCCCCGACGTGCTCAACCACAACGTGGAGACCGTTGACAGGCTGTACCCGACCGTGCGGCCCCAGGCACGCATGGAGACGAGCCTGAAGGTGCTGAGGGCAGCCCGCGAATGGTCCGAAGGCCTGGTGGTGAAGTCAGGGCTCATGCTCGGCCTGGGCGAGGAGGAGGACGAGGTGGCCCGGCTCCTGGCCCGTCTGCAGGAGGCAGGGTGCGACGTGGTGACCATCGGGCAGTACCTCAGGCCCTCCCGCCGGGCCCTGCCGGTGAGGAAATACTGGCGGCCCGAGGATTTCGAGAGATTCTCCGATCTTGCGAAAAGCACTGGTATCCGCTATGTTATCTCCGGGCCTTTGGTGAGAAGCTCGTACCGGGCGCGGGAGGCCTTCGAAGAGGTGCTTTCGGGCCGCGGAAGGTCATAGTACGCAGGACTGCATCAGGTAATCCTTGCAGGGATTCGAGAAACAGGGCACCATGAACCTGCTTTTCACGGCAGAAGGGGCTTATCAAGAGGAGATCGCATGAACAGGATACGAGTCGGACTCATAGGACTGGGCACCATCGGAACAGGGGTGGCGAAGACGCTGCTGGAAAACACCGCACTCCTGAAGCAGCGTCTCGGCTTTTCCCTGGATCTGACCGCCATCGCGGACATCGACATAGAGAAGGACCGGGGAGTAAACATCCCCAGGGAGATGCTCACCACAGATGCGAAGTCCCTCATAGCCAACCCGGACATCGACGTCATCGTGGAGCTCATTGGCGGCATCGAGCCGGCGAGGACCTTCATCCTGGAGGCCCTCAAGGCGGGCAAGCACGTGGTGACGGCCAACAAGGCCCTGCTCGCCTCGAAGGGCCAGGAGCTCTTCGACACCGCCCAGTCCTGCGGCAGGGACCTCTACTACGAGGCGTCCGTGGGCGGGGGCGTGCCCATCATCAAGGCCCTCAGGGAATCCCTGGTGGCGAACAACTTCAAGTTCATCTACGGGATCCTCAACGGCACCTGCAACTTCATCCTCACCGAGATGAGCGAGAAGGGGTCGTCCTTTGAGGACACCCTGAAGCAGGCCCAGGCGTTCGGCTACGCCGAGGCCGACCCCACCATGGACATCGAGGGCATCGACTCGGCCCACAAGCTCGCCATCATCACGAGCCTGGCCTACGGCCTGCCGCCCGACATGGGGAGCATCTACGTGGAGGGCATATCGAAGCTCGACAAGCTCGACGTGGGCTACGCCCGGGAGCTCGGCTACAAGGTGAAGCTCCTGGCGCACACCATCGACCGGGGCGAGGAGGTGGAGGTGCGGGTTCACCCGACCCTCGTGCCGCTCAACTACCTCCTCTCGAAGGTGGACGGCGTGTTCAACGCCTTCTACGTCCGTGGCGACATCGTGGACTCCACCCTGTTCTACGGCAGGGGCGCGGGCATGATGCCCACGGCCTCGGCAGTGGTGAGCGACATTGCGGACATCGGGAGGAACATCCTTGCCGGCATCGCGGGCAGGATCCCCCACCTCGGCTACCACAAGGACCTCTCGAAGCCCAAGCGGTACATGCCCATTGAAAACATCGTCACCAACTATTACCTGAGGATCCAGGTTCAGGACAAGCCGGGCGTGCTGGCAAAGATCGCGGGCATCCTGGGCGAACGGGACATCAGCATCGTGTCGGTGATCCAGAAGGGCGTGCGTATGGACGGGTACGTGTCCATCGTCATGCTCACCCACGAGGCAAAGGAGTCGAACATCCGGAACGCCATGAAGGCTATCGCCGGTCTCGAAGAGGTGGGCGGACAGCCCGTGGTCATCAGGGTGGAGGACAAGGACCTGAAGAATCAGCCCCAGTGACCCTTCAGGCAACCAAGAGCGGAGGCAGAGCCTTTGAAGAGCATCATCCTACTCGGCGACGGCATGGCTGACGAGCCCATCGGGGAGCTCGGGGGCAAGACACCCCTCGAGGTCGCCGACACCCCCTTCATGGACACCCTGGCGTCGAAAGGAGAGCTGGGCATGGCCCGCACGGTCAAACCCGGGTTCCCCCCCGGGAGCGACGTGGCGAACATGACCGTGCTCGGTCTCGACCCCGGCCTGTACTACACCGGCAGGGCGCCCATCGAGGCCACGAGCATCGGGGTTACGCTGAAGGAAGACGACACCGCCTTCAGGATCAACCTGGTGAACCTGACCATGGGGGAGAAGGGCTTGTGCATGGGCGACTACTCCGCCGGCCACATCTCCACCCCTGAGGCGCGGGAGCTCATAAAGTCCATCCAGGAGCTCGTGAAGGACTACCCGGGCATCGCCGCCTATCCCGGGGTGGAGTACCGCCACCTCATGGTGATCAGCGGGTACGACAACCCCTCCCTCAAGGCGACGCCCCCCCACGACATCACCGGGAAAGAGATCGGGCCGTACCTGCCTAACGATCCCCTGCTGCAGGAGCTCATGGACAGGTCCCGGGAGGTGCTCAGGGACCACCCCGTGAACGTCCGGCGCAGGGAGGCCGGCAGGAAGGAGGCCACCTCCATCTGGCCCTGGGGCCAGGGTAAGGGCATGAAGGTGCCCACGCTGAAGGCCGAGTACGGCATCACCGGGAGCATGATCTCCGCCGTCGATCTCCTCAAGGGTTTAGGCATCCTCCGGGGCATGGAGGTCATCAACGTCCCGGGCGCCACCGGGTGGATCGACACCGACTACAGCGGCAAGGCCGCCGCCGCCGTTGCTTCCCTGGCAACCCACGACCTGGTCTTTGTCCACGTGGAGGCGCCGGACGAGGCGGGGCACGGCGGGCTCGTCAGGGAGAAGATCAGGGCCATCGAGGATTTCGACCGGAAGGTCGTGGGGCACGTGCTCGAGGCCATGGAAGCACGGGGCGAGCCCTTCAGGCTCCTCGTCCTGCCGGACCATCCCACGCCCATTGCGAAGAAGACCCACACATCCGACCCGGTGCCCTTCGTGCTGTATCGGAGCTCGAGCCTGAAAGCGGGCGGGCATGCCTTCACCGAAGCGGATGCCCGGAGCTCGGGCCTGTTCATCGAGGAGGGGCACACGCTCCTGGCCAGGATGCTGTCGGGGGAGTAGCGGTCTAGGGGGGCCCGGTGTACAAGGGTCAGCGCTTATAGGCCGAGACGAACAGGCTCTGGCGGTCGATCTCCAGGTCGAGCTGGCTCATGAGCGAGAACAGGTCCTCGGTGCAGAAGCTCTGCTTCAGCCCGGTGAGCACGGGCACCACCTTCCTGTCCATGACCAGGAAATACCGGTCCCCCAGCGGGGAAATCTTCTTGACCGTGCAGATCAGGTCCGCGATGTGCACGCACGAGGCCAGGACCACATCGGATATGGCAAGCGAGGGGGCGTGATGGAACCACACGGCCTGGGTGACCTCGGCGGGGAAGTTCCAGAACTCCAGCAGCCTCCTCCCGATCTCCTCGTGGGTGATCCCGAAAAAGGCCTCCTCAAGGGCGTGATACGTGATCTTGCCCCCTTCCCTTTCGAGGACTGCAAGCATCTCCCGGTATTTGTCCGGCAGGTACTGGGCCAGGAAGATCTTCCCGATGTCGTGGAGCATCCCTGCCAGGAAGTACTTGCTCTCGATCTTGAGCTTGAAGAAATTCGCGGCCATCCGGGTGGCCACCCCGGCTGCGTAACCGTGCCTCCAGAGCTTTTCCGTATCACCTGATCCCCTGTGGTCGAAGAGCTGGACAAC
This sequence comes from Deltaproteobacteria bacterium, assembly GCA_035352355.1. GTDB lineage: Bacteria > Desulfobacterota > Desulfomonilia > UBA1062 > UBA1062 > Phosphitivorax. Next base: position 3,679 of record DAOPXM010000010.1, on the reverse strand, counting down.
GGAGATGGAGAGCACGATGTTGCGGATCTCTTCGAACCCCAGCACGGACACTGCGTGGGATACCCTGCTGATCTTCTTCGAAAACCCGAAATAGGGCGAGTTCGCGATGGCCATGACCCCGGCAGCCAGCACGGGATCGCTCTGGATAAGGGTGGCGAGCGTCATGGCGGAAGAGCTTCTCCCGGACGTCACGCCCAGGATGATCTGCACCACAGGAGGAAGGGCGAGGAAGTCCTGACACCTCGAGAGGAGGTCGAGGACGTGTTCCCTGTTCTGCTCTGGGTAGAGTTTCCCTTCCACTAAGGAATCACTCGGATGCTGGAGATATTTTCTTTAGGCCTTACGACCGCATTCGGGCCGCGTTTGCCTGCCTGCCCCTCCCCTTCCGGCAGGCCGGATCGCAGGAGAGATCGCACGATGAAGGGGTCCTCCCGGAATAGGGTTAAAGAATATGAAAATATCCCTAAAGATGACTTTTCACAAACCCGATAAGTCAGGTAATGGATAATTCATATATTTTTTGGATTATATTATATTCCGTTATTTGTATTTGCGCCATCGCAGCGGTGGTGAAGCTGATGGCCAGGAAGGCGCCTCGCCCCATGAGGAAGACGCCTGCCCAGTACGTCAGCGTGTCCTCTGCGGAGAAGCTCGACGACTCCTTCCTGAAGGCCTACGAGCTCGACTGGAAGCCGGAAAAGGACCTTTCCGAAAAGGTCCCGGACGGGATCAGAAAGGTACTCGACGGCATCGAGGCCATTTCGCCGGTGGTGACCGAGTTCTCCTCGAAGCTCAACGACCCTGACATCGATCCCAAAGAAATCAGCAAAATGATCATCACGGACCAGGGCCTAACCTCCTACATCCTCAAGCGGGTCAACTCGCCCTTCTACCGCCTCGCCCAGAAGGTCGACAACATCTTCAGCGCCATCGTCATCCTGGGGTACAACGAGATATACCGCATCGTCGTGGAGGAGAGGACGTCGAGGATTGGCATCAAGCCGACAAGGGAAGAGTGGGCCCATGCGAACCTCACCTCCACCATCGCCGCCTATCTCGCCAGCACCTCCCGGATCGGCGCCCCGGGCGGCACCATGGTCACCTTGGGCATGCTGCACGACATCGCGAAGATCATCATGAGAAAGTCGCTCCCGCAGCCCGAGGTCCCCTTCTCGGCCGATCCGAGGGAACGGCTGAGGCAGGAGATCGACTTCTATGGCATCGACCACGCGTCCCTGGGCGGCTACCTGGCGAGACTGTGGAAGATGCCGGAAAAGCTGAGCTCCGCCATCGAGAAGCATCACTGGCCCATGTTCTGGCCGGTACGCGAGGTCAGCCATGCCGTGCCGGACGCGGTGAAGGAAATCACGATCCTGAGCATTTCGGATATTGCAGCCAAGAACTTCCTCGACGAGATATCCGGCCTTTATATTGGGGATGACTATTACCGCTACATCAAGAAACAGCCGAAGATGGAGAGCATCCTTACGATGGAGATCACCAGAGACCTCAACAGGATCAAGCGCATCGCTGGAATCGGCACCCCTGAATCACCGGAAGACTCATCCGAAGCAGAACAGAGCTAGTCGGACCTTTTCATGATCCCTGCAGTCACGCTGTGGGGTTTCTTTGTCTTCAGACACCCCGAATGGAGCAGCCCTTCCCTGTGCGCTCGAGTGAAAAGTGGGGCCGGGACACGAATACTTCGAGGAGATGGGGCGTAAGACTAAGTAAGACATGAACGGGGGAGCGCCCTGCTGGACCTGCTCCCCCGGTGTGTGCGACAGCGGATCAGCCGAGGAGCTGGAAGATCCGGGACTGGTTGAGGGTGTGCACGGACGAGGAGGCCTTTTCCATCCTCTTCATCACGTCCGACAGAAGAAACTCTGCCTCCTCGAGGCTTTTTACGGCCGAGCGTGAGGCTGCCTTGTTCTCGACGGAGACGACGTCGGTCACTGAGTTCCTGCCCTCCTGTTCCTTCGCCCTTTTCTGATACTCCTCTTCCTTCTTCACCAGATTGATAACGCTCGGCATTTCAGAATTAATCTTCATAATCTCCCCTTCACGGATAACTACACTTCATCTATCGGCATGAGATAAAATAACTTTAATCCAATGCCAGCAGCATTTCATAAATCCGGTTTCTCCCGAGCCCTGTCTCCTCCGTGAGCACGCGCAGGACGTCCTTTTTCGAATGCCCGGAGCCCAGCAGGGCCTTGGCCCTCTCCCTGAGCGCGTCTTCGTCGAGGGTATCCGCCCGGGAGGAGCCTTGGACGATGACCGTCACCTCGCCCACCGCCTCCCTGCGCTCGAGCTCGCGCATGACCTCCCCGGGGGTCCCCACGAGATATTCCTCGTGGAGCTTCGAGATCTCCCGGGCCAGGCACAGCGTCCGGTCGCCCAGGTGCCTGTCGAGGAGCTTCAAGGTCGCCATGATCCGGTGGGGGGACTCGTAGAACACCGTGATGTCGGGCGTCAGGCCCATCCTGATGACCTCCCGCTGGGCCACGCTCTCCTGCCTGGGGAAGAACCCCATGAACCGAAAGGGCCCGTCGAACCCGGAAGCAGACAGGGCGGTGGTCAGCGCGCTGGGCCCTGGCAGGGCTTCGACCCTGAAACCCTTCTCCCGGACATGCGCGACGAGCACCGAGCCGGGATCGCTGATGAGCGGTGTGCCGGCGTCGCTCACCAGGGCCACGCTCCTGCCCGCCTCCAGGTGCCCGATGATCCCGGACGCCTTCTTCGCCTCGCTGAATTTTTCGTACGACACCAGGGGCTTGCTGATCCCGTAGGCGTGGAGCAGCTTGCGGGTGTGCCGCGTGTCCTCGCAGGCGATGAGGTCGACCTCGCCCAGCACGTCAAGGGAGCGTAAGGTTATGTCCCGCAGGTTGCCGATAGGAGTGGGAACGAGAAAGAGCGTGGGTGTGCTCTTAGTATGAGGATTCTTTTCTACTTTCTTGGCAGTCATATATCATGATATATATACTTGTTGCCAAAAATAAAAGAAAGGGCTATCCATGGAGTCTTTAAAGCTTGGCATCGACACAAGCGGCAGAAAGATAGAAAGCACCACGTCATACATGAAGAAGCTGTTCATCATGCCCGACTCCTCGGACAGGTTCGTGGAGTTCGGTGTCCATCTCCTGGACATGATCCATGACTTTTTCAAGGAGAAAGGCGGGATACACTCCTCCATCTCCATGGAAGGCCTTGCACGCATCTTCAACAACACCAGCATGCCCGACAACCCCAAGCTCATCAAGGACGTCCTCTCGGAGATCAAGAACAACGTGATCAAGCACTCGGTCAAGGTGGCCAACCCCTTCTACATCGGCCACATGACGAGCGCCATCCCCTACTACATGATCCTCCTGGAGATGATCGCGGTGAGCCTGAACCAGAACCAGGTGAAGATCGAGAGCGCCAAGGCATCCTCGTTCGTGGAGCGGGAGTTCCTGTGCTGGATGCACCGGCTCATCTACCAGAACACCGACGAGTTCTATAAGGCGAACATCCAGAACCCCCACATCGCCCTGGGGAACATCACCTCGGACGGGACGCTCGCGAACCTCACCGCGCTCACCCTGGCCATGGCCAAGGCCTTCCCCAAGGACGGGAGGAAGTTCAAGGGGATCCGTCTCGAAGGGCTCATGAGGGCCCTGGACCACTACGGCTACCG
>DAOPXM010000009.1:39442-108355 GCA_035352355.1 Deltaproteobacteria bacterium | reverse complement strand
ATATTTGCATCCGATCCTCGGCTCTTGTCCCTCAACCATCCTGCTCCCACTTCCTTAAAACTGCTTTTCCAACATCAAAAAAGGCTATCCAAGGGAAAAAATGATGTCAGTAATCGCATAATAATTAGTAATTACAGTTACCTGTCTTGGTCCGACCTCTCAATCCGGCTCATGGAGACCCTCGACCGGATCAGCGCCCGCTTCGGTAAGGGCACGCTGAGCTTCGCATCCTCGGGCTTCGAGCGCCCCTGGTGGATGCGGCAGGCGAGGAAGTCGAAGCTTTTCACCACCTCGTGGGCTGACCTGCCGCTTGTCAGGTGAATCCGAGAATGGACCTTCGCGCCGTCCGGCTGTAGTGTTCCGGGCGGACGGTGCTACTTTTAATGATATGTGGTTGCAGGCTTGCTGGTCAGGGGATGGTCGGTACGGCTTCTCGCACACCTTCGGAACGTCAGTGACGGGCAAATCCATTGCCGGTGCAACCCATGGGGGACGATGCATGGATTCACGTGAGCATGGACTGAAGGCAGGGTGTTTCTTGTTCCTTGCGGGCCTGGTGTTCCTCCTTCTGGGGGCCGGGTGCTCGTCCGGCAGCGACAGCGACTCGTCCCCGCCGGCCGGAACGCCCACCGGCGAAGGTCGGGTCCAGCGTCTCGGCTTCGACCTGGACGGTTATGAGCGCACCTACGACCTGTACGTGCCCGCCGGCTACACCGGGTCGTCCCCCGTGCCGCTGGTCCTCGATTTCCACGGCATCTACCAGAACGCGGAGGTCGAACGGGAAACCAGCGGTTTCCAGGCCAAGGCGGACGAGGAAGGTTTTGCAGTGGCCTATCCCCAGGGCATACTCGGGCCGGGAGGGCGGACCTGGAACGCGGACCCTTCGGACCGGCAGTGGTTCAGCTGGGCCAGCATCGTGGACGTCGACGACGTGGCCTTTGCCGTGGAGGTGGTGGAGGATGTCAAGAGACGGCTGAACATCGACGCGAGCCGGGTCTACGTGACCGGGCTCTCCCAGGGGGGCGCCATGGCCCTCCTCGCCGCCCACGACCGGGGAGACGTCTTTGCCGCCGTTTCAGGGGTCTCCACCGCCCTGCTGAAGGATCTGGACGACTACGCCCCCGTGCGGCCCATCCCGGTCGTCCAGTTTCACAGCTATGATGACCAGATCGTGCCCTACCGGGGAAGCGAACTCGCCGGGCTTCCCCCCATAGAAGACGCGGTGCGCCAGTGGGCGATCGCCAACGGCTGCAACGCCGCTCCCCAGGTCACCGGCCTGGGGTTCACGGACCCCGACCACCCCGACGTGGAGGAGAAGCTCACCGTCTACGGCGGCTGCACCGACGGGGTCGAGGTCAGGCTGTACAGCCTCCACGGCACGCACACGCTCTACGAGACCAACTTCCACGGCGACACGGAGGCCCGGAAGGAGCAGTACGTCACGGACCTTGCGTGGGACTTCCTTTCGCGGTTCACGCTGTGACATGGGAGGGCGGAGAGAAGCGAGAAGAGAGAACGCGCCGCCCATGTCCTGACCCGTTCCCGAGCCTTCCTCCTGTCTCTTCTCTTTTCTCCTCCCTTCTTCCATCCGATTACAGTTCAGGGCGCATATATCCGATTACTATGACATGGAAACTTTACACGACAGCACGTCAGCCGGGGCAGCGCCGTCGAAGGAAGCCAACGAAGGGGCCAGAAAGGTCGTTTCGAGCCTCCTCCTCGTGAGGAAGCACCTCTCCCTGTATCCCGAAGGGCACACCATCCCGGAAAAGGCGCTCGTCGGGTTCCACGAGCTTCTGGCAGCACACCTGAAAAAGCATGGGGAGCTGAAGATCGACGTGGAGCGGGACCGCCTCCTGTTCCAGGGCGAGGTGGTCCACTCGGGCGATGGGGAAGAAGGGGCCCTCCCCTTCATCCTCTTCCGCGACGGGATCAGGTGGATCGGGTTTGCCGACGGCATAGAGGTTCAGGAGCTCCGCGAGCTCCTGCGCATCGTCATCAGGTACGGCATCCTTTCGGACGAGGCTGAGGGCGATATCGTCACCTCCCTCTGGGAGGCCGGTTTCCCCCACGTGAAGTACGAGGTCTCCGATTTCGCCTGGGAGGACAGCGACGACCTGCAGGGAGGGCCTGCCGCGTCGGAGAGCACGGGGCGTCGCATACCGAAGGAAAGCCGTCCGGCCGACCGGCCGACCCTGAACGCCCCGCCCATCGACGAGGCCGAGCTTGCCTTCACCCCGGAGGACGAGGTCGCCGCCCGGGAGCTCAATCGCCTCGAACAGGAACGGCCGCACGGCGTCTACCTGGATTCGCTTTTCGACAGCCTCATCTACTACCGGGAAAAGGCGAACTACGAGCTCATCCTGGGCGTCCTCGCCGAGGAGGTCAAAGGGTCCTTCTCGGTCATGGACTTCGAAGGCGTGCTGAAGATCCTCTCGAGGCTCAAGCTCGTGGGCGACGCCTGCAGGACCGATTCCATGCCCGCCGGCGCCCAGCTCGTCGATGAGTTCTTCAGCTCCCTGTCCACGCCCCAGTTCCTGGGCCCGCTGCAGGAGGTGTGGTCCCGGGTGGACCCGGCCCGCATCAAGTACGTCAGGCAGATCCTCTCCTTCCTTCAGCCAGAGGCCATCGTCACGCTCTGCCACATGCTGGCGCAGGAGCAGCCCCCGGAGGTCCACCAGATGCTCGTCCAGACGGTCGTCACCCTCGCCTCCCGGGACTTCGGCCCCCTGGAAGCGCTGCTCAAGAGCCCCGACGAGAAGCTCGTGCAGTCGCTCGTCCAGGTGATGGCGGGCCTCGAGGGGGAGCAGCCCGTGAAGATCCTGCTCACCATGGTCCGCCACCCCTCCGAACGTGTGCGTCAGGAGGCTTTGCGGGGGATCTTCCAGAAGCACCCCGACCGCATCAAGGAAGTCCTCGGTCTCATCGACGACCCGGACGAGTCCATCAGGCGGGTCATCCTCAAGCACATAAGCCTTTCCCGCGACCGGAACGCGGAGCGCTTCCTCCTGAACTACCTCGAGCTGAACAAGGCCAGCCAAAGGGACGACGAGCACATCATCGCCTGCTTCACGGCCCTGGGGCAGTGCGGGTCCTCCCGCTCCCTGCCCTTCCTGCGCAAGACCCTGTACCAGTGGGCGTGGATGCCCCTCTTCTGGAAGCGCGCCTACCGCCTGGGGGCGGCAGCCGCTCTGTCCAGGCTGGGGACGAGCGAGGCCCAGCAGGTCCTGAACCGGGCCGCCAGGAGCCTATCCCCCTTCCTGAGGGCCATCGCCCGCAGGTCCGGAAACTGACAGGAGGCCGCACATGTCGTACATGAGAACCGAGCTCCCTGGGGAAAAGCTGATCAAGTGCCTGTACTACGTCACCAGCTCCGTGCGCATCCACCAGGACAACAACCAGCTCATCAAGGACGGCATCTCGAACCTCATGTCCGCCGTGGGGGAGCTGTCGAAAAACGGGGACGTGGCCATCCAGGTCTGGCGGGGAAGGTTCCACATCCAGGGGGAAAAGCTGGTATACCGCAGGGACACCTACAACATCATCAACGAGATGCTCGAGTATCTCTCCGCCAGGGAGCTCGGGGGCCTGTCCTTCCTCCCCTCGTCGGTGAACGCGCCCCACGAGTCCATCGTCGCCTTCATCCGCCTCCTCAACGAGTGCCCCAAGCACGAGGACCCTGCCGGCTGGCTCGACATGCAGCTCGAAAGGAACGGCCTGTCCTGGGTGGAGGTCTACCGGAAGCCCGACGAGAGCAAGGAGGCAGCCAAGAGAGGAGAAGAAGACGGCGCCGGGATGGGGCGCGAGGAAAAGGCTCAGCTCACCTACTTCCACGCCCTTGACCTGGTCACGGCCGCCGGGCGTTCGGGGACCGTAGGCGGCATCCGCAAGGCCAGACGCCTCGCACAGAACATCGTGGACCTCGCGATGGGGGGCACCACCCTGCTGCTGGGCCTGGCGACCACCAAGGACCTCGAGGATCACGTCCACGTCCACTCGGTCAACGTCGCGTTCATAGCCACCTGCCTGGGCAGGCGCCTCGGCCTGTCCCGGGTGCTGCTCGAGCACCTTGCCCTGAGCGCCCTGTACCACGACCTCGGCAGGTCGGAAAGGGTGAAGGAGGAGTTCTTCAAGCAGGGAGGCAAGGCCGTCGAGTCGTGGGACAGGACGAAGAGGCACTCACTCGTGGGCATCAGGGAGATCGTCAGGCTCAACGCCCCTGCCCCCGTGAGGTCGAGGATCCTGCCCGGGGTCTTCGAGCACCACCTCAACTGCGACCTGACGGGACATCCGAAGACGCACTTCGTGAAGTCCCTGACCCTGTACGGGAAGATCCTGCGCATCGCCGACGTGTACGAGGTGCTGACCTCCGAGCGGGGCAGCTCACCCCAGGCCCTCACCCCGGACGAGGCGCTCAGGCACATGTGGAGCGATCGGGGAAAGCGTTTCGATCCCCTGCTCATGAAGCTCTTCGTCGCCATGATGGGGATCTACCCCATCGGCTCCATCGTGGAGCTGAGCACCGGAGAGAGGGGCATCGTCATGGACTACCTGAGCGAATCCGACCTGACGCAGCCGTACGTGCTGCTCCTGGAGGACGACGGCCGCGGCGGCCTCGCGCCGGGCAAAAAGATCGACCTCGCTTCCCCGGACGCGTTCGTCGACGGGAGGGCGAGGGTCGTGAAGAGGACCCTCCACTTCTCAGAGCTGGGAATCCAGCCCTCGGAGTACTTCCAGAAGGGGCTGGACCTGGGGTAGAGGCCCTCGAATCCGGCCGCGTTTTCCTTTCCCCGCTCCCCTGGCGTGCTATGCCGCCTCTTCCGCACTATGCCCCGCCACCCCTTCCGCACGATGCTCCGCTGCTAAAAAGAGATACATGGCAGGGACCACGAAGAGGGTGAAGAGGGTGCCGATGGCGATGCCCGTGGTGATCACGAGGCCCATGTTGTAGCGGCCCGCCGCGCCTGCGCCAGAGGCGAAAACCAGGGGCATCACGCCCAGGACCATGGCCGCGGTGGTCATGAGGATGGGCCTCAGCCGAATGGTGGCGGCCTCCTCGATGGCCTCGCGCTTCGACCTCCCCTCCCGCTGCAGGTCGTTGGCGAACTGCACGATGAGGATGCCGTGCTTGGAGATGAGCCCTATGAGGGTCACCAGGCCCACCTGGGTGTAGATGTTCAGGCTGGCCCCTCCGACGCCGAGGCTGATGAAGATGAGCGCCCCGCAGATGGACATGGGCACGGACACGAGCACGATGACCGGGTCGCGGAAGCTCTCGAAGAGGGCTGCCAGGGCCAGGAAGATGATGACGAGGGCAAAGGCGAAGGTGACCAGGAGCGCGCTCGACTCCTGGACGTACTGCCTGGACTCTCCCCCGTAGTCGATGCTGTAGCCCTGGGGCAGCACCTCCCTGGCGATCTTCTCGAGCGTATCGAGGGCCTGGCCCTGGGTGACACCCGCCGCCGGCACGCCCGAGACGGTGGCAGAGTTGAGCTGCTGGAAGTGGTTGAGCGAGCCGGGCGCCACCGTGGTCTTCAGGTGCGCGATGGTGGACAGGGGCACGGACTCCCCGCTCCCCGTGGTGATGTAGTAATTCTTGAGCTGTTCCGGGGTGAGCCGATCGCTCTGCTTCACCTGGGGGATCACCTTGTAGGAGCGCCCGGACAGGCTGAAGTAGTTCACGTACCCGCCCCCGAGCATGGAGGAGAGCGCGTTGCCCACCTGCGCCATGGTGAGGCCGAGCTGGGCCGCCTTGTCCCGGTCGAACCTGACTTCCACCTGGGGCTTGTCGATCTTGAGGTCCGTGTCCACGAACATGAATATGCCGCTTGCGTTCGCCTTGTCCTTCACGGCCTGGGACACCTGGTCGAGGCGCTCGAACGAGTCCGTGGTGCCGATGACGAACTGCACCGGCAGGCCATGGCCGGACCCGGGCAGGGACGGCGGCGGGAACACCACGCCCTGGGCCCCGGCGACGCCGCTGATCTTGGCCTGGATCTCGGGCTGGATGTCGTTGGCGGAGCGCTCCCGCTCTTCCCAGGGTTTGAGCACCAGGCCGGCAAAGGCCGAGTTCAGCCCGCCGAAGCCTTCCACCTGGAACAGGTGGTCGATCTCGGGGGTGGGCGCCAGGATTTCGTGGAGCTGGTTCGAGTAGAGCTGGGTCTGCTGCAGGCTCGCGTCGGGCGCGGCGGAGAGCATGACTATGAAGAACCCCTGGTCCTCCTGGGGTGCGAGCTCGCTCCGGGAGCTCGTGAACAGGAAGTAGTTGCTCGCGAGGACGAGGACCGCGAATACCCCAACCACCGGGAGCGAATCCAGCGAGCCCTTCAGCAGGCCGGCATAGCCCGTCCTGATGCGGTTGAACACGCGGTCGATGAACTCGGCCAGGCGGTGCCTCTCGCCCGGTACTGAAGGCTTGAAGAACTTCGAGCACATCATGGGCGAGAGCGTCAGCGCGATGATGGCGGACACGAGCACCGCGCCCGCCAGGGTGTAGGCGAACTCGGTGAACAGGGTGCCGGTGAGGCCTCCCATGAAGCCGATGGGCACGTACACCGCGATGAGCACCACGGTCATGGCCACGATGGGCCCGCCCAGCTCCCGGGCGCCCCTCAGGGAAGCCTCCAGGACGGGCACCCCCTCCTCCATGTGACGGTGCACGTTCTCCACCACGATGATGGCGTCGTCCACCACGAGGCCGATGGCCAGCACGAGAGCCAGCAGGGTCATGAGGTTGATGGTGTAGCCCAGGACGAGCATGATGAAGAAGGCACCCACGAGGGACAGCGGGATGGCCACCGTGGGGATGACGACGGACCGCACCGAGCCCAGGGAGAAGAAGATCACGAGGGTCACGATGAGCAGGGCCTCGATGAGGGTGGTGACCACCTCGTTGATGGACGAGTTCACGTAGTCCGTGGCGTCGTAGACAATGCGCCCCGTAAGGCCCTGGGGCAGCCCCTCCTGCACGGCCGGGAAGGCCTTCTTCACCCGCTCGGCCACCTCGAGGAGGTTCGCGTTGGGCGCCACCTTGATGCCCATGAACACGGCGCTCTTGCCGTCGAAGTGCACGGCCGTGTCGTAGCTGTCCGCACCCAGGGTCACGTTGGCCACGTCCCCCAGGCGCACGATGGCGCCGTCGGCCGATGAGATGACCAGGTTGCGGAACTCCTCCACCGTGTGCAGCCCGGTGGCTGCGGTGAGGTTCACGGTCACCATCTGCCCCTGGGTCCGGCCCAGGGCGGAGATAAAGTCGTTGGCCGCCAGCGCCTCGCTCACCTGGCTGGCGGTCAGGCCGTAGGCGGCCATCCTGTCCGGGTCGAGCCAGGCCCTGAGCGCGAACTCCTGCCTGCCGAAGATCTCCGCAGTCTGCACGCCCTCCACCGCCTGGAGCTTGGGCTGCACGACCCTGATGAGGTAGTCTGTGATCTTGTTCGTGGGCAGGTCCTCGCTGTAGAACCCTATGATCATGGAGCCGATGTCCTCGCCGGTGGAAAGGCTGAGCACGGGCTGCTGGGCCTCCCTGGGGAGCTGGTTGAGGACCGCGTTCACCTTGGTGTTGATCTCGGTGAGCGCCTTGTTGGCGTCGTAGTTCAGCCTCAGGTTCGCCGTGATGGTGCTCACGCCCTGGGTGCTCGACGAGGTGAGGTAGTCGATGCCGTTCGCCTGGGCGATGGAGTTCTCCAGCGGGGTGGTGATGAAGCCGGACACCAGCTCGGCGTCGGCACCGGTGTACACGGTGGTGACCGTGACCACCGCGTTCTGGGTTTCCGGATATTCCCGCACGGGCAGGAGGTTGATGGAGCGCAGGCCCAGCACCAGGATGAGCAGGCTCAGCACCGTGGAGAGCACGGGCCGGCGTATGAAGAGGTCGGTGAACTTCATGCGGCCCTCCTCACCCGTCTGCGGGCCTGGGGTCGGGGTCGCTTAAGGGCTGCACCCGGTTGTCGACCACCACCGGGCTGCCGCTCCTGAGCTTGAGCTGCCCGCTCGTGACCACCAGGTCCCCTTCCCTGACACCCTTGAGGACAGCCACCTGGTCGCCCCGGGAAGGCCCTACGGTGACGAAGGTCTGCCTGGCCGTGAGGGCGGGCTTTTCTTCGGTTCCCTTGTTTTCCACGATATACACGGTCTCGCCGTAGGGGTTGAAGACCACGGCGGTCCTGGGCAGCGTGAGGTAGCGCCGGGGCTCGCCCGCCTCCACCTCCACGGTCACGAACATGCCCGGCAGGAGCACGCGGCCCGGGTTGTCTATCCTCGCCTCCACCCTGACGTTGCGCGTCTTGTCCTCCACCCGGGGGTTGATGGCGGTTATGACGCCCGTGAAGGATTTCTCCGGGTAGGCGTCGGCCGTGGCCATCACCCTGAGCCCTTTCGAGATCCGGGAGAGCTCCTGCTGGGGCAGCAGGAAGTCCACGAGCAGGGAGTCCAGGGACTGGAGCGTGACGATCCTGTCGCCCGGGTTCACGTACTGGCCCGGGTTGACCGAGGCGATGCCCAGCCTGCCGGCGAAGGGCGCCCTGATGGTCTTTTTCGCCACGAGGGCAGCCTGCTGGGACACTTGGGCCTGCTTGGCCCTGAGGTCCGCCTCGTCGGCCTCGAGGGTCGAGAGGCTGATGGCCTGCGCCTCGAGCTGCTTCTTGTCGCGCTCGTAGGTGCTCTTCGCAAGGTCGGCGGCGGCCTGCATGGCCTGGAGCTGGGCTGTGTCGGTGTCCGCGTTGAGCTGGAGGAGGACCTGGCCCGCCTTTGCCTCGTCGCCGGAGGTGAAATGCACGCTCTCCACGAGGCCCGCGATCTCGCTCGCCACGTCGACCCCGCGTACCGCCCTCAGGCTTCCCACCGCCTTGATCTGCGGCTGCCAGGAATCGAAGGCCGCCTTCACGGCGGACACCGTCACCGGGGGCATGCCGGCCGCAGCCATGTACTTCTTCATCATGTGGTCCATGAAGGCCTTGTAGCCGAATATGCCGCCGAACACGACGAGGACGGCTGCCAGCATAATCACCATGCGTTTGGTCATGAAAGCTCTCTCCATGTCACGAAAGATAGCCCCGGGCTCTCCGGGGTCGTACGGTCATTCACCGGGCCTCCCCTCGGCCCGGTTCCACCAGCCGCCGCCGAGTGCCTGGAACAGGGCTGCGGTGTCGGCGTAGCGGACGGCCCGCGCTTCGACCAGGGCGATCCTGGCCTGCTGCTCCTGGCGCTGGGCATTGAGCAGGGTCAGGTAGCTCGCCGACCCGAGGGCGAACTGCTTCCGGGCGAGCTCGAGGGATTCCGCAGCGGCCGCCTGGGCCTCGGCCTGGGCCTTCAGGGTCCGGGCGTCCGCGTCGAGCGCCCTGAGCACGTTCGAGACGTCCTCGAACGCCCTGAGCACGGTCTCCCGGTACAGGGAGGCGGACTGGTCGTAGGCGGCAACGGCTGCGCGCCTCAATGCGGTGAGCTGCCCTCCCCGGAACACGGGCTGCAGCAGGCCCGCCCCGAGGCTCCAGAAGGCGGAGCCCGCCCCGAACAGGTCCCCGGACCGGATGGCCTGGGACCCGATGGAGCCGCTTATGGTGATGTCCGGGTACAGGTTTGCCGTGGCCACCCCCACCTGGGCGCTGGCGCTGTGCAGGAGCGCCTCGGAGGCGCGGATGTCCGGGCGCTGGCGCACGAGCTCCGAAGGGAGGGTCACCGGCAGTTCGTCCGGCAGCGCGAGCGCATCGAGGGTGAACTCGGGCAGGTCCGCCTGCCCGGGAAGCTGACCGGTGAGCACGGCGAGCCGGTTCCGGGTCAGGTCGAGGGCCTTTTCGAGGTCCGGGAGCATGGCCTTTGTCTGGGCGAGCTGGGCCCTCTGGGCGAGCACGTCGGCACGCGACACGGCCCCGAGCCCGAACTGGCGCTCCACCACGGCGAGGCCCTCCTCCTGGATGCGCACGATCTCCCGGATGGCAGCGATCTGCCCGCGGATCGACGCCTCCGACACGGCGGTGGTGACGATGTTCGAGGCAAGCGACAGGCGGGCGCCCTCGAGCTGGAAGGCCTGGTAGTCGACCAGCGCCTGCAGCGACTCCAGCTCCCGCCTCATGCCTCCGAAGAGGTCGAGGGAGTACGTCACGTTCACCGAAGCGCTGTACAGGGTGAAGGGGCTCGTGCTCGCCCCGGGCTGCAGCGACGCCGCCCCGGAGGCCTTCTGCCGCAGGACCGACGCGCCTGCGTCCACCCAGGGGAAGTACGCCCCCCGCCCGGCGGCGTAGTACTCCCGGGACTCCCTCAGGGCAGCCTGGGCTGCGGCAAGGGTCGGGCTGTTCTGCAGGGCCCGGCGGATGAGCTCGTCCAGGGGGCGCGAGCGGTAGAGCTCCCACCACTCACCTGGGATGTCCCTGGTGAAGCCGATCTTCTGCTCCTCGCCCCCCGGTGTGGGCGTGCTGACGGTCCTTTGTGGCAGGGGCTCGGCGGTATAGCCTTGGGCCTCAGGTGCGGCCGGCGGCGTAAAGTCCGGACCCACGGCGCACCCGGCGAGCAGCAGCGCCGCGATCGCCGCTGCGGCGACGAGGGCGGGCAGCCTGCGGGGGGGGGTGCCCGGGTATGGCCGATGTGGTGTGTCACTGTGCATGAACGATCATTCCTCGTGTAACGACCGGGCGCCTGCCGGGTAGCAGCGGCGTATGGCCTCTTCTTTGAGCCCCATGCCGCGCAGCAGGAACCAGACCGCGCTGCAGGCCAGCCTGTCCCTGGATACGCTGTACTCCATGATCGGCGCAGCGGGCAGGTGCTCGGCCATGAGCATGAAGGCCAGGCGCTCCGTGAACCATGCCCTGAGGCTGTGCGCCACAGGGCTGTCGACGACGTCGCCCGATGCGATCGCCGCCCTGATGCATTCCTCGAGCTTCGGGATGAGCACCTCGTAGGGCCTCTTGAGCAGGACCCGGGCAAACTCGCCGTCGCCGGCCAGGCTCCTGAGGTACATGCGCGTCACGTCGTCCATACCGTCCGAATGCTCGAACAGGAACATGGTGGCCAGCGCGTGGACGATGGCTACCAGGGTCTCGGTGGAGGGCTCGAGCTTCATGATCTCGTGGATCTCGTCGGGCAGGTCTTTCTCGATGGAGTCCAGCATGGCCTGAAAGAGTGCCTGCTTGGTGGGGAAGTGCTTGTACAGCAGCCCCTCGGAAACCCCTGCGACCCGGGCGAGCTCCTTCGTGGTGACCCCCTCGAGCCCCTTGTGCGCGAACACCTCGCGGACCCGCTCGACGATGAGCCTCTGCCTCTGGTCGAATGACAGCCTCTTCCTGGTCTCCATGTGCGCAGTTCTTTAGCAAGCACTTACTTACTTGTCAAGGTCGATAAAAAGACCCGTGTATTGACCAGGTTATTTCTTCCTGTACCACAGGGGGCAGATCTCGGAGGCTCCCGGCTGGTAGTTCCTGCACACGCCCGGCCTGGTGGAGTGGATGCTGCAGGAGGTCACCCTCCCCTCCATCTCCAGGAAGGGACAGCCGTGGATGGGCCTGCCGGTCCTGCAGGAGATGAAGTGGTCGCCCAGCCAGACCGCCTGTTCGTTCTCGATGATGTGCAGGATGTCCTTCCGGTCTTCGCGGACCCAGCGTTCCATGTCGTCGGGCGTGACGTAGGCGATCATGTCGGCGAGACAGCACTTCCCGCACCGGGCGCATTCCTGATGCTCTTGCGGGTTCATCACCAGCACCATACACCCTTCCGGCGTGTTTTTCAATGAATCTTCAAGAGCTTTTTCCTTTACTTGTACCCGCTTTTCGGATACATGAATCAGTATTCATTTTTGCTGATGCGGGATGAAACGTTCTGCCATCGACAAGATTACGAACCAGAAAAGGGGGATCTCATGAAGGATGTGGTCATCGTTTCTGCTTGCAGAACCGCCATCGGCTCTTTCGGGGGCAGCCTGAAGGACGTCGGCGGTTGGAACATCGGGAAGGCAGCCATGAAGGGCGCCGTCGACCGGGCCGGCATCGACCCTGCCATGATCGACGACGTACGTTTCGGATGCTGCATGGAGCCCGTGGACACCCTGAACGTCACCCGCGTCGCCGCCCTGCTGGCCGGCATTCCCGAGACGGTCACCGCGGTCACCATCAACAGGGTCTGCATCTCGGGCATGGAAGCGGTCCTGAGCGGCACCGCCATGATAAAGGCCGGGATGGCCGACATCATCCTGGCGGGCGGCGTGGAGCACATGTCCGGCACGCCCTTTGTCTCGCTCGACGCCAGGTGGGGCTGCAGGCTCAACGACAAGGTCTTCGTGGACGGCATGACCAGGGGCCTCCACTGCGGCTCGCACGTTCAGCCCCTCGGAGAGGACAGCCCGGTGAAGGGGCTTCCCATCTACGAGATGTTCAAGGGCAAGCCCTACATCATGGGCCAGACCGCCGAGTTCCTGGCCGACCTCCACGGCATCACCAGGGAAGAGATGGACGAGGTGGCGCTCAAGAGCCACAACAGCGCGGAGCGCGCAACGATCGAGGGCGACTTCAAAGAGGAGATCGTGCCCGTTGAGATCCCCCAGAAGAAGGGCAAGCCCCCGAAGATCTTCGACAAGGACGAGCACTTCAGGCCGGGCCTCACCATGGACGACCTGGCGAAGCTGCCCGCGGCCTTCCTGCCCAAGGGCGGCAGGGTGACCGCCGGAAACGCCTCGGGCCTCAACGACGGTGCGTCCGCAGTGATCATCATGTCCGCCGAGAAGGCCAAAGAGCTCGGGCTGAAGCCCATTGCCAGGATCGTGGCGTCTTCCCGCGGCGGGTGCCACCCCTCCATCATGGGCTACTCGCCGGTGCCTGCGGTGCGGAACCTCCTCAAGGCCAACCCTCAGTTCACGGTGGACAGCTTCGACCTCATCGAGGTCAACGAGGCCTTCGCGTCCCAGTACATCGCCTGCGAGCGCGACCTCAAGCTCAACCGGGACAAGGTGAACGTGAACGGCTCGGGCATCGGCCTGGGGCATCCCGTGGGCAGCACGGGCTGCCGCGTCATCGTCACCCTGCTCCATGCCCTCAAGAAGCGCGGCAAGACCCTGGGCATGGCAACGCTCTGCGGCGGCGGCGGCGTGTCCATGACCACGGTCGTCGAGATGCTTTAGGAAGAACCGTACACACCAGGCCCGCACCCTGCATCGAGAACGGGCTGCGGGCCTTTTCCCTTCACCCCGACAGCATCGGGGCCACAATGATCCCCAGGACGTCCTGGAGAAAGTGAATGACCACCGGCGCGATGATGTTCCTGCGCCACAGGTACACCACGCCGAACACCACCCCCATGATCCCCACCGTCCCCACCCCGGCCGAGCCCTCGTACCCGTGTCCCAGGGCGAAGATGACCGCCGAGACGAGGACCGCCCAGGTGCTGCTCTTCGTGATGTGCAGGAAGCGCAGGATGAGGTAGCCGCGGAAGATGGTCTCCTCCACCACGGCCACCACCACCACGAGCAGGAGGGCCGTCGCCATGTGGGTGAGGCTCGCATCTGCGACGAACTTTCCGTCTCCTGCGGTGGGGATGCTGAACCCGATGCCCTGGAGGAGGTAGGCCACCAGCCCCAGCGTGATGAAGAACAGCGGGAAGAGCGCGATGCCGATGAGCGCCTCCCTGACCCAGTGCTCCCTCTTCCAGCCGATAAAGGACAAAGGCTCGGCGTTGCGCCACAGAAAGAACAGGACGAGGCACATGAGCGCCAGGTCGCGGGCGATGATGGCCGAGGCCGTGATGAGGAAGCCCGTCTCCCCCTCTTCCGGGGCAAAGTACGACAGGATCATGGAGGGCACGATGAGAAAGAGAAAGACCACGACCTCCAGGAACTGCTCGGTCTCGCTGGAAAACCGTGCCCGCCTGCCTTCGAGGGTAGTGGTATATCCTTCGTCATCCATGCGCTTCTCCCCACTGCTCACGGCGGATGCTTGACTGATCCGGCAAACACGTCACGTAAAGCGGGTCCCCGGCATGGGGCTGCATGCCGTTCGCGGCCACAGGTGCCGGGTCAATAAGAATGAGGATAAGCCGCGCGCCCTTGAACACAAGCGGACGTGGCGGTGGGGAAGACGTGACGCCAGGGCCTCATGCCGCACGCGGCCGGGCAGAGGGGCAGACCCTGGGCGGGGCGCACGCAGGCCTTGAGCGGACGGCGCAGCGTTCAGCCCCGCGGCCCGCTCAAGCGGCTGTCAGCCTTTTGCCCCGCTCAGCCACGCCGGGTCGGGCATGCCGTCCCAGATCTCCCAGTCATCGATCTGGCGGGAGAAGATCCGCCGCTCCTCGCCCTCGAAGCACGGGGCGGAGATGTAGTCGATGTCCTTTGTCCAG
Organism: Deltaproteobacteria bacterium; assembly: GCA_035352355.1. Lineage (GTDB taxonomy): Bacteria > Desulfobacterota > Desulfomonilia > UBA1062 > UBA1062 > Phosphitivorax. The sequence continues at coordinate 94,048 of DAOPXM010000009.1, read as the reverse complement.
ACGCCCGTGCCGAAGGTGTCGTCGACCTTGAGCACGCCGTCGTACCAGAACCTGGCCGTGCCCGTGGCGAAGTTCACGTAGAACTCGTAGTGGTGCCACTTGCCGTCCGTCTGGCCGGGGCAGGCGATCCAGTTGCCCATCGTGAGCATCCTGCCGGCAGCGCTTGCGGAATAGTAGACCGTGTCGGCGCCGGTCATGGCGAAGTGCACGTAGCTCCTCGCCTTGCCCCAGTGGGGATAGAAGAGCTTGATGTTCTCGTTGGGGTCGGTTGGCGTGAAGGTCGGGTAGCGCATCCAGAACGACACGTACATCTCGTCCGTGGGCCAGGGGTTCGGCACGCCCTCTTTCCAGCACAGGTACGCAGCCCGTTCGGTACCCGACGTGAAGGAGCGGCCGCCACCTTTCCTTCCCGGCGCGTTGAGGTTGTATGCAGGCGGGCTCAGCTCGTTCCAGCTGTTGCCGTACACCGTGAGCTCCCTGTTGACGGCGCCGCTGTCGAAATCCTCCAGGATCAACCGTGTCGCCGATGGTTCTGTATGGCCGGGTACCGGTGCTAACGCCAGCAGCAGGGCACCCATGATCACGAATCTCAGTGCTTTTGACATTGCTTGCTCCTCGGATGGTCTCATGCTGAATGTGATGAAGGGGGACGAGGGGACGTCGGCCCTTCCCCACCGCGCACGGGCCCTGGTCATACCGGCCCCGACGCGGCCCCTGAGCCCTCGGGGATGGCTGACGGCCCTTCCGGCGCGTTACGGCCACCAGTACCATCCGAACCCGCACAGTGCAACCGGAAATCTCGTAGAATGGCACCGGAAGCGCTTCTGCAGGCTTGGCCCGGATCTGCTTATTCCCTGCGATGATTGACGAATATGCGATAGTTCCGTTCTGAAATCTTATTCTGGATACGAATCGGGACGGAGGGATTGCACCGGGTGCAGACCCCCCGTCCCGATCCTTGTCCCCTGGCGGCTCGATGGGCCTACTGCAGGGTATACCTCACCCACGGGTCGCTGTAGTGGCCGTAGAGCGCCCAGAGAGTCCTGGTGGACAGGTCCAGCAGGGCCACGTGCTGCTTGACCGGTTGTGCGGGATCGGCGCCGTACCCCTGGTACGCGCCCGTCAGGTACGGGCTCGGCGGGTGCATGAAGTCGATGGCCGCACGGCCGGTCTCCTCGTCGAGGCTCCCGTAGCTCCCCAGGACCAGGCTCGTGAGGATCTCGTAGCGGGTCAGCGAGTTCGCGGGGAACTGGTCTATGGGGAACATCTCGGGCATGAAGGCATGGTTCGAGACCACCACGAGGTCGTCCTCCATCTCGATGGGGTCAGGGGTGTCCGGATGGGTGGGCACCCAGGCAGCGGACCGCTTCGACACCTTGTGGTCGTAGACCTCGAACACCGCGCCTGCGCCGGCGGCATCGCCCACCAGCACGAAGCAGGGGGCGACCTCGTCCGCCTGGCGGATGATCCGCTCCGCCTCGGAGATGGTGGATGCGTACTGCACGACCTTCCTGCCCAGGAACCACATGCCCAGCCCGCTCGGGTAGCTGGGGCTGCCGGTCGCGTTGAAGAAGTCCGTCCCGCAGCCGATGCCCGCGCTGTTCACCCCCGTGATCAGACCCACCATGCCCGGGAAGGTGACGGACACGAACCTCCTGCCGCGCGCGGGGACGTACTCGGCCACACAGGTGATCTCGTGCAGCGGCTCAGCCACCCACATGAAGTGGCGGCCCATGAGGGTCCTCCCGTCGCGGGTGGCGTCGCCGAAGGCCACGAACCCGTGGCACGCGCTCAGGGTGTCCGTGAGCGGGCTCGAGGTCACAACGGCCTGCAGGGCCGGGAACAGGTTCACCACGAGCACGTGGTAGTAGGTTACGGCCCTGTACCTGAGGGCCGCATTGGTCCCGTCCACGATCCCCTTCATCTCGAGCCGGTATTCGTACGGCACGTCCCTGGCCATGGTGTCGAGGACACGCTGCACCCCGGGCATCCTCAGGAGCGCGTCGATGGCCGCTCCCTGGACAGGCCGCAGGCCCTTGTCGAGCACCGGCAGGGCGAGGCTGAGCATGCCCGCCAGGTACTCGCCGCGGACGAGCCTGACCACGTCCCGGGGCCTCATGCGCCCCATGGCATAGCCGATCTGGTAAGGCGTCCCCTCGAGGTGCATGAGATACTTCCCCGGGGCGTCCAGCGGTTTGACGTATGACTTGCCGAACGACGATGTGTCTGCAAAAGCGGGCGGGGCCGCCATGAACATCATCGCCAGAAGCAGGGCAGCCGCGGCGAACGCCCCCGCTCCCGAAGGCCTGTGTACCGGCATCCTGCCGTAAGCCCAATCCCTGACCTCCGTCCCGAACCGATCTCCAGTTGCCTTTTCCTGCTGCATAGACATCTTCACCTCTCAAACCCTTTCTTATCTCTCGTTCCCTGGCCGCCTGCATGAAGCCCTTTCTCCCCATGCGGCAGGCCGCCTGATCTTCGAAGAACATGAATCTCTGGTATTCTTTTGATTTTCTGTGTTTACCCGGGAATTACCATGATACGGCCCCACGGTCCGTGGTGATGGCCCATAACCGCCGGCTGTATGCGTTTGTGCTCGTTATACAGAAATCGCCCTGCAAGGCCAAGAGGAAAAGGAGTGATGAGGCATGGAGACAGGGAGGGGGTCCCGGGGCAGGACCCGGGGCCCCCGTAGAGGCGCCTGGCGCGGCTGGTCCGGTTCAGCGCAGCGTGAACTCCACCCAGGGGTCGTCATAGTTGCCGTACAGCGCCCAGATGGTCCGGGCGTCCAGGTCCATGAAGGCCACGCACTGACGCACGGGCTGGCCGGGGTCGTCCCCGTAGAACTCGCTCGGCGGGTGCATGAAATCGATGATGGCCCGGCCCGAGGTCTGGTCGAGCTTTCCGTAGCTCTCCAGGAGAAGGTTCGTGAGCACCTGGTAGCGCCTCAGGGAGCTCTCCGAGCGCTCCGGGTCAAGGGGGTAGAGCTCCCGGGTGAACGCGTGGTTCGACACCACCACGAGGTCGTCCTCCCGCTCGATCGGGTCCGGGGCGTTCCTGTCGCGCGACACCCAGTCCGCGTACCTCGGCGCCACGATGCGGTTGTAGACCTCGAACACGGCGCCGTCGCCGGCTGCGTCGCCCACGATGAGCAGGCTGGGGGCGATCTCCTTCGCCCTGCGGATGATGGATTCGGCCTCCGAGACGCTCGACGCGTACTGCACGATCTTCCTCCCCAGGAGCCACATGCCCATGCCGCCCGGGTATTTCGGTGCGTTCACGACGTTCAGGTAGTCGCACCCGAAGCCGATGCCTGCGGTGTTCATGCCTGTGTTGATCCCCACCATGCCCGGGCTAGCCACGGACACGAACCTCTTCCCGAGGAGCGGTACATACTCGATGACATAGTTGTGGATGTATCTGGGGTCCCCCACCCACATCAGGTGGCGGCCCATGAGCGCCCTCCCGTCGCAGGTGGCCTTCCCGAACGCGACATAGCCGTTGCAGTCCGAGAACATGAGCTCGAGAAGACCCATGACCTGTTTCGAGGTCGTGAGCGACTGCAGGACCGGGAACACGTTCACCAGCATCACCTGGTGGTAGGTGACCGCCTTGTAGCCCAGGGCATCGTTCGTCCCGTCCATGATGCCCTTCATCTCGAGGCGGTATTCGTAGGGCACGCCCCTTGCCACGGTCTCGAGCAGGAGCTTGACCGCGGGTATGCGCAGGAGCGCATCCACCAGCTCCCCCTGTGCCGGGTCGCTCTCGTCGCTGTAGCCGTCCCCCCGGATGAAGCTGAACATGCTCATGATGTATTCGCCGTGCACGTAGTCGACCACCTCTTTCGGCCGTAAATAACCCATGGCGTAGCCGATCTCGTAAGGTGAGCCCTCGAGGTGCATGAGGTATTTCCCCGGGGTGCCGGCCTCGTCGATGAAAGACTTTTTGTACGTCGCCACGTGCGCAGACAAGGTCAGGGGCGACAGAACGAGAACTGCCGCGAGCACCGCGAGGCATCTTCCGGCCTTCGGCCATGCCGCCCGACTCCCCTCCTGCGATGGCTTCCGCCCCTCTTCCCTCAAGCCGATCGTGGCTGCACCGTGTCTCCATTCAGTGTTTCCGGACATGCGATCCTCCTTCGAACAGATTCATGTGCACAGATGCGCTTCCGAGCAGGGCCTTCCCGCGGCATGGCTGCGTCAGGGAAGCGGTCATGACATCGGATGACGCTCAGGATGACGGGTACGGGACGGAAAAAATCGTGCGGCGGCACCCTCGCTCGGAATGACGATCATTCAGCCTGTGTCGAAAAATAACGCCGGGCTGCCTGAAAGTAAAGGGGACAGGGGCCTCGCTTCCGGGCGGTGTCTGCGCCCCTCTTTGCACGCCTGGGCCGGGGGAAGCGCTCACGTGAAATGGGGTCCGATCCCTTGAGATTTTATCCTGAATTGCTACTGTATGCTTATGCCGGTGAGGATGTGTGCAGGCGGTCGTGACTCGCGTTTATCCGGTTCATGAGCCTGTTCATATATTATTTCTTTTACACTGGGGAGGTTGATATGAGACATCCGCTTTTCGGCGCAGCAGTGGGAGCACTGCTCGCCTTCCTTGGACTGTCCACGCTTTGGGCAGAGCCCTGGCCGATAAAGATCGAGCGCGCCGGCGTGCTGCCCCGCGGGCAGGCAGAGCTGAACGCGGGGCTGGCCCTCGAGCAGGACCGGGAATACCTGGGGCTCGAGTACAACAATCTCCGGCTTGCCCCCCTGGGGGTGCGCTACGGGCTCGACGATTCGGTGGAGCTGGGCGGGTTCATCGCCTACAGCGACAATTCCGACGATGACAACGGCGCGCCCGACGATTCAGGGCTCGAAGGCCTGACGCTCTTCGGCAAGCTGGCCGTGAACGAAAACTTCGCGGTCCAGGCCGGCATCACCATCCTGGGAGATGACGACATCGCCCCCTATGCCAACGACGGCCTGGACCTGTTCATCAACATCCCCATGCAGCGCAAGATCGCCCCCGGCCTGCTCTACGGCCAGTTCGGGTACCGTGTGCAGGGAGGGGATTTCGACAATACGACCTACTTCAACTACGGGGTCGGCTACGGCTTGCCAATAGACGACACCCTGTCGCTCAACGTTGAGCTCGTGGGGGAAGAGGCCCAGAAAGGGACGGCGAACACCCTCGACCTCGTGCTGGGGGGGAACCTGATGCTCGGGGAAAACGCGCGCATGGCGCCCTACGTCTCCTTCGGCATCTATGATGACAGTCCTGACTGGGCGGTGGGTGCCTTCGTGTACGTGTGGTTCTGAGGCCCCCGGCCGTACGCCGGCATCCGGACCGGGCATCCATCCCGAAGAGGACAGAGCCGCGTGCGTTCTCCCTCTGCCCGGGAGACAGGGGATCGCTCTGTGCACCCTGATGTTTTCGGGGTCGGTATCGGTATCGGGGTCGAAAGGAACATATCGGGATCGACTCCGATACCGATGAAGAGGGGGGCCTTAAGCCAGCCAGGTGTAAGGCGATGATCACCATGCGTATGGGAGAATGTAAGCAGCCCTGCCCTGGTGCGTTCGGAGTCAGGGTCGACCACGATTTGACTGTTCGACCCCGATACCGATACCGACCCCGACGCCGATGAAGAGGAGGCGGGGGTACCTTAAGACAGTCAGGTGTATGGAGAGACCGACACCCGTCAGCTTTCGATCCCGCAGCGGGCGGCGACCCCCTTCTGGTAGTAGTGCCTGACCTCCACCATCTCGGTGACCAGGTCAGCCGCCTCGATCAGGCGGGGCGTTGCGCCCCGTCCGGTAAGGACGAGCTCCATGGCTTCAGGCTTCTTCTCCATGAGGCCCAGCAGGTCCTCTTCGCTGATGAAGCCGAACTTCATGGCCGTGACCGCCTCGTCCGCGACGACGATGTCGTACTCGCGGGTGCCCATAAGGGCGCGCAGGCGTTCGAGCGCGGCGCGGGCCCTTGCCACGTCTTCTGGGTCCGGGGAGTCGGTGATGCGGCAGAAGGCGGGGTGCCCGTACTGCTCGATGCGAACGAGGCCCTGGAGCATCTTCACGCTCTCGAGCTCCGAGTAGTGCTGGCCCTTCATGAACTGGACGATGCAGGTCTTCAGGCCGCACCCGGCAGCCCTGAGGGCGAGGCCCATGGCAGCGGTGGTCTTGCCCTTGCCGTTGCCGGTATAGATGTGGATGTAGCCAGGGCCGAGCTTGTCCGTGCGGCTTGACACCTACATGTTCCTCCGGTACTTGCCCCCCACCTCGTAGAGGGCTTTGGTGATCTGGCCAAGGCTGGCCACGCGCACGGTCTCCATGAGCTCGGCAAAGATGTTCCCGCCGGCAAGGGCTGTCTCCTTGAGCCTCGCCAGGGCGGCTTCCGCCTTCTTTTCGTTCTTCTTCTGGAACTTCAGGCAGTTGTCCAATTGTGCCTGCTTTTCCTCATAGGTCGAGCGGGTGAGCGCGATGCAGCTCCCGGCAGGGGTGTACCCCTCGCCGGAGGCCTCCGGGTTCTCGAAGGTGTTCACGCCGATGATGGGGAGCTTGCCCGAGTGCTTGAGGTGCTCGTAGTGCAGGGACTCGTCCTGGATCCTGGAGCGCTGGTACTGGGTCTCCATGGCGCCCAGCACGCCCTTGCGGTCGCTGATGCGCTCGAACTCCTTGAGCACCGCCTCCTCCACCGCGTCCGTGAGCCATTCCATGAAGAACGACCCCTGGGACAGGTTCTCGTTCATGGAGAGCCCGAACTCCCGGTTGATGATCATCTGGATGGCCATGGCCCTGCGCACCGACTCCTCGGTGGGCGTGGTGATGGCCTCGTCGTAGGCGTTGGTGTGCAGCGAGTTGCAGTTGTCGTTCAGAGCGATAAGCGCCTGGAGCGTGGTCCTGATGTCGTTGAACTGGATCTCCATGGAATGGAGCGACCTGCCCGAGGTCTGGATGTGGTATTTCAGGCGCTGGGACGACTCGTCCGCGCCGTAGAGGTCTCGCATGGCGATGGCCCAGATCCTCCGGGCGACCCTGCCCAGCACGCTGTACTCGGGGTCCATGCCGCTGCTGAAGAAGAACGAGAAGTTTTTGGCGAAGTCGTCGATCTTCATGCCCCGGGACAGGTAGTACTCCACGTAGGTGAATCCGTTCGCCAGGGTGAAGGCGAGCTGGGAGATGGGGTTGGCGCCCGCCTCGGCGATGTGGTACCCGCTGATGCTCACCGAATAGAAGTTATCGACCCCGTGCTCGATGAAGTACTCCTGAATGTCGCCCATCATCTTGAGAGCGAACTCTGTGGAGAAGATGCAGGTGTTCTGGCCCTGGTCCTCCTTGAGGATGTCGGCCTGCACCGTGCCCCGCACGGTCCTGAGGACCCTGTCCCTGATGGCCGCGAGCTCGCCGGTGTTCGGCTTCCTGCCCGTGTCCTTCGTGAAGGCCTCGACCTGCTGGTCGATGGCGGTGTTGAAGAACATGGCGGTCATGATGGGCGCAGGGCCGTTGATGGTCATGGAGACGCTCGTTGTGGGGGAGCAGAGGTCGAAGCCCGTATACAGCTTCTTCATGTCATCGAGCGTGCAGATGCTCACCCCGCTCTCGCCGATCTTGCCGAAGATGTCCGGCATCTCGTGGGGGTCCTCGCCGTAGAGCGTCACCGAGTCGAAGGCGGTGCTCAGGCGCTTGGCGTCGTCGTGGCGGCACAGGTAGTGGAACCGCCTGTTGGTCCTCTCTGGCCCGCCCTCGCCCGCGAACTGGCGCTTGGGATCCTCCCAGTCGCGCTTGAAGGGGAACACGCCCGCGGTGTACGGGAACGAGCCCGGCAGGTTCTCCTTCCTGAGCCAGGTGTAGAGGTCGCCCCGGTCCGTGAACCTAGGCAGGGCGATCTTGGGGATGTCCAGGCCGGACAAGGATTCCCGGGTCAGCGACACCTGGATCTTCTTGTCCCGGACCGAGTACGAGTACGATTTCGAGCGGTAGCGCTCGCTGACCTTGTCCCAGGAGGACACGAGCTCCTGGTCTTTCTTCGCCACGCCCTTCTTCAGCGTGGAGAGCCTCCTGCTGAGCCCTGCCGACGTCCCTTCGTCAAGCTCGTCCTTGAGGAGCTCCTCGATGGCGGTGATCTTCCGGATCCGCGCGCTCACCTCGGCCGTGCGGGCGTGGTAGCCCCTGACCGCGGACGCGATCCTGCTCAGGTACTGCTGCCTGGCGGTGGGCACGATGCCCTCGTGCACCTTTTCCTCATCAGCCTCCCGGACCGGGGGCACCTTCCAGGCCAGGGCGCCCTTTTCCCGGAGACCCTTCACCAGGTGGGCGAACGCCCTGTCCATGCCCGCATCGTTGTACCTGCTGGCGACGGTGCCAAAGACGGGCAGGTCCTCGGGGGCGCTGTCGAAGAGCTCGTGGTTGCGCATGTACTGCTTCCTGACGTGCTTGAGCGCGTCGAGGGACTTTTCCTGCTCGAACTTGTTGATGATCACCATGTGGGCGAAGTCGAGCATGTCGATCTTTTCGAGCTGGGTCGGCGCGCCGAACTCCGAGGTCATGACGTAGATGGAGAAGTCGCTCACGCCGGTGATCGCGGTGTCCGCCTGGCCGATGCCGCTCGTCTCCACTATGACGAGGTCGTACCCCGCGGCCTTGAGGACGACCAGCGCGTCCTCCACCGCCTCGGACAGCTCGTGGCTCGAGGCCCGTGTCGCCATGGAGCGCATGAACACCCGCCCGTCGTCGATCTGGTTCATCCTGATGCGGTCTCCCAGGAGCGCGCCTCCGCTCCGGGACCTGGTGGGGTCCACGCAGACCACGGCCACGTGCCTGTCCGGGTAGTGGTGCAGGATCCTGCGCAGGAGCTCGTCTATGATGGAGCTCTTGCCCGAGCCGCCCGTGCCGGTGATGCCCACCACGGGCGTTTTGCTGTCGAAGCCCTTCAGGAAGGCCCGCATGGGATCGAAGGACCGGTCGCCAGAAAACCGCGCCCCCTCTGCCTGGCTGATGAGCCTGCCCACCGTCACCGGGTCCCTGGTGATGGCGGACCGGGACATCTCCACGCCGGGGATCCTCACCGACGCGGCAATGCCCATCATGTGGGAGATCATGCCCTTCAGGCCCATGGCCTTGCCGTCCTCGGGGGAGTAGATCTTCGCCACGCCGTAGGCTTCGAGTTCGGCGATCTCGTCCGGCACGATGACGCCTCCCCCGCCCCCGAAGACCTTCGCGTAAGGGCATCCGCGCTCCTTCAGGAGGTCGACGAGGTATCGGAAGAACTCCATGTGGCCGCCCTGGTAGGAGCTCACGGCGATCCCGTGGGCGCCCTCTTCCACGGCCGCCTTGACGATCTCCGAAACGCTCCTGTTGTGGCCCAGGTGGATCACCTCTGCGCCGGAGTCCTGGAGTATCCTCCGCATGATGTTGATGGATGCGTCGTGACCGTCGAACAGGGAAGTGGCGGTGACGAATCTCAGGGGTTCGTGCGATTTCAGCTTCCTAGCCATGTATTCAAAACCTCCAGATACTTTGTCAAAAACTATGATTATGAAATAATAATGTATTACTAGGCATACAGTAATACGCGAGAAAAATCAATGAGTGAACGCGTTGGAGCCTGCCGGCTAGGCCGCATGCATCTCCCTGAGCTCGAGGATGCCTTCCTGGATGTTGTCCCTGATCATGTTGATCACCTCCATGTGGTTGAGCGGGATGTCGCCCAGCTCCCGGCGGATCTCCCGGGTGTCGAGGGAGTAGACGCTCCCGTTGATGACGTGAGTGTAAAGGAAGTCTTTTTCCGGGTTGCCGAGGATGAGCATGCTCACCACCCCTGCGATGTCGCCCAGGGGCTGCCGGTCGATGTGGGAGTGCCTGAAGCCCGCGTACACCCGGGTGCCAGCGCCCACGACCGACTCGATCTCGAAGCGCCCGCCTGCCCGCTCGCACGCCTGGGCCAGCATGGGGAGCCCGAGGCCCACCCTGCGGACCTTCTTCGTGGTGTAGAAGGGGTCCATGGCCCTCTCGATGGTCTGACTGTCCATGCCGTCGCCGTTGTCCCTGATCTCGAAGGAGAAGACGTCGTTGACAAGATCCTCCGTCACGGTGATCTCGACGAGGGAGGCGTTCGCCCTGGTGGAGTTTTCGGCAATGTCGAGGATGTGCAGGGAAAGCTCTAGCATGCGTCCTCCAGGACGTGCCTGCCCCCTTCTCGCCTCAGGGCCATACGGATCTCCGAAAGGCTCGGCCCTTCAAGCATCATGGCCGTGCACGCCTTGCCCATGTCGTCGATGAAGTGGGCGTCCGACGAGGTGAGGAAGGGATAGCCGGCGAGCTCGGGAAACCTCTCCCTGCCGCCTTTGATGCCCATCCTCCAGGAGATCTCCAGGGCATCGAAGGGCACGTTGGGGGGCACGAAACCAAGCTGGCCGATGATGCCGAACGCCGGGCGGTCGATGTGGGCGGAGATGGCAATCCCGCCCAGCCCGTGGATGCGGGCGACGAGGTCCTCCAGGGATACCTTCGTGGCGCCGATGAGGAGCCGCTCGTTGAAGCCCTCCACGTCGCCCTCCTCGGTGACGATGGGCTGCAGCCCGAAGACCTCCTCGTTGTTCAGGCCTTCGAGCTGGGCATAGACCGTTTCCTGGAGCTCGTAGAGGCGCGACAGGTCGTCGAAGAGGGCAAGGACGTGGACCTCCTCCCGTGTGGTCACCTCCATGCCCGGGATGACGGTGAGCGGCTTGCCGCTCGCGGCCTTGATGACGTAACCCACGTTTTCCGAGGAGTTGTGGTCGCTGATGGCGATGATGTCCAGTCCCGTACGCAGTGCCTGCTCCACGATGGCGCTCGGGTGCATGTCCAGATCTCCGCAGGGGGAAAGACAGGTATGCACGTGGAGATTGCAGCGGAAGACTCTCGGCACCTTCTCACCTCTGTCCTGAAGGATCAGGAAGTGCGCTCACCCGTTCTGGATGAGCTGGTAGATCCTTCCCACCAGCTCGAACTCGGGCAGGTCGCTCACCATGATGGGAATGCCTTCCCGGGTGGCCCGGTCGATGGTGTCCTTCTCAGGGTTGGCGCCCTGGACGATGACGATGCCGGCGTGCTCCTTCAGGGAAGCCACAGCCACGATGTTCACATGGACCTGTCTGGTCACCCAGACGTTCCCCTCCTGGCTGTTTGCCATGACGTCGCTGAGGAGATCGCCGGCATAGCCGCCTTTGATCTCGGTGGTTTTCAGCTTCTCCCAGCAGCATTTGCATTTCAGGTTGAGCTGTTCCACAAGGGTTTCAAGGGTCATTTCCCCTACTCCTTGGTTTTATTGTCCATTGAGCTTGATGATGCTCGTCAGATGAGTCCCACTGCCCGGCTCCGAGGCGAGCTTGAAAATGTCCGAGGACTTCTTGATGTTGGCCAGGCCCATACCGGCGCCAAAGCCCATCTCCCGGATGGCGTCGTCCGCTGTGGAGAACCCCTCCACCAGGGCCTGCTCAATGTCCGGGATCCCCTGCCCGATGTCCACGGCCTCGATGGTGATGGCTTCCGGCTCGATGAACAGCTGGATGGTTCCCTGGTCGGCATAGGAGATGATGTTGACCTCGGCTTCAAAGGCGATGATGGCAACCCTGCGGATGATGTTCTCGGGTATGCCCTTGTCTTTCAGCGTGCGTTTGATCTCGCTGGAAACCACCCCGGCATCGACGAAGTCCCTGCCCTGGATGTAGTAGATCCCTTCGAGGTATTCGTCACTTGGCAAGGTGCTTTTCCTCTGTCCCGCTCGCCTGGCAGATGCAGCCGGTCAGTCCTTCCTGGTAGAGCCTGCCGCATACCTCGAACATGATCAGTCTGGTCCACAGGATGGGGATGCTGAGCTCACGGGCGATCTCGATGAACTTGTCGGCGAGCGGTTTGCCCCTGCACACCAGGATGGCCGCGATGTCCAGCGCATAGGCGGTCCGCACCGACTGCGGGTTCGAGAGGCCGGTGATGAGCAGGCATCCGGACCTGGCAAATGCCAGCACGTCGCTCATCAGGTCAGCGCCGAACGCCGTGGTGATGTCCAGGTCGAGCTTGTCCTCACCCGTGATCACCTTGGCGTCCAATAGGTCCCTGATCTCTGAAAGCCTCAATCTCACCTCACTTTTCAAGGGTTAACACAAGGGCCCGGACGTGTCAACGAAAAGACCCTGCGGCCGCGCCTGACGGCACATGAAAAGGGAGGCAGGATCCCTCCTGCCTCCCGGTGATTCTGAAAAAGGCTCGCATCGACACAGGGGCTTTGAGCCCCGCGATGCTTAAGCCTCGCGTTTCTTGAATGCCAGGGTGATGATAAGACCCGCGATGAGCAGAGCCGCTGCGATCATGAGGGCCTGGTCCTTGAACGTCGCGAAGACGTAGGGGCCCAGTAGGCCTGCAGCCGACCATGCGGTCAGCATGAAGCCGTACACCTTGCCGATGTAGCCGGGCCCGAAGCTGTCTGCCGCGAAGGCGGGCATGGTGGCGAAGCCGCCGCCGTAGCATGCGAGCAGGTAGCAGGACGCCACGAGGAAGAGCCAGTAGCCGGAGATGATGCCCATGGCCACGAGGATGTAGATGACCGCCTGGGAGGCGAACATGGTGACGAACACAGCCTTCCGGCCGATGGTGTCTGACACTCGTGCCCAGAAGAGACGACCGAGGCCGTTGAAGATGGCCGAGATCGAGACCACGGTGCCGCCAGCGGCAGCGAGGACCTTGGTCAGGGTGTCCGGGTCATTGAGCACTGCAGCATCGGTGACCAGAGACTTGTAGAACTCCTGCGCCAGGGGAGAGAGCTGGGAGATGAGGCCGAGGCCCGCGGACACGTTCAGGAAGAGCATGGCCCAGAGCATCCACCACTGGGGCGTCTTCACCGCCTCGCCGAAGGTGAGCGAATTGGCTGCGGACACCCCGCCGCCGGCGGCGGGGTTGAACCCGGCAGGCAGCCAGCCGGCGGGGGGATTCTTGAAGAGAAGCGCAGAGCCGACCACCAGGACCAGGAAGATGACTCCCCAGATGTACCAGGTCTGGGCCACACCCGAGGCGGTCAAGCCGCCTGCGAAGGACGTGATCATGGCAGGAGCGATCTTGCCCATGAAGAACGCGCCGAGGCCGAAGCCCATGACCGCCAGACCCGTCACCAGGCCCCTCTTGTCAGGGAACCAGCGGATCAGGGTCGCGATGGGGGTCACGTAGCAGAAGCCGTTGCCGATGCCGCCGATGAGGCCCCAGGACAGGTACAGGAGCGTCAGGCTGCCGATCTGGTCTGCATACCCGGCAAGCAGGGTGCTCAGGCCGAAGAGGACGCCTCCGATCGTGGCCACGAACTTCGGGCCCTTCTTGTCCACGAGGGTCCCGCCGAACGCAGCGGCGGTGCCGATGCAGAACATGAAGATCATGAAGGTGATCTGTATCTGCGTCTCGCCCCATGGATGGTTCGCCATGAGTGGCTTCTTGAAGACCGACCATGCGTACACCGTGCCAAGGCACAGCTGCATGACGACAGCTGCCATGGCTATGCCCCAGCGTTTGCTTTCCAGGTTTTCATTGCTCATAAAAAAACTCCCTCCTCGATGATTTCTTTTTCGTAAGTATTGATCAAAAGGTTATGAAGCCTTTTGCATCTCCACAATGCCCGCCGTAAGCCCTGGAGAAGCCCCCTCCTGCTCCCCGGCGATGACGATGAACTTTTCAATGTTTACCAGTAGTAGGCGTACCACAAGGGCAGCATGAATGTCAATTAGATGAACAGACTCGAACATTTATCTCTTCCCGTGGGCTGAAGCCTTCACACTGCTGGAAACATATTCGCCTGCACCGATATTCGACAGGCTGGAGGGGCGTCATCAGGGGTGCAGGGCTCTGAGGTACTGATCTCCAGGCCGCCCGGGCATGGAGCTCCATGCAAACGGGGCGGGGAGCCCGATTGACGGACCCCCCGCACGTTCGTCCTTATGAGGCTTTCTTCAAGCTGACGGCGCACACCTTGTACTCGGGTATGTTCGCCACCGGGTCGATGGCAGTGATGGTGAGCCTGTTCACCGCTGCCTCGCTGTAGTGGAAGGGTATGAACACCACCCCTTTGTCGCACCGGTTCGATACTTCGGCAGCGACCGTGATGGAGCCCCTCCTGGAAGAGACCTCCACGGAATCGCCATGGCCGATTCCCAGGGACTGCGCGTCATCAGGGTTGAGCTCGATGAACGCCTCCGGGGTCCGGGACACCAGGCCTTTGGAGCGCCTGCTCATGGTGGCGGTGTGGTACTGGTAGAGGATCCTGCCCGTAGTGAGCACGTACGGGTAGTCCGCATCCGGCTCCTCGGCGGGCGGGATGTGCTCGCACACCGAGAACAGGCCCTTGCCTCGGGTAAACGCCGCGCCGTGGAGGATGGGCGTGCCCGGATGGTCCTTGTTGAGGCAGGGCCACTGCAGGCCCACGTGCTCGATGCGGTCGTAGGTGATGCCGGCATACGACGGCGTCACCCTGCTGATTTCGTCCGCGATCTCACGGGCCGACCCGTAGCTCCAGCCAGACCCGAGCCTGTTCGCCAGCATGGTGAGAATCCGCCAGTCCTCGAGCGCCTCGCCGGGGGCTTCCACTGCCTTGCGCACCCTCTGGACGCGGCGCTCGGTGTTTGAGAAGGTGCCGTCCTTCTCCGCCCAGGCGGCGCTCGGAAGAACCACGTGGGCGAGCTCGCTCGTCTCGGTGGGGAAGATGTCCTGCACCACGAGGAGGTCGAGCTTGCCTAGGTTGTGCTTGACGTGATCGAGATCAGGGTCCGACATCATGGGGTTCTCGCCCATGACCAGGAGGGCCTTCACGGTGCCTTTGCCGGCACCATCCAGGATCTTCGGGATGGTGAGCCCCACCTTGTCGGGTAGAGCGGTACCCCAGGCCTGTTCGAAGGGGCCGCGCTCGGCCGCCTCAACCACCTTCTTGTAGGCGGGCAGGGTCCCGGGCAGGCAGCCCATGTCGCAGGCACCCTGCACGTTGTTCTGCCCTCTCAAGGGGTTGACGCCCGTGCCGGGCCTGCCGATCTGGCCCGTGAGCATGGCCAGGTTGGCCAGGGACTTCACGTTGTCCGTACCCGTGACGTGCTGGGTGATGCCCATGGCGTACACGATGGCGCTGGCCTGCGACGTGGCGTAGAGCCGTGCCGCCTTCCTGAGGTCCTCGGCCGGGATGCCGGCGATCCCCTCCACGTACTCGGGAGTGTACTTCTTCACCGCCTCTTTGACCGCCTCGAAGTTCTCGGTGCGCTCAGCGATGAAGGTCTCGTTCAGGAGCCCCTCGGAGATGATCACGTTCATGAGGCCGTTGATCCAGGCGATGTCCGTGCCCGGCTTCTGGCGGAGCCAGACGGTCGCGAACCGCGCCAGGTCGATGTTCCGGGGATCCGCCAGGATGAGCTTGGCGCCCCGCTGGGTCACGGCGCGCTTGATGAAGGTGGCGATCACCGGGTGGTTCTCCGTGGTGTTGGTGCCGGTGATGAGGAAGCAGTCGGCCTCTTCGAGGTCTGCGATGGAGTTCGTCATGGCGCCGGAACCGAATGCTGTGGCCAGACCGGCCACGGTGGAGGAGTGTCAGAGTCGGGCGCAGTGATCGACGTTGTTGGTCCCGATCACCGCACGCAGGAACTTCTGGAACAGGTAGTTTTCTTCGTTCGTGCACCGGGCCGATGCGAGGCCGGCGATGGCGTCGGGCCCGTGTTTCTTCCTGATGGCGGCAAGCCTGTCAGCCACGTACGTGATGGCCTCTTCCCAGCTCGCCTCTTTCAGCTCGCCGTCTTTCCTGATCATGGGGCTCTTCAGCCTCTCAGGATGCCCGATGAAGTCGTACCCGAACCGGCCCTTGATGCAGAGGCTGCCATGGTTCGGCGCAGGGGCGCCTTCCCGGGGCGTGGTCACCTTCACGATCTTGCCGTCGCGCACGTTGATGTCCATCTGGCAGCCCACGCCGCAGTAGCCGCAGGTGGTTCTGACCTTCTGGAGGTCGCCCGTCCTGCCCTTGAACCGGCCCTGCTTCTCGATCAGGGCGCCCACAGGGCAGACCCGGACGCATTCGCCGCAGAACACGCACTCGGAGTTCTCATAGGTGTTGCCGAAGGCCGGACCCACGGTGGCCGTGGGGCCTCTTCCGCCGTAGTCGAGGACCTGGTTGACCTGCACCTCGTTGCACGCCCTCACGCACAGCCCGCACAGCACGCACTTGTTCATGTCGCGGATGATCATTTCGTTGCCCTGCTCGAGCTCCAGGTACTTGTCGGGTGCGCTGAAGCGCGGCTCCTCGATGCCCAGCGAGTAGACCAGGTCCTGCAGGACGCAGTCCCCGCTGCTCTCGCAGGTGATGCAGTTGTGGTGTCCCTGGGTCAGGAGCAGCTCCACCGAGAGCTTGCGGGCGGCCATGACCCGGTCCGTGCCGGTGTGGACCACCATATTGTTCTCAGCGGGCATGGCACAGGACGCTACGAGCGACCGTGCCCCCTCCACCTCGACGAGACATACCCTGCACGCACCAACGGGCTGGATCTGCTCGTGGTGGCAGAGCACGGGGATGTGGATCCCGTTCTCCTTCGCCACCTCGTAGACCGTCTGCCCGGGCCTGAATTCACACACCTTGCCGTCAATCGTGATCGCCATGGATTCCCCCGTTTTATTTTGTGTACGTTAGCTACGTTTTGGTTTTCTCTTCCGGGCATTGTGGGAGAGTCTCAACGCGTTTGACTGAGTGCCCGCTCTCCCCGGCTGCCTCTGTTCAGTATGATCAGTATAATCGATATTCAGACCATATCGCGTCTGAATTCAAATCACAAGCACATTAAAATATGCTTTGTAATTCTTAATAAACATTTCTCATATGCCGCAAAGCCCTGTAGGAAGGGCTCTGCGCTGCTGAGAGCCTGCAGGCAGCACTTTGCTTATCCGGCAGACAGATCACTTAAAAGAGGGATCCCGGCGGCTTTGAGCTGCATGCCGTTTGCGGCAGCAGGTGCAGGGTCAACTGAGGGGGTCTTCCAGGAGGCTTTTTTCGTAGGGAAACGGAGACAAGGCCCTTTTCAGCACACCGTGCACATACGAGATGGCGATCCCGTAGTTGGTGACGGGCACGCCCCTTCTTTCGGCCTCGGCGAGCCTGCTCATCATCTCGGCGCGGTTGATCATGCAGGCACCGCAGTGCACGATGAGCTTGTACTTCGACATGTCCTTGTCCCGAAACGGCCCCGCGTTGGTGTCGAAGGCGATGTCCCTGCCCGTGTAGTTCCTGATCCAGCGCGGGATCTTGACCCTGCCGATGTCGTCGGGCAGCGGGTGGTGGGTGCAGGCCTCCATGACGAGCACCCGGTCGCCGTCCTCGAGGGTGTCGATGGCCCGCACGCCCTTCACGAAGGTGGCAAGCTCTCCCTTCTGGCGGGAGAACAGGATCGAAAAGGTGGTGAACTTCACATCGGGCGGGATGTCGCCCGAGACCTTGAGCACCACCTGGGAATCGCAGATGACGAGGGCCGGCTTTTCGCTCATGCGCTTCAGCACGTACTCGATCTCCCGCTCCTTGACGGTGATCGCGATGGCGTCGTTGTCGAGGATGTCCCGAATGACCTGAACCTGCGGCAGGATGAGCCTGCCCCTGGGAGCACCCAGGTCGATGGGCACCACAAGGCAGACGATGTCCCCGTGGTTTATGATGTCGCCCAGGATGGTATCCCTCTCCACCGTGATGCCGCTCCCGATGCGGGCGATCGCCTTGCGGGCATCCTCGATGTTCTCGCCCGTGGTGCTGCTCACGTGAAGGTGCGTCACCCCCAGCTCACCGGCCTTTTTCACCGCCTCCCCGGCGAGGGGGTAGAGGTCTGCCTTGTTGAACACCAGGATGACGGGCACCTTCCTGTCGGCAAGCTCCCTGAGGAGCCCCTCGTCGAAGTCGTCGAACTCCGGCTGGGTGGTCACGAGGACGCCGAGGTTGATCTTCTCGATGATGTCCCTGGTCCTCTCGGTCCTCATCCTGCCCAGGTCGCCGGTGTCGT
Organism: Deltaproteobacteria bacterium; assembly: GCA_035352355.1. Taxonomy (GTDB): domain Bacteria; phylum Desulfobacterota; class Desulfomonilia; order UBA1062; family UBA1062; genus Phosphitivorax. The sequence goes on along the minus strand of DAOPXM010000009.1, from coordinate 76,032 downwards.
CGAGGCCGGCCGTGTCGTAGAGGTACACGGGTCCGATGCCTGCGATCTCCATGGCCTTGCCCACCGGGTCCGTGGTGGTGCCGGGCACGTCGGACACGATGGAGAGCCTCTGGCCCGTGATGGCATTGATGAACGAGGACTTGCCCACGTTGCGTTTCCCGAAAATCCCTATGTGCAGCCTGTTTGCCACCGGCGTCGTGTTCATGGCCTGTACCCCGCCATGCTGATCCGCTCCGGCGCGGTCAGCTCGTCGAATTTCTCAGGTGTCATGATCCCTTCTCCAACGATGATCTCCCGGGCGCTCTTCCCGCTCGCTTTCATCTTCATGTACACATCGGCGGCAAGGTCGTGCCCGATGTGGGCCGTGAGGTAGGTGAGCAGGGCCACCGAGTTCGTGAGGTGCGCCTTCATCCTATCCTCGTTCACCCCGATCGTCCTGATCACCTTTCGGTCGAGACCGGTCACTGCCCTGGACAGCAGGGTGAAGTTCCGGAGCATAAGGGTGGCCACCAGGGGGGAGAACTGGTTGAGCTCGAGGTTGCCGAGTCCTGCCGCGTGGGTGATGGCCTGATCGTTGGCCATGACCAGGAGGGCGGCCTGGCTCACGAACTCGGGCATCACCGGGTTGACCTTGCCGGGCATGATGGACGATCCCTCCTGGAGGGGCTCGAGCTTGAGCTCGCCGATCCCGCCCGCAGGGCCGGAGGACAGGAGCCGGATGTCCTCGGCGATCTTCAGGAGGTTCACGGCCAGGGTCTTCATGAGCCCGGATACTTCAACCACCGCGTCGAGGTTCTGGGTGGCCTCGAGCATGTTCTCCGCCCGGGTCACACCCAGCCGGGTGATCTCCTTGAGCTTCTCGAGCACCAGGAAGATGTACCTCCGGGGCGCATTGAACCCGGTTCCGATGGCCGTGCCGCCGAGATTGAGCGCCTTGATCCGCTCCCGGGCCTTGAAGATGCGCCACCGATCCCGGGCGATGGCCTCGGCCCACGCCGAGAACTGCATGCCCACGGTCATGGGCAGGGCGTCCTGGAGCTCGGTGCGGCCGAGCCTGACGATGCCCGCGAACTCCTTTTCCTTTGCCTGGAGGGCCTCCTGCAGCGAGGCGAGCTCCCCTTCGAGCCGGTTCAGGTGTACGAGCATGGCGATGCGCAGGGCGCTCGGGTAGGTGTCGTTGGTGGACTGGTGCAGGTTCACGTGGTCCAGGGGGTGGATATGGCCGTAGTCCCCCTTCCCTCTTCCGGAGAGGGCCAAAGCGTGGTTTGCCACCACCTCGTTTATGTTCATGTTGAGGGAGGTGCCTGCGCCCCCGCTCAGGGGGTTCACCACGATGTCCCCGTACGAACCGTCGGCGATGAGGGCGTCGATGGCGGAGACGATGGCCCCCGCCCTCTCGGGGTCGAGAAAGCCCAGCTCCCCGTTGGCCAGGGCCGCGGCCTTCTTCACCTGCAGGTACGCGGTGACGAAGAGCCCGTCGTGCCTGCCCTCCCCGAAGTTGTCGACGGCGCGGGCCGTGTGGATCCCGTAAAAGGCGTCATCCGGGATGTCGAAATATCCGATGGAGTCCTTCTCCTTCCTCATGCAGCGCCTCCCGCACAGCTTCCGGGCTCCCGCGGGCAGGCCTTCTTTTCCCGGTACCCGCAGCCCCTGCCTATGGTCCTGCCCATGCCCTCGAACAGGGCGACATAGCCGCCCTCCGATGCCTTTGCGATGGTTCCGGCCTCCGGGCCCTTGCCCGGGTAGATCTCGTAGAGCTCCATGTACCGGACCGGGGTGAAGTTGGGCATGAACACGTTCGCCCCGGCGAGGAACGCATTTCTCCTGGCACCCGGGTCGAGGACGCCCAGGGCCGTGGTGGCGGGTATGTTCGTGTCCCTGGTCAGGAGCCTGAGCACCGCGAGCATCTTCAGGACCAGGTCCGTGCTTCCGGCGGGAGCATCCCTGAGCGGCGTCCCGGGATGCGGGATGAACGGCCCCACCCCGATCATGTCGATGTCGAGGGCCCTGATGAGGAGCACGTCGTCCGCCAGGTCGTGCACGGTCTGGCCTGGCAGGCCGACGATGCACCCCGACCCCACTTCGTACCCGAGCCCTTTCAGCCATCTCAGGCACTGAATCCGGTCTTCGAGCTCGTAGCCGGGATGGAGCTTCCGGTAGAGCCCTGCATTTGCCGTCTCGTGCCTAAGCAGGTAGCGGTCGGCGCCGGCCTCCTTGAAGGCCCGGTAGTCTTCAAGGCTGCGCTCGCCGATGGACAGGGTGATGGCGAGGTCGGTCTCGGCCTTGATCCTGCGGATCAGCGAGCACATCCGCTCCCTGTCGTAGAAGCGGTCCTCCCCTGACTGGAGGACCACAGTGGTGCACTGCCTTTCCCAGAGGCCGTGAGCCCTGGCCACGATCTCGTCTTCCGGGATCCGGTAGCGGACGACCTCCCGGTTCTGGGCCCTGAGCCCGCAGTAGTGGCAGTTCCTGCTGCAGTAGCCGGAGAACTCGATGATCCCCCTGAGGAAGATCTCGTCCCCCACGCAGGCCTTTCTCATGCGGTCGGCGGCCCTGAACAGGGCGTCTAGCTCTTCGGGTGCATCGAGCTCAAGGAGGCGGACGATCTCCTCCCTGCCCGTCACGTCCCCCTGCGCGGCCTTCTCTATGATGCGGAGAGTCTCAGATGTACAGGTCACGCTCACCCTTCCTGATCTTTTCGAGCCTCTCCTCGAGGAGACGCCGGGTGCCGTTGTCGCCCGTCTCGGACACGAGGCGCCCGATGAGCTCCTCACCCACCCTCCTGGTCTCGGGGGATGCGTAGTCCACGAGGTATTCGAGATAGGTCATGATGGCGTTGGTGCGGCAGAACTTCTGGATGAGCCCGGGCTTCGCCAGGTCCATGAAGTCGCTGCCTGTGCGGCCCAGCCGGTAGCAGGCGGTGCAGAAGCTCGGTATGTGGCCTTCCTTCGAGATGTCGAGGATGACCTCGTCGAGAGAGCGTGTGTCGCCCAGGTTGAACTGGGCGGCATCGTCCATGCCCTCCACGCCGTTGTGGTAGCCGCCGGGGTTGGTGCGGGACCCTGCGCTGATCTGGGATATGCCCACCTTGAAGATTTCGCGCCTGACCTCCGGCCGTTCCCTGGTGGAGAGGATGATCCCGGTGTAGGGCACGGACATCCGGATGATGGCCACGATGCGCTTGAAGTCGTAATCGCTCACCGGGTTCGGCGGCCTGATGGCCGCAGGTGCGTTCAGGGCCGGCTCGAGCCTCGGCACGGACATGGTGTGCGGACCCACCCCGAACTTTTCGTCGAGGTACCGGGCGTGGTGGAGCAGGCCCAGGACGTCGAACCTGTAGTCGCAGAGCCCGAACAGGGCGCCGATGCCCACATCGTCGATGCCGGCCTCCATGGCCCGGTCCATGGCGGACAGGCGCCAGAGGTAGTCGGCCTTGGGCCCGCTCGGGTGCATGGCCTTGTAGGTGGCGTGGTGGTAGGTCTCCTGGAACAGGACGTAGGTGCCGATGTTCGCGGCCTTGAGTCGCCTGAACCCCTCCACGTCCTGGGGCGCCACCTCCACGTTGATCCGCCGGATCTCGCCCCCACCTTCCGTTGTGGTGGCGTACGCCGTTTCGATGGCCTCGATGAAGCGGTCGAGCGTTCTCCCGCCCTTCTGCTCCCCGCAGAGCATGAGGAGGCGCTTGTGGCCCTGGCGCTCGAGGATCCTCACCTCTTCGGCGATCTCGTCCAAGGTGAGCGAAACCCTCTTGAGCTCCCGGTTGTCCCTCCTGAACCCGCAGTAGAGGCAGTTGTTGGAGCAGCGGTTCGAGGTGTACAGGGGCGCGAACATCACGAGCCGGTTGCCGTAGATGGCGTTCTTGATGTCGTGGGCGGCCTCGAAGATGAGGCCGTTGAGCTCCGGATCCCGGACCTGGAGGAGCACAGCCGCCTCTTCGGGGTCCAGGCCCTTGAGCTCCCTGGATTTCGCTATGATCTCCCTGACCCGGGCGTCATGGGGATTGAGGGATCTGTCGAGCAGGTCGATGATCGCTTGATCGTTGATAAAGTCCTTCATGAGCACCTCGGTTTTCATATCCTGGTCAGGGCCGACTTGACCTCCACCCCTCGCAGGGAGCCGAGCTTGCCGGTGAGTGCGCCCACCTCGTCGGTGGTCCCGTTGATGATGAGCGCGATGATGTGGATGTGGCGGGGCTCGTAGGGCAGGCCCATCCTGCCGATGATGATCTCTCCGTGCCTGCTGAGGATGTCGTTCACCTCCCGGGCCGATTCCTTCCGGTCCGTGATGATGATGCTCACGACCCCGATCCTCCGTGTCTTTTCTTCCATGTTCTCCTCCGGGAAGCGGGCACAAAAAAAGGCCCTTGCCATGCGAGGACGGCAAGGGCCTCTGTTCTTTCCCTCATCCTTCCCTAAAGGTCAGCCTCTGGCCTCCCCCGCAGGCAGGTTTCCCTTTTCTTATAGGGGGTTGCCCCCCTGTTTCAAGGGATGTTCTCTAGTGTGCTGCTTTCGTCGCGTGTTCCTCATTCACCTCGAGCTCCGCACCCTTCACATGGGGCAGATCGGTGCCGCGCTTGCAGTAGTGCGTGTGGAGCAGCTCGTGGGACTTGTGTCCGAGGGGCTCCTTGAGGAAGACCTCGTAGATCCTCTTCACGGACGGGTTCTCGTGAGACTGGCGGAACTTCTGCACCGCATTGTCATCCTTGTAGAGGGCTGCGGAGCGCTGGATCCTCTTTTCGTTGCTGGGCGCGATGGGCTGTCCGCCGCCGCTGATGCAGCCGCCGGGGCAGCACATGACCTCGATGAAGGCATAGTCGGCCGTGCCTTCACGGATCCTGTCCATGAGCTTACGTGCATTGCTGAGCCCATGGGCGACGGCAACCTTGACCTTGCCCAGGGGGCCGACCTCGACCGCCGCCTCCTTCACGCCCTCGAGTCCGCGGACCGGGGTGATGTCGAGGCTTTCGAGATTGGTTCCGGTGACCACGGCGTACACCGTGCGAAGGGCCGCTTCCATGACGCCTCCGGTTGCGCCGAAGATGGTGCCGGCGCCGGTGTACTCGCCGAGGGGGTTGTCGTAGTCGCCATCGGGCAGGCTCGCGAAGTCGATGCCCGCCTGCCTGATCATGCGGCTGAGCTCACGGGTGGTGAGCACGTAATCCACGTCCTGATACCCGCTGTCCCGCATCTCATCACGCTGACATTCGAACTTCTTGGCCGTGCAGGGCATGATGGAGACCGACACGATGTCCTTGGGGTCGATGCCCGCCTGCTGGGCGTAGTACGTCTTGATGAGGGCGCCCATCATCTGCTGGGGCGACTTGCAGGTGGAGAGGTGGTCGAGGAGGTCGGGATAGAAGTGCTCGCAGAACTTGATCCAACCGGGCGAGCACGAAGTGATCATGGGGAGCTTCCCGCCGGTTTTCACCCGCTGGAGCAGCTCGTTGCCTTCCTCGATGATGGTGAGGTCCGCCGTGAAGTTGGTGTCGAACACCTTGTCGAAGCCGAGCCTCCTCAAGGCCGTGAGCATCTTGCCCGTGACCAGGGAGCCTATCGGCATGCCGAGGTCCTCGCCCAGGGCCGCGCGGATGGCCGGGGCCTCCTGGACGACCACGTGCTTCGTGGGGTCGTTGAGCGCAGCCCAGACGTGTTCGGTGTCGTCCTTCTCGTACAGGGCGCCCACCGGGCAGGCCAGGATGCACTGTCCGCAGTTGGTGCAGTTGGTTTCGAGCAGCGGCAGGTTGAACGCCGGGCCGATGCGCACGTCGTCGCCCCTGAAGGTGGGGGACAGGACCGAGGCGGTCTGTACCTGGTCGCACACGGTCACGCAGCGGTAACACTTGATGCACTTCCGGGCGTCGCGCACCACGGACGGGCTCGAGTCGTCGATATAGTCTGTTGCAACGTACTGGGGATACGTGAAGCGCACCTCGCGCAGGCCCACGGCCTCGGCCACGACCTGGAGGTCGCAGTTGCCGTTGCGCACGCAGACGTTGCACTCGGTGGGGTGGTTCGAAAGCAGGAGCTCGACGTTGAGCTTCCTTGCCTTGCGCACCCGCTCCGTGGTGGTCTTGACCACCATGCCCTCGTTCACCGGGAACACGCAGGAGGCGACGAGGTTCCTCTGACCGTCAACCTCGACTACGCACACCCTGCATGCGCCGGGTCTGTGATCGATCTCAGGCCATGCGCACAGGGTGGGTATCTTGATGCCGGCGGCCTTGGCCGCATCGAGGATGGTGGATCCCTCTTCGACACTGACTTTTATATTATCAATAGTTACATTGACATTCGCCATAGTTTTACCCCATTTTCAAGAAAACGACCTGCGGGGCCCTTACAGCTCCGCATCGCACCTGAGGCATCTGCACGCCTCTTTGTAGGCCTTTTCTTTCGTGTAGCCCAACTCGACCTCTGCGAAATTGGCCACCCTCGCCGCGATCTCCTTCTCGGGCATGAACTCCTTGGGCGTGACGACAAGCTCCTCGTTCACCTCGAACGGGATGTCGATCTTATCGGCCTCGGGCTCCCTGTAGGCGGGCTCGTTGTTCCAGGCCCTGATGGAGGCGTCCACGTCCTTGGCCACGTCGTGGCCCATGGCGATGGCTTCCACCACCGTGGCCGGCCCGGTGGCCGCGTCGCCGATGATGTACACGCCCTTGGCGAGCGTCCTGTTTTTGCTCTTGGCCACCTTCTCGATGCCGCCCCACTTGTCCTTCTTCACGTCGGACCCGTCGGGGATGAAGGTGGTGTCGGACGACTGGGAGATGGCCGGGATGATGGTGTCGATGGAGATGGTGTACTCGCTGCCGGGGATGGGGACCGGCTTACGCCTGCCGGAGCGGTCGAACTCGCCCAGCTTCATCTTCTGGCAGACCACGCCGGTGAGCTTGCCTTTCTCGCCCACGAGCTTCACGGGGGCCACGAGGTATTCGATCTTCACGCCTTCGTGCTCGGCTGCCACGATCTCATGCTCCCAGGCAGGCATGTCCTTGCGCTCCCTGCGATAGAGAATGGTGACGTCGCCGGCGCCGAGACGCACGGCGGTCCTCGCCGCGTCGATGGCGGAGTTGCCGCCGCCCACGATGGCGACCTTGGAGCCGATCTTCACGTCCTTGCCCAGGTTGACTTCCCTGAGGAACTCGGTTGCGCCCCAGACGCCCTGGAGGTCTTCGCCCTCGATGTCCAGCGTCCAGCTCTTGTGCGCGCCCACTGCGAGAATCACCACGTCATAGTCCTTGCGGAGCTTGTCAAAGGTGATGTCCTTGCCTACCCTGGTGTTGGTCCTGATCTCGACACCCAGGGCTTCGATGTCCTTCACCTCTTCCTCGATGATGTTTCTCGGGAGCCGGTACTCGGGGATGGCGTAGCGCATCATGCCGCCCGCATGGGGAAGCTCTTCGAACACCGTTACCTTGTAGCCGCGCTTCGCCAGGTCCTGTGCAGCGGTGAGACCGGCCGGGCCTGCGCCGATGACCGCGATCTTTTCCTTGCGGGTGACCGGTACGGCTTCGATGACGGGCTTGCGTCCGTTGTCTGCGATGTAGCGCTTGAGCCACGCGATGGCCATGGGCTCGTCGAGCTGCTGCCTGCGGCACTTCGAGGCGCAGAACTGCGGGCACACGCGGCCGCAGACGCCGGGGAACGGGTTGGTCCTGAGCATGACCCTGTAGGCGTCTTCCAGCCTGCCCGCCCTGATCAGCGCGATGTAGGCCGGGACGTCCATCTCGATGGGGCATGCGGACTGGCATGGGGATTTGAACAGCGAGGAGCACACCGCTGCCGGGCACTTCTTGTCGTAGATGTGGGCCTCGTACTCGTCCCTGAAGTAGCGGATGGTGGAGAGCACGGGGTTGGGGGCCGTCTGGCCGAGGCCGCAGAGCGCGGAGTCCTTGATGGTGGCCGCGAGCTCTTCGAGGAGCTCGATGTCCCCATCCTTGCCTTCGCCGTGGCAGATCCGGTGGAGGACCTCAAGCATGCGCTTGGTGCCTTCACGGCACGGGGTGCACTTGCCGCAGGACTCTTCCTGGCAGAACTCCATGAAGAACCGGGCCGTGTCCACCATACAGGTGTCCTCGTCCATGACGATGAGGCCGCCGGAGCCCATGATGGCGCCGAGCTTGATGATTTCTTCATAGTCGGTGAGTGTGTTCAGCGCCGAGGCCGGGATGCAGCCGCCGGAGGGGCCGCCCAGCTGGGCCGCCTTGTACTGCTTGCCGCCCGGGATGCCGCCGCCGATGTCGAAGATGATGTCGCCGATGGGGGTGCCCATGGGGACTTCCACCAGACCCACGTTGTTCACCGCACCGGTGAGCGCGAACACCTTGGTGCCCTTGGAGCGCTCGGTGCCGATGGAGGAGTACCATGCCCCACCCTTCAGGACGATCTGCGGGATGTTGGCAAAGGTTTCGACGTTGTTTAGAACCGAGGGTTTCTTCCACAGGCCCTGGGATGCAGGGAATGGGGGCCTGGGCCTGGGCATGCCGCGCTTGCCTTCGATGGATGCCATGAGCGCGGTCTCTTCGCCGCAGACGAACGCGCCTGCGCCCTGGTAGACCTCGATGTCCAGGGAGTAGTTGGAGCCCAGGATGTTCTCTCCCAGGAGGCCGTACTCCTTGGCCTGCCGGATGGCGATGTCGAGGCGCTTGATGGCCAGCGGATACTCGGCCCGGCAGTAGATGTAGCCCTTGTTGGCGCCGATGGCATAGCCGCCGATGATCATGCCCTCGAGCACTGCATGGGGGTCGGCTTCGAGGACCGAGCGGTCCATGAACGCGCCCGGGTCGCCCTCGTCGGCGTTGCAGAGGATGAACTTGATGTCGCTCTGGGACTTCTTGGCGAACTGCCACTTCATGCCGGTGGGGAAACCGCCGCCGCCTCTGCCGCGGAGACCGGACTTCTTCACCTCCTCGATGACCTCGTCCTGGGTCATCTCGGTGAGCGCCTTGGCAGCGCCCAGGTAGCCGTCGCGGGCGATGTACTCGTCGATCTTCTCGGCGTCGATGAGGCCCCTGTTCTTCAGAGCGATGAGCTGCTGCTTGCCGAAGAAGGGGATGTCGAGCATGTGGGGGATGGCCTTCTCGGTGACGGGCTCCCTGTACATGAGCCTCTGGACCGGGCGGCCCTTGATGATGTGCTCTTCGATGATCTCTTTTACGTCGTCACTCTTGACGTACTGATAGAAGGTGCCCTCGGGGTAGATGACCATGATGGGGCCTGCTGCGCAGAAACCGTTGCAGCCGGTTTCGACGATGGCGACCTCATCTGAGAGCCCTTTTGCCGCTATTTCCCTGACGACTGCCCCATGGACGTCCTCGCTTCCGGACGCCCTGCAGCCGGTACCGCCGCATACCAGTATATGAGCTCGAAAGACCTTCATTTACTTCCCCCCTTCCTGCTCTTTGCCCCGTGCCAGGACGAACTCCGTCTGGATCTCGCCGGCCAGGACGTGCCGCTTGAAGATCTGGCGTGCCTTGTTCTCGGTGAGGTACTCGTAGACGATGGCTTCCTTACCCTGCTCTTCAACCGTCGCAAGGGGTTCGCGGGAGCAGATGCCGATGCAGCCGGACGTGGTGATGAGCACGTCCTCCACATTGGCTTCGCTGATTTCATTCATGAACGTATCGAGGATGCCCTTGGCGCCGGACGCGATTCCGCAGGTGCCCATGTGAACCGTCAGCTTCACGCGCTTGGTGCCTGCCCGGAACTGATCCTCTTTTTCAACCTTTTCCTTGATCTTCTTGAGATCGTTAATAGTCAGCTTCGCCATGTCACCCTCCTATCGGTACTCGGCCAGGATTCTATCGAGCTTTGCCGGCTTCACCTGGCCATGAGTATCTTCATCGATCACAACAACCGGAGCCAGACCGCAGGCGCCGAGACAGCGCACGGTTTCGAGGGAGAAGTTCCTGTCCGCCGTACACTCACCAGGTGCGATGCCCAGCGTGCCGACCAGAGATTCGAGGATCTTCTGGCCGCCCCTCACGTAGCAGGCCGTGCCGAGGCACACCCTGATGACGTGCTTTCCTCTGGGGACCATTGTGAAGAATGAGTAGAAAGTCACCACGCCGTACACGTTGGCCACCGGGATGCCCAGTCCCTTGGCCACGCGAAGCTGAAGACTCATGGGAAGATATCCGCACACATCCTGGACCTCTTCCAGCACCGGGATCAGTGCGCCCGGCTTTGACTTGAACTTGAGAATGATCTCATCGACTTTTGCGAGTTGTTCCGAGGAAAATTCCTCCAACCCCGCGCCCATTTGAGTCGTATCAATACCTGCCACTTGTCCCTCCTTATTATTTCTGCGGACCTCTGATACATGACACCCATGTCGAAACTGACATACCACGAGTAAGGGTTCGTATCAAGTGGAAACTGAACGGTGGTTCACTATTCAGTCACCGATGATTAAACTTTTTTTCCGGTACCTTAGAAGGTACGCCTTCACCCTGTGTGGTAGTAGGGAGGAATTCCACGGACCCTTCCCCCAGGCCGGAATTGTTCGAAACCTTTCCTTGGTAACTCATGGTAATCCGGGGTTTTCTCCAAAGGCCGCCCCTGTCTGCACCCGGTATAGAAGAAGCGTTCTGTATCGTCAAGCTCTATTTATGTTTTGCCGTGCCTACATAATTGCCCTTGACACGCCCTCCCGGGTATTTTTATGTGAAAGCCCACATGACAGGCATCGTACTCATAGGCGGCAGGTCGAGCAGGTTCGGCTCCGACAAGGTCATCTCATCCTTCCAGGGAAAGAGCCTCGTGGACCACGTCGTGGATGTGATCACCCCCCTGTTCGACGAGGTCATCCTCATCGGGAACAGGCGCCCCGGGCTCGAGGCTCACCGGGTGGCCGAGGACATCTTCCCCGGTTACGGTCCCTTGGGCGGGATCTACACCGCGCTCACCGTGGCCGGGACACCGCAGTGCTTCGTGTTCGCCGCAGACATGCCGAGACTGAGCCGCGAATTCATCTCGTACATGATCTCCCGGTCCGGGGAGCACGACGTGGTCATACCTGTCTGGTCGAAAGGCAGGGAACCGCTCCACGCCATCTATCACCGGCGGGTCCTCCCGGTGGTGAAAGACCTCCTGGACAGGGGGGAGCGGAAGATATTCACCCTGCTCGACCGCGTGAACACACTGAGAATTCCCGATGAAACCATCCGCGCCTACACAGACCCCGAAATCACATTCGCCAATATTAACACCATCCTGGACAGAGACCGCTTATCTTGAACCTTTCACACTTTTTTAAATTGCCTTCCCTATGTTACTTGCTGTATATTCATAAATGATACTGAGAAGATATAAAATAGCCCACACAGCAGCCATGAATGATCTTGAGGTAGCGTGGATGATACACCATACCCCGATCAATATCCTGAAGGCATTTCAGGAAAACCAGCTCTCAGCGCACCCCAGACCGAGGAGGATATGATGCTCACCTTAACCATCGACGACAAAATGTGTACAGCGGACAGCACCACGACCATCATCGACGCAGCACGGGCACACGGCATCTCCATCCCGGCACTGGGCTACGACCCGAGGGTCAGCGCCCCGAGCACGGTGGAAGTCGCGTTCGTTGAGGTCATCGAAGGGGGAAAGACCAGGTTCGTCTCCGCCACTTCGACCCGTGTCTCCGAGGGCATGATCGTTAGGACCCAATCGGACGCGCTGACGAGCTACCGCCGGATCTACCTCCAGGGCCTGCTCAAGAACCACTACGGCGACTGCGTGGCCCCCTGCGTGCAGAGGTGCCCGGCCAACATCGACATCCAGAAATACATCTATCACGTATCCTCGGGCAACTTCGCCGAGGCCCTCGAGGTCATCAAGGAGAGCAATCCCCTGCCCGGGGTCTGCGGCCGCGTCTGCCCCCATCCCTGCGAGTCCGAGTGCCGCCGCAACGCGGTGGACGGCGCGGTGAACATCAACGCGATCAAGCGCTTCGTGGCGGACTGGGACCGGTACCAGCTGTCCCCCTACTCGCCCGAGTGCGCACCGGACACCGGCGTGAAGGTTGCCGTGGTGGGCGCCGGCCCGGCAGGCCTCACCGCCGCGTACTTCCTCCGGAGGAAAGGCCACAGCGTGACCATCTTCGAGATGCAGGAGGCAGCAGGCGGCATGCTCCGCTGGGGCATCCCCTACTACCGCCTGCCGGAAAGGCAGCTCGACGAGGAGATCAGGTCCATCCTCGACCTGGGTGTCGAGATACGGTACAACAAGAAGCTCGGCCGTGATTTCACCATCGAGTCCCTGAAGCGCGACGGATTCACGGCCGTGTTCATAGGCCTGGGGGCCCAGAAGGCCACCGCCATCGGCGTCGACGGCGAAGACCTGCCCGGCGTCATGTCCGGCCTCGACTTCCTGGCCAGGCTGGCCAGGGGCGAAAAGCCCGACATCGGGGAGAGGGTCCTCGTCATCGGCGGCGGCAACACCGCCATGGACGCTGCCCGCAGCGCGCTCAGGCTGGGTGCCAGGGACGTGACCATCGCCTACCGCCGCACCCGCCACGAGATGCCCGCCCAGGAGATCGAGATCGAGGAGGCCATCGAGGAGGGGGTGAACATCCAGTACCTCACGGCGCCCGTCTCCATCAGGCAGGCCGGCTCCATGCTCCAGATGACCTGTACCCGCATGGAGCTGGGCGAGCCGGACAAGAGCGGCAGGAGGAGGCCGGTCCCGGTGGCGGGCTCGGACTTCACCATCACCGCCAACACGATCATCTCGGCCATCGGCCAGGCAGTGGACGCTGCCAGCGTGGGCAACGCGAACCTGCTGGACAAATGGGGCAACATCAAGGCAGACCCGGTGACCATGCAGACCGCTGACCCCTGGGTGTTCTCGGGCGGGGACTGCGTCACTGGGCCGGACATCGCCATCGCCGCCATCGGCGCGGGCAGGAGGGCTGCCGAGGCCATCGACTCCCTCATCCGGACCGGTACGGTCGAACTTCCCCCCGAGCCCTACACCTGCTCGAAGGGGAGCTGGAAGGATATCCCGGCGGAGGAATTCAAGGGCGTGAGGCCTGCCGAGCGCCGGGAGATCGCGGTCCTCTCCCCTGAATCGAGGAAGGGGACCTTCGACGAGTCGTCGAAGACCTGGGACATGGACACCACCATGGACGAGGCGGCCCGGTGCCTGGCGTGCGGCTGCACCGAGCGCTACGGGTGCGACCTGCGGGACTGCGCGACTCTCTACGACGTCACGATCGACCACACGCTTCCGGCGACGCCCCTGCCGGTCGACGACAATCACCCCATCATCACCCGGGACCCCGGCAAGTGCATCCTGTGCGGCCTGTGCCTCAAGGTGTGCCGCGAGATGGAGGGCGTGTCCGCCCTGAGCTTCCACGAGACCAAGGGCGTCCTCACCATCGGACCCAACGACCACCGGCCCCTCGATCTGACCACCTGCGTGGCCTGCGGCCACTGCGCCTCCATCTGCCCCACCGGCGCCCTGGTCATGAAGCCGGTGCTCCCCAAGGTGTACAGGGCGCTCCAGAACCCGGAGCTCACGGTGGTGGCCCAGATCGCACCGGCCGTGCGGGCAGCGTTCGCCCAGCACTACGGCATCTCCCCCGAGGATGCCATGGCCGTCCTGAGCGCCGGTCTCAAGCGGCTCGGCTTCAACTTCGTCTTCGACACCTGCTGGGCGGCGGACCTCACCATCATGGAGGAGGGCACCGAGTTCCTGAGCCGCCTCGCCGAGGGCGGGGTGCTGCCGCAGATCACCTCCTGCTGCCCGGCCTGGATCAACTACTGCGAGAAGATGGCACCGGACATCCTGCCACACCTGTCTTCCTGCAAGTCGCCCCAGCAGATGTTCGGCGCGGTCATGAAGCAGTACTTCGCCAGACAGCTCAAGGTGGACCCGGCGCTCCTCTACTTCGTGTCCATCATGCCCTGCAACGCCAAGAAGTACGAGGCCGCGAGGCCGGAGTTCAGCCACGACGGCATAGCGGACGTGGACGTGGTCCTCACCACGAACGACGTCATCGGGATGTTCTCCGAACGCCGTATCGACCCGAAGGCCATCGAACCCATCCCGGTGGACACCTTCTTCGGCAAGGCGAGCGGCTCGGGCGTCATCTTCGGGGCCAGCGGCGGCGTGGCTGAAGCGGCGCTCCGCCTGGCTGCAGAGCGGGTCACGGGCAAGCGCCTCGACAGCTTCACCTACGAAGGCGTGCGCGGCCTGCAGGGGGTGAAGGAGACCAACGTGACCTTAGGTGACGTCACGGTGAGGCTTGCCGTGGTGAGCGGACTGCAGAACGCCCAGAACCTCATCGACCGCATCCGCTCCGGCGACGCCCCCTACGACCTCATCGAGGTCATGGCCTGCCCCGGCGGCTGCATCAACGGCTCAGGCAACCCTGCGCCCGAGATTGCCAGCGACACGGCGGCGCGTCTCGAGGTCCTCTACCGGCTCGACCAGGAGGCGCCCGTGAGGAAGAGCCAGGACAACCCCGCCATCCAGGCCATATACGAAAACTGGCTGGGTCAGCCCGTGAGCGAGACGTCGCACCACGCGCTCCACACCACCTACCGCCGCCGCTCCATGCGGTTCGAGGAAAAGCAGGCCGAGGTGATCCTGAAGGAGCTGCCCGTCATCGACGTGGGGGTCTGCATCGGCACGAACTGCTATGTCAAGGGGTCCTGGAAGCTCCTCGAGGGCCTCGCGGCCGAGCTGAGGCGCAGGGGGCTCTCGGAGCGCTTCCGGATCAAGGCGCGGTTCTGCACCGGCCAGTGCGAAGGCGGGCCAAACGTCGTGGTGGGCCAGAAGATCATCTCCGGCATCGACACGGCCGACGCCGCCGGGTTCATTGACACCCATCTCGCGTCGCTGCTCGACGGGTGAGAGGACGGAAGACATGCTCATCGTGACCATATGCGTCGGCAGCTCATGCAGCATCCGCGGCTCTGACGAGCTTGCAGCCGAGTTCCAGCGCCTCATCGAGAAGGAGAGCCTGACCGGACTGGTGGACATCGTCGGAGCCTTCTGCATGGACACCTGCTCGAAGGGGGTCTCCGTCCGCGTGGGCGATGTCGCGTTCAGCGGCATCCGACCCGAGGATGCGGAGGGGTTCTTCCACCGGGAGATCCTGCCCAGGGCAAACAGCGCCCTGCTCAAGAAGTAGGGCGCCATATGGCCACGGCCAGCAGCACCGAAGGAGGGACCGCATGAACGAACCGGTCATCATGACCAACCCCGCCCGCTGCCGCGACTGCTACCTGTGCGTGCGCAACTGCGGCGTCAAGGCCATCCGGGTCAAGGAGCACCAGGCCAACGTGGTGCCAGAGCTCTGCATCATCTGCGGCACCTGCGTGCGCGTCTGTCCCCAGGAGGCCAAGAGCATCCAGAGCGCCCGCCAGGAGATCGAGGGGGCCAGGGACAGGGGTCTCAAGATCGTGGCCTCGGTGGCGCCGTCGGCGCCGGCCTTCTTCAACATGGGCAGCTTTGCCGAGATGGAAAAGGCCCTCCTCGATCTGGGCTGCCATGCGGCCGAAGAGACGGCCATCGGCGCCGAGATCGTGGGTCTCGCCCATCGCGAATACATGGAGGCTAACCGGGACCGCTGGCCCATCATCACCTCGTCGTGCCCGGTGGTGGTGAACCTCATCGAGCAGTATCACCCCGACCTCATCGGCCACCTGGCGCCCATCGTGTCCCCCATGATCGCCCACGGCCGCCTGCTCAAGAAGAAGTACGGAGAAGACGCATACGTCGTGTTCGTGGGGCCCTGCATAGCGAAGAAGGCGGAGATGCACGCCGAGTCGGTATCGGGGGTGATCGACGCGGTCATCACCTTCCGGGGGCTGCTCGAGCTCTTCATCGAGAACGGCGTGACCCTGCAGCCGGGAGAAGAGCCCTCCAGTGAGGCGACCCCGGAGATGGCGCGCCTCTTCCCCATCGAAGGCGGGCTCGTCGGCACCGCCAGGATGAACACGGACATCCTCGAGGGCTCCATGATCGTGGCCTCCGGGCTCGATTCCATTGGTGACATCCTCTCGGACATCCGGGCCGGCACGCTCAAAGCGGGCATCGTGGAGCTCCTGGCCTGCAAGGGCGGGTGCGTCAACGGGCCTGCCATGGCCGGCCTCTCCGGAAGCCTCTACCTGGCGCGGCAGAAGATCATCGAGTTCAACGCCAGGCGGCAGAACGACCTTCACATCCCCCGTGAGGAATGGCCTGACCTGACCCGGACATACCGGGACCGCAAGGTCTACGTCCCGGAGTTTTCCGAAGAGCAGATCCAGGAGGTGCTCCACAGGGTCAACAAGTACACCAGGGAGGACGAGCTCAACTGCGGGGCGTGCGGCTACTCGAGCTGCCGGGAAAAGGCGGTGGCGACATTGAGGGGCATGG
Source organism: Deltaproteobacteria bacterium (assembly GCA_035352355.1). Classification (GTDB taxonomy): domain Bacteria; phylum Desulfobacterota; class Desulfomonilia; order UBA1062; family UBA1062; genus Phosphitivorax. The sequence continues at coordinate 59,662 of DAOPXM010000009.1, read as the reverse complement.
CCGAGGCCACCATGTGCATACCCAACATGCGCAGCCGCTCCGAATCCCTGCGCCAGGTCGTGATGGACCTCATCCCCAACGCCATCATCATCTTCGACAACAACCTCATCATCAACGACATGTCGCCCTCCGCCGAGGCCCTCTTCCAGTGCAAGCTCGCCGACGTCGAGGGCAAGCACCTGTCGACCCTCGTGTCCGTGCTCGACGACTACATCTCGGTGAGGGACACGAAGCAGCCGGTGTACGCCAAGGCCTGCCGCATCAGGGAAGACATCGTCACGAAGCAGACCGTGGTTCCTGTGGAGGGCCAGGGACTCTTGGTGGCCGTCATCCGCGACGTCACCGAGCGGGAGAGGGAGAAGGAGAAGTTCAACGCCATCCGCGAAGAGACGCTCCAGAGGACTCGCGAGGTGGTGAGCAAGCAGATGCGCGTGGCCCACGAGATCGCCCACCTCTTGGGCGAGACCACGGCCGAGAGCAAGACCATCTTTTCCCACCTGGCGAAGCTCCTCGGGGAGGAAGGCGGCAAGTGAGGCAGATCGTCGAATACTCCTGGTCGTACCTGAACAAGGCCAACGAGGAGCTGTGCGGGGATTCGGTCATGGTGCGCAAGACGGCGGACACCTTCGTGGCCGTGCTCTCGGACGGCCTGGGGTCGGGCGTCAAGGCGAGCATCCTCTCCACGCTCACGTCCGAGATCGCCGCCCGAATGTTCGAATCCGGGGCGCCCCTCGAAGACGTGCTCCAGACCCTGGTGGAGACCCTGCCCGAGTGCAGCGTCCGCAAGCTCGCCTATGCCACGTTCGCGGTGCTCACCGTGAAGAACGGCCAGGAAGCCCACCTCGTGGAGTTCGACTGCCCCCCCCTGATCTTCGTGAGGGACCACGCCATCGTGAAGCTGCCCATGGAAGAGCGCATGGTGAAGGACCGGAAGATCCGGGAGGCCCGTTTTACGCTTCAGGAAAACGACTTCATGATCATGATCAGCGACGGGTACGTCCACGCCGGCCTGGGAGGCATCTACCGGCTGGGCTGGGGGTGGGACAACATCGCGCTCGCCGTGCAGCGCTTCCTGAAGGCCGGCATCATCGACACCTACAAGCTCACCCAGGCCCTGACGAACACCTGCAGAAAGCTCTACGACGACAAGCCCGGGGACGACGCCACCGTGGTGGGCATGAAGGTCAGGCCCGCCATCACCGCCACCGTGCTCACGGGGCCGCCTGCCAACAAGGAGCTCGACGAGTTCGCGGTCTCGAGGCTCATGGCCTCCGAGGGCGAGAAGATCATCTGCGGCGGATCCACGGCGCAGCTGGCGGCCCGGGTGCTCAAGGAAGAGCTCGTGGTGAACTGGGTCCCCCCCTCGAAGCGGGGCCAGAACGAGCCGGCACCTAAGAAGGGATCGCCTCCCACGGCGCGCCTGAAGGGGGTCGACCTCGTCACCGAGGGCATCCTCACCCTGGGCCTGGCCGCGGAGATCCTGAGGACGTCGAAGACCATCTACGACCTCCCCCATGACAACGACGCCTCGACCCAGCTCGCCCGCTCCCTGCTCCTGGCCGACGAGATCCGCCTCATCGTGGGCTCCGCCATCAACCCGAACCAGGTGGCGGACATCATCCGGGGGGAGCCCATGCGCATGGTGTACGTCAGGGAGCTCGTGCAGGTCCTCACCGAGCGAGGGAAATACGTCGAGGTGGAAAAGATCTGACCCTCAGGAGATGAAAAGGTTGTTCGTGGCGAAGTTCGGATCGCTCGTCACGTTGACCCCGAGCCTCCTGAGGCCCGCATCGTCGCCCGGCGTCGGGATGTGGGTCATGTGCACCTCGCACCCCTTGAGCTCCTTTATCTTCTCCAGGGCGAGCCTTGCCGCCGGGTTCGATATGGCGCTGATGCTCAGGGACACGAGCGTCTCCTCGAGGTCGAGGCTCACGGACTTCTCCCCCAGGATCTCGGTCTTGAAGTTTCTGATGGACTCGATGATGTTGTCGGGTAGCAGCTCGATCTTTCCCGGGATCTCAGCCAGGTGCTTGATGGCCTTGAGGATGAGGCTCGAGGCGGCATGCATCATGGGGGAGTTGCTGCCCATGACGATGGACCCGTCCTTCAGCTCGATGGCCGCCCCGCAGTAGATCCCCTCGTTGCCCTTTGTCTCGTCCATCTGGGCCTCCCTGGCCGCATCCCTGGACGGCGTCACGACAGAGCGGTACTCGGGCGAGATGCCGAAATCCTTGATGAGCAGCTCCACGCGCTGCACGGTCTCCTTGTCCGCAAAGCCCATGGCGTATTCGCACTGGTAGCGGAAGTAGCGGCGGATCACCTCCTGGCGCGAGGCCTCCCGGACCACCTCGTCGTCCACGATGGCAAAACCGGCTCGGTTCACGCCCATGTCCGTGGGCGACTTGTAGAACGACTCCCCGCCGGTGATCGTCTCGAGGATGCGCCTGAGCACGGGGAAGGCGTCCACGTCGCGGTTGTAGTTCACCACGGTCTTTCCGTAGGCCTCGAGGTGGAACGGGTCGATGAGGTTGAAGTCCCGGATATCCGCGGTGGCCGCCTCGTAGGCGATGTTCACCGGGTGCATCACGGGCAGGTTCCAGATGGGGAAGGTTTCGAACTTGGCATACCCGGCCTTCTTCCCCCTCCGGTAGTCGTGGTAGAGCTGCGAGAGGCTCGTGGCGAGCTTGCCGCTGCCGGGCCCGGGGCCCGTCACGATCACCAGCGGCTTGTCCGACTCGATGTAGGCGTTGGCGCCGTACCCCTCGTCGGAAACGATGAGGTCGATGTCCGTGGGATAGCCCTTCGTGAAGCGATGGGTATAGACCTTGACGCCCCGCCGCTCGAGCTTGTTCTTGAACAGGATGGCGGCGGGCTGGCCTTCGAAGCGCGTGATCACGACGCCCAGGACGTCGATGCCCCAGGTCTTGAGGTCGTCGATGAGCTTCATGGCGTCCGAGTCGTAGGTGATGCCGAAGTCCGCCCTGATCTTCTTGCGCTCGATGTCGCCGGCATAGATGCACAGGATGATGTCCGCCTTGTCCCTGAGCTCGTGCAGGAGCCTCATCTTGACGTTGGGGTCGTACCCCGGCAGGACCCGTGCCGCGTGGTAGTCGTACAGGAGCTTTCCCCCGAACTCGAGATAGAGCTTGTTGTTGAACCGCTCCACCCGCTCGAGGATCTCATGCGTCTGTTCCCTGAGGTATTTCTCGTTGTCGAACCCGATCTTCCCTCTCATGCTTCTCCTCTGTCCTCAGTTTCGTGACATGAATGGTTGCGCAGGTGCTCTGGCACGGTCACGTACACATCTCTGCGGGATAGTGCTGCCGGGCTATATATACTATTGTTCTTACAAGGACAATGCGGAACTCACTCGTCGTCGTGGATGATGAGCCTCGCGGAGTCGAGGTAGATCTGTCTGCCCCTGGGCAGGGCGATCTTGACGCTCGTCCCGGTGGGGCCTGCGTCGGGGTCCGCATTCGACTCGATCTCGAGTTTCCCGGAATGCATCTTCACCGTGGCATAGGCCGTGGCCAGACCCAGGCCCGTCCCTTCGCCCGGGGGCTTGGTGGTGAAGAACGGGATGAGGATGTTGTCCATGTTTTCCTTCGAGATGCCCCTTCCCGTGTCGCTTACGGTGATGATCACCTGGATGCGGTCGCCCTCGATGCCGATGGCCAGCTCGCCGCCTTCGGGCATGGCCTCGACGGCGTTGATCATGAGGTCTGCCAGTGCCTTCCGGACCCGTTCGGCATCGATCCACATGATCGGATCCGCGATGCTCTTCGTCATCGAGACGGTGACGGTCTCGGGTATCGGCACGCCCCTGATGGTTTCTTCCACCAGGTCGAGGATGTTGGCCGCGCGCTTCTTCACCCCCTGGAGCGCGGAAAGGATGCTCTCGTCGGGATGTTCTGATTTCTTGTCCATGGGACCACCCGGATATGTGTGCTGAGAAAATCATTATCACATTTCTCCGGGACATTTCTGCAAAAATGTTGACGCCCCGCACACGCCGGCGTGGATGAAACTTCAAAGCCTCACATGCGGTTACCTTGGAAAATATCAGGCGCTGTGATATAGTCATCCCGATGGAGAAGTCCGCCCTCCTTGCCAGCATGATCTCCCTCGTCGAGAGGACCAGCTCGGTCCTGCCCGATGACGTCCGCGCCGCCCTCTCGTCCGCATACGACAGGGAGCGGGAAGGCTCCATCGCCCGCGATACCCTGCGCATCATCCTCGAGAGCGCTGACCTGTCGCGGGACAGTGTTTTGCCCATCTGCCAGGACACGGGCACGATCCTGGCCATCGTGAGGGGAGAGCCCTCGAAGACATACCAGGATATCGACGACGCTCTGAGGCAGGCGGTGGCGCTTCTCACCGAAAAAGGCATGCTCAGGCAGAACTGCGTCGATCCGGTCACGGGGGAAAACACGGGCACCAACATCGGCGAGCACGTCCCGCAGGTCCACTTCATCCCGTCGAACGGTCCGGTCACGGTCTCGCTCATGCTCAAGGGCGGGGGCTCCGAGAACGTGAGCACCCAGTACTCCCTGCCCTTTGCCGAACTCGACGCGGGCAGGGATCTCGACGGGGTGAGGAAGTGCATGCTCGACGCCCTGTTCAAGGCACAGGGCAAAGGGTGCGCCCCGGGGATCATCGGGGTGTGCATCGGCGGCGACCGGGCTTCAGGCCTTCTCCTCGCAAAGGAGATGCTCTTCCGCAGGCTCGACGAGCCGAACCCGGTGCCTGAGCTTAGGAGGCTCGAAAGCAGGGTCGTGGAGGAGGCAAACCGCCTGGGCATCGGCCCCATGGGGCTCGGTGGGGAGACCACCCTCCTGGGCGCGAGGATCGGCCTGGCGGGCAGGCATCCGGCATGCTTCTTCGTCTCGGTGAGCTACTCGTGCTGGGCAACGAGGCGCATGTCCATAGAGCTCGACCCTGAAGGGAGGATCGCCCGGTGGCTGTGACGAGGATCACCTCCCCCCTGCCGCCCGATGTCTCCCGGTCCTTGAGGACCGGTGATTCCGTGCTCCTGTCCGGGCGGATCGTCACGGCCAGGGACCAGGTCCACAAGTACCTCGCCTCGGGCGGGGCATCCCCGGTGGAGCTCAGGGGCCTCGTGATCTACCACTGCGGGCCGGTGGCGGTCCAGGAGAACGGCTCGTGGGTTATCAGGGCCGCGGGCCCCACCACCTCCATGCGCGAGGAGCCTTACGAGGCGAAGGTCATCAGGACCCACCACCCCGGGGCCATCATGGGCAAGGGGGGCATGGGAGAGACCACGAGGGAGGCCTTGAGGACCGACGGGTGCGTGTATCTGCACCTCACCGGAGGCGCAGCCTCGGCAATCGCACGGACCATCGTGGGCGTGGAGGAGGTCCACCTGACGCAGTTCGGCCAGCCCGAGGCCATGTGGGTGCTCCGGGTGGAGGACCTGCCCGCGCTCGTCACCATGGACTCCCGGGGCGACTCGCTCCACAGGAAGATCGAAAGCAATTCGCTGAAGATCCTGCAGCAGATATTGAAAACCCCCTTTTCATGAGGATCGTTCGGGAAGGGACAAAACGCACAAGGAGGAAGGTTCCATGAAGGTCAATGAGTTGATGAATCTCAAGGGCAAAACGGCTATCGTGACCGGAGGCGGCAGGGGCATCGGCAGGTTCATCGCCGAGGGCCTGGCCGAGGCTGGCGCAGACGTAGTGATCGCATCCCGGAAGATCCAGAAGTGCGAGGAGGCGTGCAACGATCTGAAAGCGCTGGGCGTGAAGACCCTGGCGGTCAAGTGCGACACCTCTTCCGAAGAAGACATCCAGAACCTGGTGGACGCTACCATGAAGGAGTTCGGGAAGATCGATATCCTCGTGAACAACGCGGGCATCACCTGGGGTGCGCCCACCCTCCAGTTCCCCCTGGAGAAGTGGGACAAGATCTTTGCCGTGAACACCCGCGGGGTGTGGATCCTCTCCCAGAAGGCGGCGAACATCATGAAGGACCAGGGCGGCGGCAAGATCATCAACATCTCGTCCATCATGGCCTCCCGGGGCTCCATCGAGGAAGGCCACCCGGCGCTGCCGTACAACCCCTCCAAGGCGGCCGTGGAGATCCTCACCAAGAACCTGGCCGTGAAGCTCGCCCGCTACAAGATCTACGTCAACTGCATCGCACCCGGCTTCTTCCGCACGGACATGATGGAGTATGTCTTCAAGGACGACATGAAGCCCATCCTCGACATCATGCTGGGCGGGATTCCGCTGCACATGTTCGGCGAAGCCGACCACGTCAAGGGCCTTGCCGTGTATCTCGCCTCCAAGGCCTCCGATTTCATGACCGGAGCCATCATCCCCCTCGACGGCGGCCAGGGGGCGATGTGATTCTTCAGGGGGCTCGGCACGGAAGAAGAAGTTAGAGCCGGAAGCAGAAAAGCCGGAACAGGGAGGCCCTGGACGGAACACCCGTCCGGGGCTTTTCACTTATTCAAGCATTGATTCAGCACCAGGCGCCGGATCAGTGGACATTACCAGTCCACCCAGAAAATCTTCTTCCTGATGTCGGCCATCCTTGCCTTGGCCGCCTTGTAGCCTTCCTCGACGTAGTGGTCGAAGAACTTGAAGTCCGACCAGTCGCTGGAGCCGATCTGGGGGCGGATCACGACGTCGAGCTCCCTGCTCGTGTAGACGTTGATGAAGTCGCGGGTGAGCTCGTAGCTCCGGAAGACTACATCGAGGCTGTGGTGGATCTGCCCCTGCTCGCTGATGGGCTCGATCTCCCGGGACACGTCCACGCCGATGATGAAATCCGGCCTGAAGGTCTTTGCCAGGAACACGGGCACTATCTCCGCCACGCCTCCGTCCACGAGGAGCATGCCGTGGAGGCTCACGGGGGGGAAGAAGCCGGGGGTGGCGCAGCTCGCCTGGAGCGCGGTCACCAGGGGTCCGTCGGAGAAGATGATGGGGCCTCCGGTGATGAGGTCCACGGACGAGCAGTGAAAGGGGATGTTCAGGTCTGTGAAGACGTGGTCGCCCACCAGCTCCCTCATGTGGAGCACGAAGGCCTCGGGGGTTATCACGGAGGTGCGGCTTAAGGCCCTCGTGTAGAAGTAGCCCTTCTTGATGGTGGACTGGAGCCGCTCGAGGAAGCCCAGCGCCCGATCCGGGTCCGGCACCTCCATCTCCCGCTCGGTCTCCTGGAACAGGGGCGATTTCAGGTATTCCCGGAGCTTCTCCTGCACCGTGCCGATATCGAGGTGCAGACTGTAGAGCGCGCCCACGATGGCGCCGAAGGAGATGCCCGCGATGCCGTCGATGGGGATGCCCTCCTCCGCCAGCGCACGGATCACCCCGATGTGGGCGAGCCCCCGGGCGCCTCCCGCCCCCAGGGCAAGTACGACCTTGTCCTTTCTCCTGATCCTCATGTGACCTTTACGCAGTACTCGTCATTGTCCATGTCCTGGAGATATACGGCGTAATACCGGTCGGCGTCGGCATCCTCGAACCACGAGAGGCCCTGCTCCCTGCACCTCGAACACGCGCCCCAGGGGATGTGGACGCCCAGGATGCGGTACCCGGTGTCCGCGTTGGAGTCGATCCTGAACGCACCGGGGCACAGGGTGCAGACCCTGATGACCTCGTTCTGGTTCTCGGTGATGCCGTCCGTGTCGTAGAAGATGTTCCTGCGCCTCTGCTGGAGCCCCGGCTCGGGCACGTCGATGGTGCCGCGGGCGTTCCACATGTCGAGGAGCTTGTCGCAGAGGTTCTTGATGTAGTCGATGATTCGCGGGTCTTCCCTGATGCGGTCGGGGTTGAGGTCGGGCTCCCGGATGTAGGAGTAGTCGACCCCTGCCAGGGCCAGGATGATGCCCGTGTTCACGTACGGGAGCGCGGCCTCGATGGAGTAGCCGCCTTCGAGGACGGCTATGTGGGGGGAAAGCAGCTCGTTGAGCCTGGCGTACCCGCCCGCGGTAAAGGACATGTTGGTGATGGGGTCCGAGTAGTGGTTGTCCTGGCCCGCGGAGTTGATGATGAGGTCGGGCTTGAAGTCGTCGATCACCGGCAGGACGAAGTTCTCGATCACGTGCAGGATGCCTGCGTCGCTCGTCCTTGGGGGGAGCGGGACGTTGAGCGTCATGCCCCGGGCGTTGGGGCCGCCGAACTCCTCGGGGAAGCCGGAGCCGGGATACAGGGTCCGGCCGTCCTGGTGGAGCGAGATGTAGAGCACGTTCGGGTCGTGCCAGTAGATGTCCTGGGTCCCGTCGCCGTGGTGGCAGTCCGTGTCCACCACCGCGATCTTTTTGATGCGGGGGTAGTGCTTCCGCACCCACTCGATCATGACGGCCTCGATGTTGATGTTGCAGAAGCCCCTGGCGCCCTGGACGACCCGCATGGCATGGTGGCCCGGGGGACGCACCAGGGCGAAGGCCCGCTCCACCGTCCCCTCGAGCACGAGACGGGCCGCCTCGATGCAGCCTCCGGCCGAGACGTTGTGCGACGGCGTGATGCGGGAGTCCACGTCCGGCACGCAGAAGTGCGGCCTGCAGATGTCCTTGTCCGTGGCCAGGCCGGCCTTGAACTCCTTGATGCCCTCGATGTCGAGCACGCCTTCCTCGAGCACCTGGTCCTGGGTGTACAGGAGCCTCTCCTGGCGTTCCGGATGGGTGGGGCTGATCTCCCAGTCATAGGCCGGGAAGAAGATCAGGCCGGTCTTTCTCTTCGCAGTCAGCATGTGACACTCCATTGGTCGAGGATGCCGGGCTTGGTCTGGAGCTTGAGCCTGAAGTTCCTGCCAGCCGAGCTGAACCCCCGCACGATGTTGAAGGTCTGCTCCTCGAGGATGCTGATCTCGAGGTTGCCCGTGATGCCCTGGAGCGCCAGATGCTCGGTCAGGATGCCTTTCCCCTGCTTCTTGAGGTCTTCCATGGTCAGGGAGGAACCCACCTTCTCATCGATCCCCATCTCGGGGCAGACCATGCGGCCCAGCTGGGTGTCCGCCACCATGGTGATCTGGGTGGTGGTCCTGGCCAGGGCGGCTCCCAGGGCATTGGCCACCATGGCGTGCCCGGGCACCACGCACTTCATGCCGAAGGCGTCCTCCAGGAAAGGCCTGAGCTGTGCGGCGGGCCCGCCGATGGCCAGGACCTGTCTGGGCTCCACGAGTTCGGGGTGGAGCATCTCGTAGATGGTATAGACCGGGTACCTGTTCACCTCGTCGATGAACTCCCGGGCCTTGTCCCGCATATTCCTGACCAGGGCCGAGACGATCTGCCGGGACACGTCCTCGATCCCGACGCCCAGTACTCCGGCAATGGGCGCGATGGCGCTTCTGGCCTTGTCGATGTTGCCCGAGGGGAAGCTCCCCAGGACTGCCAGCGCATCCATGGGCGTCGGCATCGGGCCCCCGAGGCAAACGGGCGGGCCTTCACGATGAGGCCCCACCCGGAGCTCGCCTCCCACGAGAGAAACGCAGGAATCTCCTCCGGCACCGACGGACACAACCTTGAGCCCCCTCACGAGGGTTTTCAGCCCGTCGATGCTCACCCCCTTGGGCTCCAGGATGGGCACCCCCTGGATGAGGATCCCGATGTCGGTGGTGGTCCCCCCGATATCCATGACCAGGGTCGTGATGCCCGGGTCGGTGCTCAGGGCAAGCCCGCCCATCATGCTCGCCGCCGGCCCGGATAGGATGGTCTCGACGGGGTAGAGCTCGGTGGCGGAGGCCGGATAGGTGCCGCCGTCCGCCTTGAGGAAGAGCAGCTGCGACTCGATGCCCAGCTCGGCGAGCGCCTGCCGGACCGAGAGCATGAAACGCTTCTGGACGGGCATGACCGAGGTGTTGAAAAAGGTGGTGTGGATCCTCCGGGGAAAGTTCAGGCTGCCGCTCAAGGTATGCCCCATTGAGACGTGCTCGAAGTCACCCTTGATGAGGGAATGGATGCCCTGCTCATGGGCGGGGTTGCGGGCCGAAAACTTCGACACGATGCCCACGCCTGACACGCCCTTTGCCTTCAGCTTCGAGGACACGCCCCTGATCTCGTCAGGTCGGATGGGGATGTACTCCCTTCCCCGGTGGTCAATGGCCCCGGACACGAGGTGGAAGTCGTCGGTGAGGAAGTAGTTCCTCGGGTCGATGCCCGGGCCGGCGGATATGATCATGCCAGCAGGCGCAAAGGTCTTCTCGATGATCGCGTTGGTGGACAGGGTGGTTGAGAGGATGGTGCGCTCCACCTTCCGGCAGTCTATGTCCAGTGCACGGATCACCTCCCGGATGGAGTGCACGAGATCGCCCACGGTCAGGGTCTTTGCTGTTGCCCGGACGGCACCCCCATCGATGCAGACCGCATCGGTATGGGTCCCACCCACATCAATTCCCAGTATCATCAGCTTCACCTCTGCATGATGAGTTGTGCCACGGTCCTTCGGTAAGTTAATATCAGCATGGGAAAAAAATCGCAATGAGTATGGATCGGGACCGTCAGGCTTTAAGCACAGGGGCACGGCAAAGCGTGCTTGCCTGTTTTGCGGTGATCTGCTAGGAAAAAGCTGACAACTGTTCGGAGGGGCATTTGAAAAAGATCATTCTCGCATGTCTTGCACTCTGGCTCTTATGCGCCTGCTCTTCATCCGACCCGGCCATCCTGGACGCCACCGCCTCCGACAACAACCCCACGGTGGGACAGAAGATCCTGTTCCAGGTGCGCAGCGTCGCCGACCACTTCCCCATGACCTATTCCTGGAGCGCGGACGGGGGAACGTTCGACCCGGGAACGTCCACCGACAACTTCGCCTACTGGACAGCCCCGGACGAGCCGGGCACCTACCGTGTCAGGTGCACCGTGACCGACGACGACGGCAACACCGACACCCATACCTTTGTCCTGCCGGTGAGCGCCCGGACCGTGGAGGTGCTCTACCCCGCCTCGTCGACCCTCACCATGGAGAAACAGGACGACTCCATCATTGGCGGCATCTGGGTATCGCTCCAGAACGGGCAGATCCGCTACATCACCTCCACCTCGGATGCGGACACGGGGTGGGTGGGGGCCTTCGGAACCATTCACGTCGCCTACAGTCCTCTTGCCTTCGCTCATGCCCTCTGGGGAGCTCTTCCCACGGGCAAGACCATTTCCCAGCAGTCCGGGAGCGGGACCTCCTCCATTGCCTATACGACCGGACCCGAGGACGACGTGATCAACGCCATGATCGTGAGCCTCGCTGAGTCTGAGGTTTATTACCTGCTGGTGGGCTCTGATTCGGGCCTTCACTTTTACAATGCCACGGGTGAAACAGGGACCTGGACCGACGATGACGAAGATTTCGAAAAAGTATACGCGTTCGCTGAAAGCTCTGACGGACAAACCATCCATGCGGCAACCGACCAGGGAATCTACTCCCTTCCCTATCCGCATTACAGCCCCACCAAGATTCTCGATGGGGATTCGTGCGCTCTGGCGCTCGATGCCGGGGATGCTGTCTGGCACGTCACCGGGGGCCAGGTGTGCAAGGACGGCGTCGCCCTGGGTTCCCAGCCCGCTGTGGCAAGCTGTACGCTGGACATCGACCCCAAGGGCAACGTCTGGTGCGGGAAATACTTCTGGAACGGGACAGCCTGGAGCACCCCCGACGCGCTCGCCGGCTACACGGTGGAAAAGGTGGTGGCGAGCACCGAGGGGCTCGTGTACTTCATCACCGACTCAGGGGCACTTCTTCGCTACTGAGACGGTCCTTAAGGAAATGTCCTCGGCGATGTGCGCGAGCATCGCGTTCAGGAGCTCCTCGGGATAGGGCGAGGGAACGTAGACCCTGCTCAGCCAGTTCACGTGGAACGCGTCCTTGCCCGAAGACATCCGTGAGACCCGCATGAACCGCGTCTTTCCGTCACGGGTATCGGTGATCTTCACGCTCACACACACCTTCGAGGGCGAGTGCGTGCCGCCGTAGTAGATGTACTCGATGTCGCCCGTGACCACGTACTGCGTATCGGCGTTATCCCCATCGGAGAGGACGACCCGCCTGAACGCACTGCTCTCGAGGAGGTGCTGCTGGAGCTGGCGTGCGGCATACACGCCCCACTTTTCATCCTGTGCTTCGAAGGGCAGGACCGCGATGGAGCTTTCGAACGCGCTCTCGAGCCCCCAGTCGATGGGGGTCACCTCGTCGAAACGGCGGTCCGGCTTCACCAGCGCGCAGCCTGCGAGCAGAAAAATACAGAGGCCGAGGAAGGCGCTCTTCCTCATTGTCGGGTATCCCACACCTCCACCTCCCTGTGTCATTTGTCGTACAGCTTGAACTGATCCCTGTTTCTCAGAAGGCCCTCGATGTTCGGGGTCCTCGTGAGCGTCGTTGTTGCCGATGTTATGACCTCGTTGGTCGTGTAGTCGATGGCGCGGGCCGTGACCACGATGTCGTCGCGCACGGCCAGATACGTGCTCACCACGATCACGTCGGCCTTGAAGTCCGGGCGGAGTCTGCTGGCATCCCTGCTCAGGCTGATCAGCCCGTCCTCACAGTTCACGTACGGCTCCTTCCTGAGCTGAATATCCACCACGTTGGCGTTCCTCTGCGCCAGCGAGCTGATGATCATTTCCTGCAGGGCGAGCCCGAAATCGCTCGAATGGAACGTGACCGCGTCCACCGGTGTGCTCACGAGGAGGTTCATGCCCATGTGGGACTCTTCGAGGCCCTTCGCGATGCCCTCGGCGAGCCGGTCCGCGCAGGTGTCGATGGCGTCGGTGCGGTACGGGTGCAGACCAAGGCTCGTACAGCCTGCAAGAACAAGGGCGAGGATCATCGCAGCGAGCGCTCTCATGGCCTGCTCCCCAGGGTGATCCTGGTCTTGGTCCGGTACCGGTAGGAGCCCAGGGTCCTGTTCCAGTTCTCCGAGCCGTGGGTGAAGAGGGACTCCCGGGTGGCCACCACCGTGTCCCCGGTCCTCATGGAAGCCAGGATGAGCAGGGTTTTCCGGGACGGGGTCATGGTGAGCATGAGCCGGTACCTGGCGCCATCCTCGTCGGAGATGATGGAAAAGCCCCGGCGTATGAGGCTGCGCTCGTACATGGACACGATGTAGGCCTCTGAAAGCAGCGGAGCGTTGGGGTGCAGGTTGTCCACCCAGGAGATGAATACGCTGCCCGGGTCGATGCCCTTCACCAGCGCGTCACATGACTCCTGCACATCCTGCTCCAGCCGTGTCATATGCCTGTCGTCGGACCAGAGGCTTCCGGGCGTGACCGTGGCCTGGGTCGTGCAACCCGCCATGAGGAGGAACGCAAATATGGATACAACCCGCCCTTTTGTTTTCACTTTCCCCGATATCGGGCATCCTTCAGGAAATCTTGAATGGTTCTTGGACTTGTTTTTTCGGTGAAGCCGGAAACGGATGACGTTTCCGGCTCGTAAGGCGTCGTGCTTCCCGGTGCTACTTCCTCAGTGAGCTCCACAGCTCGGGATTGGGTATGAGTGTACCCCCCACTGTGGCAGAGGTGCCTCCCACGCCGTCCTGGTTGATGGCGAGGATGATGTCCCCGGCCTGTGCGCCTCTCGGCTGTGCATAAGCGACGAAGGTGTCGGCTGTCGGAGCAGGCACGGTAACGAGATAGTATTCACTCTGGGTGAAGCACAGGACCCCTCCCACGGTCTGGACCGGCCGCAGCCCGTACGTCCCGCTCAGGGTAGCTATATCCCTGTATGCTCCGCTCTCGGCCCTGGCCTTTTCTTCGCAGAGGGCAATCGTCTGGAGGGCGGTTACAGCATCGGCCCTCCTGGTCCTGGTGATATATCCGTTGTAGGATGGGATCGCGACGGCGGCAAGGATCCCGACGATGACCACGACGAGCATGACTTCGATAAGGCTGAACCCTTTTTTACCCATAATTTTTCTCCCGTATATCGATAGAGGTTACATACCTTATCGGCAATCACCTTGTTAAGAAAAAGATTTTTTTCTCCTGTCTGCATACAGGGAGTTGACTCCGGAGAGAAAGAAGGGATATGGGAATGACCCATGAACGGGTACGTGCACATATTCACCTACGGCTGCCAGATGAACGACCTCGATACGCAGAAGATGTACTCGCTCCTCGCCCGGGACGGATGGGAACGCACCGAGTCCCTGAGCCGGGCAGGGCTCATCATCCTCAACACCTGCTCGGTCCGGCAGAAGGCCTACGAGAAGGCCTTGAGCAACATCGGGAGGCTGAAAGCCTACAAGAGGAGGAACCCGTCGCTCATCATCGCGGTCACGGGCTGCATCGCTCAGCAGAAGGGGGCCGACATCATCGAGCGCATGCCCCACGTGGACGTCGTGCTGGGCACCCACCAGCTCCACCGCATCAGGGAGATCGTGGGCGAACGGCGTGCCGGCCAGGGCCCTCAGGTCGACACCAGCCTGAGCGACTGCATCCCTTCCATGGACATTATCCCCGATCAGGACTGCGTCTCCCCTCCCCACCGGGCCTACATCAACATCATGCAGGGGTGCGACAACTTCTGCTCCTACTGCATCGTGCCTTACGTACGGGGACGGGAGGTGAGCAGGGACCATGCGGGCATCCTCGACGAGGTGAGGGTCCATGCCTTTAGGGGGGTCAGCGAGGTCTTCCTCCTGGGACAGAACGTGAATTCGTACGCGGGAGGGGTGAGCTTCCCCGGCCTCCTGCGGGAGATCAGCGGGGTGGATGGCATCAGGCGGATCCGCTTCACCACCTCCCACCCCAAGGACATGAGCCATGACCTCATGGACTGCTTCGCTCACCTCGAGAAGCTCTGCAGCCACATCCACCTCCCCTTCCAGTCGGGCTCCGACGAGGTGCTCAGGCTCATGAACCGCAGCTACACCAGGTGGGAATACCTGAACCTCATCCGCGGACTCCGTGCGGCCCGGCCCGACATCGCGTTCAGCGCCGACGTCATCGTGGGCTTTCCCGGGGAAACACAAGCCGCATACCAGGACACCCTGGACCTCATCGAGGAGGTGAGGTTCGACCTCCTGTACTCCTTCAAGTATTCCCCGCGCCCCGGCACCCGGGCCGCGCTCCTGGACGACGACGTCCCCCTCGAAGAGAAAAGCCGCAGGCTCAGGGAGCTCCAGGCGCTCCAGCGCCGGATCACCCTCGAGAACTACCGCTCCCGGGTGGGCGGGACCTTCGAGGTCCTCGTGGACGGCGAGAGCGTGCGCAACCCGGACCAGGTGCACGGGAGGACATCCCAGAACACCATCGTCAATTTCACTGGCACGCGTGCCCTCATCGGCACCTTCCGGCAGGTCAGGGTAACAAAGGCGAACCCAAACTCCCTCACCGGAGAGCTCGTCGACGAGGGGCCGACACCCTGAACCGGTCGGGAAGGTGCGGCCACAACACGTATTGACCCGGCACCTGTCGCCCCGAACGGCACACAACACCATGCCGGGATCCCGCTTCTTTGTTTCCCTGATCAGCAAAACCCCGATAAAACCGCTGGCGCTCGCCCCGAGCCGGTGCTATTACGGGATGCATGAAAAATCCCAGAAGGTGGCCCGCGTTTACTGTCTTCATCTCACTGCAGATCGCGTGGATCTCCATCGTCATCATCTGGGTCATCGGCTACATCAAGTACAACGCCATCCGGATCAATCCCATCGGGACCTGGGACATCGTGGTCATCATCGAGGCGTCGACGCTCCTCCTGCTCATCCTCGCCGGCATCTATTTCCTCTTTATACTCTACCAGCGGCAGCTCACCCTCATGCGCACGCAGATGCACTTCGTCTCCTCCATCACCCACGCCTTCAAGACGCCGCTGGCCACCATGCAGCTCTACCTGGAGACCATCAGGAAGAGGGACCTGCCGGAAGAGACCAAGCTCAAGCTCTTAAACGGCATGATCGGGGAGAACCAGCGCCTGAAGTCCCTCGTGGACAACTTCCTTGCCAGCGCGCGCCTGAGCTACTCGCACAAGCCCTATGTGAAGTCCAGGACCACCGTTGCCCAGTTCGTGAGCGATTTCCTCAAGCGCCACGAGTCGCTCCTCACGGAGGTCACGCTCACCACGAAGATCCACGGGGATGCCCCCATCTCCATCGATATCGAGGCCATGCATTTGGTATTTTCCAACCTTGCTGAAAATGCTATACATTATTCGAATGATGCCCCGAAAGTGGCCATCGAGGCATGGCATGAAAGGGGCTGGGCATACATTCAGTTCTCGGATTCGGGCATCGGGATACCCAGGGAAAAATACCGGGACATCTTCAAGATGTTTCAGAGGCTTCCCGAGGCCAGGGTGATGTGGGGCTCGGGGACCGGCATAGGGCTCTATGTGGTGAAAATGATCATCAAGGCTCACGGGGGGAACATCAAGGTGACGTCCGGATCGGATGTTGCGGGCACGTCTTTTCTCATCCGCCTGCCGGTGCTGAAGCAATGAGCATTAAGTGGAGGCTGCTCATCATCGAGGACGACCAGCCGCTGGCGCTCGGCCTGCACATCAACCTCGAAGCCGAGGGCTACGAGGTCCTCCATGCTGCGAGCGCGGAACGGGGGATCTCGCTGCTTGCCGACTCCAGCATCGACCTGGTGATCCTCGACCTCATGCTGCCGGGCATGGACGGGATTGAGGCGCTGAGAAACATCCGGAAGGATGACCCGAAGCTTCCCGTGCTCATCCTCACGGCCAAATCCCAGACAGAAGACAAGCTCGAGGGTTTCCGCGCGGGCGCGGACGACTACCTCACCAAACCCTTCCATCTCGAGGAATTCCTGCTGCGCATCAAGCGGATGCTCGACCGGTACGAGTGGTACAGATCCGGAGACATCCTCAGGATCGGCGATACCAGGCTCGATTTCAGCACCCTGGAGATCACACGGGGGGACGGGACCGTGTCCCGCATCACCCCGCACGAGGCGAACCTCATCCAGTACCTCACCAGCCACCAGGGGCGCATCGTGACCCGCTCCGAGCTCCTGAAAAACGTCTGGGGCCTGGATCCGGACATCGAGACGCGCACCGTCGACACCTTCATCTCCCGCATACGCCGATACATCGAGAAAGACTCCTCGAGCCCGGAGCACATCATCAGCATCCGGGGCAAGGGTTACCGTTTCATGCCCTAGGGCATTCTCATTTCCGGATCTCACTCGTATCTTTAATATATAGGGATGTATCGATATCCTCTTTACAAAATCACCGGCAGGGTGAATAAGAAGGCTGCACGGTGAGGACGCTCGCCGCTGCAGAGAAGCACATGCATGGAGGGATAGGACCTATGGATCTCACGTTTGAGAGTAGCGTTCGCAAGGGTGCGTACCCGGTGGCCGCCTGGGCGCTTTCACTGTTCCTTTTCCTGGCAGCCTTCTCAGGCTGCACGACCGTGCCTATCACCGGCAGGTCACAGCTTCTGCTCGTGCCCGAGGATCAGGAGATCGAGCTGGGCAATCAGGCATACCAGCAGGTCCTCGCCAAGGACCAGGCCAAGGTTTCGAAAGACCCGCAGCTGAACACCATGGTGAACACCATCGGCAGGCGGATAGCGGCCGTTGCCGACAAGCCCGACTACAACTGGCAGTTCACGGTGATCGATGACGACAAGACTGTCAATGCCTTTGCCCTTCCGGGCGGAAAGGTCGCCATCTATACCGGGATCCTCCCTTACACCAAGGATGAAGCGGGCCTCGCCTTCGTCATGGCCCACGAGATAGCCCATGCCCTGGCACGGCACGGCGGCGAACGGATGAGCCAGCAGCTCCTGGTCCAGCTCGGCCAGCAGGGGCTGAACCTCGCCATAGCGAACAAGAGCCCGGCGGCTGTCCAGGCCATCAACACAGGCTATGGGCTGGCAAGCCAGGTGGGGGTCGTTCTCCCCTTCAGCAGGACCCAGGAGTACGAGGCCGACCGTCTGGGCCTGATCCTCATGGCAAAGGCAGGGTACGACCCGAGGCAGGCGCCGGCCTTCTTCGAGCGGATGATGAACCAGGCGGACAAGCAGTCCCCGCCCGAGTTCCTTTCCACTCACCCTGCTGACCAGGCGCGCATCCAGAATCTCAAGGAGCTCATGCCCGAGGCGCTGTCCTACTACCGCAAGTAGGTTTTCCAGGGAGGAGCCCCGGCGGCCTCCGGTTCTCCCGTCAGGGGAGCGTGCGCTTCAGGTTTCCTGGTACCGGTGCGATGAAGGAACCAGGGGCTATGCCTTACGTCCAGCCCTGCATGCCGATCTTTTCCCGTCCTGGCGAAGGGATCCCATCGTTGGCGCGTTTGACACAAGGATAGCGATGGTTTATAGAGAGCCCTTATAGTATTACTTCATGCTTAAAAGGAGCGCCAGATGGAACTGAAGATCGGAGAGATCGCACGCAAGAGCGGCGTGCCGCCATCAACCATCCGGTACTATGTCAGGCAGGGCCTGCTCCCCGAACCGACGAAGGTGAACAAGAGCATGGCCTACTACGACGAGGGATGCATCGAGAAGATCCAGGCAATCCGCCACCTCCAGGAGACGCGGTACTTCCCGCTTTCCGTGATCAGGAACATCCTGCGGAGGATGGACGACGGCCTCACCCTCGAGGAGGCGCAGGCCATCGAGGACGCGGTCTTCGGCGACCAGGCAAACATCCCCGCCACCCTCATCGACAAACATGAATTCCTCAAGCTCACCGGTCTGAAGGAAGACGATCTGAACCAGGCGCTCAAGAGCAGCCTCATCATGCCCTTTATCCACGAGAAGAACGAGACCCTCTACAATCAGGAAGATGTCCGCTTTGCCCGTGACGTCCTGAAAAAGATCATCGACTACGGCCAGGACATCAAGGGCCTGAGCTTCTATGTGGAACTCGGCGAGGCGATCGTCGACAGGGAGATGGCGCTCAGGAAAAAAGCGGTCCAGGGAAAGTCCACCAAGGAGAACATCAAGATAACCACCGAGATATCGAAGATGGCCGACTTCCTGAGAACCTACATCATCCGGAGGATATTCCAGAGGAGGATCCAGGACACCATCCAGAAGAGCCTGAGCAGGTAGGGATCCGGGCGTGCGCTCTCGCCGCCCGGAGTGCAAGTCCCTTCCATCCTTGAGCAAAAATTTTACCCTTCTTTCGTGATGTAGCCCCTGGTCAAAAAGCTAATCGGTTGATATCTTTAGCTCAACCGCAGTGCATGGTTTTTGCTAAGTATTTCATGATTCAAAGAGGATATTCAAGCGCAGCTCGATGACGAATCTCCCCGGTTTCGGATATTGATCGGTCCTGTTCGATACAGGGGATTCGAGATATTTGAATCACATGCTTTTTCCTTCTCCATTCAGGGCATATGGAGAAGGATGTTTTTTTGCAGTAACTGAGAAGGTATCAGGGGGGTGGTCGTGCACATCAAAACATCGTTCATAAAGCTAGTTGGCGTCTTTTTCATCCTTTCACTCATGAGCTGCAGCGACGGCGGGGGTGAAGGAGACATCGTAACACCGGATCATCCGACCGGGAGCTTCCTCAATGGGAAGGTGACCGGACTCGAGTACAACAGCCATACCTGGCGGGACGGAGTGACCGACGAAAAGGGGGAATTCATCTATGCGCCGGGGGAAAGCATCTCGTTCTCGGTGGGGAACATCGACCTCGGTTCAACCCAGGGAAAGGCGAACATCACCCCGGCCGATCTCGCGCCCCGCAAGTCGGACGGCTCGCTCAGCCCTGAGGCGGTCAACATGACCCGCTTCCTCATGTCCATAGATCATGATGGGAACGTGAACAACGGGATACTCATAACACCGGAAACCTCCGAAGCCCTGCTCGACGCGTCACTGGATTTCGGCAGCCCGGAGTTCGATGTCGAGGCCCAGGCAATCATCGAATCCCTGGATGACAACCCGGACGAGATCTTCCCTGAAGGGGACGAACCGCGGGGTCTCGTCTCCGAGGTGGAGGCAGCGGTCTTCCTCGAGGAGACCATTGCCGAGATCGAGGACGAGGAGGCTGCGGCTGAGGCGGAAGCAGCCCAGTTCGGCTGCGGGATTCTGAGACCCAACTGGAACGCCGTCCTCGTCCAGGGTCAGTCGATTCCCGTACAAGGGTTTGTAAAGGGGGGCTCGGGGCAGTATACCTACGAATGGACCCTGGACGGCCAGGTGACCTCCACTGCGCTGAATCCCGGAATCTCCACTTCCACCTTGACTCCCGGGACCTACACGCTCCAGTTCAAGGTCAAGGACTCCGACGGCGTTCAGGGTTCGGACCAGAGGCTCGTCACCGTGCTGGACAAGGCAGCC
>DAOPXM010000009.1:0-39342 GCA_035352355.1 Deltaproteobacteria bacterium | reverse complement strand
ACCTACGACGGATGTAGGAATGGAATTTTATCTCACACATACAGGCAGCACTACCATCAGGGTAAATGAAAGCCTCAGCCTCCAGCCGGTCATCTCAAAGGGCAACCCGCCCTTCTATTATTCATGGACCTATCCTCAAGGGGTAAATTACTCCCCTGGCCCGAGTCCGCTGGAAGCGGTGTTCACCTTCCCCTCGCCAGGACATTACTGGTTGTCGATTTTCATGAAGGACACCATGTACGACAACGGCGGGCCGGATACCTGGAGTGGAAGCGTGAATGTTGAAGTTCTCCCCTAGGGTGAGCATGCCACGTCAATCCCGTCAACCGGGGATCAGGGCTGAAACCTACCCCGGGTACGGGCTTGCTGATCCGGCAAACAAATCACAAAAAGCGGGATCCCGGCATGGTGCTGTGTACCGTTCACGGCAACAGATGCCGGGTCAATAAAAAGGCTGTATTCGGAAGAGCGTTGTTTACCTTGAAAAGTATCCCATATCCCTGGCCCGCTGACCGGGTTCGACCGAAAACATCCCTTGACAACATCGGGCCGTTCGCATATACAACCTTGCAGTTTCACTTCAATCTTTATCCCACACTCTGGGCTCTCGGGAAATGGATCGTAAAGGAAAATACAATCCGAAAAGGAGTCAGGTATGAAAACACGGCTTACTGAAATGTTGGGCATTCAGCATCCCATTGTCCTCTCTGGAATGAGCTGGATCAGCGTGCCGAAGATGGTGGCTGCGGTTTCCAATGCCGGCGGGCTCGGCATCCTCGCCACGGGGCCCCTTGATGCCGATCAGACGAGAAAGGCCATCAGGGAGATCAAGAGCCTCACCAACAAGCCTTTTGGAACGAATGCCACGCTGCTCTTCCCGGGCGCTGCCGAGAATGCCCAGGTAGCCCTCGACGAGAAGGTGCCGGTCATCAATTTCTCCCTGGGGAAAGGCGACTGGATCGTCAAGGCCGCCCATGCCTACGGCGGCAAGGTCATCGCGACCGTCGTGAATCACAAGCACGCGAAGCGCGCCCAGGACTACGGGTGCGACGGGCTCCTGGTGACCGGCCACGAGGCCGCTGCCCACGGCGGCGATGCAACCACGTTCTGCCTGATTCCGACCATTGCCTCGGCAGTGGACATCCCGATCATTGCTGCCGGCGGCGTTGCCGACGGCCGCGGCCTGGCAGCGGCCATCGCCCTCGGGGCTGACGGGGCCGCCATGGGGACCCGCCTGATGACCACCCAGGAAAGCCCGCTCCATGACACCTACAAAAAACTCTCCATCGAGAAGGACGTATACGACACCATCTATTCCACGCGCTTCGACGGTCTCGGCTGCCGGGTGCTGGATACGAAGGCCGCCAGGAAGGCGGTACGCGAGAGCCTCAACCTCAAGAAGATGATCGAGGCGCTCCCCAACTCAGTGGATATCGCAAAACAGCTTCACCTCCCCTACATCAAGCTCTTCATCGGCGTCCTGGCTTCCGGCTGGAAGAACGCCAAGCAGCTCGCCTTCATGGCCAACGCATTCAAGGCCATCAGGGTCGCCACCGAATACGGCGACCTCTCCTCCGGCGTGCTTCCCGTGGGCCAGTGCACAGGCCTCATCAAGGACAACCCCACGGTTGCAGAGGTGATCGAGCGTACCGTGCGCGAGGCTGAAGAGGTCGCGAAGGAGCTCGCCAAGAAGGCCAGGATCGAGATTGCCGCCCCTGCTGCCCCGGTAAAGGCGGTAAAGGCCAAGGCAGCAGCCAAGGCGGCAGCCAAGCCCAAGGCGAAACCGAAGAAAAAGGCGGCAACCACTGCCGAAGGCTGACCCCTCACTGTCGGATCGAGAAAAAAGGACGGCATGACTCGCTCATGCCGTCCTTTTTCATTTCCTTGAAACGATCCGAGCTCCCCGTGATGAGCTGCTTGTGCCATCCAACAGGATGGGATGAGGAAGGACTGGCGGCGCAGGCCCTTTTGCCTGCACCGCCGGGATACTGTCGGTTCTTTCCTACTGCACCAGGCTCATGGTCTTCTTCAGCTGCGCGACCGCGTCGTCGTGCATCTTCTCCAGTAGCTCCTTGCAGCTCATGATCTCCCTGATGTGGCCGATGGACTGCCCCACCATGAGGGGTGCGTTGTCCACCTGCCCCTGCTCCCAGGCATCCTTGATCCGCTGGCCCGAGATGAGGGGGATGAGCTGTTCCAGACCGCCTCCGGTCTTTTCCACCTCGAGGACGTCGGCGACGACCTTGTTCTTCAGCGCCCTGCCCTGGAGGCCCAGGGACTTGCAGAACATGGTGGTCTCATATTCCTGCCTGCTGATGAGCTCGTTCTTGATGTTATCGTGGACATCGCAGTCGGTGGTGGCGATGAACCTGCTCGCCATCATGACGCCCTGGGCCCCGAGGGTCAGCGCAGCCGCCAGGGACCTGCCGTCTGCAATGCCTCCCACCGTGACCACCGGGAGATCGACCGAATCGACTATCCTCGGGGTCAGCACCATGGTGGTGACGTCGTCGTCCAGAGGGTGCCCGCCTTCCTCGAAACCGGCGGCATACACGCCGTCATACCCCGCCTTCTTGGCGTGGAGCGCGTGGCGGACCGACCCCACCTTGTGGAAGAGCCTGACCCCGGCGTCCTTGAGCATGGCCATGCCTTCCTTGCCAGCCACCCTGTCGATGGGCGTGCCGGACACCTCGATGCCGTCGACCTTTTCTTCAGCACACACCCTGACGTACATCTTGTGGTGCTCTGCCGTGATCCGTATGGAGGGAAGCAGCGTCAGCCCGATCATGAAGGGCTTGTCCGTGAGCTCCCGGACCTCGCGGATCGCGTTTCTGAAATCCTCTTCCGATTCGTAGTTGCCAGCCGTCAGGTTGCCCATGCCTCCGGCATTGGAGATGGCGGCGCAGAGCTTCGGCTTGCACAGCCACATCATGGCCCCGCAGATAACGGGATACTTGATTCCGAACATCTCGGTAATAGCGGTCTTGATCATTGTCTCCTCCTGCATTTCGTCTGGTCACAACTCAGATGTTAAAGTTGAACTTTAAGCTTTATATTTTGAATACCCGTTCCCCTCGGCGGTGTCAAGGGATATTTACCGAATCCACGCAGTCCCTCATGCCACTGTTCACCCGGAGTGAAGCACTGCATGCAGCGGGGATTTCAACCGAGGATATCCTTTGGTTTTTCCCTGCATCGACCTTGTTCTTTTGACATGCCTGTGATAGGACATAGCCGTCATACCGAACGCAAGGGAGGAAAAGTTTTGAAGTACCGTTTTCGTGCCTATGATTATCTCGTTTATCTTTCGAGCTATGTTTTCTTTTATCTCTTCGTTGCAGATATCCAGGGCATCATACCCGAGCTTGCAGCCCTTCCCTCCTGGGTCTACCTCGTTGCGGCCATAGTCTGCAATGCCTGGGTCCTGCCCATTCCCGGCATCCACCCCAGGAGGCTCCCCGAGATCGAGCAGGCCCCCGAGGCCGAAGAGATAGAAGCCCCCCCGAAGCGGGAGGCACTCCCCGAACCGGCGGTGAAGCCCGTTGAGAAGAAGCCCGTCCCCTCGTCCAAGGAGAAGCTCGAAAAGGGGCTCTCCAAGACCCACAAAGGGTTCATCGACCGGATCTCGTCGGTCTTCAGGAAGTCGAACACCATCGACGCCAGCCTGCTCAACGAGCTGGAAGAGACCCTGGTGGGAACCGACATCGGCGTGAGGACCGCCTACACCATCTTCGAATACGTCCAGAAGAACTCCGACAGGATCAGCTCCCCCGAGCAGGCCATGGATGCCATCAAGACAGAGGTGGGATCGATCCTCAAGAACCGGGAAGCCCCCCTGGCCATTCCGGAGGGGACGAAACCCTTCGTCATCATGGTCACCGGCGTCAACGGCTCCGGCAAGACGACCACCATCGCCAAGATCGCCCATCTGCTGAAGAGTCAGGGCAAGTCCGTGATCATCGCTTCCGGGGACACCTTCCGGGCGGCAGCCATCGAGCAGCTGGAGCACTGGGCCCAGAAGGTGGGTGCGGACTTCGTCAAGTCCCAGGAGGGCGCCGACCCCTCCGCCGTTGCTTTTGACGGCCTCCAGGCGGCCATTGCCCGGAATCACGACGTCCTCATCATCGACACGGCCGGAAGGCTCCACACCAAGGAAAACCTCATGGAGGAGCTGAAAAAGACCAAGCGGGTGCTCGACAAGAAAATGGAGGGAGCGCCCCACGAGATCCTCCTGGTGCTGGACGCCACCATCGGCCAGAACGCCATCGAACAGACCAGGCAGTTCAACAACGCCCTGCAGATCACCGGGATCGCCATGACAAAGCTCGACGGCTCTTCGAAGGGAGGCGTGATCGTCGGCATCGCCAACGAATTCGAGATTCCCATTCGATATATCGGGGTCGGAGAAGATATGGATGATCTCCAGCCGTTCGTTGCCGAAAATTTCGTAAATGCTCTTTTTCTTGACAATTAATGGTTTTCTTCTGATAGTGGGCCCATGCTGAAAATCGAGGAAGAGAAGCTCCAGGCCATCTTTGAGGGCATGCAGTCGAAGACCATCCTGGTCATCGGCGATCTCATGCTCGACCACTACATCTGGGGAAATGTGGAGAGGATCTCCCCCGAGGCGCCCGTGCCCGTGGTGGATGTGCAGGAAGAGAAGTACCGGCTGGGTGGTGCCGGCAACGTCGCCAGCAACCTCCTGAGCCTCGGCGCCTCCGTCATCATCAGCGGGATCAGGGGCAGCGACCTCCAGGGAGACACCCTCGCGGGCATCCTCGGGGACCTGGGGATTCCTTCGGACAGGATCATCATCGATCCCGGCAAGGGGACCATCGTCAAAACCAGGATCATCGCGCACACCCAGCAGATCGTGCGCCTCGACCGTGAAGACAGGACCCTCGTCTCGGGCGAGATCAGGGACAGGCTCCTCGACAGCGTCCGTGAGGCCGCCCCGTCCATCCATGCGGTCATTGTCTCTGACTACGCCAAGGGCGTGGTGAGCCGGGAGCTCCTCGAGGGGATCGTCCGGATCGCGCGTGAGCACGGGATTCCCGTGTGCGTGGACCCCAAGGAGAGGAATTTCGCCTTCTACAGGGACGTTGATCTCATCACCCCCAACACCAAGGAGCTGAGCTTCGGGGCGGGCATCAAGATAGAGACGGACGAGGACATCCTCCAGGCGGCGCGGAAGATCAAGAGCACCCTTCAGTGCAAAACCCTTCTGGTGACCCGGGGCGAGCACGGCATGAGCCTCTTCCATCAGGAGAGCGAGGTGGTCGACATCCCGGCAATGGCCAGGGCGGTGTACGACGTGACCGGCGCAGGGGACACGGTCATCGCCTGCTTCACCCTTGCTCTGGTCTCCGGCGCAACCCCCAGGGAGGCGGCCATCATTGCCAACACGGCAGCCGGCCTCGTGGTGGCGGAGGTCGGAGCGGCCAGCGTGCCGTGGGAGAGGCTCTACCGCATCTGCAGGGAGGAAGTGAGTGGGTACTCCAGCAGCGCCCTGTGAGGTCCTGCTTTTCTGCAGCATCCTCTACAGCTCTGCAGAGCGTGCCGACCGTGCCGTCCAGGAGCTCGAGGGGACCTATGGGAGCACCCTCTTCCGGTCCGACCCCCTCCCCTTCACCTTTACCTCCTACTACGAGGGCGAGATGGGCTCCCCCCTCCACCGCATCGTGCTGGCCTTCGATTCCCTGGTGCCCAGAAACTCCCTCCCCTCGGTGAAGATCAGGACCAACGGCATCGAGGAGAGGCTCACGGACGGGGGCAGGAGGCTCGTCAATCTCGATCCCGGGATCTTGAGCCTCGAAAATGTCTGTCTTGCGACAACGAAACCCTACAGCCACCGCATCTACCTGGACGCAGGCATATGGGCGGAAGTCACCCTCATCTACAGGAAGGACTCGTATCATCCCCTCGAGTGGACATATCCCGACTATGCTTCACAGGAGCTCATCGTGATATTCAACCATTTGCGAAAACTGTATAAGGAGAGATCCAGATGCCACGAAGCATGACCGGGTTCGGCCAGGCCGATGAAAACGGGTATCATATCGAGATCAAGGGGGTGAACCACCGCTATCGGGACATCCGGGTCAAGCTCCCCAAGGACCTCTCGGCCCTCGAGATCCCGGTGCGCGATCTCGTGGCCGAGCACGTGACCAGGGGCAAAGTGGAGCTCACCGTCACGAAGCTGGCAACCTCGGATGTCCAGGAAAGGCTCTCCATCAACTGGGAGCTGGCAAGGGCGTATCACCAGGACCTGGTCCAGATGGTTCAGCTCTTCGGCGGCGAGGTCAACTTCAGGGACATCCTCGCCCTGCCCGGTATCATGGAGGAAAGCATGGGCGATGCCGAGGAGCAGCTGCCGGTCCTGACGGCGGGCGTCAGGAAGGCCCTCAACGCGTTCATCGCATCGAAGCGAGACGAGGGCAAGCGGCTCAAGGAGGACATGTGCTCCCGGCTGGACTACCTCACCACCCTGCAGGAGAAGATGAGCGCCGAGGCAAAGGGAATGGTGGCGTACTACCGGGACAAGCTCTCGAACCGCCTGAACGAGCTCCTGGAAAACAGGGTCGACAAGGTGGACGAGGCACGCATCGAGCAGGAGGTGGCCATCATCGCCGACAGGTCGGACATCACGGAAGAGCTCGTCAGGCTGCTCAGCCACATCACCTCCTTCAAGGATGTCATCGCGGATCCGGACCCGTCCATCGGAAGGCGCCTGGATTTCATCCTCCAGGAGATCAACCGGGAGCTCAACACCATCGGATCGAAGAGCCAGCTCACGTCATTGAGCCGCACCGTCATCGAGGGCAAGGCGGAAGTGGAAAAAATACGAGAACAGGTTCAAAACATCGAGTAAATGGGATATAATTTGTTCACGAAAAAATAAGGAGTGTCTGATGGGCAAGCATGAAACCAAATTATTGAATATTGGATTCAACAACGGTGTCGTATCCTCCAGGATCATCGCTATTGTCAATCCTTCATCATCACCCATGAAACGTCTCAGGGAAGAAGCCAGGGAAAGGGGACAGCTCATCGACGCCACCCAGGGCAGAAAGACGAGGTCCATCATCATCACGGACAGCTCCCACGTCATCTTGAGCGCCATACAGGCCGAGACCATCTCGAACAGGCTTTCCGACGGCGGCGGCTCACAGAAAGAGGCACCCAAGGAGAAAGAGTGAGGATCTTCATCTCGGGCCCTTCAGGGGTGGGAAAATCCACCATCATCAGGGAGATCCTCGAGCACAATCCGGACATCTTCCTATCGGTGTCGTACACGACCCGGTCCCCGAGGCCGCAGGAACAGGACGGAAGGGAGTATTTTTTCATTCAGCCCTCCGATTTCGACCGGATGATGAAGGATGGCGAGTTCCTCGAATGCGCCCGCGTGCACGGCAACCTCTACGGCACGTCGCTGACATGGGTGAGGACTCAGGAACAGAACGGCAGGAACATCCTCTTCGACATCGATGTCCAGGGGGTGCGGCAGGCCAAGGCAAAAGGCTCCCACGGGGTGTTCATCTTCATCGTGCCCCCCACCATCGACGAGCTCCGGAAGCGCCTGGCGAAGCGGGGGACCGAGGATGACGACAACCTCCGCATCCGCCTGAACAACGCCAAGGAGGAGCTGAAGTCCTGGGCCATGTACGACTACCTTGTGGTGAACGACGACATCAGGAAGGCGACACGGGACGCCCTGAGCATCATCGATGCCTACCGGTGCTCCCGTGACGAGATCATAGGAAGGATCCCATGGTTGCAAAAGATCGCATAATCTTCGCCCTCGATGTGGGCGACATGGCATCGGCGAAAAAATGGGTGGATACCCTCGGACCGAGCGTCGGGTGGTTCAAGGTGGGCCTCGAGCTCTTCAGCGCCGCCGGGCCCGAGGTTGTTGAGCTCGTCACCTCTGCCGGGATCAGGTGCTTC
Organism: Deltaproteobacteria bacterium; assembly: GCA_035352355.1. Lineage (GTDB taxonomy): Bacteria > Desulfobacterota > Desulfomonilia > UBA1062 > UBA1062 > Phosphitivorax. Next base: position 31,395 of record DAOPXM010000009.1, on the reverse strand, counting down.
CTTGATCTGAAATTCCACGACATACCCAACACCGTGGCAGGCGCGGTGAAATCCGCCACCAGGCTCAAGGCCGAGATGATGACCATCCACATCTCGGGCGGACGGGAGATGATCAGGGCCGCCCTGAAGGCAGCCCGTGAGGAAGCAAGCTCCCTGGGCACGGCCAGCCCGAGGATCATCGGTGTGAGCGTGCTGACGTCGCTGAGCCAGGACGATCTTCCCTCCCTTGGGGTCGACAGGCCTCTGAAAGAGCACGTCGCAGGGCTGGTGGGCATGGCCTGTGAACAGGGGATCGGAGGCATCGTGTGCTCGCCTGCCGACCTGCCCTTCGTGCGTCCCGTGGTTCCCCGGGGCACCGTCGTCATCACCCCGGGCATCAGGCCCCAGTGGTCCGACACCGGCGACCAGAAGAGGATCGCCACACCCGGGAGCGCCATCGCTGCAGGGGCGGACCTCATGGTGATCGGTCGGCCCATCAGCCACGCTCCCGACCCCCTCGACGCGGTCAAACGGATCGTCGAAGAGATCGAGGCTGCCGCAGGCTGAAAGCCTGCCGCTTCTCGCGATCCATATTGACCGGGCCTTAAGGATCACCTATCTTTCGTCCATATGTCGATACGAGTGTGCGCTGGCAGATACGGTTCGAGAAGGTTAGAGTGCCCGGTCAAGGGCGTGAGGCCCACGACCGACCGGGTGAAGCAGGCCATCTTCTCCACCCTGCCCGTGGACCTCGAAGGAGCGCACGTCCTCGACCTGTTCGCAGGCAGCGGCAACCTCGGCATCGAAGCCCTGAGCAGGGGAGCCGGGCACGTCACCTTCGTGGACTCATCGAAGGTCTGCACCCAGGTCATCGAAAAGAACCTGCGTCTCCTCCAGGCGCTCGACCAGGCGAAGATCGTCAGGTCCGGCGTGGAGGCCTTCCTCGAGAAGTGCCAGGACCAGTTCGACGTGATATTCATGGATCCTCCGTATAACAAAGGACTTGCCTCCCAATTGGCACCTCATGTATATTCGTTCGTTAAAACTGGAGGTGTGCTGGTCATCGAGCACTCGCCCATCGAGGCTGTCCCCGTCGAGCCGTGGAAAACCCGCACCTATGGAGACACCATGATCACGTACATCACAAGGGATGCTTGATATGCAGAAAAAAACCGCGGTTTGCCCCGGTTCCTTCGACCCCATAACCAACGGGCACATGGACATCGTGCATCGGGGCTTATGCGTGTTCGACAGGATCATCATCGCCATCGGCCACAACCCCCTCAAGAAGGACCTGTTCAGCACGGAGGAGAAGGTCGAGATGATCAGGGCATCCGTGGGGGACAACCCCAGCATCGAGGTCGACACCTTTGAAGGGCTGCTCGTCGACTACATCCAGAAGGTGGGCTCCTGCGCAATCCTCAGGGGGCTTCGCGTCGTGTCCGACTTCGAGATGGAGCTCCAGCTCGCCCTCATGAACCGGCGCCTGTGCGACAAGGCCGAAACCTTCTTTCTCATGACCGATTACAACCACCTGTTCGTGAGCTCCACCATCATCAAGGCGACTGCTGCCGCGGGCGGATCGGTAAAAGGCCTGGTTCCGGAACCGGTTCTCGACAGGCTGCGCCAGAAGTTCCCCCACATGAAATGATTCAGCCAAAAACGAGGAGGACTGGAAAATAATGAAAATCTCTACGGTTGTGGCCAACATCCCCGAATCCCCCACCCTTGCCATCACGGCGAAGGTCAATGAGCTGAAGAGCCAGGGGAAGAACGTCATCGGCTTCGGAGCAGGAGAGCCGGACTTCGACACCCCTGACGGCATAAAGGACTTCACCATCGAATCCCTGAGGAAGGGCAACACCAAGTACACCCCCGTGGCAGGCATCCCCGAGCTCAAGGAAGCGGTCTGCGCCAACATCAACGCCGATTACGGCCTGAACGTGGCCCCGAGCAACGTCATCGTGTCCTGCGGGGCGAAGCACAGCCTCTACAACCTCTTCTACACCCTGTTCGAGGCCCCGGACGAGGTCATCATTCCGGGCCCGTGCTGGGTCTCCTACCCCCCCATGATCGAGATGACCGGGGCAAAGGCCGTGATCGTGGACACCCGCAAGAACAGGATGCACATCACCGCAGACATGGTGAAGGAGGCCATCACCCCGCGGACCAGGGGGATCATCATCAACTCTCCCTCGAACCCCACCGGCATGGTCTTCGAGAGGAAAGAGCTCGAGAAGATCGCCGAGCTCTGCGTCGAGCACGACATCCTCATAATCTCGGACGACATCTACCGCAAGCTCATCTTCGACGGCGCCCGGTTCTTCTCCGTGGCGACCATCTCCCCTGAGGTGGCGAAACGCACCTTCATCATCGACGGGCCCTCGAAGACCTATGCCATGACCGGGTGGCGCATCGGGTACTGCATCGGAGACAGCAGCGTCATCAAGGCGATGTCCAGGCTCCAGAGCCAGAGCACCTCGAACCCCACGAGCTTTGCCCAGAGAGGTGCCTGGATCTCCCTGACCGGCGACCAGTCCATCGTGGAAGAGCGCAGGAAGATCTTCGAGAAGCGCAGGGACCTGATCGTCTCGAAGCTCCGGGAGATACCGGGCTTCGACATCGTGCCGCCCGAGGGCTCCTTCTACGCGTTCCCCTCCATCAACGGCTACATGGAGCGGTTCGGCGGCTCGAGCGCGCTCACGAGCTATCTCCTGGAAAATGCGCTGGTGGCGGTCGTGCCCGGCGAGGAATTCGGTGCTCCGGACCACATCAGGCTCTCCTTTGCCACCTCGGAGGAGAACATCATCAAGGGACTCGACCGGGTGAAGGAGGCGCTGTCCGCACTGTAGGGCTTTTCCAGAATCAAGACAGCACGCACGATATCACGCAACGGCACCGGAGACCCGGGATTTCGACCTCGTCCAAGGTCTCCGGTTCTTTCTTTCCACCTCCTCATGCCCCCAGCCAGGAGCCAATCATGGGCATGCGGGCGGACCTCTCCAGGTCAGCGCACGAGCAGCGATGGCTCCTGGCCTGAACGATAAAACTTGTCTCAAGAAAAAAATCTGAAATCCGATAATTCAATTAGACTCGCAGGTGGGGAGGTTCATGCATGGCAGTCAACACGATGGGCTATGAGGCCTACAGAAAAACCCAGATCCAGACGGCAGACCAGGGCACCCTTATCCTGATGTGCTACGACGGGGCTGTGAATTTCTTAAGGAAGGCGAAAAAGGCCCAGGAAGAGAACAACGAAGAGGCCCGGACCACGTTCCTGACCAAGGCGCAGAACGTCATCTGGGAGCTCACGAACAGCCTCAATTACGATGCGGGCGAGCTCGCGTACAATCTGGAATCCATCTACAACTACATGATCAGGCGCATCATCGATGCTGACTACCACAAGAATGCAGCCGCCATCGACGAAGTCGTCCATTACCTTCTGGAGCTCAGGGAGTCATGGGAGAAAATCATAAAGAAAACCTCCTGAAGTGCCTGAGGCAGTGGCACGACATCACCCTCAAGCAGAGCGAAGTGCTCTCGGCCGGCGATCTCCAGCAGTTCGAGAGGCTCAACAGGGTCTCCATCGTGCTGCAGAACCGCTTCGGCAACAGCCTCTCCCACCTGAAGCCTGGGAAGTTGAGCGGAGAGGCCCTGGGGCTCCTCGAAGAGATCCAGTCATTTCAGGGCAAGTTCATTGAGGAGATCAGCAGGGGCAGCGCCGAGCTGGCCCATGCCATCGGCAACCTGAGGAAAAACAAGGCCTCCCTGAACGGCTACCGCCAGAGCTCCACCTCCGTACCCCGCTTCAAGAGCGAACGAACCTGAAGACAATCAATACCTTTCGTTGACAGATCCCCCCATTTTACATACTGTGTCTCATCATGCAGATACTACTGGCATCGGGCTCGCCGAGGAGGAGGGAGCTCATCTCGTGGATGGGGATCGACTTCGAGGTGCTGGTCCCCGAGATCGATGAAACGCTCAAGGGCGACGAGTCACCGGAAGAATACTGCTCCCGCCTCAGCCGGGAGAAGGCCCTCGCCATTCAGAAGGACCGGCCCCAGGCGCTTGTCATCGCAGCCGACACCGTGGTCGTCGCGCACGGCACCATCCTCGGAAAGCCCGCCGAAGAGGAGGAGGCGCGCAAGCACCTCAGGCAGCTGCAGGGGGCCATGCACGAGGTGTACACGAGCTACACGATTGCACGCGAAGGCCTGAGCACCACCCGGGTCATCCGCACCAGGGTGTATTTCCGGGACATGACGGAAGACGAGATCGCGTGGTATGTTTCCACAGGCGAGCCCATGGACAAGGCAGGCTCGTACGCCCTGCAGGGGATCGGGGCCATCTTCGTGGACAGGATCGAGGGCTCCTACACCAATGTGATCGGCCTGCCCCTCTCGCACCTGTACCACGACTTGAAGGAATACGGCATAACGCTGCACCTTTCCGGGGAGGTATAACCTATGAGCAGGTATATCATGGCCATCGACCAGGGGACGACCGGAAGCAGGGTCATGCTCGTCGACGCTGCGGGCAGGATCGTCTCCATGGCATATTCCGAGTTCCCCCAGATCTATCCCCAGCCCGGCTGGGTCGAGCACGATCCCGAGGTGATCTGGGACACCACCTGCGGGGTGATGAAGCAGGCCCTCGAAAAATCCTCCATCGATCCGGCTCGGATCGCGGGCATCGGCATCACCAACCAGCGGGAGACCACGGTCCTCTGGGACAGGAAGACCCTGAAGCCCGTGTACAACGCCATCGTCTGGCAGTGCAGACGCAGCGCACCCATCTGCGACGATCTCAAGGCCAGGGGGCACGGCCCCCTGTTCAGCGAAAAGACCGGGCTCATCGTGGACGCTTATTTTTCCGGAACCAAGGTGAAGTGGCTCTTCGACAACATCCCCGACCTGAAGGCACGGGCAGAGGGCGGAGAGATCGCCTTCGGCACCATCGACACCTGGCTCATCGCCAAGCTCACCCGGGGCCGCATCCACGTCACGGATTACACGAACGCCTCCCGGACCCTCCTCTTCAACATCCACGAGAAGGTATGGGACAAGGAACTTCTGGACATCCTCGACATATCCGGGGAGATCCTGCCGAAGGTGGTGGACTCCGCTGGTGTGGTTGGCACCACCCACGCGGACATCCTGGGCTGCGAGATACCCATCGCCGGCATCGCCGGCGATCAGCAGGCCGCCCTGTTCGGCCAGGGGTGCTTCTCCGAGGGGGAGGCCAAGAACACCTACGGCACCGGGTGCTTCCTGCTCCTCAACGTAGGCCACCGGAAGGTCGAGCCCAGGAAAGGGCTCATCCTCACCCTGGCCTGCGATGAGAACGGGAAGCCCTGCTATGCCCTCGAGGGGTCCATCTTCATCGGCGGTGCTGTGGTCCAGTGGCTCAGGGACGGGCTCGGGCTCATCGAGAACGCGTCCCAGACTGCCGCCATCGCCACCAGCGTCGATGACAGCCACGGCGTGTACATGGTGCCAGCGTTTGCGGGCCTGGGGGCGCCCCACTGGGACATGTACGCGCGGGGAGCGATCCTGGGCATCACCAGGAGCACCACCAAGGCCCACATCGTCCGGGCCGCCCTGGAAGGGATCGCCTACCAGGTCAAGGACCTCATCAGCGCCTTCGAGGAATCTTCGGGGAAGACCTTCGCCGACCTGAAGGTCGACGGCGGGGCCTGCCTGAACGACTTCCTCATGCAGTTCCAGGCAGACATCATCGGGTGTCCCATCGACAGGTCGCAGTACATCGAATCCACCGGCATGGGGGCGGCCTTCCTCGCCGGCATCGGTACCGGGTTCTGGAAGGCAGGGGCCGGCATCAAGGAGCTGAGGAAGTCCGACAGGCGTTTCCTTCCGGTCATCCCGGAGGAAACCCGGCAGAGGCTCTACCGAGGCTGGCTGGATGCCGTGGGCAGGGTAAAGGTCCACTAGCTTAAAGGCATGAGATTGTTCGAATACATCGGACGCGTCACACTTGATGCCCTCGAGCAGGTGGGGGACTTTGCCCTCTTCTGCTACAGCATCCTCTACTGGCTCATCAAGCGTCCGATATATTTAAGCCAGTATTTCAAGCAGATGGAGTTCATCGGGGTGAAATCCATCAGCGTGGTCCTCCTCACCGGGATCTTCACGGGCATGGTGAGCGCGCTGCAGACCCACTACGGATTCCGGCTCTTCGGCGCAGAGTCCCTGGTGGGATCGACGACGACCCTGGGCCTGTTCCGGGAGCTGGGGCCGGTCCTCTCCGCGCTCATGGTGACTGCCCGGGCCGGGTCGGCCATGACCGCGGAGATCGGGACCATGAAGGTGACCGAGCAGGTGGACGCCCTCATCGTCATGGGGGTCAACCCTTTCCAGTATCTCGTCATACCCCGCATAGCCGCCGCGATCATCATGATGCCCATGCTCGCCCTCGCCTTCAACGCCATAGGCGTGCTCGGCTCCTACCTCGTCGGGGTCGTGCTTTTGGACATAGACCAGGGCGTGTTCATGGCACGGATAGCCCAGTACGTGTATCCCTCCGATCTCATGACCGGCCTGGGCAAAGCGACGTGCTTCGGGCTGATCCTCTCGACGGTGGGATGCTACAAGGGGTACACCACGACGGGCGGTGCCGAGGGCGTGGGGAAATCCACCACGGGCTCAGTGGTCATCTCGTCCGTGAGCATCCTCATCGCGGACTACTTCCTCACGGCGGTCATGTACTGAAACCTCTCCGGATGGGAGGAGAACCGGGGCAGCCCCCGGCTCGACTCCTTACCCGGCAGCACTCTTCCCCTCACCCTGTGAGACCTTTGCCTCCTTGGGCAGGGGGAAGACCATGGTGATGGAGTCCACCGGGCACGACAGGGCGCAGAAGCCGCATCCGATGCAGGCCTTCTCGTCCCTGACATAGGGGTAACCGTGGGCGCCCTTCCTGTCCACCGGCTCAGCCAGGCCTATGCAGGACACCGGGCAGGCGTCTATGCAGATGTTGCACGACATGCAGGTCTTGCGGTCAAAGCTCGGCTTGCTCCACTGGGAACGCTTGAGCATGGTGCAGTGCCTTCCCTTGTGGTCCAGGACCGCTTCCCTCGGGCATGTCCGCCCGCAGGCCCCGCACTCGATGCACAGCTCTCCGTCGACCTTGTGGACAGCCTTCTTCTCTCCTGATATGGCGTCGGCGGGGCATATCCTGGCGCAGGCCCCGCACCCGTTGCACTTTTCTGTTATCGTATACGGCATCTCATCTCCCCCTTGCGCTTAGTGGATACCGAGCCTTGCCAGGGTCTCGTCCCTGGGTCTGCCCGTTGCGGGGTCCCACCCGAACAGTTCCCAGTAGTCGGCCATCATCTTGTCGATGGGGACGGTCCTGTTCTTGTTGGCACCTTCAGCCTGGGGGGGCGTGCCCAGTCCCCGCGGGCTCAGCTTGTTCTTCCTGGGATCCACCCCCTGCCTGATGTTGAACGCCTGTTTGATCGTCTGGATCCGCTCGCCAATCTCCATATATTCTTCGGGGGTCTTGTTCCACCCGGTGACGGCATTGAGCCAGTCGAACGTGGGGGTCCTCGTGATGCCGAGGAAGCATCCGAACATGCACAGGCCCGAGCCGTTGATCACGTTCATGTATTTGCTGCAGGCGGCTGTTTCGAGAGCCTGGTCTTTAGATGCCTTGTACTTTCTGTTCTTGGGGTAGATCTCGAACGGCCATTTCTTCGGGATGCCCTTGACCCTCTTCCAGAGCTGGAACATCTCGTAGTAGAGCTGGGACCCGATGGTGTGCCTCCCCGGGGTGGGCTCCACGGAGTAGTGGAGCGCAAATCCGGGGTCCTGTCTGCCGTCGTGCATGGCAGGCTCCTGGCCGCCGGCATGTACCGTAAACTCGTGTGCACCCTTTCCGATCCGTTCGGCGGCGAGCTTTGAGCCGTCGGCCAGGATGTCGCCGATGCCCTCCCGCCGGATCATCTTCTCCACCAGCTCGATAACGCCGCTGGTGTTCCCCCAGGTCAGATCGATGCCGCCGGTGTGCTCACGGGTGAGGATCCCCTTTTCATAGCACTCCATGGCAAAGGCCACGGTGGCTCCGGCCGAGATGGTGTCCATGCCCGCGCGGTTGAGGATCTCGTTGAGGTAGAAAAGGCTGTCCGTGTCCTCGTTCATGCACAGCCCGCCCAGGGCCAGCACCGACTCGTACTCCGGTTTATGGGTTTCGGTGTACTTCCCGGTCATGGAGCACTTTCCCCCGCAGCCCAGAGGGCACGAGTAGCAGTGGTACTTCACGAACTCGGTCTTCTTGATGAGGTCGGGATCGGCCGACTTCGATTTCTTCAGGGGCCAGTCCTTGCTGCTGCCCTTCCAGTTCTTGATGGGCGAGTCTCCCCACTCCGGAGACATCTGGTTAAGGCCCCCGGTGCCCCACTGCCTGAGGATCATCTTGTAGATCAGCCCGTCCTGGGCCATGGCCGTGGGGAGGATCCTCAAAAGTGTGCCCAGAAGCGCTGGGACTATGCTCGGCCCCAGGGGCGGCTGGAACTGGACCCACCTGTTGCACATCTTGCTGAGCTTGTGCACCTCGATCCGGTCATGGATCCCGATCCTTTTCTTCCCGTCCAGGACAACGGCCTTGAGCCTCTTCGAGCCCATGACCGAGCCGAGCCCCGACCTGGCAGCGATCCTGCCCTTGTCGTTGCAGATGCCCGAGATGAGTGAGAGTTTCTCTCCGGCAGGTCCGATGACGGCTATCCTGGCGTTGGGGCCGTATTCCTCCTGGAGAAGTTCTTCCGTCTCGATGGCGTCCTTGCCCCACAGGGAAGAGGCGTCCTTGAGCTCGATCTTCCTGTTGCTCACATAGAGGTAGACGGGCTTTTCGCTGATCCCCCGGAAGAAGATCCCGTCGTAGCCGCAGCGCTTGATGGCCGGAGAGAACGACCCACCGCAGTTGGCGTCTCCCCAGGTCCCGGTGAGCGGCGACTTGCCCGCCACCATCCATCTGCCGGAGAACAGGCTCCCTGTTCCCGTGAGCAGGCCGGAGACGAAGGCGAGGATGTTGTCCGGGCCTAGCGGGTCGGCATTCGCGGGGATCCTCTGGTAGAGGATGTACGCCGCAAGCCCGAGCCCGGAAAGATACTTCTCATAGACCTCGTCAGGCACTTTCTCCTCCAGGAATTCCCCCTTCGAGAGGTCAACCATCAAGATCTTGCCCATGTACCCTCGGTTCATGCATCCTCCTTCACTGCGGGAATGGCTTCCGGTGAAACCAGCATGCCGGCATGCACGGTTTGTTTCGCCTTGACATTATGCATACCCGGGATTAATAATAACGCCGTTATCTTAACAGCGTTATTATAGGTGCTTTATATGCCAAAGGCCGCACGGAGTCAAGAAGACAGAGAGCTCATACGGGAGAAAATTCTGGAAGAGGCCCTCACCCTCATCTCCGAGCACGGATTCACCGCGTTCAGCATGAGAAAGCTCGCTTCCCGCCTGGGGCTCTCCGCCACGACCATCTACAACTACTATTCGAGCAAGGACGAGCTTTACCTGATGATCCTCACCCGGGGGTTCGAGATGCTCCATCAGCGTTTCGAGGAGATCCTCCTGTCGCCCGGTGACCCTGCCCGCAAGCTCAGGGACATGGTCAGGGCCTACATCGACTTCGGCATAAACAAGGCACACTACTACAACATCATGTTCACCTCCGACGCCCCGAAATACCGTGACTACATCGGAACCGACATCGAACCGGTGGCGTATGTCGAGAAGCAGAACGCACTCAAGCTCATCGACGTCACCACCCGCGCATTCCAGGAATACATCCATGCCACGGGGTTCGTACCCAAGGAAGAGATACGATACTCCATCATCAAGCTCTGGAGCACGCTCCATGGGATCATTGCCCTGTACAACAGCAGGGTCCTCCCCGAGGTTGACGAAAACCCGGACAGGATCGTCGAGCACATGGCACAGGAGATCCTGACCCCCATCCTCTCCGATGAGGCCGGGAACCGGGCCCCTGACTCCGGCTAGGTCAGGGTTGCTTGAGAACCGGCCTCTGCCGGGAAGGGCTGAGAATCGCTTGTGCGCATGGATGGAGCATCCCTCTCCGGGCCCGGCTTTTTTCAGCATCCGTTTTCTGGAGTCTTGCCCGGACTTGATTAAGGTGTTGCATCTGAAGAATCTGAGAGTACCAGGAGGTGTTGCATGTTGAAAAGAGATCTGGCGAGCATCGCAACGTACGCGGCACTGCAGACGATGGCATTCCTCTTCAATTATGTCCCGGAGCTCAGGAAATACCTGCGCTTCGATGACGGGTGGCTCAACTTCAGCCTCAGGGTGAAGACGGAGGGGGGCAACGTAGACCAGGTCCTCTCCTTTCGCAACGGTCGCCTGAGCGTGAAGGGCGGCTCATCCGAGCCCGCTGACGTCGAAATCCTCTGCAAGGATAATTCCGTGCTGAAGGACCTCGTCACGCTCCCGCCCAACGAGATCCTGAACCTCCTGCTCAAGAGCAAGATGGTGGTGAAGGGAAACCTCGCCTATGCCCAGATATGCAACTTCCTCATCTCACTGCTCGTGAAGAACCAGCAGATCAGGATGATGCAGAAGCAGGCTCAGGAGCCCGCAACGCCGGACTGCTCGGTTTCACCTGCGGGACCGGCCCCGGAGCCCAGGTCGAGGGCCGGCTCATCCCTGGAGACCCCCTCGAAGGATCCCAGGGTGCTCTTCCTCAGGGACGACATCGCCCTGTCACGGTATTCCCTCAAAGATTTCCCAAGACTCGAACGGTTCCTCGACATACACTTCACAGTGAGGCCGGCCATATGCCACGAGCGTCCCCTCCTCCTCACCAGGTGGTTCCGAGAAAACGGGTTCGAGGAGAAGCGGGACGGCTCTCCCTGGATTCCTGAGCTCCGGCAGGCCCATGCCTTCAAGTACCTCATGGAGAACAGGAAGCCCATCATCCGCACAGGCGATCTCATCGCCGGCACCACCACGACCCACGAGATCGGGGTCGTGCTCTATCCCGACTCCCACGGCACCATGATCTGGGGAGAGCTCTTCACCACGCCCTACCGGCAACTCTTTCCCTACGACATCAGCGACGAGACGAGAAAGGTCCTTCACCATACCGTGTTCCCCTTCTGGATCAGGAGGAATTTCCGGGAGTGGGTCAGGGACACGTACCACTCGCCCTTGTGCCAGAGCCTCGATGAGCGCTTTGCCGTATACTTCCTCTGGAAGACGGCCGCCCTTTCCCATACCATTCTCGACTATCCCAAGCTGCTCAGGCTCGGGACGAGCGGGATCATCCGGGAGGCCAGGGAGGAGCTCGCCAGGGACACGACCGCCGACGAGCTCAAGAAAAGCACGCTCGAGGCCATTATCCTCTGCTACGAGGGTCTGAACGCCTATGCACGGAACCTGTCCAGGCAGGCGAAGGCTGAAGCGGCTGCAGAGAGGGATCCCCGCCGCAGGGAAGAGATCGAACGCCTTGCCGGGATCTGCGCCCGTGTCCCCGAGAACCCCTGCACGACCCTCGACGAGGCCGTCAATGCCATCTGGATCCACTGGATCGGGGTGCACATGGAAAGCACGAACGCGGGGTTCTCCCTGGGCAGGATGGACCAATGGCTCCAGCCGTACTTCATCGCCGACCTGGAGAGGATCACCGGCAAGGCGGAACGGGAGGCGTACATCAGGCACGCCGTCGAGCTCGTCGGGTGCTTCTACATGCGCTGCACCGACCACCTCCCCCTCATCCCGGACATCGGCAACTACCTCTTCGGGGGAAGCTCATCCGACCAGGCCATCACCCTTGGGGGCGTCACTCCCGGGGGCGAAGACGCGGTCAACGACATGACCTACATCTTCCTGAAGGTCACCGAGATGCTCAAGATCAGGGACCCGAACGTCAATGCCAGGTACAACAGGGAGAAGAACAGCGAGACGTACCTGAAGCGCCTCTGCGAGGTCAACATCAACACCACCTCTACGCCTTCCATCCACAACGATACCGTGGTGATGGGCTCGCTCGAGGAGTTCAGCTACCCCCCCGAGCACCTGCGGGACTGGGCAGCCACCGGCTGCGTGGAGCCGACGCTCTCCGGAAAGCACATCGGCCACACCAACTGCATGATGTTCAACATGGTGGCGGCGCTCGAGATGGCCATGTTCAACGGCCGCCATCCCCTGATGCGGTGGGACGTGGGACCGAAGACCGGGGACGTCGACGCAGGGGCCTTCGCCACCTTCGAGGAGTTCTTCGAGGCCTTCTGCTCACAGCTCGTGTTCCTCATCGACAACGCATGCGAGTACAACCGGCTCCTGGGCGAGGCCCACAGCGTGCTCAGGCCCACGCCGTTCATGTCGGGCGTTATCGAGGGGTGCATCACGAAAGGCAGGGATGCGACCAGGGGGGGAGCGCTCTACAACTCTTCCGGCACAGCGTGCATCGGCCTCGCGGACATCACGGACTCGCTCATGGCCATCAAGAAGCTCGTCTATGACGAGAAGAAGGTGACCCTGAAGGAAGTCAAACGGGCCATGGAGACCAATTTCGCCGAGAACCCCTACCTCCATTCCCTGGTTCTCAACAAGGTGCCGCTCTTCGGGTCCGGCAAGGGCGAGGCCGTGGAGGTGGCCAACCGGGTCACCAGGTTCATCCACGACCGGTTCATGGAGCACACGAACTTCAGGGGCGGCAGGTACACGACGGGCTTCTGGTCCATGTCCAACCACGTTGCCTTCGGCACCCTCACCGGAGCCCTGCCGTCGGGACGGCTCGCTGGCAAGCCCTTCACCCCCGGCCTGACCCCGGAAGCCCACGCATCGAAGAACCTCCTCGACAATATCCGGGACGTCTCCATGCTCAATCCCCGGCACATGAACAACAACATCGCGTTCAACGTGAAGGTCATCCCCTCGGCAAAGGAAAGCCACGAGGAAGCGGTTGACCACGTGTTCTCGTACGCCAAGACCTACTTCGACCTCGGGGGCATGCAGATGCAGTTCAACGTTGTCTCCTCGGCCACGCTGAAGGACGCCATGGCCCATCCCGAGAACTACCGGGACCTCATGGTCCGCATCTCCGGGTACAACGCCTACTTCGTGACCCTGAACCGCGACCTTCAGCTCGAACTCATAGAGCGTGCCGAATTCGGAGTCTGACAAGAGGAAAACTGCACCCATGAAGGAAAAGGGATTGATTTTCGAGGTCAAGGGCAACTCCCTTGACGACGGCCCGGGCATCAGGACGGTGGTCTTCTTCAAGGGCTGTCCCTTGAGCTGCGTGTGGTGCCACAACCCGGAAAGCAAGAAAGCGAAGATCGAGCTCAGGTTCGACCGCGAAAAATGCATCGGGTGCGGCTCCTGCACGGCAGTCTGCCGGGAGGGGGCCCTCCGGAAGGAGAAAGCCTGCTTCATCGACCGGGAGAAGTGCACCCTCTGCCTGGCCTGCGTGAACGAGTGCCCCAGCACCGCCCTCTCACAGGTGGGGGTGTTCTGGAGCCTTGAGGATCTCATGAAGGAGATCCTCAAGGACGCGCCCTTTTTCAAGGCCTCGGGAGGGGGGATCACCCTCTCGGGCGGAGAGCCCACCCTGTACATGGACTTCGCGTCCCGGGTCCTGCGGTCCGCGCGCGAACAGGGGGTGAGCACGCTCCTGGAGACGTGCGGGCTGTTCGATGAGCAGCGATTCCTCGAGGTAATGTATCCTCACCTCGACATGATCTACTTCGACCTCAAGCTCTTCGACGAATCTTCCCACAAGAGGTACTGCGGGGTGGGAAACGAGGTCATCCTCAGGAACTTTGGATCCCTGAGCAGAATTTGCTCCTCGGACGGGAAGGTCCTCCTGCCCAGGGTGCCGCTCATCCCGGGCATCACGGCAACGGCCGGGAATCTCACGGCCATAGCCCGCTTCCTCGAGGGTCTGGGCATCAGCAGGGTCGAGCTGCTTCCCTACAATCCCCTCTGGTTCTCGAAGACCGAGTCCCTGGGCCAGTCGAGCCCGCTGTCCGGGCAGGCCTCCATGAAGGAGTGGATGCCCCTGTCCCAGGTGGAAGAGTGCAAAGGATTCTTTGCCGGTTTTGACGTCAGATAGCCGGTCTCCCGGCCGACGGAACGGCGGCCTGCCCTTAAGCCGCCCTGGCCTTCGAGTACGTGCCGCCCAAGGGCAGGAAGACATTCTCCGGCACGCTTATCTCCATGGCTATGGGGAGGTGGTCCGAGTACGGATAGCTCGGTACGCTCACCGACTCGATCCCGATGGTGGGCGACACCAGGATGTGATCGAGGTGCTTTCTGGGGTTCCAGCTGGGATAGGTGGAGAGATTCGCGTACGGCATACAGAGGTTCGCCTCCCTGAGGAGCAGTGACAGCTCCCTGCTGCTGTATCCGCAGTTCAGGTCGCCCATGATGACCACATGGTTGTAGCCCTTGATGAGCCCGCTCACGAACTCCATCTGGGCAAGCCGCGCGTTCCTGCTCAACGAGAGATGGGCGAGGACCAGCACGAGGGGATCGTCCTGATTGCCGAAGCACACCTTGAGCGCCCCCCTTCCGGGGACCAGCGCCGGGAGGTTGTGCCGGCTGATCTCGTTGGGTGGGTACCTGGTGAGCAGCCCCATGCTGTGGCAGGCCACCCTGCCCCACTGCCGGTTGATCTTTTCATACCAGTGGGGGAACCTTGCCTCTTTCGCAAGAAACTCGGCATGATTGACAAAGCCGCTCCTCAATGAGCCGCTGTCGAGCTCCAGGAGGCCCACCATGTCGAACCCCGAGATCATGCCTGCTATCATTCTGAGATTGCTCGTCCTGCGGGCGTACGGGAGCAGGTATTTCCAGATGTGGATCAGATAGTCGCGGTACCGCGTCGCGGTGATCCCGACTTGAATATTATAGGAAAGGAGCCGGAGCCTGGTGACCTTCCGGTTTTCCTGATCGGGGATGCCCCTGTTCATGAAAACCTTCCTGCACGATCGGATCTCATGGCTGGACTGTCGTGGCTCACGATTCCTGATGTCTTGGCAAAGGTGATCACGAGCCACTATCTGGCACGGATCGATCCGCTTGGCAAGGACAAAAAGCCATGAATCAGAGAAGAGCCTGGATATGCCTGGCGATTTCGGCTTTGGGCAGTGCACCTGCCACCGTATCCACCACCTTGCCGTTCCGGAAGAACAGCATGCTCGGGACGGAGCGGATATCGTAGCTCGACGCCACCCCTGGATTTGCTTCCACGTTGAGCTTGGCGATCTTTATCCTGCCCGAGAATTCTCCGGCGAGCTGGTCCAGGACAGGCTCCAGGGTCCTGCAGTGCCCGCACCAGGGTGCCCAGAAGTCAACGAGCACAGGTCCGGGATATCCCAGCACCTCCTGCTGGAAATTGGCATCCGTCACATTGACCGGATGTGCCGGATGAGATCCAGCGGAGGTTGTCGTCAGCGGCTGGTGACACTTCCCGCACCGGGCCCTGCTGGTCATCCTTTGAAGCGGCAACCGGTTCTTTGCCCCGCAGTGCGGGCACAGGACGATGAAGCTTTCCTGCCCCATACGCTCCCTCCCTTCCAGAAATATGGCGAGGCCCACTCACGCCCCTTTCTTCCAATTTTATAGGGGCATCACCATTTCTTTCCAAGTACTGGTCCGTGTATTCAGACGGCATCAGAGCCCCCAAGACCATCTCAATAATAATCAATATTTTACCTGCACAAAAAATATTGACTCGGGAATCAGAACCATGGTATCTGATTTTTTATTGATTTGCCTGTCAATATTGTCTGCCCATGCCGAGTGCTGGAGCAGGAGACATATGAAAATATCGTATGCAAAGGAGATTTCTTCGATGGAACAGTTTGTCGAGATCACAATGGGAGAGCTCCTGAAAAAGACGGCCTCCGCTTATCCGGACAACGATGCCCTGGTCTACCCTGCCACCGCTCTGAGAATGACATATTCCCAGTTCCAGAAGGCATGCATAGACGTGGCGAAAGGTCTGATGGCTCTCGGGGTAAAAAAGGGCGACCACGTGTCCGTGTGGACGACGAACATCCCGGAATGGGTCGAGTTGCAGTTCGCCCTGGGCATGGTCGGTGCGGTCCTGGTGACGGTGAACACGAACTACAAGTCGAGCGAGCTCGAATACATCCTCAAGCAGTCTGACTCCACGACCCTGTTTCTCATCGAGCAGTACCGGGACACCAATTTCTACCAGACCGTCAGGACGGTCATCCCCGAGCTTGATCACTCGAAGCCGGGCGAGCTGAATTCGCCCGCTCTGCCCTTCCTCAAGAATGTCGTGTACATCGGCGAGAGGAAGGAAACCCCAGGGATGTACCACTTCCAGGACATGATCGAGCTGGGCAGATCGGTTTCGGACGAGCAGCTCGAGGAGAGACAGAGGTCAACCCACTTCAACGATGTAGTGAACATGCAGTACACATCGGGCACCACGGGCTTCCCCAAGGGGGTTATGCTCACTCACTTCAACGTCATCAACAACGCCCGGATGGTGGGCGACGTCATGGGCATGACGCCCAAGGACAGGCTCCTGGTCCAGGTCCCTCTCTTCCACTGCTTCGGTTGCGTTATGAGCTCCCTCAACTGCGTGGTGCACGGCTCCACCATGGTGGTCGTGGAATATTTCGATCCTCTCAAGGCGCTCCAGTACATCCAGCAGGAGAAATGCACGGCCATCAACGGCGTGCCCACCATGTACATCGCCATCATGGACCATCCGGATTTCAGCTCCTACGACATGTCCTCACTCAGGACCGGCATCATGGCCGGCGCCCCCTGTCCGGTGGAGGCCATGAACAACGTACGCGAAAAGATGCATTGCCCCGAGGTGGTGATTGCCTTCGGTCAGACCGAGAGCTCCCCGGTCATGACCATGACCCGCAGGGACGACCCGGTCGATGTGAGGGTCTCCACGGTGGGCAGGCTGCTGCCGGGCATCGAAGGCAAGATCGTTGACCCCGCAACGGGCGAGGACGCACCGGTTGGCGTCCAGGGCGAGATCGTCACCAGGAGCCCCTGCGTCATGAAGGGCTACTACAAGATGCCCGAGGATACGAAGAAGGCCATCGACAGGGATGGCTGGCTTCACACAGGCGACCTCGGCACCCTCGACGCGCAGGGCAATTTCAAGGTTACGGGCAGGATCAAGGAGATGGTCATCCGCGGCGGCGAGAACATCTACCCCCGGGAAATAGAGGAATTCCTCCACCGGCACGAAAAGATCAGCGACGTCTACGTGGTGGGGGTGCCGGACAAGAAGTACGGCGAGCAGCTCCTCGCCGTGGTGATCACCAAACCCGGCGAGACGGTCACCAAGGATGAGCTCATCGAATACTGCACCGGCAGGATCGCGCGCCACAAGATCCCCAAGTACTGGGAGTTCACCCGGGAAGTGCCCATGACAGCGAGCGGCAAGGTGCAGAAATACAAGATCGTGGAGCAGTATTCCGAGAAATACGCTTCCTGATCATGACACGGGCAGACCCTGATCTGCCCTCCGGACAACAAAAAGGGGGACCGGACGGTCCCCCTTTTCTCTTTCCTTGTAACTCTTGGAACCTACGACGCGAAGCTCTCCTCCGGGATCTCAAGGATTGACATGTCCTCGGTCTTGATGGAGGCACAGATCGCATCCACCTCGGGCAGCACGTTCTTGGCGAAGAACCTTGCCGAGTAGATCTTGCCGGTGTAGAACGCGGCGTCCTTGCTGTCCTTGCAGAGCTGGGCCATGGCCTGCTTGTCCGCCGGGTCGACGCCCTTTTCCTTCGCCAGGGCTTCGAGCTTCTCCTGGGCCACGCCCGCCTGCCAGAGCAGGAGCCAGCCGGACACGACCTTGCCCATCATCATGAGGAACGGGTAGGCATTGTTGATGGGGACGAGGAACTTGCCCTGCTTGCCGCAGGAGGCGAGGTACATGCCCATCTCGGCGAGCCTGTTGATGGCGTTCTGCACGTCCTCAGCCACGTCCGCGTTGCCGGCGAGGCCCTTGTACTTGTTCACGGTGTTGCCCATCTCCATGAGCAGGCTCATGAAGTAGGCGCCCTTCTTCATGCCCAGCTTGCGGCCGATAAGGTCCAGGGCCTGGATGCCGTTGGCTCCTTCATAGATGGACGCGATCTTCTCATCCCTGAGGAACTGCTCCACCGGATACTCGCAGCAGAACCCGTATCCGCCGTAGCACTGCATGGCCGTCTCGGTGACCCTGAAGCCCACATCGGAGCAGTAGGCCTTGACGATTGGCGTGAGCACCTCGGCGATGCCCAGCCACTTGTCCTTCTCAGCCTCGTCCTTGGCCACCTTCTCCATGTCGAAGCAGTAGGAGGTGAAATAGATGAGGCCGCGCATGGCGTCGACCGACGATTTCATCGACAGGAGCATCCTGCGGACGTCGGGGTGGTTGATGATGGACACACGGGGAGCTTCGGGGTTCTTGAAATCCATCAGCGACGAGCCCTGGAGCCTGTCCTTGGTGTACTGGAGGGCGTGCAGGTAGGCGATGGAGCCGCTGCAGAGGCCCTGGAGGCCGACTACGAGCCTGGCTTCGTTCATCATCTGGAACATGACCTTCATGCCCTCGCGCTCGTTGCCCAGAAGCTCGGCATAGCACTCGTTGTTGTCACCCATGGAAAGCATGCAGGTGGCTGAGCCGCGGATGCCCATCTTGTGCTCGATGGCGGAGATCTCATAATCGTTGCGCCTGCCGAGCGAGCCATCCTCGTTCACGAGGTACTTGGGCATGAGGAAGATGGAGATGCCCTTGGTGCCTGCCGGGTCGCCTTCGATCCTGGCGAGCACGGGATGCACGATGTTCTCGTACAGGTCGTTGTCGCCTGCGGTGATGAAGATCTTGGTGCCCTGGAGCTTGAAGGTGCCGTCGGGCTGACGGAATGCCTTGGTCTGCATGTTGCCGAGGTCGGAACCGGCATTGGGCTCGGTGAGCGCCATGGTGCCGCCCCAGATGCCCTGCACCATCTTGTCCATGTATTTTCTCTTCTGCTCCTCGGTGCCGTAGGTCAGGATGAGGTGGGCCGCGCCTTCAGCGGCAAACGGGTACGCGGAGAACGCGAAGTTGTGGTAGAACCAGTCCATGGCACCGATGGCCACGCTGTTGGGCAGCCCCTGTCCGCCTTCCTCGGGCGGGAACTGCATGCCGATCCAGCCACCCTCCACGAACTTCTTGAGCGCAGCGTGATAGCATTTCGGGACGTACACCTGGCCGTCCTTGAGCGTGCAGCCTTCCTTGTCGCCCTCGGCCAGGGTCGGGAATATGACGTCCGTGCCCATCTTCTCGGCCTCGGTGAGGATCATATCGAACATGTCCTTGGAGAAGTCCTTGAACTTGTCATACTCGCAGAGCTTGTCCACGCCGAGCATCTCGTACATGATGAAATGCTGATCCCGCACATCCACAATCTTGTTAGCCATCGTATTGCTCCTTTATTAGTTATTGTTTTTTTTATCCAGGTATTTTCCTGAGCTGCCAGGTCCCCCGCACGAGGCTCACCACCTCGCCCTGGGCGTCCTTGAGCTCGAGGTCCATGGTCCAGTCCTTCTTCCCTTCCCGTTCCGCAGCCTCCTGCACGGCCCTGGCCTCGTCCTCGCCGAGGGTGACCTCGAGGCTCACGTCGGTGGCCGCAGGCCTGCGGTACTTGATGAAGACTTCCTTGATGATGGGGTAGAATCTCGTGTGGTCAAAGGAGACATACCAGATGACGCCGCCGGAGAGCTCGGCCAGGATGAACAGCGAGCCGCCGTACATGATCCCGATATGATTGACGTTCGGCTCAAGCGGCATGACGATGCGTGCATAGCGGTCTCTCAGGCTCTCGATCCTGGCGCCGGTCTTGCCTATGATGGGAACGGAATCGGCAAGGAGATGGATTGCGTCACGATACTTTTCGTCGATCATACGACCTCCCCTCAAGTCCTTGCGTTGCACCTACCGTGAAAGCCCTGACCATCACCCTGCCTTGCGCACGAGAAACCGGCCCGCATGCGGGCAGATTCTCTTCCGGGCGCATCTGCGGGAGCGCCCGGAACACCGCTCTGCCTCTTGCCTGAGCTTTCAGCCGTGTGCCCGGCACCTCTGGAAAGGGCGCTGGGATCGGGTCAGTATGGCTGACCGCCGAGTGTACGCTGAGCACAGGAGGTGTAGCATTCAACAGCCCTGCCTGAATACTTGGGTGACAAATAGTTTATGCACTCTATACTTTCTCACAAAGTATATTATGGGAAAGCATCTGTCAATATTATTCAGCGGTACGAAGTGATTGGGGCGAATGCCCCTTACGTGACGAGGTCGAGCTGCTTGCCATCTTGATATCTTCCCGTGGCCTGCGGATCGGCCCGGAAAAAAGCTTTCTTTACCGATGGTTCTGGTTATAATAGTATGGTGTGGTGCGTGCTGAGCTCCCGCACACTGTGACTCGTGAATCCATGGAGGAGGTATCCATGAGATATGACCTTCGCGGCAAGGCAGTGGTCCTGACCGGAGGGAGCCGGGGTATCGGGAAGACGCTGGCCGTTGCAATGGCCAGGGAGGGCGCGCGCGTCGGGGTTGCGGCCCGCGACGAGGCAAAACTGGGCGACACCAGGCGCCTGATCGAGGCCGCAGGCGGAACCTGTGTCACCCTGCCCTGCGATGTGACCGACAACGCATCCGTAAAAGGCATGGTGGCCTCTGCGGCACAGGCCCTGGGCGGCATTGACGTATTCATGAACGTAGCGGGCATCACCCTCGAAAAACCCCTCTTGGAAGCAACGCAGGACGATTTTCACAGGCTCATGGACACGAATCTCCTGGGATACCTCCGCTGCGCCCAGGCGGCCTTTCCCCACCTGAAAGACAGCAGGGGCCTGCTGGTGAACATCGCCAGCATCATCGTCAGAACACCCTTCCCCTACCTCGGGGTGTATGCGTGCTCCAAGTGGGCGGTTGCCGCCTTCAGCTCCATCCTGCGGCAGGAGCTCCATGGAACCGGCGTGCGCGTGCTCACGGTCTTCCCCACCATGGTCAAGACGGACATGGCCGATGAAGAGCCGGTCCTGGCCAAGTCTCCTGCCCAGAGTCCGGAGAAGTGCGCACGGGCGATCATCAGGGCCATCCGCACAGGCAAGACAGAGACGGACACAGCCATGCTTCCCAAGGTCCTGGGTGCGACCTACTTCCTCGTGCCCCGCATGGGAGATTTTATAACTCGGTTCCTCCTCCCCAGGGAGTACAGGAACCGGACGTGAGCCCGGGAGCGGATGCTCATACCCACGATCAGCGACCGGATCGAACCTGACAAGCAAAGGAGAAATCCATGAAAGACCCGAAAGGCTACTGCATGGTGCTCACCACCTGCCCGAGCCAGGAGGAGGCCGACAGGATCGCCTGTCTCCTCATCGAAGGCCGCCTGGCAGCGTGCGTCCAGGCGACCGCCATCACGAGCTGCTACCGGTGGAAGGGCGAAGTGTCCAGGGACAGCGAGCTCCTTCTCTTCATCAAGGCCAAGGCTGCGAATTACGAGAGGATAGAGTCGTGCATCCTGGAGAACCACAGCTATGAAGTCCCCGAGATCGTCCTGGTCCCCATCGAGAAGGGTTTTACAGGCTACCTGCGCTGGATCGACGAGACGAGCGGCACCGATGATGACTCATAAATGATTCTTGTGTCCTTCTCAATTAATTGAATATAATAAGTGTGTATTGATTATCTTTTTGGGGGACCTGATCCGCTTCTGTGGGGCTTGGAATGAAGGACTGCGCACGTGGATGCTCGGCTCTGATGCTGGCCGCTTTCATCGCGGCGGCCCTGTCCGTGTCCGGATGCAGGAAATCCGACGTCACGCTGGTGGTCACCAGCACTTATGGGAAGAGCGAAAACACCATCGGAAGGCTGTTCGAGCACTATTACCTCTTCCTCTCGAAGTCCTGGACTGCAGTTGTGGACAAACAAGGACGGCACTACGTCACATTCACCACCGGAATACCCGCAGACAAGGTCCTGAGAGTCGCTGCCCGCGACTCCCGGAACTGGCTCACAGTGGAAAAGAAGTACTCGAATGACGTGTTCCCGCTCGTCAGGGCGGCGTACCTGCACATATCCTTCAGCATCACCTCCCCTGAATCCTTCCGGTTGAGCACCATGCGGCTGGGCCTCTCCACCGGGACGAAAACCGTGTGGTCTCCGGATTTCAGTGCTCACGAAAAGGAGGTGGTCATGGAGGCCATAGACCGGAATTCCCCCGAGGTGCTCCCTGTACTGGCGAGATATGCGGACCCCTCCTTCCGGGAAGGCAGCACCCTGTACGCACGGCTCACCGGAAAAAACATCAAGGACTATCACTGACCCGGAACCTGTTGCCGCAAACGTTATACAGCTCAGACCGGGACCCCGCTTCAGCGATTCTGCTTGCCGGATCAGCAACCACCAGATCCGATTGCAGGATCGCTGTTCGATATGAGCCGGCGATTCCGCAGGACACCCCTCCCGTTACCCCTGAGTTTTCGGGAATCATCTAAAAATTCATTCTTCAAGCACCCATTGTTTTTTCCCTTCAGGCTTGCTATAAGCCGAGTACGAGAGGTAGTGAACCCGCATGAAGAGAACTGTACTCTTACCCGTCATCTTCCTGGCCATCCTTATCCAACTGTGCTCAGCATCGCCGATCCTTTCGGCCCAGAGCGCCCTGGTACCCGGCAATTACTACCAGCCGCTGGCACCGCTGAGCATCCACCAGAAGGCCGACCGGGACGTCCTGAAGTACATCCAGTACATTCACTACCTGAAGCCTTCCATCGACGACAAGCTTTCGTCGAAGGTGCTGGACAACTACCTCGCTGACCTCGACCCCCAGCGGAGCTTCTTCATGGCATCGGACGTCAAGGACTTCGAGTTCTACCGTTATCTCATGGACGATGTCCTGAGGACCGGCGATATGAAGGCACCGTTCTGGATCTACAACCGCTTCCAGGAGCGTATGGTGGAGCGGCTCATCTATGCAATAAACATGGTGGAAGGCGGGATCGACCGCATCCGGTTCGACCAGGACCTGACCATCGACGCCGACAGGAAGAACGACCCCTGGCCCAAGAACAGGGCCGAACTCGAGGGCCTGTGGCGCAGGATGATCATGAACGACATCCTGAACATGCTCCTGGACGACAAGTCCATAACGGAAGCGCAGCAGACGCTCTCAAAGAGGTACAGGAGCCAGCTGGCGCGCGTTTCCCAGACCAACAGCGAAGACGTGTTCCAGACCTTCATGAACGCCTTCACCCACACCTTCGACCCGCACACGGAGTATTTCTCGCCCCGGTCGTCGGAGAACTTCTCCATCAACATGAGCCTCTCCCTGGAGGGCATCGGGGCGATGCTCGGGCTCGAGGACGAGTACGTCAAGATCGTCAGCCTCATCCCCGCAGGACCGGCGGACAAGTCGGGACAGCTCAAACCCGACGACCGGATCGTGGCCGTGGGACAGGGCCACGACGGCGACCTCGTGGACGTAGTGGGCTGGCGCCTCGACGACGTGGTGGACCTGATCCGCGGCCCCAAGGAAACGGTCGTCAGGCTCAAGGTCATCCCTGCCAACGCCCTGGACACCCGCAAAACCAAGATCGTGCCCATCGTCCGCAATACGGTGAAGCTCGAGGAGCAGGCCGCCCACAAGGTTATCATCGACGTGGGCGAAAAAGGGCGTCCCCTGCGCATCGGCATCATCATCGTCCCCACCTTCTACCAGGACTTCAATGCCCTGAACATGGGGAGGAAGGATTACAAGAGCACAACCCGCGACGTCATGAACCTCATCCACGAGCTCAAGCAGGCCCGCGTCGAGGGGATCGTCATCGACCTCAGGGACAACGGGGGCGGCTCCCTCCAGGAGGCCAACATGATGACCGGCCTCTTCATCGACCAGGGGCCCGTGGTCCAGATCAGGGACGCAGACAACCGCGTGGAGAGGCTCTATGACGAAGACCCCCAGACCTACTGGGAAGGCCCCCTGGCCGTGGTGGTCAACCGCCTGAGCGCCTCGGCCTCGGAGATCTTCGCCGGCGCGATCCAGGACTACGGCAGAGGCGTCATCATTGGCGAGGACACCTTCGGCAAAGGCTCGGTGCAGAAGCTCATCAACCTCGATTACGGGCAGCTGAAGCTCACCTCGGACAAGTTCTATCGGGTCTCCGGAGCCAGCACCCAGAACCGCGGCATCATCCCCGACCTCTTCTACCCCAGCCTCTACGACAGGACCAAGATCGGCGAGAGCTCCCTGCCCGCCGCCCTTCCCTGGGACACGATCAGCAGGGCGCCCCACCGCTTCTACAACAACGTGAAGCCGTACCTTCCCAAGCTCAAGGAGCTGCACCAGAAGCGCATGGCCGCCGATCCGGACTACATCTACAACAGGGACATGCTCGCCTACCTCGCCAAGATACGCGCCAAGAGCGAGTTTTCCCTCAACCGGGCCGTCAGGGTCCAGGAAGAGAGCCAGATCCGTAAGAAGCGGCTCGAGCTCGAGAACACCCGCCGGAGCGCCAAGGGACTCCCCCTCCTGAAGAACGTCGAGGCCCTGGCCGATGATGACGACGAAAAAAAGAAGGACAAGGACTCCAAGGTCAAGGAGCAGGACGACCCCGTGCTCATCGAGAGCTGCCGCGTACTCGCCGACCTCATCACCCTCAGCTCCCCCGCGAAGGCCCCCAGGTCTCTGACTTCGAGAAAATAGACAAAGCCCGTATCCTGAATATCAGGCGCATGAGCGAAAGGGGTCGACAAGCCGGTCGACCCTGCAGAGCCGTCCTGCTATCCTTTGACTTGACAGCGAAAATATGCGAAGACTCCCGCGTGAAGACACGACAGATCTGGTAGGGGACATGGCCATGAACATACTGGTAACCGGAGGGGCCGGATACATCGGAAGCCACACCTGCGTCGAGCTCCTGGAGGCCGGACACGGGGTCATCGTTGCGGACAACCTGTCCAACTCCAAGGAAGAGTCCTTGAAGAGGGTGCAGAAGATCACGGGAAAGGACCTGGCGTTCCACCAGGTGGACCTGCTGGACAAGGCAGGGCTCTCATCGATATTCTCGGGCCAGACGATCGATGCCGTCATCCACTTCGCCGGCCTGAAGGCCGTGGGCGAGTCCGTGGCACAGCCCCTTCGCTACTACCGCAACAACATCTCCGGCACGCTGACCCTGTGCGAGGTGATGCGCGAGCACGGGGTGAAGAGCATCGTGTTCAGCTCTTCGGCAACTGTGTACGGCGACCCCGAGAGCGTGCCCATCCATGAAGGCGCCCCGCTGCGCGCCACCAACCCCTACGGCCGCACCAAGCTCATGATCGAGGAGATCCTCCGGGACCTGCACACCTCCGACCCCTCCTGGAACATCGCCCTGCTGAGGTACTTCAACCCGGTGGGCGCCCACAGGAGCGGGCTGATCGGCGAGGACCCGAACGACATCCCCAACAACCTCATGCCGTACATCTCCCAGGTGGCCATCGGCAAGCTCGCCGTCCTGTCCGTGTTCGGGAACGACTATCCCACCCACGACGGCACCGGGGTGCGCGACTACATCCACGTGGTGGACCTGGCCGTCGGCCACCTCCATGCCCTGGAGAAGCTTCAGGAGAAGCCGGGGGTCGTCACCTACAACCTAGGCACCGGGCAGGGCTACAGCGTCCTCGACATGGTGAAGGCCTTCGAGCAGGCATCCGGGAAGAAGGTCCCCTACAGGATCGCCCCGAGAAGGCCGGGAGACATCGCGTCCTGTTTCGCCGACCCATCGAAGGCCCATGCGGAGCTCGGGTGGAAGGCTTCCCGAGGCATCGTGGAGATGTGCGAAGACTCCTGGCGATGGCAATCGATGAATCCGGGCGGCTACCGGTGACGGAGGGGGGAGTCCTATGATCGCTGAGAAATCACACAGGGAAGCCATCATGAGCTGTGCGGACAGCCTGCTCAGGGACTACGATTCGAGACCGTTGGACAGCGTCAGGGACGCGCTCACGGTCATTCTGTCGTCCATCGGCTCGCATGCGCTCGCCGGCACGGAGCACGTGCCCGACCCCGAGCACAGCACGGTGGAGAAGTGCATGGTCGCGTCCTGCTTCCTGACCGCCTGCTCCGTGCCCCTGGTGTCGTGGGTCAAAGAGGAAGGCCACGAGCTGGATGCCTTCTCCCTCATGCGCCACGTCGGGTCCAAGGTCTTCGACCGCTTCGGCGAACCCGACCGGGAGGCCATCGTCGATTCGGGCATCTCCCTGTTCAGGGATATGGCCGACGCGGCACGGCAGAACCGCAGGTTGGAGGAGTGGCTCACCAGCGTGCACAATGTCACGGAACGGTACGTGCTCACCGAAGCACGGTCCGACTGCGTGGAGCTCATCGCACCGCTGTACCTGGTGCTGCTCATGGCCACGGGGCAGATGAAGGCCTGAAGGGGTCTCAGCCATGGGACTGGTGAGGGATCTCGCACGTCACGGCAAGGACAGGGCCATCTCGAAGGCCCTCGAGGTCCTGGGGGAGAGCGTCGTCAGCAGGTACGGACACCTCAAAGGGTTCAGGCTCGACTCGGCCGCCCGCACCATCGACCTTGAGGTGCTTCTCAAGGGTGAATCCGAACCCGTCACGGTCACCCTCCACGACTACCGGTTCCTGACGGAAGGGGACAGGAGCTATGTGACCGTGGGAGATGTTTCGGTCTCGAGGGAGTGGATGATGATCCTCGCCGAGGACCTCCTGAAAGACAAGAGGTTCGAGATCCCGGCGAAATACGCACGCCTGCTCGATGCCGTCATCTGACCCGCCTTCCTGCCGGAGGGCTTTCCGGTCATTGTCCGGGCATCCCTTGCATTCACGCCCGGAATCCGGTAGGTAACATATTCTTGTACAGAAGTTCCATCCATTGTAGATTGGGCATGCCATGCTGGTGAGAGACATACTGAACCAAACGAAGACAACGTTCAGCTTCGAGTTCTTCCCCCCCAAGACACCGGGGGGCTGGGAAAAACTCTTCGGGACCGTTGCGGACCTGATCCCCCTGAAGCCTTCCTGGGTGAGCGTCACGTACGGGAGCGGAGGGTCCACCCGCGAGAACACCCATAACCTCGTGGTGCGTATCAAGAAGGAGACCGATCTCACCGTGGTCTCCCACCTCACCTGCGTGGAGACGACCATCGACGACGCCATGGCCATCCTCGAACGCTACAGTAACGAGGGCATAACCAACATCCTGGCGCTGCGCGGCGACTCCCCCCCCGGCTCACCCCCGCCCGGGTCTTCCGGCAACGGGTTCTGCTACGCCGTGGACATGGTCTCCTTCATCAAAAACCATTTCCCGCACATGTGCGTCGGTGTGGCCGGGTTTGCCGAAGGACATCCCCAGACCCCCAACAGGCTCCTTGAGATCGACTACCTCAAGGCCAAGGTGGATGCCGGCGCAGATTACATCATCACCCAGCTCTTCTTCGACAACCGCGACTTCTACGACTTCTGCGAGCGGTGCGAGCTCGCGGGGATCAACGTGCCCATCATCGCGGGCATCATGCCCATCATCTCACGGAGCGGGATGGTGCGCATGGCCGAGCTTGCCGCCGGGGCCAGGTTTCCAGCGGCTCTCATCCGGTCACTCCAGCGTGCGGGGAGCGACGAGGCGGTGGAACGGGTGGGGATACACTGGGCAACGGAGCAGGTGCGCGACCTGGTGGACAACCATGTCCGGGGCGTGCACTTCTATACCCTGAACCACGCGAAGGCTACACTGAAAATCTACGAGACCCTCGGGGTTTCCGACTCTTCGCAGCTCGCCTGAGGTCCCTGAAGGGAACGGGGCGGGCCGGTCGATCCACCGGGTGTCCAAGGCAACACCGATACGATATTTTGCAAAGGAGCATAGAATGAGCACGTGTCCATGCGGATCCAACAACGAGTATGCCATGTGCTGCGAGCCCTTCATCAAGGGCGAGCAGCAGCCACAGACCGCCGAGCAGGTCATGCGGGCCCGCTACACTGCGTATGTCAAGGCTGAGCTCGACTACCTCCTGGAATCGACCCACCCCAACGGGAGAAACGACTACGACATGAAAGGCACCAGGAAATGGGCCGAGAAATCCCAGTGGGAAGAGCTCGAGATCGTGTCCACGGAAAAGGGCGGCCCCGACGATACCCAGGGCAAGGTGGAGTTCATCGCCCGCTATCGCCACAAGGGCAACCCCATCGCCCACCACGAGATAGCGGAGTTCACCAGGGAAGACGGGAAGTGGTATTTCTCCCAGGGGAAGATGGTCCCCCAGAAGCAGGTGGTGCGCGAGGGGGAAAAGGTCGGCCGCAACGATCCCTGCCCCTGCGGGAGCGGGAAGAAGTACAAGAAGTGCTGCGGAAACGGGTGACAGCGTCCCTCACGCCATCGCACCTTTGCTCCACGAAGAGAGGAACCCATGTCAAAGACCTTCAAGAAGCTCTTGATGTCCGAACCCGGTCTGTCGTTCCTGTATCACGCCATCAGGGGCTTCGAGAGCACCTACCGCCTCACGGTTCAGAACGAGCGGCCCTGGATGGACCGCATCGCCTCCGGCGGCTCGGTGGTCATCTGCTGCTGGCACCAGCAGTTCTTTGCCGCCATACGGCATTTCAAGAACTACAGCCACCTGAAGCCGCCGCTCATGATCTCCAGGCATTCGGACGGGACCCTCGTGGCCGGGATCGCCATCCGGACGGGCTGGGACATCGTCCGGGGGTCCTCCTCGAGCGGTGGTGCACAGGCACTGGACAGCATGGTCGCAAAGCTCAAGGAGCGCAGGATCGCCGCCCACGTGGTGGACGGCCCCCGGGGTCCGGCCGGCAGGATAAAGGCCGGCCTCATCCGCCTCGCCCAGCTGGGGAATGCCGCCATCGCCCCCTTCTATATCGCTGCCGACAGGGCCTGGTACTTCAACAGCTGGGACCGCTTCATGGTGCCCAAACCCTTTTCCCGGGTGACGCTGTGGTACGGGGACCCCATCGAGCTCTCCCCCATAACGTCGCCCGAGGACTTCGAGCGGGAGCGGCTCAGGATAGAGAACATCATGCTTCCGGGCCTCATACACGGCTGATTTCTCTTGTTCCTTTTTTTAAAAAACCATGATACACAGATCTTACATATGATACGCTGTTTCGTTGATGTCAGGAGGCCCTGCAATCCCAAGGCACTTTTTAACTCTCAAGGATAGACGCTTAGATCCTAAGCGAAAAAAATGCGTTATGAGGAGGGTATCATGTTCAAAAAGATTTCTGGGATCGTTTTAGTTTCCGTCATGCTCGCTACCGCAGGGTATTCCATGGAAGTCGCCGGCGTAAACATGGCTGATACCATCAGCGCCGGCGGGACCACGCTCACGCTGAACGGCGCAGGTTTGAGGACGAAATTCTTCATCAAGGCCTACATCGCAGGTCTCTACCTCGCCCAGAAGAGCAACAACGCGGCAGCCATCGTAGCTGCGGACCAGCCCATGGCCATCAGGCTCTACATCAACTCCAAGATGATCACCAGCGACAAGATGGAAGCGGCCACCAAGGAAGGGTTCCAGAACGCAACGAAGGGCAACACCGCCCCCATCCAGGCCAAGATCGATTCCTTCATGGCCACCTTCAAGGAACCCCTGAAGGTCGGCGACATCTTCGATTTCGTGAACGTTCCCGGCAAGGGTGTCGAGATCTACAAGAACGGCACGCTCAAGAACACCGTCGCCGGCCTGGACTTCAAAAAGGCCCTGTTCGGCATCTGGCTCGGCGACAAGCCCGCCCAGGACGACCTGAAGGCAAAGATGCTCGGCAAATAAACCGTACCTGTTCGTGTGGTCGCAGACAGGGGTTTGAAGGAGCCCTCTCCTTCAAACCCTCAATTTTCCCCCCTCCCCTTCCGATAGTTCATCACAACAGGCCCTTGAAGCTATTCGAGGCGCGACACTGACAGAGGAGTATAAAGGTTTCCCTCATCGGGTCTTTGTGGTAGACGGGAATCCTGGTAGTACTGATTTCATGAACAAGATCATTCACGACTGGTTCCAGCGGTACTTTTCAGATCCCCAGGTGATCAACCTGGTGCTTGTGCTCACGTTCGGCCTGTTCGTCATCCTCATGTTCGGGCACATGCTCATGCCGGTGATCCTCTCCATGATCATCGCCTACCTCCTCGACGGCCTCGTGACCTGGCTCCAGTCCTTCCGCATCCCGAGGGTCGTTGCGGTGACCATTGTCTCCCTGCTCTTCATCGCCCTGATCGCCGCACTGATCGTGGGACTTCTCCCGCTCCTCACGGACC
Source organism: Deltaproteobacteria bacterium (assembly GCA_035352355.1). Classification (GTDB taxonomy): domain Bacteria; phylum Desulfobacterota; class Desulfomonilia; order UBA1062; family UBA1062; genus Phosphitivorax. The sequence goes on along the minus strand of DAOPXM010000009.1, from coordinate 1,105 downwards.
AGCTCTCCCAGCTCCTGCAGGAGCTCCCCGCCATGATAGCCAAGGGCCAGCAGGAGCTGCTGCGCCTGCCGGAAAAATATCCCCAGCTCATCTCGCATGAGAACATCAATGGGGTCTTCGCCTACATCGACGCCAACATCAGTGTGCTCGGGGAGTACATCCTCACGGTCTCCCTGCACTCGGTGCTGGGCCTCATCGAGCTGCTCGTGTACGTCGTCCTGGTACCCTTCCTCGTGTTCTTCTTCCTCAAGGACAAGGAGATCATCTTCCAGTGGCTGAGCTCCTTCCTCCCCGAGGAACGCGGCCTCACCAAGAGGGTGTGGCACGAGGTGAACGTACAGTTCGCCAACTACATCAGGGGAAAGATCTGGGAGATCGTGCTGGTGTGGTCCACGACCTACATCACCTTCTTCTTCATCGGGCTGCAGTACTCCATGGTCCTGTCGCTCTTCGTGGGGCTCGCCGTGCTCATCCCCTACATCGGGGCCACGGTCATGTTCGTCCCGGTCGCCCTCATCGCGTTCTTCCAGTGGGGGCTCGACCTGAACCTGGTGTACGTTCTCACCGCCTATGCCGTCATCCACGCCGTCGACGGCAACATCCTGGCGCCGCTGCTCCTTTCGGAGGTGGTGGACATCCACCCGGTAGCCACCATCGTGGCCATCCTCGTGTTCGGAGGGCTCTGGGGCTTCTGGGGCCTTGTCTTCGCCATCCCGCTCGCCACCCTCCTGCACTCCGTGCACAAGGCCTGGACGAGCAGCATCTCGAGGCCCGTTCCAGTAACCATCCCTGCCACATACGAGGCCGCAGCCGGCAGCCCGGCACCGGACACCCCGGCGCAGGCAGAGTAAGGCCTCCCCCCAAATCCCCTTTTTGCCGCAACGACCACCCCACTCCGGGAGGAACACCCGGATCGATGTGCCCAAGTGAAGGAAAATCCATTTTTTTTGCATAAAAGGAGGAGTTCTTTACAAGATTTCTTTCGATCGGCCGATAAGAAGAGAGATGTGCGAGGGTGCGACTCCTCCACCCCAAGGGACGATATGAAAGGGAAAGCAGCATCGCGGTAAGCGCATAGGAATCGAGCCAAGGGAATGACGACAAC